>NZ_OBMO01000047.1 GCF_900217905.1 Alloalcanivorax xenomutans
CTGTAGATACCGTCTCTCTCCCTACCCTGCAAGCCGTCTCTAAGCGACTTGCGGGGTATAGGCCTGCTGATGCTTGATCACCCCATAGGCGATTTGCACCATCTTGCGCATGGCCGCAACCACAATGGCCATTCCTGACTTGCCTCTGGCCTCCATCCGCATTCGCAGTGCATGGATATCTCGGTTATGAGTACAGGCCGTCACCGCAGCCATGTAAAGCTTGCCGCGAACACTCGACCGGCCTCCTCTTTGTCTCTTTGCAGGCTTCTTCGACTCGCCCGATTCGTGGTGCATAGGCACCAAGCCGACGAACGCCGCGCACTGTTTGGCAGACTGGAACCGGCGGCTGTGGATCAGGGATAGGAGTTCGCGGGAGACCACATCGCCAACGCCCTGGATGCTCCTCAGTAAGGCCCGATCTTTCTTCAACTGCGGGTGGCCATCAATATGGTCGTCGATATCCTGTTTCAGCTTTCGGATCTCTTCCTCCAGCGCGGCAATCATTTCCTTGATAGAGGTAATCACCCGATCACTGGACTGGGCAAATTCCGCTTTCTCAAGCCGGTTCTGTTCTCGTTGATGGTCTTTCTCCAGCGCTTCCAGACGGCGCATCAGCGCCCGCAACTGCCTGATTTCCGGCGCCTCTGGCTGCCAGCGATGCAGCCGCTCATGCTTTTCTTTCGCATACAGCGCCAGGACCAGTGAATCCATCTTGTCCGTCTTGCTCAGGAACCCTTCACTCTTGGCAAAATCCCGGGTTCGCGCCGGGTTCGCTACATAGACCTGAATGCCCGCCTCGTAGAGCGCATAGGTCAGATGCTCGTGATACACGCTGGTCGCTTCCAGCACAACATGGATATCGGAAGGGGCTTCGCCTGTCTGCTTGAACAGTCACTGGACAACCTCATCCTGCTTGCCCGGCTGATTCAGGAAAACCCGTGTCTTGATCTTCTGGGGACGGGACTGCCGCAGCCACAGCACGTCCAGTTTCTTCTTGCTGACATCAATACCAATAAACGCCATCTCTCGTGTCTTCCCTTGCTTATACGGCTTCATCCCGCTGTGAGGAGAGCCCGGATACCGTTCAGATTTAAGAGAATGTGGG
>NZ_OBMO01000018.1:0-109128 GCF_900217905.1 Alloalcanivorax xenomutans
AATCATGCTCAACTCATTACAACTCAACTGGGTTGACTTGTTCAGAGTCGATATCTAGTCAAGAACTCGACCCCAAACAGGTCCCACACGTTTGCTTGCCTGATTGTTAAAGAGCGTTGGAAGCCTTGCTTCCCGACGACTTCCTGGCGTTGCCTGGTTTGGCGTTGCGCCGTGTCCGCCGTCGTTGTGGGGGCGCATTCTAGGGATTTCCGTCAGGGCGTCAACACCTTTTTCATCTCTTTTTTATCAAACGGTCACCTTTTAAGCGAACACCCTCTCAAACGTCTATTTTTTACTCCATGGCGCTGGTTTTTCAACCATTTTCGCCCTCCCCAGCTCATCCTGGGAAGAACAAGGGGCGCCCATGGCGCCCCTGCGGAAATCCGGATTCGAGCCCGATCAGCTATCCGATCGCTTACGCAGTTGCCAGAGATTGAGCAGCAGCCCCACCACCACATAGATCACTGCCACGCTCAACAGCACCAGTGGCGGATCCAGGAAGACAATGGCAAAAGCAACAATGACCCCCAGCAGGACCTTGAATGGCACCCTTCCGATATGAAACTCCTTGAAAGAGTGGTAGCGCACGGAAGACACCATCAGCAGACCAGCGCCCGCCACGGCCAGCGCGACGATCCAGGAGATGTCATTACCGTCCACGCCACGGCTGGCCCCGAGCCACACCAGGGTCGCCACCAGCCCGGCGCCCGTGGGGCTAGGCAGGCCGATAAAGAAACGTTTGTCGGTGGTCTCCGCTTGCACATTGAAGCGCGCCAGACGCAACGCCGCACAGGCCACATAGATGAACGCCGCCATCCAGCCGAACTTGCCCAGCTCCGACAGACCCCAGGAGTACGCCACCAGCCCCGGCGCCACGCCAAAGGCCACACAGTCGGACAGAGAGTCGTATTCCGCCCCGAACTTGCTCTGGGTATTGGTCAGCCGCGCCACGCCGCCATCCATGCCATCCAGGATGCCGGCGACGATAATGCCGATGGCCGCGTTCTCGAACAGACCGTTCATGGCGGCGACGATGGCGTAGAAGCCGGCGAACAGGGCCCCGGTGGTAAACAGGTTAGGGAGCAGGTACACCCCCTTGTAGCGCGCCCCGGTGCGCTGCTCCGCCTCCACTACCTCGAAGGTTTCCGGTGTCCCGCTTTGCGGGGCTTCCTCTTGCTGCTTGGTCATGATGTATCGCCGACTGAAAAGGTGCGCCTAGTCTAACGCAGCCAACCCCAACAAAAAATTTCCTGGCGCCACCTCGCCCCGGCGCCCGGGATGACCAGGATGCCCGCGACGGACGGCGGCCAAAAAAAACGCGCCCGGAGGCGCGTTTTGGTCGATCACGGACACAGAGCCGCTATCAGTTCTTGCTCTTGTCGACGATCTGGTTGGCCTGGATCCACGGCATCATGCTGCGCAGCTTCTCACCCACCTGCTCGATGGGGTGCTCCGCATTCAGACGACGACGAGCGGTCATGCTCGGATAGTTCAGATCGCCTTCCGAAATAAACATTTTTGCGTATTCGCCATTCTGGATGCGCTTCAGGGCATTGCGCATGGCTTCACGGGACTGGTCGTTGATCACTTCCTGACCGGTGGTGTACTCACCAAACTCCGCATTGTTGGAGATGGAGTAGTTCATGTTGGCGATGCCGCCTTCGTACATCAGATCGACGATCAGCTTCAGTTCGTGCAGACACTCGAAGTACGCCATTTCCGGCGCGTACCCGGCTTCCACCAGGGTCTCGAAGCCCGCTTTCACCAGCTCCACGCAGCCACCGCAGAGTACCGCCTGCTCGCCGAACAAGTCGGTTTCGGTTTCGTCCTTGAAGGTGGTCTCGATGATACCGGTGCGGCCGCCGCCGATACCGCAAGCGTAGGACAGTGCCAGGTCCTTGGCCTGACCGGACGCGTCCTGGAAGATCGCGATCAGATCAGGGATACCACCGCCTTTGGTGAACTCGGTGCGCACCGTGTGGCCCGGGGCTTTCGGCGCGATCATGATCACGTCCAGATCCTTACGCGGCACGATCTGGTTGTAATGGATGCAGAAACCGTGGGCGAAAGCCAGGGTCGCGCCCTGCTTCAGGTTCGGTTCGATTTCGTTCTGGTAGATCGCCGCCTGGTACTCGTCCGGCGCCAGTACCATTACTACATCCGCCTGCTTCACCGCTTCCGGAACGCTGGTGACCTTGAGGCCGGCTGCTTCCGCTTTGGCGGCGGAGGCCGAACCTGGACGCAGCGCCACGGTTACGTCCACACCGGAGTCCTTCAGGTTGTTGGCATGGGCATGGCCCTGGGAGCCGTAACCAACGATGGCCACTTTCTTGCCCTGGACCAGAGAGAGGTCACAGTCTTTGTCGTAATAGACTTGCATGGTCGTAATCCTGTTATGCAGTGAATGTGTGGAGTGAATGCGAAGCGGCCCGGCAGGCCAGCACTGGCTGGTCACGATAGGCTATCAAGGGCATTGCGTAAAATGATATATTTGCAATGCTGCATGCCGAAATTCGCAACAAACCCTGCCTATGGACCCCGCGATGGATATCCGCGCTCTGGAACATTTCCTGACCCTGGCCGAAACCCTGCACTTCGGCCGCACCAGCCGTTTATGCCACATCAGCCCCTCCGCGCTGAGCCGCAGCATCCGGCAGTTGGAGCAGGAGGTCGGCACCACTTTGCTGTATCGGGACAATCGCCGGGTCAGCCTCACCCGCGAAGGGGAGCGCTTCCGCGACTATGCGCGCCAGGCGGTGAGCGACTGGAATACGGTACGCCTGGCACTGCAGGATGACCAGCGGGTGCTCCGCGGCGAACTAAGCCTGTATTGTTCGGTCACCGCCAGCTACAGCTTTCTCCACGACATGCTCAGCAGCTTCCGCGCCAACTTCCCTCGCATCGAGATCAAGTTACACACCGGCGATCCGGCCCAGGCCGAGGAACGGGTTCTGTCCGGCACCGAGGACATCGCCGTCGGCGCCCGTCCGGTGCAAATGCCCAATGGTATCGCCTTTCACCCGGTAACCCGCTCGGCCCTGCTGTTCATCGCCCCCGCCAGTCAACCGCAGCTGGCCGAACGGCTGTCCGGCAAGGCCGCCGGCAACGCCTGGCGGGACGTCCCCATGATTCTGTCCGAGGAGGGGCTGGCCCGGGAGCGTACCGACCGCTGGTTTCGGGATCTGGGCCTGCGCCCGCAGATCTACGCCCAGGTCAGCGGCAACGAGGCCATCGTCAGCATGGTCAGTCTGGGGTTTGGCGTCGGCGTGGTGCCGCAGATCGTGCTCGATAACAGCCCGCTTGCCAGCCGCATCCGCATTCTCGATGTGCAGCCACGGCTGGAAGCTTACGAGGTAGGATTGTTTGCTCTGGAGAAGAGACTGGGGGAACCGCTGATCGACGCCTTCTGGAACCAGCAGAATCCAGGCTGACGGCTCTTCCCATCCGATCACATTCCGTAACGGGCCGGATCGACTTTCGAGAACACCTCGCGCCAATACAGCTGTGCCAACTGCTCCGGACTCTCAACGCCGCCCACCAGATCTTGCCAGCGCTGCAACAAAGGCCGGAAGGCATCGATCAGCTCAGCGGCGTTCTCCACGCCGTAGCGCTTGCGGTAGTTTTCCGCGATGGTTTTCACATCCTTATCGATGAAGGCCTGGGTAGCGGCCCGGAAAGCGTCACCAGCCCGATGCACATTGATGCCATTTTCTTTCGCGGCGGCCAGATTCTCCGCACCCAGCGCGTCATAGCCCCAGGAGGCCTCCGCTGAAAACACCGCCGAGGCTTTCAATACCGCGCGACGCTCGGCCTCACTCAACCCCCGCCAGGTATCACGGTTCATATTGTTCACACCGGAACCACCGAACACGCCACCAGGAACGCCCAGAGTGATATCCGTCACCACCTCATCCAGTTTGAAGATCGACAGCTCCGTGGTGGTCTGCACGGTGCAATCCACCACCCCTTGATTCAGCCCTTCGTAGATCTCGTTCACCGACATGGTGATCGGCGTGGCGCCCATTTCCTCCACCCAGCGGGCCCACTGGGCACCGGAGGTGCGCACCCGCTTGCCCGTCAGATCCTTTGCTTCCCGGATCGGCGTGGTACACAGCAGCGGCAGCGTCGGAGTGGAGCCGGATCCGAGAAAGACCTGATTTTGCGCGGCCAGCTCTTTCTGACAACCCGGGCAGGACTGGAACAGAAACTCGGAGAAAGCACCAGTGAAAATCAGCCCCGCGTGGGCAGGATCTTCACCACCGGCGTTGAGCAACATGGAGATCTCCGCCAGCATGTTGATACGCGGATACTCCCCCGGGAAGTACGGGAACAATATCACGGCCGCGTCCGCCATACCGTCACGCACACCGGCGGAGCTTTCCAGCAGATTAAGCAGCGTCAGCGAAAAGACCCGGGCGGAAAGCGCGCCATCCGTCTCATCCTTCAATACTTGCGTATACTTCTGAGCGGCCTGTTCCGCCACCGAGTTGGGCGGGTAACCGGAAGCGAAACGCAGGGACTTGGCGTACCCCGGCCCCGACATGAAAACAGCGGCAAACGCCAGCAACGCCAGGCATCTTCGTAGCTTCATCATTATTCTCCTGATTCAGGATCACGTGACATCTTCACAATGAGAAAGACGCCGTCTCGTCATAGAGTTCTTTCTTAGACAGCTTGCCCACCGGTGTCTTCGGTAATTCGTCGCGCAACGCCAATGCACGCACCATCTCGTGCTTGCCAAGACGATCAGCGAGAAAGTCCTGCAGACTTTCCAATGTCAAAGAGGCGCCGGATTGGCGCAAACGAACGAAAGCCATCGGAGACTGCCCGCGGTAACTGTCCTTTACGCCGATCACCGACACTTCCTCCACGTCCGGGTGCTCGTAGATGGCTTCCTCGATCACTCTCGGATAAACGTTGTAGCCGCTGCACAGGATCATGTCCTTGGTACGATCGACGATGTACACATAGCCGCGCTGGTCCATGTAACCCACATCGCCGGTGCGGAAGTAACCGTCCTCGGTGAACGAGGCCGTGGTGGCATCAGGGTTGTTCCAGTAACGCGGCATGACATTGGGGCCGGCAACACAAATCTCACCACGCTCACCGGCGGCCAGCGAGCCTTCCGCGTCCATGGGGGCGATCTTCATCGACACACCGGGCACCAGACAGCCACAGGAACCTTGCGGCGGGCGTTCTCCGGTGAGCGGCGTGTAGGTACCCACCGCGGTGGTCTCCGTCATGCCCCAGCCTTCACCGAGACGGCACCCGGTCAGCTCCTGAAAGCGCTGCTGCACTTCCACCGGTAAAGGGGCGCCACCGGAATTACACAGCCGCAGAGAAGTAAGATCGTACTCCCCCACCTGAGGGTGATGGATCAGCGCGATGAACATGGTGGGTACCGCCGGCAATACCGACAGGCGGTGTTCATGCACCGCTTTCAGCACCGCATCGGGATCAAAACGGCTGTGCAAATAGAGTTCGGCCGCCAGCCGGATACCGAACAGCAGGTTCACCGTCATCGAGTAAATATGGAACGGCGGCAGCACCGCCAGCACCCGTTCCTGACCGGTTTGCAAATCACCGGCCAAAGCCGCCATCAGTTGCTGGCAGCCACAGGTGAGATTGCCGTGGGTCAGCTCCGCCCCTTTCGGCACGCCGGTGGTGCCACCGGTGTATTGCAGCACCGCCAGCGTGTTTTCCGGGTCCGCCACCGGGTAGGGCTGAAAGTCCCCGTCATTATTGAGCAGGTCAGCGAAGCTGAGAATTACCGCCTCCATTGTGTCACTGGTAGCGCCAGCGCCGGCGAAGTCCGTGGGCGAGCCTACCACCAGAGTCCGCAGACGGGAGGTCTCCAGAAACCCCCGGATCCGTGGCAACAGTTCCGGCACATCCAGCGTCACCATGATGTCGCTGTGGCTGTCTTCAATCTTGTGCGCCAGAGTGCGTTCCGCATCCAGAGGGGAATAGTTGACGACGGTGCCACCGGCTCTCAGCACACCAAGAAAAGCGATGGCGTAGTGAGGTGTGTTGCCGAGAAACAGACCGACATGAACGCCAGGCTTCACTCCCAGGTCCTGAAACCCCCGGGCTGCCCGGTTCACCAAACGATGAAAATCGGCATAGGAAAGCCGTACACCTTCAAAATACAGAGCGGGATGTTGCGGAAAACGGGCCGCGGTTTCTTCCAGTGCCTGATACACCGGCTCCGCCGCGAACGCCGCCGCGTCCCTGACCTGGCCCGGGGCCTGGCTTGCAGTCATGGCAGCTCCTTGTTGTTGTCATGGGCTGAACAGAGTCGACCCTAGCCTAGGTGGGGCTGGCCCGACATGACCAATGAATGGTTTTCATGGAGCGCTATAAACAAGGAGAGGGGAGGCGCGGGCGGCGCCAGGACGGCCACAGCGGAACATGGGGGTTTTCAGTGTCCCCGCGGGGTAAATACATCGACAGGGTCGAGAAAGAACATCTTCTTCCAGCCCTGCGTCTCCGTTGTCATCCGCCAGGGCAACGGAATCAGGGACAGTACCGAATAATGCAAATGAGGAGGCTTCCCCCTGGCATTGCCGGAATCTCCGACCCCGCCTATTTGGCGCCCTTTCGCCACCCATAGGGGCATCGGAGTGGCCGGCTCATTCAGATGCGCGTAGTAGTGAAGGCGCCATTTCGGCCCCAGTACGATCACCACTTTCCCGCCCAGGCTGAGTTCCCCCTGATACAATCGGATACCAGGAACGGCGGAAACCACCGGCGTCCCCCGGACGGCAAAGATATCGATGCCTTTATGCACGCCGGAAGCGCCCCAGGGTTCAAACCAGAAGGATTTCGGGTGCCAATCACTGGCCGTGGCGCCTTGCACTGGAATGCGAGCATGTTCCGGGAGCAGTAAACCGGCCGCCACAACAACAAGCAAAGCCCATAGCCCCCTTTTGAGGCGAAATCCTTTCACCATGCCCTCTCGCACCTCCGCAGTATCGCCCTGGCACTCTACCTATCGGCAACCACCCGCTTCAACGTCCACTGATCGCCAGCTGCACGCCCAAACCGGCAAAGGCGGCGGCGAACCCTCTGCGCAAACCGTTCCGCACTCGCGGCGACGCCATGATCATCCGCCGGAAACCATGGGCCAGTTGCCCATAGCAGACAAACACGGCGAACGTCATCGCCATCAAAACACCGCTTAACAATAACAGCTGCGCAAAGGGAGACGGGCTGCCCGGCGGAATAAACTGAGGCAGGAACGCCAGGAAGAACAGACTGAGTTTCGGGTTAAGAACATTGACCAGAAAGGCACGGCCGATAACCGCCAGAGGACGAATTCCGGCGGCGTCTCCGGACACCTGGAGCTGTAGCCCGTTTTTCCAGGTCATCCAGGCCAGATAGAGCAGATAAGCCACCCCGGCGAACTTCACCAGTTGAAACACCACCGCACTGGTGTGCATGATCGCCGCCAGCCCCAGCACTGTCGCCAGTAGATGAGGAATAATACCCAACGTGCAACCCAGCGCGGCGTAAAAGCCGGCCGCTCGGCCCTGGGCCAGCGCCGCCGCCACCGTGCACAGCACCCCAGCCCCGGGCATCAGCACCACGATCAGCGTGGTCAGCAAGAATTCGACGGTGATCATCAGGGTTACCTTTCTCGGGTTGCACTCAGACAGGTTCGTATTCCGCTGTTTACCACAGGGACGTTCCTTTTACCCGGAACTTGATACACCGTTCCAGGGTCCCGCGCAAAAACAACAAACCCCGCACCAGGCGGGGTTCGTTGTTTCCGGTCGATAGCGCGAACCGTCACAGGCTCAACACTTTCTCCCCACGGGCAATGCCGGACACGCCGGAGCGCACCACTTCCAGCACCTGGGTTTCACCGATGGCGTTGATGAACGCCTCCAGCTTATCGGTGGTCCCGGTGAGCTGAACGGTGTAAACGGTAGCGGTCACATCCACGATCTGGCCACGGAAGATGTCCACGGTGCGCTTCACTTCCGCGCGCTGGGCACCGGTGGCCTTGATCTTCATGAGCATGATCTCACGTTCGATGTGAGCCCCTTCGGTGAGATCCACCAGCTTGACCACCTCGATCAGCTTGTTGAGGTGCTTGGTGATCTGCTCGATCTTGTACTCGTCACCGGTGGTGGTCATGGTCAGGCGCGACAGAGTCGGATCTTCCGTGGGCGCCACGGTGAGCGTCTCGATGTTGTAGCCTCGCTGGGAGAACAGAGCCACCACCCGGGACAGGGCGCCGGGTTCGTTTTCCATCAGAATCGAAATGATACGTCTCATCAGGTGCGCTCCGTCTTGCTCAGCCACATATCACGCATGGCGCCATCGGCGATGTGCATCGGGTACACGTGCTCGGTGGGATCCACGTAGATGTCCATGAAGACCAGCCGGTCCTTGAGCGCGAACGCTTCGTTCATGGCGCCCTCCAGGTCCTCGAATTTCTCCACCTTGATGCCCACATGACCGTAAGACTCGGCCAGTTTGACGAAGTCCGGCAGGGATTCCATATAGGACTGGCTGTGGCGGCCGCCATACTGCATGTCCTGCCACTGGCGCACCATGCCGAGGGCCTGGTTGTTGATGTTGATGATCTTCACCGGCAGACCATACTGCAGACAGGTGGACAGCTCCTGGATGTTCATCTGGATCGAGCCTTCACCAGTGACACAGGCAACCACCGCGTCCGGGAAGGCGAACTGCACGCCCATGGCCGCTGGCAGTCCGAAGCCCATGGTGCCGAGGCCGCCGGAGTTGATCCATTGGCGCGGGCTGTCGAACTTGTAGAACTGGGCGGCGAACATCTGATGTTGCCCCACGTCGGAGGTGACATAGGCCTTGCCTTCAGTCGCCTTGTACAGTGCCTCGACCACCTGCTGCGGCTTCATCGGGCCGCTTTCATTGGTCTCGTAGCGCAGGCCGTGGAACTCCCGCCAGCCGTCGATTTCCTGCCACCAGCGCTCCAGCGCCTTGTGGTCCGGCTCGTTGTCCTGCTCATCGAGCATGGACAGCATTTCATCCAGTACCTGCTGTACCGGACCGACGATGGGAATGTGCGCCGCCACGTTCTTGGAGATGCTGGCCGGATCGATATCGATGTGGATCAGCTTGGCCCCGGGGCAGAACTTCTTGGTGTTGTTGGTGACCCGGTCATCCAGCCGCGCACCGGCGGCCAGGATCACGTCGGCGCTGTGCATCGCCATGTTGGCTTCGTAGGTCCCGTGCATGCCGAGCATGCCGAGGAACTGACGATCGGTCCCCGGATAAGCACCCAACCCCATCAAAGTGTTGGTCACCGGGAAGTTGAGCTTACGGGCCAGTTTGGTCAGCGCTTCGCTGGCCTCGCCCTGAACCACGCCGCCACCGGAATAGATAACCGGACGTTTGGCCTTGAGCAGCTCTTCCACCGCCTTGCGGATCTGGCCGGAATGACCACGGGTCACCGGCGCGTAGGAGCGCAACTTGACCTTCTTCGGGTATTCGTACGGGAAGGTCTTGTTGGGGGCGGTGTGATCCTTGGGAATATCGATCAGTACCGGGCCGGGACGGCCGGTGGTGGCGATGTAGAACGCCTTTTTAAAGATCTCCGGGATATCCTTGGGATCGCGAACCATGAAGCTGTGCTTCACCACCGGGCGGGAGACGCCGATCATGTCGGTCTCCTGGAAGGCGTCATCACCGATCCAGTCGGAGCGAACCTGGCCGGACAACACGATCATCGGAATCGAATCCATGAAGGCGGTGGCCAGGCCGGTAATGGCATTGGTGGCGCCGGGGCCGGAAGTCACCATCACCACGCCGGGCTTGCCGGTGGCGCGAGCGTAGCCGTCAGCGGCGTGAGTCGCCGCCTGCTCATGGCGCACCAGAATATGACTGACTTTGTCCTGCTTGAATAACGCGTCGTAGATGTGCAGAACGGAACCTCCGGGATACCCGAAGATGTACTCCACACCCTCTTCTTGCAGTGCACGGACAACCATATCCGCGCCGGATAACATTTCCACGGTTGCTACCTCTAAGTTCAGAACAATAGCGATCACTCCGCCGAGAGCGGAGGACAACGTTTACCTGTGGAATAGGGCGCCCTATTTAAGCACCCTGGGGTCGGTCGCGGCGGTTGGCCGGCAACAGACACAGGCAGAGGGACCTGGAGGAATCGCGCCCGCGACGGGGTGAGAAACCTCCGGAGGTTCCCACAGCGGGACGAGAATGCAGTCATACTGCTGACACCGGACGCCGCGGTAACGACGCCCCGAATCCCGGCCACACAGCCACCGGTAAGTGGTTGCGGGTCCCGATCTCCGGAAAGGTCTTAATATTGTCAGAAATGCGGGCGATTTCAAAGCCCTAATGGCCACAGTACCTTGCCTGGCCGGCGGCTTCATTGGCATGCTTGGGTGGCTAATACTTTTTTCGGAGGGAATCCCGGATCACGCTTCCGGGCCGGATCACTATGAAACCATTACTCATTGCCGCCGCCTTGCTGATCGCCAGCCCGTATCTTCCGGCCGCCACCTACTACAAATGGGTGGACGACCAGGGTGTCACCCACTATGACGCGCAGCCCCCGGAGGGCCAGGAAGCCCAATCAGTACGCACCCGCCGCTCCGCCAGCTCCGACCAGGCCGACGCCTTGGAAAGGCTGGAACAGGACCGCGCCCGGCGCGCCCGTCCCGACGAGGAAAACGCCTCCACCGGAGCTGACGGCGCCGTAAGCGAGGAAACCCGGGCCGCCTGCGACCAGCATCGGCGTAATCTGGCGGCCCTGACGGAAAAGCCCCTGGTGCGACGCGAGAACCCGGAGACTGGCGAAATGGAGGTTCTGGACCAGGAAAAACGGGCCGAGATTCTGGAACAGACCCGCGCCGCGGTATCATTCTGCGATAGCCGGGGGGCCTGACGCGGTTTGTTACCACTGGAAGCGGGTTCCTTTGCCGGCTTTCAGGCTTAAAATGCTCCCAATTCCTGTTACTGGACGCCCTATATCGGACTCCTTATATCGAACAAGAGCTCCGGCGTTCCGGATGCTATGATCCCTATCACGCCCCCAGCCCGGTGATTACCCAAGGACAGCCCAACATGACGGATTATTTGAGAGAACGCTTCGAGGATGTGGATCTGACCCCCGGCCAGGGCAAGATCAGCGCTACCGTCGCCGTCGGCCTCGGCCTGCTTTCCCTGCTCGGTGGTTTCTGTTTTCTGTTCCCGAATCTGCTCACCACACCGGAATTTCGTGCTTTCTATAGCGCCGACGTGCTGCGCATGGTGCTCTTCGCCGGTATCGCCATCGCCTTCTGTGCCGGCTTTATCAGTGTCTGGCGCCATCAGGATCCACGCTACGGCCTGGCCGGCATGATCATGGCCTGCATGGCCGCCCTGCTCGGCTCCGGCAGGATCGATGTGCCGCCGGTGGACGGCCGCAGCCTCTATGCCGGGCTGGACTATTTCATCCTCACCCTGCTGGTGTTGGCCCTGGTGTTCATCCCGATGGAACGGATCTATCCGAAGGACCCCGAGCAAAGAGTGCTGCGCCGGGGCTGGATCACGGACATGAAGTACTTCCTGTTCAGCCATGTCGGCCTGCAGTTAATTAGCTTCTTCACCGTGATCCCGATTCAGGTGTTCCTGCACGACAAAGTCGATATTGGCTTCCAACAGGCCATCGCCAGCCAGCCGCTGTGGCTGCAGTTCATCGAGATTCTGATCGTGGTGGATCTGGGCAGCTACTGGATTCACCGGGCATTCCATGAAGTGCCCTGGTTGTGGAAGTTTCACGCCGTGCACCATTCGACCCAGCAAATGGACTGGCTTGCCTCATCACGACTGCATCTGGTGGAAATCGTCGCCAACCGCTTCGTCGGTTATTTGCCGATCTTCATCCTCGGCTTTTCGCCATCGGCGGTGTATGCCTATCTGGTGTTCATTTCCTTCCATGCGATTTTCATCCACGCCAATGTGCGTTTCCGTTTTCCGCTGCTGCGCTGGGTCATCGCCACCCCGGAATTCCACCACTGGCACCACTCCTCGGAGGACGAGGCGGTGGACAAAAATTACGCCGCCTTCCTGCCGCTCTACGACAAACTGTTCGGCACGCTGCACATGCCCGACAAACTGGCGGCACGGTACGGCACCCGCGCCAGCACCCAGGTACCGGAAGGCGTGGTGCAACAGTTCACCTTCCCGTTCCGACGTTCCTCCTGAACGCACAACGCCGGCTCTAAGAGCCTGTTTACGATCTATTCGCCACCGCGTTGCTGCTTGAAAAGCCGCCAGAGGGCGTCGCGGACTGCAGGCTTTGGTGGGGCCAAAGGCAAAGGCCGGGGCGTCCTCTGGCGGCTTTTCAAGCGCAACCCGAAGGGCCGGGCCCCTTTTTCCGCCAGGCCGTGATTACGCTTGTTCATGTAGACCGACTACATAGCACAATCGAAATCACGGCCTGACGAAAAAATGAACTCCGGCGCGGCGGTGAATAGATCGTAAACAGGCTCTAAGGCCGGCGTTGTGGTACTTGCCGGAACAGCGCGGACAATCACCCCTTGGTGAAGGTGAACCTGCCGTCCGCCACATCCACACTGATGGCATCACCCTGGACAAACTCGCCTTTGAGCAGCGCCTGTGCCAGCGGATTCTCCAACTGGTTCTGGATCGCCCGCTTCAGCGGCCGCGCGCCATATACCGGGTCGAAGCCCGCTTCCACCAGCTTGTCCAACGCCGCGTCGGACAGCGTCAGGGACATTTCCCGCTCCACCAGCCGCTTGCGCAGATAGTCGAGCTGAATGCCGGCGATTCCTTTCAACTGCGCCTGCCCCAACGGGTGGAATACCACCGTCTCGTCCACCCGGTTGATGAACTCCGGACGGAAATGCTGGCCGACCACCTCCATTACCGCGGCTTTCATTGCTTCATAATCGCCTTCGCCGGCCATGCGTTGGATCAGGTCCGACCCCAGGTTCGAGGTCATCACCACCACCGTGTTACGGAAGTCCACGGTGCGGCCCTGGCCATCGGTAAGGCGGCCGTCTTCCAGCACTTGCAGCAGCACGTTGAAGACATCCGGGTGCGCTTTTTCCACTTCATCCAGCAACACCACGGAATACGGTTTACGGCGTACCGCCTCGGTGAGATAACCGCCTTCCTCATAACCGACATAGCCCGGAGGCGCGCCGATCAGCCTGGCCACGGAATGCTTCTCCATGAACTCGGACATGTCGATGCGCACCATGGCTTCCTCGGTATCGAACAGGAAACCGGCCAGCGCCTTGCACAGCTCCGTCTTACCCACCCCGGTGGGGCCGAGGAACAGGAAGCTGCCATTCGGACGGTTCGGATCCGACAGCCCGGCGCGGGAACGCCGCACCGCGTTGGAGACCGCTTCCACCGCCTCTTCCTGGCCAACCACGCGATGATGCAGCGCCTCTTCCATGCGCAACAGCTTCTCGCGCTCGCCCTCCAGCATCTTGGACACCGGAATCCCGGTCCATTTGGAAACCACTTCCGCCACTTCCTCATCGGTAACCTTGTTGCGTAGCAACTGGGTTTCCACCTGAGCGGCTTCCTCGCGCTCCTGGGCCTGCTGAACCTTCTTCTCCAGCTCCGGGATCACCCCGTACTGCAACTCGGACATGCGGTTCAGGTCGCCGGCGCGGCGTGCCTGCTCCATATCCACACGGGCCTGTTCCAGTTCCGCCTTGTACTGTTGAGCGCCCTGCAACGCGGCTTTCTCCGCGTTCCAGATCTCTTCCAGATCGGCGTATTCCTTCTCCAGGGCCGCGATGTCCGCCTCCAGTTTTTCCAGCCGTTTCCTGCTTGCCTCGTCCTCTTCCTTGCGCAGCGCTTCCCGCTCCATCTTCAGTTGGATCAGGCGCCGATCGAGGCGGTCCATTTCTTCCGGCATGGAATCGATTTCCATACGGATACGGCTGGCCGCTTCATCGATCAGATCGATGGCCTTGTCCGGCAACTGGCGGTCGGTGATATAACGATGGCTCAGTTTGGCGGCGGCGATGATGGCGCCGTCAGTGATGTCGACACCATGGTGAACCTCATAGCGTTCCTTCAGGCCACGCAGGATGGCGATGGTGTCTTCCACCGACGGTTCGTCCACCAGTACTTTCTGGAAACGACGTTCCAGAGCGGCGTCTTTTTCAATGTACTGACGATACTCGTTCAGCGTGGTGGCACCGACGCAATGCAGCTCACCGCGCGCCAACGCTGGCTTGAGCATGTTGCCCGCGTCCATGGCGCCATCGGCCTTGCCGGCGCCGACCATGGTGTGCAGCTCATCGATGAACAGGATCACCCGCCCTTCCTGCTTGGACAGTTCGTTGAGCACGGCTTTCAGGCGTTCCTCGAACTCGCCACGGTATTTGGCGCCGGCGATCAGCGCCGCCATATCCAGGGACAGAACCCGCTTCTCCTTGAGCCCTTCCGGCACTTCACCGTTGACGATACGTTGCGCCAGCCCCTCGACGATGGCGGTTTTACCGACCCCCGGCTCACCGATCAGCACCGGGTTGTTCTTGGTCCGGCGCTGTAGCACCTGAATAGTGCGGCGGATTTCATCATCCCGGCCGATCACCGGATCCAGCTTGCCGCTCTCGGCGCGGGCAGTGAGGTCCGTGGTGTACTTCTTGAGGGACTCCATACGATCTTCGGCGTTGGGGTCGTCCACCGATTCACCACCACGAACTTCCTGGATTTTCTCCGCCAGCACCGCCTTGCGCACACCGGCGTTCTTCATCAGTTTGCCGACATCACCGTTGTCGTCACAGGCCGCCAGCAACACCGCTTCGGTGGAAATATACTGATCACCGCGTTGTTGAGCTTCCCGGTCCGCCAGGTTCAACAAGCGCCCCAGATTCTGGGAAAGCTGAACGTCTCCGGTGAACTGGCCTACGGTGGGCAGCTTGTCCATCGCCATCTTCAGAGCGGTGATCACATCGGCCGGATTGGCGCCGGCCTTTTCCAGCAACGGCGTGGCGACGCCGCCGCGTTGTTGTAGCAGAGCCAGCATCAGATGCACCGGCTCGATGGCATTGTGGCTCTGTCCCACCGCCAGCGATTGGGCTTCGCCCAAAGCTTCCTGCAGACGAGCGGTCAGTTTGTCCATTCGCATGAATGACTTCTCCTGGTTGCGCGTAAGAACCAGCCCTCCACCCTTTTGGTTTCAACGGCACTGGCTATTACCGACTGTTCAAAATCTGATCTATAAATGCGGGCGGCGCCCTGGAATTCAAGCAGCCCATCCCGGAAAAACCGCCGATATTGATCCAGATTAAGAAAAACGGAGATGGCGGGCCCGGCCCCGATCAGGGCTCAAGCCAAACCAGAGAAGCGAAACGGCCGGTCTGGCCTTCCTTGCGGTAGGAATAGAAGTGGGTGAGATCGCCGGCGGTGCAATGCTCCCCTCCGGACACGTCTTCCACACCGGCCTGATGCAACACCAGGGTGGCGGCGTGGGTCAGCGAGAAACGCCAATGGCCGGGGGTGGCGTCACGCGTGAAAGCGGGCTCGAACAGTTCCGAGGATTCCATGAAGGCGCGGCGCACCTCCTCCCCCACCTGATAGACGCGCCCGGAAATCGCCGGCCCCATCCAGGCGGAGAGCGCCTCCCCTTCCGGCGCCAGGATCGACACCGCTCTTTGTACAATCCCGGCATGCAGCCCGCGCCAGCCAGCGTGCACCGCGGCCACCGCGCTGCCGTCCTGGCGCGCCAGTAATACCGGCAGGCAATCCGCGGTGAGCACCACACAAGGCCAGCCGCTCTCGTTGGTCCAGACCCCGTCGGCGCGGTTGCCCCGTTCGCCGGCGCGAATGACCCGGTCACTGTGGATCTGTTGCAGCCAGGCTGGAGGATGATCCACTTGCAGCAGCCGGTGTACATGGCGGCGGGCGGTTTCCACCCGGGCGGGCTCGTCACCGCAGTTGGCGCCGAGATTGAATCCGGCCCAAGGAGGGGGCGAATGACGCCCCAGGCGGGTGGTGACCACCGACCGCACCCGCGGGTGCGGGTGCCATTCCGGCCAGAGCCACTGACTGACATCCGGCAGCGTCATTGCGCCTCCCGGTCCTCCTCGAGGACCCGAATCAGAGTCTGCAGGTCTTCCGGCAGCGGCGTTTCGAATTCCAGATACTCGCCGCTGACCGGGTGCACCAGGCCGAGGCGGCGGGCGTGCAGGGCCTGCCGGGGGAACCGGCGCAACGCCTCGCGTAAGGCCTCGGTGGCGCCAGCGGGAAACTTCAGGCGACCACCGTACAACGGATCCCCCACCAACGGATAGTGGCGGTGAGCCATGTGAACGCGAATCTGATGAGTCCGTCCGGTTTCCAAACGGACCTGGATCCGGGTGTGAGCCCGGTAGCGGTCCATCACACGGAAGTGCGTCACCGCCGGCTTGCCCCCCTGAGCCACCACCGCCTGGCGTTTACGGTCCACCGGATGACGGCCTATGGGCGCATCCACGGTGCCGCCGCCGGTCATCACCCCGACAGCGATGGCTTCGTACTCACGATGCAGACTCTTGTCCTGCAGTTGCGCCACCAGCCCGCTATGCGCCTCCAGGGATCGGGCCACCACCATCAGACCGGTGGTATCCCGATCCAGGCGGTGGACAATGCCGGCCCGGGGCAGACTTGAGAGACGTTCATCCAAATGGAGCAGCCCATTGAGCAAGGTTCCGTCGGCATGCCCCGCCGCCGGATGCACCACCAGTCCCGCCGGCTTGTTGATGACGATCAGATCCTCATCCTCGTACACCACCGGCAAACTGATTGCCTCGGGCTGATCCTCCAGCTCCGGCGCCAGCTCCGCCTCCAGGGTCAGGCTCTCGCCGCCCACCAGTTTGTCCTTGGGGCGCGCCTTGCGGCCGTTGACGGTCAGAGCGCCTTGCTTGATCCAGGTTTGCAGCCGCGAGCGCGAGAATCCCTCGAACAGCTCCGCCGCCACCTGATCCAAGCGGGCGCCGGCGTGATCCACGCTCACCTGCTCGGTGCGTTGAATTTTCTCCCCGCCGAGATGTCCCATATCGCAACCTGTGATTAAATAGCGCTCCATTGTAGCGCGTCGAACCGAGGAAAAAATGCCACGTCTGTTTTGGCCACTGATTATCGCCGTGATGGTGAGCGCCTGTTCCAGCAAGCCCGTCGAGAGCCCGGAGCGCACCGAGGTCGAGCAATATAAGCAGGCGCGGGAGTCGCTGGAAGCGAAAAATTACCTGACCGCCATCGACAGCCTGAAGGAACTGGAAGCCCGCTTCCCTTATGGCACCTATGCCGAACAGGCGCAGCTGGACCTGATCTACGCCCAGTTCATGTCCCAGGATTACCCGGCCGCGGTGGTCGCCGCCCAGCGCTTCATCCGCTCCTACCCGGCTCACCCGAGCCTGGACTACGCCCTCTATATGCACGGGCTTTCCAACTATTACCTGGAGCGCGGCCTGTTCGATAACATCATGAGCACCGACAAGTCATCCCGTGACCTGAGCGCGGCCCGTAATGCCTTCGAGGACTTCGAGCGTCTGGTGAACCGCTTCCCGGACAGTGACTATGCCCCCGACGCGCGTTCACGCATGGTGTTCATCCGCAACCAGTTCGCCGCTCAGGAACTGCATGCCGCCCGCTATTATGCCCGGCGCGGCGCCTATATCGCCGCCATCAACCGGGCTCAATACGTGGTGCGTCACTATCAGGGCACGCCTTCGGTACCGGAAGCGCTGGCGATCATGGCCAAGGGCTACGAGCGCATCAATCAGCCGGAACTGGCCGACAAGAGCCGCCGGGTACTGGCGCAGAACTGGCCGGATTCCGACTATATGGACGACGACCGGGTCACCCTGTCCTGGTGGCCGGACAAGGACAACGGCATCCTCAGCCTGCTGACCTTCGATTTGCTGTAAGCGGACCACGAGGCCGCTGCAGGAGAACCCCGCGGCGGCTTTGATACCCTTCTCAGTCCCCCGGCCGCCAGCCATTGGTAATCGGATAGCGCCGGTCCTTGCCAAACGCCCTGCGGCTGACTCTCGGCCCCACCGCCGACTGGCGGCGCTTGTATTCATTGCGGTCGGTCAGGCGCACCACCCGATACACCACATCCCGGTCGAAACCGGCGCGGATCACCGCTTCGGCGCTCATATCCTGTTCCACATAGCGCTCCAGAATGGCATCCAGCTCGTCATAGTCGGGCAGCGAATCCGAATCCACCTGATCCGGGGCCAATTCCGCGGACGGCGGCCGGTCGATCACCCGCTGCGGAATGATCTCGGTGCCGGCCTTCTGGTTACGCCAGCGGGCGACGCGGAACACCCAGGTCTTGAAGACGTCCTTGAGCACCGAGAAGCCACCGGCCATATCGCCATAGAGCGTGGCATAGCCCACCGCCATTTCGCTCTTGTTACCGGTGGTGAGCACGACCGAGCCACCCTTGTTGGAGAGCGCCATCAGCAGCACGCCGCGACAGCGGGCCTGGAGATTTTCCTCGGTAGTGTCGGTATCGAGCCCGGCGAACGGCTCCGCCAGGATGTCCATGAAGCCATTGAAGGCCGGCTCGATCGGCAGTACCCGGTATTTCACCCGCAACGCCCGGGCCTGTTTCTCGGCGTCCTCGATGCTCATGGCGGAGGTATAGCGGAACGGCATCATCACCGCTTCCACCCGCTCCGGGCCCAGGGCATCCACCGCCACCGCCAGCGTCAGAGCGGAGTCGATGCCGCCGGACAGCCCCAACAGGGCTCCTTTGAAACCGTTCTTGTTGACGTAATCGCGCACCGCCAGCACCAGCGCCCGATACATGCTCTCCTCACCCACCGGCACCGGCAGTACTTCGCCCCTGACCGCCAGCACGGCGCCTTCACCACTCAGGTCCACCGGCACCAGGCCTTCCTCGAAACTGGCGCCCTGCAGACACAGATGGCCGGCTCCGTCCACGGCAAAGGACGCGCCGTCGAAGACCAGCTCATCCTGCCCGCCCACCATGTTGCAATAGAGCACCGGCAGTCCGGTTTCCCGGGCACGGGAGGCCACCTGCTCGAAGCGTTCCTCCGGTTTGCTGGCGCGGAACGGCGAGGCATTCAGATTGATGATGGCATCGGCACCGGCTTCCGCCGCGGCGGCGGCCGGTGCCGCGTACCAGATGTCCTCGCATATGGTGATGCCCAGCTGCAGGCCCTGAAACTCGAACACCATGGCGCTGTTACCGGGCTGAAAGTAGCGCTTCTCGTCAAACACGCGGTAATTGGGCAAGCATTGCTTGAAGTATTCGTGGCGCGGCCCCTCGTCACCGGGATAAAGCACGCCGGCGGCGTTGCGGCGCACACCGTTGCGTACCGCCGGATAGCCGACGATCACGGGCACTTCCACGGCGGCGCCGATAGAGGCCAGGGCGTCGTCGATACGCCGGTTGAGGCTGGGCCTCAGTAACAGATCCTCCGGCGGGTAACCGGTCAGCATCAGTTCCGGAAAGACCACCAGTTCCGCCCCCAACAGGGTGCGGGCCTCACGGGCGGCATCGATCACCGCCCGCGCATTACCTTCGATATCGCCCACCAGCGGATTGCGCTGGGCCATCACTATTCGCATAGGAAGTGTGCCTTCATCATGTCCGGGCCCCGGCGGCCACCCTGCCCGCCGCCTTGGGCCGATCTCTTTCCTCTCGGCTGCGCTGATTGTACTCTGTAGCCGGCCGGGTTACATAAGAGCCTGCTCAAGGCCTGTTTAAAGTTTCCACGCCACCGCACCGGAGTTCTTTTCCTTACTGTATCCGGCCCTCTCCGGGTATCCAGGGTAGCGGCTTTCAGCGCCTGGTCACGTGTTCGGCGACACTCAAGGGTATGGAAACGCGAAACAAGTTCCAACACATGCCCGAAAGCACGGGGGTTCGGGCCAGAGTCAGGCAAAAGTTCACCGGGACAACGAGCCGGTGAGTGATTTATGGGGAGGCAGGAATGGGGCTGATCAAGCTGGTGATACTGGCCGCGCTGATTTACGTGATCTGGCGGCTGGTCAAAGGGGTCTCCGCCAATCATGCCGCCCGGGGACGCGATCCGCGTCGCTCTTCCCGCACCATCGACAGCGAACGCATGGTCAAATGCCATCTGTGCGGGGTGCATGTACCGGAAACCGAAGCCTTCCGTCACCAATCGCTGGACTTCTGCTCCCGCGAACACCGCCGCGAATACCTGGAACACCAGGAAAGCGACGACTGACCCGGAAACCGCGCCCATCATGACCACGCCTCACGATCAGGCCGGCCTTCCCTGGCCCCCGCCCGGACAGCGCTGGACCCCGGTACGCATTTACAATGTCTACCGCATTGCCATCGCCTCGGTGTTGTTGATTCTCCATTACACCCACCAGCAGCCTTCCCTGGGACAGCACCTCCCACTGCTGTTCGAATTCACCATGATGGCCTATCTGGCCCTGATTGTGATCTCCACGGTGCTTGAATACAGCGAGCGCCTGCCACGCCCCAATTGGGCGCAGTCCTTCGCCTTGATCGTCGACGTGATCGCCCTGGGGCTGGTGGTGCACGCCAACGGCGGCCTCGAAGGAGGACTGGCGGTGCTGCTGCTGATCACCGTGGCGGCGGGCAATATTCTGCTGCGTGGCCGCATGGGTTTTCTGATCGCCGCCCTGGCGACCCTGACGGTCATGTACGAGCAATTCTATTTCGCCACTCAATCCGGCGAGCGGGATCCGTTTTCGCTGACCGAGTCCGGCCTGCTCGGCATTGCCTTCTTCATGGTCTCGGTGATCATCCAGCAGATCGCCTCGCGGCTGGAGCGCAGTGAGACCATCGCCGCTGATCAACAGGTGGCATTGGATCGGCTGGAAGCCCTGAATGAGCAAATCGTCCGGCGTATGCGCACCGGGATTCTGGTATTCGACCGCCACGGGCGCATTCTGCAGTCCAACCCTTCGGCGGATAATGCGTTCGCCATGGCCATGAGCGGCCAGCCGCTACCGGAGCCGTTGCGGCAACGTCACCAGGCCTGGCGCCAGGCGCCCCACATTCTGCCGCCGCCCCTGCGCGCCTCGAAGCAGTCGCCGGAGCTGTCCGCACGCTTCGCGCCTCTGGATACCAGCCACGAGCAGTTGACCCTGGTGTTTCTCGAGGACACCGCGCGCATCGCTCAGGAGGCGCAACAGCTGAACCTGGCTTCCCTGGGACGCCTGTCCGCCACCCTGGCCCATGAGATTCGCAATCCGTTGAGCGCGATCAATCACGCCACCGAGTTGCTGCGCGAGGATGCTGGCGACGACAGCGACCGCCGTCTGCTCGATATGGTGCGTACCCACGTACAACGGGTGGACGGCATCATCTCCGATGTGTTGGACTTGTCACGGCGACCACGGGGCCAGGCACAGAGACTGGTCCTCAAGGACGTTCTCGCGGAGATTGCCGCGACTTGCCATGAAAACCGCAAGACGCGCCTGCAAATGGACTTGGCCACCGATACCGAGCTGCGTTTTGATCGCGGCCAGCTGATTCAGATACTCGATAACCTGATCGGCAATGCTTTTCGACATGGGGGGGAACAGGTCCGGGTACGCGTGACCCACGGAGTGCACTCAAAAACCCGCTTGCCCTGGATCGCGGTCAGCGATGACGGCCCGGGTATCGGCGAGGAACAGGCACGGCATTTGTTCGAGCCGTTCTTCACCACGCACGCCAAAGGAAACGGTCTCGGTCTGTTCGTGTGCCAGCAACTGTGCCAGGCCAATCAAGCCAGCCTCAGCCATGAACCGGCTGATCGGGGCGCTTGTTTCATGATTACCTGCGCACATCCGGATAGACAGTTCCAATAGCGATGAATGACATAATTCCGCGTGTTTTGGTTGTGGACGACGAAGCGGACCTGAGAGAACTTCTGGTCATCACCCTCGGGCGGATGAAATTGGAAGCAACGGCCGCGGACTCCCTGGCCGCCGCCCAGCGGCTGCTGGACCGCGACACCTTTCATCTTTGCCTGACCGATATGAACCTGGGCGATGGCTCCGGTTTACAGCTGATCCGCTACGCGGCGGAGAAGGCGCCAGACATGCCCATCGCGGTACTCACCGCATTCGGCAACATGGAGACCGCCACCGAAGCGATGAAACTGGGGGCCTACGATTTCATCGCCAAACCCGTCTCGCTGGACCGGCTGCGGCAGTTAATTCAGGACGGCCTCGGCATCAGCCGCCATGGCGCCGCCAACGGCGGCGAGGACGATGGTCTGATTGGCCAGTCGCCGGCCATGCAGCATTTGCGACGGCAAATCCGCAAACTGGCACGCAGCCAGGCGCCGATCTACATCAGCGGCGAATCCGGCAGCGGCAAGGAAAAAGTGGCGCGCCTGATTCACACGCTGGGGCCGCGCGGTGACCACCCTTTCGTTGCGGTGAACTGCGGCGCCATCCCTTCCGAACTGATGGAAAGTGAATTTTTCGGTCACCGCAAAGGCAGTTTCACCGGCGCCGTGGAAGACCGCAAAGGCCTGTTCCGGGAAGCGGACGGAGGCACCCTGTTTCTTGATGAAGTAGCGGATCTGCCTCTGCACATGCAGGTCAAGCTGCTGCGTGCGATTCAGGAGAAAACCGTGCGGCCGGTGGGCGAGTCACGGGAGTTCAGCGTCAACCTGCGTATTCTTTGCGCCACCCACAAGGATCTCAGCGAGGAAATGCAGGCGGGCCGCTTTCGTCAGGACCTTTACTACCGGCTGAATGTCATCGAGGCACACGTACCGCCGCTGCGCGAGCGCCTGGAGGACGTTCCGGCGCTGGTTGAGCATATCCTCTCCCGGCTCGGCATCGCCTGGGATACCACGCCGCCCACGCTCAGTAACGGTACTCTGGCGGCGCTGCGCGACTATCCGTTTCCTGGCAACGTGCGAGAGCTGGAAAACGTCCTGGAGCGGGCCATGACCCTGTGTGATGGCAACGTTATCGAACCGGCGCATCTGCGGCTACCCAGCCAGACCAGCAGCGAAGCCCCCAGCCAGGGCGGCAGCCGGGATCCGGCTTTGCCATTGGAGGATTATCTACAGGACATCGAGCGGCAGGAAATTCTCAAAGCGCTGGATGCCACCCACTGGAATCGCACCGCCGCCGCCAAGAAGCTGGGTATGACGTTTCGCTCACTGCGCTACCGCTTGAAAAAACTGGCCCTGGATCAGGAAGAAGAGGAAGGCAGCGCGTAAAGCGCCGGATCCAGATGGGGCTGCTCGCCACTCATCAGCGCCGCCAGCAGCGCGGCGCTGGCCGGCGCTGATACCAGACCGTTGCGGTAGTGCCCCAGTGCGGCGTAGACGCCGGGCACGCCGGGCACCTCCCCCATATATGGCCAGTCCCGGGCACAGCCGGGGCGCACGCCCGCCCAGTGACTTACCGGCCGTTCTCCGGCCAGAGCCGGCAGCAGCGAGGCCGCCATTTTTTCCAGCGCCCAGCGCCCCGGCACCGTGGGATACTGGCTGTCATCACCGTCCTTCAGTGTTGAACCCGCCAGCACGGCGCCGTCGGCACGGGGAATCAGATACCCCTGCTCGGTCAACAATACGGTCGGCACCCGCCCCGGCGCCAACTGATAGAGCAGCATCTCTCCCTTGGAAGGAAACAGCGGCAGGTCCAATCCGAGCGGACTCAGCAATCGCGGACTCCACATGCCGGCGCTGATCAACACCCGGCTGGCTTGGCATTTCCGCCCATCAGCCAGCGCCACCGCGGCGCCGCCTCCGGCACGCGGCAGCACCGATACCGCCGGTATTGCTTCGAATCCCACGCCACGGGCCGACAGCCAGGCACGTAACGCCTTGAGGATACGGGGGTTACGCAAATTACCCAGGGATGGAAACCATACTCCATCCCGGTCAGTGGCTTCCGGCATCCGCTGGGACAAGCGCTCCGCCGAGCAGGGAAGCCGCCAGCGGCGCGCCCAGGCCATGGCGTCGGCACGTTCCTGCTCCGCTTCCACCGCTACCCACAGACCGCTTTCGTTGAGGTCCTCGTCCACCAGCCCGGCCTGTCCGCGTAGCCGTGCGATCAGATTGCGATAACGCTCCGGCGCGTCCACCGTCAGCAGATTCATGGCGTCGGGATACCGCCAGGCGTACAACGGCGACAGGATCCCGCCGCCGGCCCAGGAAGCCGGCGGAAAGCGGGCCGGCGCGTCAATGACGGTGACCCGGAAGCCCCGGTCGGTGAATTCCAAAGCGCTTAACAATCCGACGATACCGCCGCCGACGACGAGCAAATCAGCCATAGCAATCAGGGAATATGGACTACAGAAAGAAGAGCAACAGTAGCACAAAGACCACCTTGCCGGGACGGTAAACTGGCCTCTTGTTGCCACACATCAAAGGCCAGGATGGCCATGGGAGGGACAAGGACGTGCGCGGATTCACACTGGTGGAACTACTGATCACGCTGACACTCATGATACTGCTGCTGAGCGCCGGCGTTCACTGGCAAAAAGAGGGGTTACCCCGGCACCGGGTGGTATCGGCCAGCAACCAGGTTTTGGGTCTGATCCACTATGCCCGAGCCGAAGCGCTGACACGGGGACCGATCTTTTTATGTGACGGCAGCAGTCACTGTGACCGCTTCCAGACAACCTCTTCACTGCTTTTGGCGCGGAGCGGGGATGGCATCGCCACCATCACCGATGACGACGTATTCCATCGCCTGGATCTGCCCGAAGGCACCACCCTTACCTGGCGCCGCTTCCGCGGCACCGCGTTACGTTATGAACGGCGCGGCAACCTGTATTACCAGAACGGCAGTTTCCTCATCTGCAACCAGGGGCAGGGGCGACGTATCGTCATGTCGGTGATGGGCACTGCTCGCATTGAACCGATCAGCGGAGGTGATTGCCTTTAGAATACGATCTCAACCCCGCTGCTTTCCCCTTACCGCTCCCAACTGGACGTGGCACTGGGAGTGCAGTCCCCGCCTTTCACCCAACAGGTCTGCCCTTCGCTGTTGAGTTTGAGATTACCGTCCCCCGCCATCCCCGCCCCGGAGCGGGGCGTGGCGGTGATCAGATAGCTCTGATGATCATTGCTGGTGGCCACCTGAACGTTGTAATAGGCATCCCCGACCAAACCGCCAGCCGTCGCGCCCTCATAGGAAAAATGGCGGGCCCGATAGGTTTCCAGCGATGCCGCCAGGTCCATCAGCTTACCCTGGTATTCGGCCCGGCGTGTACTGCGCACCTGCTCGGTGTAGCTCGGGTAGGCGATGGCGGCGAGGATCGCCACCACCACCACCACGATCATCAGTTCGATCAGCGTGAAGCCGGCCATGGAATTCCGAGTCATTCGGTTCATGGTGTCGTTCCCCCTTGCTCAGGCGGGAAATAGGCATTGGCGTCGTTCTTTTCCATGGGGTACCAGCGGCGCTTGCGGAACAGGTTGTAGTTCATGCCGTCATCGCCAATAAACTCCAAGCCCACGTTGAAGGACACCCCGCCGCTATCCTCCTCATCATCGCCGCCGCCCCCGTCACCATCACCGCCGCCCCCGTCGGTAATTACCGGCACCACGCCCGGCGGGATCGCGGAGGTAATCAGTTTGGTGCCGTCCCAGGAAGCCTCTCCATCGTTGGTGAAGGGCTCCGGCTCCCCGGTGATCATGTTGGCCCGATAGGCATAAGCCTCACCGTAACGCACCACACAGGGATCATCGTCCTGGTCCGCATTGGTGGGCACGTAGGTGGTGAACATCACCGAGTTCTGATAAATGCTCGGAGAGGACATTACCTTTTCACCCGAATTCAGGAAGGTCACGTACCATCCCTTAGAGGACGCGGACGGATCGCTGCTACGGGCATTGCGCAGCTCACTCATGGTAATCACATCGGGCTGATTGGTATTTTTGAAGGTACTGTCCGCGAACATGAAGAAGCCTTCGTCGGTGTCCTCGTCCAGAGGATGGGCCCGATAGCCGGATCCCACCGCCACGTACAGTGTCTCCTGCAAGCCGTCACGCACATAACCAATGGCCGGTGCCTCATAGAACCTGCGGTGCTCGCTGTCACCAAAATTGGTCAGCCGCACCACGCCCTTCACCAGGGAACCGGCACCGTCGTTGTTATTGTCAAGATTGACGCGAAACACCTGCCCGCCAAGGTCGGCGAAGTACAGGTGATCCGCCAGACCATCCAACCGGCCATTCTTCAGGTCCACCACGGCGATGCCTCCCGGCACCGACCATTTCATGCTGTCCACCGTTGTATGGGCGACGCCGGCATTGGTGTCGGCACCGGCGGACCAGATCAAGTCCCCGGTTTCCGCGTCGACCATATAAATGACATTACCAACACTGTCCTTCGCCGCCCGCTGACCGGCGGTATCATGATGTTCGGCGTCGTAGCCACCGCCGAATACCAGCACCGTTTTCACCTCACCGTCGATACGTACCCGGGTGATGGTCGGCGTGGACCAGGTCTGCCCCAGCCGATCGAACCCGCTGCTGGCATTGGCTCCGCTCTCGTCCTTGCCCTGGATCCGCCACATCAGCTCCGGACTGTCCATGGACGACACATCCAAACCATAGTAGGCGTTTCCGCCCCTGCGCATGCCCCCGAAGATCCACACCTTGTCGGCATCGCCATCTTCCTTGGCGGTACGATAAGCCACCCAGGAACCATCCATGCCATAGGGGTCACGAATATTGTCTTCCCGCAAATCAGGAGAGCGGACAAAGTCGTATGCTTTTCTAAGCATTCGATCCGGCATGAAAGTGAATTTTTCACGACCATCAGCGGTATCGATGGCGTGCAACATGCCGCCATTGGTGGATACGAAGAGATAGTTTTTCTGGCCGTCCACGTCATTGGCGTCGGCTCCCAGCTCATAGTTCACCAGCAACGGCACACTATGCATCGGGTCGGCCCAGAGGCGCTTCAACGCCTCGTAGACTTTCAACTTGGTGTCGAATTCCGCTACCGGATCGTTGTCCGGAATCCCCATCTGGGCGGGCTGAAGAATGTTTTCCACACGATTTTCGGTAAGCCATTCACCGCCACCGTTATCACTGTTATTGCCCACATAGATCTTGCGGTCCTGATATTGATCGTTTCTGCCGCGAGCACCACCTTTGGTGACATCCGGGCCATCAGCTTCCGTGGGCGTCCAATAACTCCAGGCCGAGTCGCGGAAATAGCCGGTGCTGGCATCCACCGCGGAGGCACCATTCTTATCCACGACTTCACTGCCGTCCTTGCGATAACGTTTCAAATTGCCGGGCCAGACCGAACTTTTAGATGGCTTGAAAACGGCATAGTAAAGCTGGTTCAGGTGTTCCAGCCGGTTGTTCTGGTTTACCGCCACCCCCGGCGATGTAATGGTCTGGGAGTCTTCCGCGATGAGGTTAAGAATGTCATTGAATTCGGCGGCCAGTTCTTCTGCATCGTTGGCAAGACGCACCCTTTCCGTGCCTCCGGCAACAGCCACTGACGTCATGTTTCTTACCTGGGATGAAGTCTCGCTGACACCAAAGGCCACCTGCCAGGTCTTTACCGCGCGCTCCTGACTATTGCTGTTGCTCGCCAGCCACCCGGCCAGTTGTTCCTGACAACTGTACGAACCGTTGCAATACCCTCCCGCGATATTCCTCACCGAATCGTAGTCGGTATCCTGAGTCGGATCGCCGTCGGTCATGACAATGATGTGGTTGCTTTCGCACTGGTTATTTATATTCATCGGTGACTGATAGCTATCATCGCTAACCCAGTCCCAGTCGCGGCAACTGCCGTTGGAGAAGTAGCGCACACACTGGTAATGCATGTTCACTGCCACCTGAGGTTTGTCCTGGGAAGCCTCTCCATATACGGCATATGTGGTGGGGCTCAGTCCCATCATGTAGCGGGCCATCTCTGAGTAGGCTTCCATAGTGGGGGTATTCGATGTACCAGAAAGACCATTGACCAGGGACTTGACCTCGCCGCGAGCAGTGCTGTCCATATCGCTGACCGGATAGAACACATAGCCGCCGTAGCCATTGCGGTCATAACCACCATTGAACTTGCCAACGCCCACTCGAACCCCTTCACCCAGCCCATCAATAACCTGGGTAAAAGCCTCTTTCAATTGCGACATTTTGGTCGGACTGCCCTGTTCCATACTCCCGGAGGTGTCGATCAGGAACAATACGTTGGCAATCTGTTCGTTCTCGTCGTTGCCGACACCGGCGCGGGAGAAATAGATTTCCGTGTCGTCCGCGTAAAGCGGCGTCGGTGCCAACAACAAGGCAACCAGTAACAAGCCTGACTTGACAATATTCTCGAGCATGACTCCCCCCCGCTCGTGCTTAGTTTTCCGTGTCCACATTAAAGTCGGACGACGACACCATCCCGCGTTTCAGCGCTTCCAGCATGTGATGATTGTTTACTGAAAAGTCATCGATCTCCGCCTCCCCCAGAATTTCAAAGGTGAAATCGACCACCAGCGTATTATTGCCGGACATACTCAACTGTCCTCCGGAAACCGCCCTCATGCCCTCCTGACGAATCCGGGACCCGGCGCGCACCAGTCCTCTTGAATCCATACGGTCCGTACTGGTGCAGGCCCGCACGGCCGCGGTCGCCGCTCCACCCACCAAACAGCGCTGCCCCACCGAGCCGGTCAAGAACGGCTGTAATTGCGCGCTGCTCATGCCATACAAACTGGTAAAGGCTTCGTTCACCGCCGATTCCGCCCCTTCAAACGCCATTGCGTCCACTTGGGTTCCGGTGGCGATTTTGCTGCTGAACATGCTGGTTTTCATGGCGGTGATGCCCAGGATCGAGACGATCACCAGAATCATCAGAGCGACCAGAAGAGCGGCGCCACGCTGCGAATTGTAGTGTGTTATCGACATCATCAGATCACATCCCAGGGATAGTTCCGGATAGCGACGGTGGAAAAGAACTGGCGCCGCAGCGTTCTGCCCGCACTGACATCCACTTGCCGGTCCAGTATGTAAAAGGTCTGATCCTGATCCTCGCCGCCAAGCACTGGCAGATCGGCTTCCATCAGCAAACCGATCTTCACCGCCACGATTCGGCTTTGATCCACATCGGCGCTGGCCAGCACCTCGTCGGCCCGCAAATACTGAGAAGCGAAGGGAATACCGTCGGTGCTTTGATCCACGCCGTAGAGCACTTGAAAGCTTTTTATTCCGCGCAACAACACCACGCCGTTGGAGCTGCCACTCTGGTTACCACGGCAGTAGAGCTCGTCACCGTCATCACCTCCCACCCAGTAGGTGTTGACGATCTCCTTCATGCCAGTCCCACCATTCCCCTGACAGTCCTTTTCGCCATGGTAGGCAAGAGTGAGGCGGTCGCTGTCGCTACCCCCATCATCGCCGGGAGGAATGGCGGAACCGCCGGTCACCGCACTACTGGCATCCAGAATGATGCCCGGCATAAAGGTGGCGGCGACGTCGTCGCTCATATTTCCCGCCAGGCGCACGTCCTGATTGATAAAACGCATGGCCAGGTCACCCTGCTCCTGTATACGGGCCATGTTCTGTTGCAACGAGAACGTCCGCTGGTTAGTGGAGAACAGAGAAATCGCAGCGCCGGTAATGATCAGTCCCAGCACCATGGCCACCATGAGTTCCACCAGGCTGAAGCCGGTCTGCCGATGTGCGCCGAACCGCCTCATCGTGTCACCTCCATTACCACGCATTTGGCGCTGTCATCGGTGTTGATGTCGCCGCCATCAATACAGCCATCCAGCGCCTGATCCCCCCAGGCCACCACCACGCAACTGGTCAGCGTGGAACCGCTGTCGCAAGGCTGCACACGGATTTTGCCGGCAGGCAGCAGATTACCGGCCTGCCAACGCAAGGTATTGCGGTCCCAGACAGACATCTGATCGCTGTCACAACTGCTGGCCATGCAGTCCGGGTTGGAAGGCGGAGCCTCGCCCAGGGCGCCGGCGCCTGTATTCCAGCTGTTTTCCTGAAGATAGGTGGAGCGGGCTTGCGGATTGGCGATGATGCGTTCCAGAGCGTCCCGGGCCAGTGCCGTGGCCTGGGAACGAATATTGGCGTCCTCGGTGCTCTTCAGGGCGTTGAGCTGTAAGCCGGCATAACCGAGCACACCGATGGCCAGTACCAGCAGCGCCACCAGAATCTCCACCATGCCGACGCCGCCTTGTCGTTTTCGGGAAGTGCGCATGGTGCCCCCTAGCTGCAGGTCAGCGGTTTGTTTTGAAGATCGCCGAAGCGGCCCAGGGAGATTTTCCGGCCAGTCTCGCCGGTACGGTCGTCACACACTTCAAACACGGCATCGTTGTCCACCCGGCCGGAGCGATCGAACAGCAATTCGGTCAAACCATTGTTTTCCATGACGCTGACGCCTGCTCCAGCGGAAAAGGTCTGGTTCTGCTCCACCGCGCCGGAGCCGTAATCCAACTCCCAGCCGTTGCTCCAGTCCGCCGGGGATCCCAGCGGCTTAAGCTTCACGTCACGACGGGAACTCACCGCCTGGGAACGGGCGGTATTAAGCGCGGTGATCAGATCCGAAGTGGTGGAGCGCAGCGCGTTGCTGGCGATGACGTTCTGAAATGACGGCACGGCGATAGCCAGCAGAATGCCCGCCACCACGATCCCCAGCATCAATTCGATGATGGTGAAACCGCCGTTTTCCCCACGAGTGCCGATCACGTCTTCCCCCAAATAAGCGAACTCGGTGCCGACACTCTAGCGATTGTAAAACGGGCGACAAGCACGCTCGGACAAGCGGTCGTCTGCCTGTACCGAACGGCTCAGAGACTTGAGAAAATCAGGGGTTCATATGTGATGAAATTCACACAAAAAAGGCGCAACCCTTTCTTCAGGCACACCTCCGGCAAGCGCCTTTTCAAAGCAGGATCGCCGAGGTTAAAAAGGAATCAGGCGCGTAATGCCTTGGGCATGGAGAAGCTGATGTTCTCCTCGCGGCCAGGGATTTCCTCCGCGCTTTCGCCGCCCAGTTCGCGCAACCGGCTGACCACCTGATGCACCAGTTCCTCAGGGGCGCTGGCGCCCGCGGTGACGCCAACGGCTTTCTTGCCCTGCAGCCAGGCGGCATCGATCATGGCCGGATCATCCAGCAGATAGGCCTCGGTACCGCAGCGTTCCGCCAGCTCCTTGAGGCGATTGGAATTGGAACTGTTCACTGAGCCCACCACCAGGACCAGGTCACACTCCAACGCCAGTTGACGCACCGCGTCCTGGCGATTGGTGGTGGCGTAACAGATATCCTCGCGCTTGGGACCGAGGATGTTGGGGAAACGCGCCCGCAAGGCATCGATGATACGGGCGGTGTCGTCCACGCTGAGCGTGGTCTGGGTGACGAACGCCAGATAGTCCGGGTTGGTGACTTCCAGCGTGGCCACGTCGTCTTCGCTTTCCACCAGGTACATACGCCCTCCCTTGGAGGTGTCGTACTGTCCCATGGTGCCTTCCACCTCGGGGTGGCCGGCGTGGCCGATCAGCACCGCTTCCCGCCCTTCACGGGCATAACGGATCACTTCCATATGCACTTTGGTGACCAGTGGACAGGTGGCGTCGAACACCTTCAGAGCGCGCTGCTCGGCCTCTTCCTGCACCACCCGGGAGACACCGTGGGCACTGAAAATAACGATGGCGTCGTCGGGCACCTCGTGCAGTTCCTCGACGAAAACCGCGCCCCGGTCGCGCAATCCATCCACCACGAAGCGGTTGTGCACCACCTCATGACGCACATAAACAGGCGGCCCGAACACGTCCAGGGCACGGTTGACGATAGCGATGGCGCGATCGACGCCGGCACAGAAACCACGGGGATTGGCGAGACGGATATCCATAGAGATCAGTTTATAGTGAACAGTGAACAGTGAACAGTGAACAGCGTGGGTGGTCTTTAGCCGCCGTGGGAGCTTGCCTGCAAGCGAATATTGCCAAACCTGAGCGGCCCCATTCGCTTGCAGGCAAGCTCCTACAGAAAATATCGGCCTTTTTTCGCTGTTAACCAATCACTATTAACTATTAATTCAATTTCACCGTTTGCTCCGGGGCATCGTGTTCGACACGCACGATCTCCACTTCAAAGGTCAGTTCGCGACCGGCCAGGGGGTGATTGAAATCCACCGTCACCCATTGCTCATCCAGGGCGGAGACCACGCCGGGCAGTTCGGCTCCGGCGGCATCGGCGAAGTTCATCACCGTGCCTACTTCCATGCCATCGGGAGCGGCAAAAGTGTCACGGCGGAAATGCTGCACATTCTGCTCGTTGTACTCGCCAAACCCCGACTGGGCATCGATGAAGACACTGCGCCGGTCTCCGGCTTTGAGGCCGAGAATGGCACGCTCGAAACCAGGCAACAAGGAGCCATCACCCCAGACAAAAGTAGCCGGCTCACCACCGAAAGTGCTGTCCATCTCCGTGCCGTCCATCAAGCGCACGGCGAAATGCAGGGTGATGCGGGTTTGCGGCCCGACGCGCAACTCATCGTTCATGGCGGCCACGCCCTCCCAGGATCATGTCGAGAATGATCAGGCCGGCACCGATGGTGATGGCGGTATCGGCCAGATTGAACGCAGGAAAGTGCCAGCCAGCCCAATGGAAATCGAGGAAATCCACCACATGGCCCAGCACGATCCGGTCATACAGGTTCCCCAGGGCGCCGGCCAGAATCAGTGCCAGCCCCGCGCCTTGCAAACGCTCATCGCGAAGCCGCGCCAGCCACACCAGAATCAGCGCGGACGCCCCCAGCGCCACCAGCGTGAAGAACCAACGCTGCCACCCCCCCGCCTCGGCCAGGAAACTGAACGCGGCACCGGTGTTATAGGCCAGAGTGAGGTTAAAGAACGGCAGCACTTCCAACCGCTCGAACAAGTCGAAGCGAGCCACCACCATATGCTTGGTGATCTGGTCCAGGGCAATGGCCAACGCGGTCAGCCAGAGCCAGCCGAGTTGGCCCGGCAGCCACCTGGCGCCGCTCTTCGTCATACTCACGTTGTCCGCATCGCGCCCGCCGCCGACGTCATGCATAAGAGCGCTCCTCGCCGGGGCCATCCACATTGCTGATGCAACGGCCACACAGTTCCGGGTGTTCGGCATGGCTGCCCACATCTTCGCGGTGATGCCAGCAGCGGGCGCATTTGCCGTGGGCGGACGCCACCACCTGCACCTTGAGCCCTTCCACGGCACTGGCCTCGAGCCCCTCCGGCGCTTCCGACAGCGGCTTGAGAGTGGCGGTGGAAGTGATGGTGACGAAGCGCAACTCTTCGCCCAGTTGCTCCAGCAATGCCTGCAGTTCCGGAGTCACGAACAATGTGGCTTCGGCGGCCAGATTGGCGCGCAGCTCCTTGCGGTTGCGCGCTTCCTCGATGGCTTTGTTCACCGCCTGCTTGACCGCCTGGACCTGCTCCCAGAACGCCATGCCCATGGCCTCGTCACCGGCCAGCGGGAACAGGCCGTCGAACCAGGTGGTAAGGAACACGGATTCGGGACGATCTTCACCGGGCAGGTGCTCGAAGATTTCCTCGGCGGTGAAGCTGAGGATCGGCGCCATCCAGCGCACCAGCGCCTGGGCGATCAGATAAAGCGCGCTCTGGCAGGAGCGGCGCGCCACCGAGTCTTCCCGGGTGGTGTACTGGCGGTCCTTGATAATATCCAGATAAAAGCCGCCCAACTCCAGCGCACAAAAATGGTGCAGGCGCTGATAGACCAGATGGAACTGGTAGCTTTCATACAGCTCGCGCAGCTCCTCTTGCAACTGCGCGGTGCGGGCCACCGCCCAACGGTCCAGCGCCAGCATGTCCTGTGGCGCCACCTGGTGTCGGGCCGGATCGAAGCCGTTCAGGTTGGACAGCAGGAAACGGGCGGTATTGCGAATACGGCGATAGCTGTCCGCCACCTGCTTGAAGATGGTTTTGGAGACCGTCATCTCACCGCGGTAGTCGGTGGAGGCGATCCACAGACGCAGGATATCGGCACCAAGATCATTCCATACTTCCTGCGGCGCGATCACGTTGCCCAGGGACTTGGACATCTTCCGGCCCTGCTCATCCACGGTGAAGCCGTGAGTCAGCACTCCCTTGTAAGGAGCCTTGCCACGCATGGCGACGCTGGTGAGCAGCGAGGATTGGAACCAGCCGCGATGCTGGTCCGAGCCTTCCAGATACAGATCCGCCGGCACCGTCAGTTCCGGGCGCTGCTCCAGCACGGAGAAATGCGTGGTACCGGAGTCGAACCAGACGTCAAGCACGTCGGTGACCTTGGTATAACGTTCAGCGTCCTCGCCGAGCAGTTCCGCCGGGTCCAGCTCGAACCACGCCTCGATACCGTTCTGCTCCACCCGTTTCGCCACCTCCTCGATCAGACGCGGGGTTTCCGGATGCGGCTCCGAGGTATTGCGGTCAACGAACAAGGCGATCGGCACCCCCCAGGTCCGTTGCCGGGAAATGCACCAATCCGGGCGGTCACGCAGCATGCCCTCGATGCGGGCCTTGCCCCAGTCCGGGATCCACTGCACCTGATCCACCTCGGCACGGGCCTGCTCCAGCAGATCGCCTTTTTCCATGGCGATGAACCATTGGGCGGTGCTGCGGAAAATAATCGGCGTCTTGTGGCGCCAGCAATGCGGGTAGCTGTGCGTGATGGTCCGCAACGCCATTAAGGCGTCGGCGGCTTCCAGCGCCTCGATAACCGGGCCGTTGGCCTTGTTCACATGCAAGCCGCCGACCACCGGCAGATCGGCGCGGAATACGCCGTTGTCCTGCACCGGGGAATCCACTTCCAGGCCATAACGCTGCCCCACCAGGAAATCGTCCTCACCGTGTCCCGGCGCGGTATGCACACAGCCGGTACCGGCGTCGGTGGTGACGTGCTCGCCGAGCACCACCGGTACCTGGCGGTCCAGGAACGGATGCGCCAGCACCAGGTTTTCCAGCACTTGTCCCTGGAACACCGCGGAGCGGGTCACATCCTGCAAATCAAAGCGTTCGATCACCGTGTCGGCCAGAGCCTCGGCCACCACCAGCTGACGGTGTTTGCCATTCTGGGTGCCACCCAGCAACACGTATTCCAGCTCCGGATGCACCGCCACCGCCTGGTTGGCGGGCAGCGTCCAGGGCGTGGTGGTCCAGATCACCAGAGCCGGTTGCTCCGCCGGTACACCAGAGCGGGCGGTGAAGTCCGCCGGGTCCACCACGGCGAAGGCGACGTCGATGGCCGGAGACTTTTTGTCCTGGTATTCCACTTCCGCTTCCGCCAACGCGGAAGCGCAGTCCAGACACCAGTGCACCGGCTTGAAGCCCTTGGTAAGCAGTCCCTTGTCGACGATCTTGCCGAGCGCGCGAATGATGTTCGCCTCGGTGTCGTAGTTCATGGTCAGATAGGGATGTTCCCAGTCCCCGAACACACCAAGACGGATAAAATCCGCTTTCTGCAGTTCCAGTTGCTCGGCGGCGTAGGCCCGGCATTCCTCGCGGAAGGTGCGCGCGTCCACTTTGTGACCCGCCTTGCCCACCTTTTGCTCCACCTTGTGCTCGATGGGCAGCCCATGACAATCCCAGCCAGGCACATAGGGCGCATCGAAGCCCTCGAAGCCGCGGGCTTTGACAATGATGTCCTTGAGCACTTTGTTGATGGAGTGGCCAATGTGAATCACGCCATTGGCGTAGGGAGGACCATCATGCAGCACGAACTTGGGCCGGCCCTCGGCGGCGGCCCGCATCTTGCGATACAGGTTAATTCGACCCCACTGCTCCAGCCGCTGAGGTTCGCGCTGGGCCAGACCCGCCTTCATCGGGAAGTCGGTGTGGGGAAGATTCAGTGTCGCCTTGTAGTCGGTCATGATGTCCCTTGGAAATAGGTTTCGACTTGTTGCACATCCCGCTGAATCGCGGCTTTCAGTTCATCCAGGCTGGCGAATTTCTCCTCCGGGCGCACAAAATGGTGAAAGTGCACCGTCAGGTGGGCGCCATACAGGTCCCCCTGGAAATCCAGCAGATGGACCTCCAGGCGGTTTTCCACGCCATTGACCGTGGGCCGGGTGCCCACATTGGCCGCTCCGGGCTGGTCTTCGAGGCCCGCCCCGTCCACCGTCACCGCGTAAATGCCCTGCACCGGCGGAACCTGCCGCTTGAGCGCCAGATTCACCGTCGGCAGTTGCAAGGTCCGGCCGATCTTGTCGCCGTGACGGACCCGGCCGCTGATGTCGTAGGGACGGCCCAGCAGTTGCTCCACCAAGGCGAAGTCACCAGCCGCCAGCGCCGAGCGCACCCGGGTACTGGATACTCGCTCACCAGTCATCTGGCAGGTGGCGGTATCACAAACCTGAAACCCGAACCGCTCGCCGGCCTGTTCCAGATAGGCGAAATCCCCCACCCGGCCGCGGCCGAAGCGAAAATCGTCTCCCACCACCAGATATTCGACGGCGAGACCATCGACCAGAATGTCACGGACGAATTGTTCGGCTTCCAGGTTACGGAAGGCGTCGTTGAAACGCACGCACAGCACCTGATCGACACCGTAACGGGCCAGGGTGATCAGCTTGTCGCGCAGGTTCATCAAACGGGCCGGCGCCTGGTCACCGAGGAAGAACTCCTGCGGCTGCGGCTCGAACAACATCACCGTGGCCAGAGCACCTCGGGCACGGGCTTCGGCCACCACCTTGTCCAGGATGCGCTGATGCCCACGGTGCACACCATCGAAATTGCCGATAGTGGCCACACAGCCACGGTGCGCCGGCCTTAAATTGTGCACGCCACGAATCAGTCGCATTCGGTCCTCACTGCCCGCCTCCGTCGGCGGCCCATTGGCCATGCCCCAGAGGTAAAAGAGGGCAGATTATAGGAATCATCGGCGCAAGTGGCGAGGCCTGAGGCCAAGAACCAGCAGCACCAGGCCATAAACCGCCAGCCCGGCCACCACTACCAGGGCGAGCCAGCCCACTCTTTCACTCACCCCGCCGACCAGCCAGACACCAGCACGCTCCGCCAGCAGCCAGGTGGCCGCCGCCATGGCAAGCCCCGCCACCAGCATCCGCCCCCAGTGCCAACCCCAACCACCACCGGGACGGTATACGCCGGAACGGCGCAGCCCGAGATACAGCAGACCGGCGTTCAGCCAGGCGGACAGCGCCGTGGCCAGGGCCAGCCCGGCATGCTGCAGATGCCAGACCAGCGCCAGATTAAAGACCATGTTGGCGATCATGGCGATGATGCCGATCTTGACCGGGGTGCGGGTATCCTGCCGGGCGAAGTAGCCCGGCGCCAGGATTTTGATCAACATGAAGGCCGCCAGCCCCAGGCTGTAGGCGCGCAGCGACTGCGCCGCCATCTCCACGTCCCGAACGCCGAATTCACCGTGCCGGAACAAGGTCGACAACAGCGGCTCGGCCAATACCGCCAACGCCAGAGCCGCCGGAATCCCCACCAGCAGCACCAGGCGCAACGCCCAGTCCAGGGTTCGCGAGAAAGCCTCGGTGGAGGCGGAGGCGTGCTTGGCGGACAGGCTGGGCAGGATTACCGTGCCGATGGCAATGGCCAGCACCCCCAATGGCAGTTCCACCAGGCGGTCGGAGTAATACAGCCAGGTCACCGAACCGGTTTGCAGCAACGACGCCAGCACCGTATCCAGCAACAGGTTGATCTGGCTGACCGACACCCCGAACAGGGCGGGCGCCATCAGCGCCAGGATGCGTCGCACTCCGGGATCACGCCAACCCATGCGCGGCACCGGCAGCAAGTGCAGCCGGGCCAGGAAAGGCAGTTGGAATAACAGTTGGACGACCCCGGCGGCCAGCACGCCCCAGGCCAGCGCCACCGCCATCCGCCCCTCGGCGAAATGAGGCGCCAGGAACAGGGCACTGCCGATCAGACACAGATTCAACAATACCGGAGTAAAGGCCGGCACCGCGAAACGGCTCCAGGTGTTCAGCAAGGCCCCGGCAAAGGCGGTAAGCGCGATAAAGAACAAATACGGGAAGGTCAGCCGCAGCATTTCCACCGCCAACGCCCGTTTGTGCGGGTCGTCACCAAAACCGGGGGCAAACAGCCAGATCAGCAATGGCGCGCCCACCACCCCGATCAGCGTCACTACCGCCAGGGTGCCGCCGAGAGTGCCGGCCACCCGATCAATCAGGGCCTTGGTGGCGGCGGCGCTGCCCCGCTCCTTATACTCGCTGAGCACGGGCACGAAAGCCTGATTGAAGGCCCCCTCGGCGAACAGCCGGCGCAGGAAATTGGGTATCCGGAAGGCCACGAAGAATGCGTCGGTGCCGGCGGAAGAGCCCAGCAGACGGGCCAGCACCACGTCCCGGACCAGCCCCAGCACCCGGGAGAGCATGGTCATGGCGCTGACCACCACGGTGGACGCCAGCAAACCGCCCCTTTTGCCCGGTTCAGGCGCGCCGGTTTTGCCTTGATCCGCCCGTTGCTCCATTCATGGTCTCCCCATTCGCTGGCACGCTCACACGCCGATTCACTGCCAAGGCAGCTTCCCACAGCCTCTTCGTAGCTCCCGCCGCGGGAAGATGTCCAGGGAAGCGGTCAGGACATCCCGGCCTCTCAAAGCCGGGCAAGCGTAGCGAATGCACCGCCGGGGCGCCAGTTCCCATTGACAAGCGCGTTTCGGATAGGCATAGTTGCGCGTCTTTAAAACCCATGGCCGCTTGCAGCCACGGGCAGTACCGAATACTGAACTGAATACAGACTACCGATTTTATAGGAGCAGGACCTTGGCTAACTCACCGCAAGCACGCAAGCGTGCGCGTCAGGCGGAAAAGCGTCGTCAGCATAACGCAGCGATGCGTTCCATGGTGCGCACCTACCTGAAAAAGGTGAACGCGGCCATTGCGTCTGGCGACCAAGGCGCCGCTCAGGAAGCTTACAAAACGGCGACCTCCGTGCTGGACAAGGCCACCCGCAAGGGTAAGTTTCACGCCAACAAGGCAGCTCGCCACAAGAGCCGCCTGAACGCCAAGATCAAGGCCATGTCCGCCGCCTGAATCTAGCGTTCCATAAAAAAACCGGCTTCGGCCGGTTTTTTTATGCCCGCCGTCCCTGGCGGCCACCCTTCGGGCTATTTTTCATTGGCCGCCAAACTCTGCTGGCAACCCCTCATATCCACACTATCCGAACACTACCATGTTATCCCGGTGCACCAGCTCTTCCTCGTTCATATAGCCGAGCACCCCGGCGATCTCCGAGCTTTTCTTGCGGCAAATCCGGCGCGCGTCGGCGGCGTCGTAGTTGACCAGCCCGCAGGCCACCCTCTCCCCTTGCTCGCTTTCGCAGACCACCATCTCGCCCCGGGAGAACTGCCCGAACACATCCACAACACCCACCGGCAACAAGCTGGAACCGGCCTGCCGCAGGCGGCGCACGGCACCGTCGTCGAGTACCAACCGGCCACGCATGCGCAAATGCCCGGCCAGCCACTGTTTGCGGGCATTCAGCGGTGAGGTGTCCGGCATCAGCGTGGTACCGGGCGCCCGCCCGGCTCCCAGCTCCCCAATCACATCGGGGCTCCGTCCGGAAGCGATGGTGGTGATAGTGCCGGAGCGGGCCGCCAGCCGCGCCGCCCGCACCTTGGTGGCCATGCCGCCCCGTCCCAACCCGGAACCGCCACCGCCCGCCATACCCACAATGGCTGGATCCGAAGCGCGGGCCTCCCGAATCAGCTTGGCATCCGGCTTTTGCCTGGGGTCGGCGTCATAGAGCCCTTCCTGGTCGGTGAGGATCACCAGGCGCTCCGCCTCCACCAGATTGGCCACCAGCGCCGCCAGGGTGTCATTGTCACCAAAGCGGAACTCGTCAGTGACCACGGTATCGTTCTCATTCACCACCGGCACCACCGACAGCCCCAGCAGGGTCAACAGGGTGGCACGGGCATTGAGATAACGCTTGCGGTCGGATAAATCATCGTGGGTCAGCAGCACCTGGGCGGTGTGCCGGTCATGCCGGCGGAAACAGGCTTCCCAGGCCCGCACCAGCCCCATCTGACCCACCGCGGCGGCAGCCTGCAGTTCATGAATGGACTCCGGGCGGCGACGCCAGCCCAGCCGGGTCATCCCCTCGGCGACGGCGCCGGAGGACACCACCACCAGGTCAACCTCCTGGTCCATGAGCCGGACCAGGCGATCCACCCACTGCTGCATCAGTTGCCGGTCCAGGCCCTTGCCATCATTGGTCAGCAGGGCGCTGCCGATTTTCACTACCCAACGTGCGCGTCGCGCCATGGTGCACCGTCGTCCTTAAGAGCCTGTTTACGATCTATTGTTCGTAGACGATCTCCACATCGTGATCATCGTCATCGTCGTCATCATCATTATCGTCGCGGCGGCGCCGGTTTTCCTGCTTGATCTCCTGAACCCGCTCGCGCGCTTCCTGCTCCAGGCGAGAGCGCAGTTCCCGCTGCCCGGCCGCGTATTCCGGATCCTCTTCCTCAAGCCGCCGGCGATCCTCCAGGGCATTCATCAGCGCGTACACCAATTCCTCGCAGCCAACTCCGGCGGCGGCGGAAATCAAATGCACCGGCCCTTCCCAACCCAGCTCTTCGACGATGGCATCAGCCCGCTCACGAGCCTCATCGTCGGCCATCAGATCGATCTTGTTGAATACCAGCCAGCGCTCCTGCTCGGCCAGCGCCGGAGAGAAGCGGTCCAGCTCATCGGCGATGGCATCGACATGATCGGCCGGATCACCATCCATCGGGGCAATATCCACCACATGCAACAACAACCGGGTACGCGCCAGATGCTTGAGGAAACGGATACCGAGACCCGCCCCCTCCGCCGCGCCCTCGATCAGACCGGGAATATCCGCCACCACGAAGCTGCGATAGCGATCCACCTTCACCACCCCCAGATTGGGCACCAGGGTGGTGAACGGATAATCCGCCACCTTGGGCTTGGCCGCGGAAATGGAGCGAATCAGGGTGCTCTTGCCGGCATTCGGCATGCCCAACAGCCCCACATCCGCCAGCACCTTCAGCTCCAGCCGCAGACGCCGGGACTCCCCCGGGGTGCCTTTGGTGGTCTTGCGCGGCGCCTGGTTGGTGCTGCTCTTGAAGTGCACGTTGCCAAGGCCGCCACGGCCGCCCCGCACCACCATCGCCTGATCACCATCTCCGGTCAGGTCCGCCAGCACCTCGTCGGTATCCACATCAATGATGGTGGTCCCCACCGGCACGGTGAGAACCACGTGATCGGCGGATTTACCGGTCATCTGGCGCCCCTTGCCGGGCTCGCCATTACGCGCCTTGAAAATGCGTTCGTAGCGGTAATCCACCAGAGTGTTGAGATTGCTGTCGGCCCGCACGAACACATGTCCGCCGGCCCCGCCATCGCCGCCGTCGGGGCCGCCGAATTCCACATATTTTTCACGACGGAAACTCAGACAGCCATCACCGCCCTTGCCCGCATGGACATCAATGGTGGCTTCGTCGACGAATTGCATGGTGAAGGACTCTTGGAAATCGTAAGGGATAGTTTAGCGCGAGGCGCTGGGTGAGTTCACCGCCGCGACAGCACGCTGGCTGGCCGCCCGTATGGCGGCCACAAAAAACCCCGCGGGAGTGAACCTCGCGGGGTTTTTCAGGCCGATCCGCGGGGATCAGGCGACCGGTTCGATCACCACATATTTGCGGTTGTTCGGGCCTTTCACCTGAAACTTAACGCGGCCTTCGGCCTTGGCGAAGATGGTATGGTCTTTACCGATACCGGTATTCACACCAGCGTGGAAGCGGGTGCCACGCTGACGAACGATGATCTCGCCCGCTTGAACCAGCTGGCCACCATAGCGCTTCACGCCAAGGCGTTTACTTTCGGAATCGCGACCGTTACGAGTACTACCACCGGCTTTTTTATGTGCCATGTCTCAATCCTCCTGCCTTGACCAGAATCAGCCCTGGATCCCGGTAATTTTCACCGCCGTGTACCACTGACGATGGCCTTGTTGCTTGCGGTGATGCTTGCGGCGGCGGAACTTGACCACATGGATCTTCTTGTGGCGGCCCTGCTCGACCACTTCGGCGCTGACCTTGGCACCTTCCACCAGCGGCTGACCTACTTTGATGTCGTCGCCATCGGCAACCAGCAGAACCTGGTCGAAATCGATGGTATCACCGGTGCCTACTTCAATTTTCTCCACGCGGAGGATATCACCTTCCTCCACACGGTACTGTTTGCCACCGGTTTTGATGACTGCGTACATCCGTCTTACTCCAGATGATCCTCGCGGGCGGACTTGCCTATCTTGTCCATACAAGACAGACGTCACTTTGGGGGCCCGTTGGACGATGACTAAAAAGGGCCGCGAAGTGTACGCCAAAGCAGGCCGCGACTCAAGCCCGGCAGCGCCGAACGGCGGCCATCGGTGGCCCGCGTCCGGCTTTTCTTGACTGCCCGCCGCCCCCTGCTAGCATTGCCCGCTGTTCGCGCTCATTCTGCTGGATTGCTGCCCCATGGATTTTAAGGCCATCAGTTCCAACGTCGCCGACGATTTCGAGGCGGTCAACCGCTTCATCCAACACCATCTGGATACGGATGTGCCTCTGATCCGCGAGGTCGGCGAGTACATCATCCAATCCGGCGGCAAGCGCCTGCGCCCCTTGGTGTGTCTGCTCTGTGCCCGTGCCGCCGGTTATTCCGGCGACAAGCATGTCAATGTTGCCGCGGTCATCGAATTATTGCATACCGCCACCCTGCTCCATGACGACGTGGTGGACGAATCCGGCCTGCGCCGCGGCCGCCCCACCGTCAACGCGGTATGGGGCAACGCCGCCAGCGTGCTGGTGGGCGACTTCCTGATCTCACGCTCATTCCAGCTCATGGTGGCGCTGGAAGACCAGCGGCTGCTGGAAATCCTGTCCCTCAGCACCAATACCATCTCCGAGGGCGAGGTCCTGCAGCTCATCAACTGCCGCGACCCGGACACCAGTGAAGACAGCTACATGCGGGTGATCCACCACAAAACCGCGAAAATGTTCGAGTCCGCGGCGGAAACCGGAGCCGTGCTGGGCGCCACCGAAGGGTGGGATCAGGCGGAGGCCTTCGCCACCTTCGGCCGCCACCTGGGTATTGCTTTTCAGTTGGTGGATGACGTGCTCGACTATCAGGGCGATGTGGAAGAACTGGGCAAGAACGTGGGCGACGATCTGGCCGAAGGCAAGCCCACCCTGCCGCTGATCCACACCATTCGCAACGGCTCTCCGGAGCAGGCCAAACTGATCAAGGACGCCATCCGCACCGGCGGCCTGGACCGTCTGCAGGACATCATCCACATCGTTCGTGACTCCGGCGGTCTCAGTCACACCGTGGCGGTGGCCGAGCAACAGACCCGGCTCGCCCTGGCGGCACTGGAGACGGTGCCCGAGTCCCGTTATAAAGAGGCTCTGCAAACCCTGGCATTGGAATCCCTGAAACGGACCCATTAGAGCCTGTTCATAGAGCCCTGAACCGAGACAGATGAGGAAAGACTCATGCGTTCCCTACTGACCGTTCTGATTGCCGCCCTGGTTGTAAGCGGCTGTGCCCTAAGCCCGCAGCGCATTGAGGTCGACCCGCAAGTGCAGGTCAAAGCCTCCAACGTCGGCCATAACCGTTCAATACAGGTTCTTGGCGTCGATTCCCGTGGCAAGAATGAGTTCGGCAGCCGCGGCGGCGTTTACGACGAGACCGCCTTGTTGATCCCCAGCAACGACATCAAGGCGGTGATCGCCGACACCGTCCGCAATGGCCTGCAGAGTCTGGGCTTCAACGCCTTCAATCCCGGCGGAGACGCCACCACTCTGGAAGTCCGCCTGGAGCAGCTGGACTATATTCCGGAGCCGGGCTCGGTGGTGAATCGGGTCGACCTGAACCTGGTACTGCAGGCGGAAGCCCGCCGCGGCCCGACCACCCATACCGGCACTTACAAGAGCAGCGTCGAGCACAAGACGCCGTTCACGCCGTCCCTGGCGCAAAACCGGCAGATGATCAACGACATCCTGGCCAAAGCCATCGAGCGCCTGCTGCAGGATCCGGAAATGCTGGCCTTTCTGGCTGGCGCCGACTTCCCCGGCGATAGCGAGTAAACGGTTTCATGGCTGGCCAAGTGAGCATTCACTATTGCCGCCAATGCAACTGGCTGCTGCGCTCCGCCTGGTACGCCCAGGAACTGCTCGCCACCTTTTCGGAAGAACTGGAGGAAGTCACTCTGCGGCCAGGCACTGGCGGGGTGTTTCGGATTAGCGTGGATGGCACGCTGATCTGGGATCGGGCCGAGGATGGCGGCTTTCCGGAGATCACCGAACTGAAACGCCGGGTGCGCGATATCGCCTGCCCGGATCGTTCTCTGGGGCATATTGACCGCTAGCTGACCGGCACACAGATAAAGGTTCTTTTCGAAAGGGTGTTGTTCTGGCAAGGAGAGCTCTTCTCTGGAGCTTCGTAGCCCGGGCCTTGTGCGCTCCCCCGGGTTCCATGACCCGCCGTGAACCCATCCCTGGGGGCTTGCGTTCGGCGTCCTGCCTCACACAGTCATGGAACCCGGGGGAGCGCACAAGACCCTCAGTCATAGCCAACCGAAGGGTTCCTTTTTCTTCTCACTGTCGTCAATTTGCAGCTGAGTATTGCAGCACTCGCGAAGTGTTGCTGGTCAGGGCGTTCCAGGACCGTGTTTGGCCAGGGATGGCCAAACCCGAGCTTACAGGGATGTACTTGTAGCGTGTCCTGGAATGCCCTGACCAGCAACGCTCCTCCGCTAGAAAGGCAAAATCCCTGATTGAAGAGAAACCCTTCCCGCCAATCCGTGATGAACCATAAAACGGATCACTCATTCTCCGGCCGCACCGAAACCTCGGGCGTCTCCGGGTTCGGCAGGAAGACTGTCAGCACCAGGGGTTGGCAGCAAACGTGACAGTCCTCCACGTATTCCTGATCCCCCTGGGACACATCGACCAGGGCATCGAAATACTGCCAGCAATGGGGACACTGCACCGGCACCGGGATCAGCGCGTCCATGCCCCCTCCGGCAACACCAATCCGGACAGCCAGCCCGGTGGATGTTTCAATGGTCGCGGAGTGCCCTGCCCCCATACGGGCCCCGGCCAGCAAGGGTCATCACGGAAGCGAGCGATCACATGCACGTGCAGTTGGGGCACCAGATTCCCCAACGCCCCGATATTGATCTTGTCGGCACCGGTGACCCGCTCCAGTTCCGCCGCCAAACCATTGACCACGCTCAGCAGACGGTGCTGTTCCTCCTCCGCCAGTTGGTGCCACTCCCGGATATCGAGCCGGCGCGGAACCACCACCAGCCAAGGGAAGCGGCCGTCACGCAGCCAGCGAATCCAGCAAAACTCATCCTCCGCCACGGCGCCGGTATCCGCCGCCAGACGTTCGTGCAATATCACCGCTGTCATAACCTCTCCACTTGGTATGGGCACGGCTCGCTATACCACGCCATCCAGGCTAGCATGATACGCCAAAATTATTAGAGCCTATCAAGGCTGTGCCGCCACGGGCGGCGACACATGTTTTTCTGTCTGGGGGGACGGTTATGGAATGGGTGGCCATCGTCACGGTGCTTGCCTTGCTGCAATGCGCCCTGTTCAGTTTTCTGGTGGGGCGGGCCCGGGTCAAATATCAGATCCGTGCGCCGGCCGTGGCCGGACACGAGCTGTTTGAGCGCAGTCACCGGATCCATGCCAACACGGTGGAACAACTGGTGCTGTTCCTGCCCGCGTTATGGTTATGTGGCTGGTACCTGGAGCCGCGCGCGGCGGCGGTGGTGGGTAGCCTGTTCCTGATCGGCCGCCAGCTCTACTTTAATCATTATCTGGAACAGCCCCGGGATCGTGGCACTGGTTTCCTGCTTGGTTTCCTGGCGACCCTGACACTGCTACTGGGCGCTCTCGGCGGGGCCATCAGCTCATTGATCCTTCATTGAGCGCGGCCGTTTACCGGCCACACCCCACGGCCCTGACACCCTAGCCGCGATAGTCCGACGGGCTCTTGCCGGTCCAGCGGCGGAACGCACGGGCGAAATTGGAAGCATCGGAATAGCCCAGCGCGGCGGCGATATCGTCCACCGAACGGCGGCTTTGTGACAGGTATTCCACCGCCAACCCCTTGCGCAGATCATCCAGCAGCTTCTGGTAGCTGGTCCCCAATTGCTGCAGCTTGCGCTTGAGCGTGCGGGAGGACATGTGCAACTCACTGGCCACTTCCTCGACGCCGGGAAACCGGCCCGAGCGCGCCAGAATAATTCTGCGCACCTGCCCCAATAACGGCGGCGGTGCCTTTATATGGGCCAGTTCCTGCTCGCACTGCACTTCCGCCAGACGCGACAGGCGCGGATCCGCGAAGCGCAACCGGTATTGCAAACGCTCCGCGGGAAAGCGCATTTGGCTGTAGGCACAATCGAAATACACCGGCACCGGAATCAGCGGCCGCAGCCGCTGAAAGTAATCCGGCTCCGGATAGGAAAAGCGCAGCTCACCGAACAGCTCCACTTCCGGCAGCATTTGCATCCCCATGAAATGGAAGCTGGAGAACAGGCTCTCCGTAAGCAACGGCGCCAGATCACCGAGAGACAGCATTTCATTGACCTGCAGCACCGCCCAGTCGCCTTCGACGAAGGACTCCAGTTGAATCAGGGTGCTGCGGATACGGAAGAATTTCACCGCCAGTTCAATGGCGTCCCCCAGGGTTTCGCTGCTCATCGCCGCGTAGCCGAGAAAACCGTGGGAAGACAGCGGCGTCGCCGCTCCCAGTTCCCAGCCGAGCCAGGGCTCGTTGGTGAGCATCACGGCACGCCGGGCCACCCGCCGCAACAGCGTCGCCGACACCCGTGATTTCGCCTCACGCCAGCATCCCTGGCGAACACCGGTTCCATCCAGCAATTGCTCTTCGCTGAACCCGCGTTTCTTCATCACTTCCATGAAGGGAATCAGGTACTCCGCGGACACCGCGTATTCCTCGGGATTCATTTTTAGAATTGTCATCTTGCCGTTCCCGTCTTGATCTCTTGCATTGGCCTGAAATGACAGACCTGCACACCATACCCAGCCCTCTCCCCGGCCGGCATTGCCCCTGAAGCCCGCCGGACGGGCACCTGCGGTCAACCGTGCCGCCCCCTCTTTCCACCTCTCCAGCAGCAGGCGTACTCTGTAAACCTCCCCTGGCACGCATAAAGGAGAACATCATGTCGACACTGAGCGGCAAAACCCTGTTCATCACCGGCGCCAGCCGTGGCATTGGCAAGGCCATAGGCCTGCGCGCAGCCCGCGACGGTGCCAACATCGTGCTGTTTTCGAAAACCGCCGAGCCCCACCCCAAGCTGCCCGGCACGCTTTATACCGCCGCCGAGGAAATGCAGGAGGCCGGCGGCAAGACCCTGGTGTGCGTGGGGGACATTCGCCATGAGGAAGATGTGGCGGACGCGGTACAGCAGGCGGAGGAGACCTTTGGCGGCCTGGACATTCTGATCAACAACGCCAGCGCCATTTCGCTCACTTCCACCGAAAGCACCAGCATGAAGTCCTATGACCTGATGCATCAGGTCAACGCCCGCGGCACCTTCCTCGCCAGCCGGCTGTGCCTGCCACTGCTGCGCCAGGCGGAGAACCCTCACATTCTGATGTTGTCACCGCCGCTGAATCTGAACCCGGCCTGGTTCGGTCGCCACCTGGCCTACACCATGGCCAAGTACGGCATGAGCATGTGCGTGCTGGGCCTGGCGGATGAGTACCGCAACCGGGTGGGCGTCAACGCGCTGTGGCCACGTACCGCCATCAACACCTCCGCGGTCCGTAATCTCCTTGGCGGCGAGCAGTCGGTGCAGGCCTCACGCCAGCCGGGCATCATGGCCGACGCCGCCCATGCCATCCTGATCCAGCCGGCGAACCAGTGCAGCGGCAACTTCTTTATTGATGACGAGGTCCTGGCGGCGGAAGGCGTGGACCTGGACCGTTACAAGGTAGACCCGTCGCTGAGCGATGATCAGCTGTTACCGGATTTTTTTCTGGATTCCTGATCGCCAGGCCGCTATCCACCAGCGCCGTGGTGGCTGGCAAAAACCGTCACATCCTGCCGCAGGGCGCGGCGCCGGATCATCGGGCTTCGGGGATAAAAAACATATCCCCCTGATTTAAAAAGAAATAATCAGGGAGAAGAGGCTGGCACGGTTCTCGCTATCCAATGGAGACCACGATCAGGTGAAACATCATGAGCAAGGTCATACGCCTCGAAGAGCGCGACCCCGAAACCGCCCTGGAAAACCTGAACCGGGTCACCGGTCTGGACTTCCACTGCTGGCCGGAGTCATTGCTGGAACAAGACCGCAAGACGCCCCGGCCCCAGCCGCGACCGGCCAGCACCAAACCCCGTCGTACCGCGGGCGGCACGGCTTAGTAGTTGGAAATCAGCTTGTCCTGGGGATCCAATGCCATGCCCCGGCGCTGCATGTACAGCTCTTCCACCACATAGCGCATGGACGGATCGGACAGGCCCAGGGTCACCTGGATCTGCTCCACGCTGTCACTGAGCCGGAGCTTGACCACCCCGGACAACAACGCACTGCCTTCTCCCTGGACCTCGGCGCAGTCGACCACCACCGCCTGCTCACCCTTTTCGTCCAGGCAACACACGCGCAGTTCCACCCGGCCCCGGGCTCCGGTCACCCGCACCCAGGAGGCCACGTTGAATTCCGCTTCCCATTGCCGGGCCCGAGCCGGCCTTCCCCCCGCCCAGATGCGCTCCGGCACCTTGGCAATAAACGCTTCACTCATGGAATCCATCTCGCCATTTTATTCTTCAGGCAGTGTACGGACGGTCTGGAATCTCTGCCACGGGCGACTTGGCGGGGGCAGGTTGATATGCATCACAAGGCCGGGCAACAAGCGCTGTTTTATTGTCTGACAATCAAAACCTTGCCATGCCGCGCTACCCCGTAATCTAACCCCATACTTTGGCGAATCGTTCTCGCCAAACCTTTTTCTCCGACAACGCCAAGGCGTTTGTCGCCCCCCAAAAGACCCGCTGACGAGAGGCGATCCATGGGCGAGCTGAAAGAACTGCGTGAAGAACGGGCCAACCTGGTCAACCGTGCCAAAAGCCTGGCCAACACTCTCTATCTGGCCGGCCTGGGTGCCTACAGCAAGGCCAATGAGAAATCCGAGGAGCTCTACGGACACTATCTGTCCACCGGTGCTCAAGCCTACGGCGACGAGGCCGACGGCAAATCAAAACTGGCTCTGGCCAGCCGTGGCTTGCTCCTGAGCGCCCGTCAACTGATCGACGAGGCACCGCGAAAACGCCAGGAGCTTTACGAAAACCTGGTTGCCGCCGGCAAGGAGCAACGCGGTGAGAAAGCGGAAAGCAGCAACGAGTTCGTATTGGCCGGTGTGGGCGCCGTTTCCACCGTGCGCGAACAAGGTCAGAAGCTGCTGGATGAGCTGATCAGCGCCGGCGAGAAAGAGCGCGCCTGATTCCAATTTTCTGTCACTTCTCTCCTTACCTGGGGCCGTTATCGGCCCCTTTTTTTCGCAAAGCATTCGCTGGCAAGCCATCGTGTTAACCCCATCGCCTTCCTCGCCGGATTAGAGCACCATAGGAACTCCAACACCGTAGTGATCGCATGGAGGGCACCGTGGCCAAACGAATCCGCAATCCGCTTGCCGGCGGCGGACGCCTGCTTAAACTGACGGGCATGACCACCTCCATCGCCACTCGCGTGGCCACCCATCAGGTCAAGAGCTGGTTTCAGGATGACGCTCTGCGAGAGACCAACCGCGAGGCCCTGATGCGCCATATTGGCCGGGAGGTCGCGGCCACGCTGGGAGAGATGAAAGGCGCGGTGATGAAAGTGGGGCAAATCGCCTCGCAGATGCAGGACATTCTGCCCAAGGAAATCAGTGAACAGCTGGCGGTACTGCAGAACGCTTCCGCGCCAATGCCATTCCACGTTATCCGACGGCAATTGGAAACCCATCTGGGCGGTAAACTCGGCGACCATTTCAGGGAGTTTTCCGAAACACCGTTCGCGGCCGCATCCATCGGCCAGGTCCATGACGCGGTTACCCGGGATGGAGAATCGGTGGTGGTCAAGGTGCAGTATCCAGCGGTGCGCAGCTCGATCGATTCGGATATGCGCCATCTGAAACGCATCCTCAGACTCGGCAGCCTGCTCAAGGTGAATGAAGCCGCATTGGACTCGGTATTTCAGGAGATCCGATCGCGACTCAACGAAGAACTGGATTACCATCAGGAAGCGCGCAATCTGAATCACCTGCGCGAGTTTCACCGTGACCAGCCCTGGCTGGTGATCCCCCGGGTCCACGCTTCTCTGTCCGCTGAGGCGGTACTCACCCTGAGCCGCGAAGACGGCGTCCCTCTACACCAGGTCAACGACGAGAATGGCTTCGACCAGCCGCTACGCAATCTGTTGGGTGAGCGCTTGTTTGACGCCCTGGCGGCGGAGATTTTCCAACTAGGAACGGTGCACTGCGATCCCCATCCCGGCAATTTCGCTTTCCGCCGGGACGGCAGTATTGTGATGTACGATTTCGGCGCGGTGAAGCAACTGAGCGAAGAAGATATCGAGTTGTTTGGCAAGGTCATCAACGCCGCCACCAGGGGCGACTGGGAACACCTCGATGCCGGCTTGATTGAACTGGGCGCGCGGCGGCCCGACAGCCATCCGCCACCGGGATTCTACGATCGCTGGGTGCCTTTGATACTGAGTGGATTTTCTCCCGAGCCGGTCAATTTCGCAGACGCCCGGGTTCATCTGGATATCGTGGAAACGGTACGCAAGACGCCACTGTCGGCGCTGCTGACATTTCAGCCTTCGTCCCGGACATTACTGGTGGAGAGAGTGGTGAGCGGGCACTACTGGACCATGAAAGCTCTGGGAGTTCATTCAGCGTTCTTGCCACGCCTTCAATCCAGCATGGCGATGTCGAAAGTGGGGTAATGCCTTAAACAGGCTCTTACCCCACCGCGCTCCGATACTTTAGAACGCCGACCGCAAACCAACGCTAACGCCGGAAATTTCCTCTTCGTCCTTGTCGAAGTAACGCATGTATTCCAGATTCATTCCCAGAGTATCGGTAAGATTCACATCAATGCCCGCGCCATAGGATTGATCCTCGAAACGGCGACTGTCATCCACCTGATAATTGACGCCCGCCAAGGTCCCCTCGGCCTTCACCGTCCCTTTCATTTTGGTATAGCCGCCGATGATGTAAGGATGTACCGATTCCGCCAGAGGCGCTGATAATTTCACATAAGCGCCATACATATTGTCCATTTCAAAATCGACGATACCCCGGGAGTCCTCATCGAATCCCATGCCACCGCGGATTTCCATTCCCAGATAATCGTTGAATTCATACCCAGCACGGAAAACGGCGGAGTCAATTTTCAGCGTATCGCTGTCGTACTCCTCATTATCGTATTGCATTTGAGTGTAGTTGCCGCCGATAAAGGGACCGGCCGCGTAGGCCCCACCTGCGGTGAGCGAGAAAGTAACGGCCACTGCTGTCGCGAATTTCCGGGTCAACATAAATCACTCCTTACTTGCGAGTCGAACCACTCGGGTTACAACGGTGTGACTTATGCTATCCGGGGGAGTTCGGGAGAGGGGTTAAATGGCGTTAAAAGCGAGCGAAGCAGTTCGCATTTTAAAATTTCACTTCAACTACTGTGCGTTGTTCAGCGCCCGCAAAAGATAATCCACGAAACGGCTGAGATCGTTCAGGCTGGAGCAGCGGCGGGCGGCCCGACAGTAGGGTTCGTATTTGGCCATGATGGCGTCACCGCTGTTCCAGCGTGACGGATGCTCCGGGTTCAACCAGAAGACCTGGCGGGCACGGCGCGAGATTTCCGCCAGATGCTCCTCACCCGCGGGCAAGTCATTGTTGCGTGCATCCCCCAGAATGATCACTGTGCTGCGCCGGTCGATCTCCCGGCCACAGGCCTCCTGGAAGGACTCGAACATGTAGCCATAATCGGTGCCGCTGCCGGAAACCCGGTCGAGAATACGCCCCACCGCCACCTCGGGATGGTACTGACGGAAGTCATCGGTGACCTCATCGAAGCGGGCGGCAAAAGCAAAGCTGCGCACCTGGGGCAGAACATCGTTCATGGCATAGAGGAACTGCAACAAAAACCGGGCCGCCTCACGCACCGACCCGGAGACATCGCAAATCACATACACTTTGCTCTTCAGCTTGCGCCGTTCACGCCAGTGCAACTGCACCGGTACGGCGTTATAGCGCAGGCTGGAGACCAAGGTACGGCGGGCGTCCATGGCGCCGCGTTTGGCGCGTTTTTGCCGGCGTTGATGCAAAGCGGCAAGGCGGCGCGCCATGCGTCGCACCAGATCCTGAATCTGGTGGTACTCACGGAGTTCACGGAACGGCGCCGCCCGCATGGTGTGTTCCCTGAGCGCACGGCCATGGGCCCGGCCGTGCAACTCGAACTGCCGCCGCACATACTGGCTGGCCCGCTCCCGCACCTGCTGGCGCCAATCCCGCAACTGCTCCGCCCGGTTCTGATCCCGGCGGCGCGGCGATGCCGCCAAACGCAGAATATCGTCGTCCACCGCCCCCATCCCCATGTTCATCACCAACTGCCGGGCGAACAGTCCCTGTTGGGTAATGACCTGCATAGCGGTGAAGTCCTGCTGGGCGGCGGCCTCGGCGAGACTCTGAGTCAGTTGCTCCGGCGACTGGGCAAGCAGATTGGCGGTGGTTTCCGACAGATCTCCGGTGTCCATATCGGTGGTGTCGGGCAAAGCCCCCACCTCGGCGTCTTCATCGCCATCCGCCGCAATGGACTCGAAGTGAAAAAAATCATCGAAGCACTGATCGAAGCGGGCCCGGTCCACCTGGGCCTTGACCAAGGTCTGCGCCAGCGTTTCCCGGAACTGTTCGCGCGGGTGGTAGCCGATCAGAGCCGCGGCCCGCAGCGCTTCTTCCGCTTCCACCGGAGAAATACGAATCTGTGCCCCACGCAAGGCACGCACGAACTCATGCAAACGACGATCAGCCATGGCTCGACCTCAGCCCGCGCGCTGCTTGCTGAACCAATGCGGTAACAGGCCACGCGCCAACGTCACGTCCTGTTCGTTCTTGAGGATCAGGGTCAGCGTCTGCTCAACCAGCTCCGGCTCGAGACTGTCGGCGTGCAACAGCACCAGAGCCCGGGCCCAGTCCAGGGTTTCGGAGATGGCGGGCAGTTTCTTCATGTCCTGCTCACGCAGATGCTGAATGAAACTCACCAGTTGCTCGCGCAACCGATCACCAAGCTCCGGCACCCGCTCGGCGACAATCCGCCGTTCCAGATCCGGTTCCGGATAGGGGATATAGAGATGCAGACAGCGACGCTTGAGAGCGTCGGACAGCTCACGCTGGTCGTTACTGGTGAGAAACACCAGGGGACGATGGCGGGCACGTACCGTACCCAGTTCCGGGATGGAAATCTGAAAATCAGAGAGCAGTTCCAGCAGGAAAGCCTCGAATTCCTGATCCGCTTTGTCGATCTCGTCGATCAACAGCACCACCGGCTCCTCCGCGCGCAGCGCCCGCAACAGGGGACGAGGCTCCAGAAAAGTATCGCTGTAGAAAGCGTCACCCAGGTCGCCGAGACGCGCCATGCCCTGTTCCAGGTTCTCCGTATCGGACAGCAGGGAACTGAGCTTGTCGCGCAGCAATTGCGTATAGAGCAACTGCTTACCGTATTTCCACTCGTACAGGGCGCGGCTCTCATCCAGCCCCTCGTAACATTGCAGGCGGATCAGTGGCGCTTCCAGAAAGGCGGCAGCGGATTTAGCCAGCTCGGTTTTGCCCACCCCCGGCGGGCCTTCCACCAGAATCGGCTTTTGCAGTTGAGCGGCCAGGTAGACCGCCAGCGCGGTGCGTTGATCGCATATGTAGCCCTGGCGGGCAAAACTGGCGATCACGTCATCCACGGAATCGATACGGGTCTTCATGAGCGTTTGTTCTCGGTTATCCACGTCCGGTTCCCCAGTGTAGGGGATTCACCGACAGGGTCTCAGGAAGGAATGGACGCCGCCATGGCCGAAACCGACATACGGCGTCAATGCAGGACGGTATCGTCTCCCAATACCATGTCGAGGCGTGGCGGGACGTCGTCGATTTCCTCTTCGTCCTCTCCAGTGACGTCGAAACGCAATGAATGCACTTCACCGTCGATCATGTCGGGGATACGATCGAGAAAATCATCCAAATGATCGGAATCGAAATGGCGTTCAAGGGCGTCCAGATCGCGCCACTGCTGCCATAACATGATGACCCGGGGGGAGTCAGCCTGTACGTAGACTTCGTATGAAACGCAGCCCTCCTCGAGGCGCGCTTCGCGGGCCAGAGTCTGAATCAGGGCCAAGGCGTCATCCCGCAGATCATCCCGCACCGGAATGAGCCCTTTGACGATTACCATTGTGCTCCAGGGGATAGATTGGGAAAGGACGGCATTGTAGCACAAATCGCGGCAGCCCGCTGATGGCGCCTCCGACGGCCGATTTCGCTGCCGTAACGAAGCCGCCGGAAGACGCCTAGAGGCGCTCGCCCTGAGCCCAGCGGCGCCCTCCCAGAGCCAGGATCGCCAGTTGCTCCACCGCATTGGCCGCCAACTCCTCACGCCGCGCCGGGGAGACATCGAGCATGGCCACGCCAAGCCCGAACATGAGCGATACCGCCGCTTCCGCTTCACGCTCGGCGGGCACCGCCGGGCGCCCCTGGGCCGCCACCACGGAACGAATGTCCTCGGCCAGCTCATCCACCAGCAGTTGCAGCTCACCGTGAATACGCGCCCGGTAGCGCCGGCTGCGCCCCAGCCTCTGCTGCAGCAACAGACGAAACTCGCCTTCATTGGACAGAATGAAGCGGCCAAAGCGGCCCACCAGTTCCTGGATCGCCTGGCGCGGCCCGATCTCGATCATGCTGCGACGCCCTTCCGACATGGCGACACGCAACCGAAAGCAGGCTTCGTCAATCAAGGCCAGCCCCAACGCTTCCATATCGGGAAAATGGTTGTACAGAGACGTGGCGGCGAGGCCGGCTTCACGGGCTACCTCGCGCAATCCCAGGCTGTCCAGGCCCCGCCCTCCGGCCATCAGTTGCCGGGCCGCGCCCAGAATCCGTTCGCGGGTTTCCTTTTTCTGCTTTTGTCGCAGGGTTTCCGTCATTTTCAACAAACAACTGTTAGTTATTGCTTATCCCTATATAGCCATAAAAGGCAGGCTTCTTGCAACAACCGTGGAAGGCTGTTGACATCCGGACATAACGATCACAAAATAACTAACACTTGTTAGTTGTAATGGCGAGACCGGCCCATGCTGGCATCGCCCGGACAAGGGGCGCATCATCGATCAGGTGCCCGGCAAGATCATAAACAGGCTCTACAACACACCGTGCGTGCTAACGAGGGATTGACCGCCATGAACTATTTCGTCACCGGGGCCACCGGTTTCATCGGCCGCTTTCTGGTTGCCCGGCTTCTGAAACGGGAAGACAGCCGGGTCTTCGCCCTGGTTCGCCCAGGCTCCGAATACAAGCTGGAGGCTCTGCGGAGGCGGCTGGGCGTCGAAGAGCAGCGCCTGGTACCGATTACCGGCGATCTGACGAGAAAAAGCCTGGGTCTGAGCAAGCGGGACCTGGATGACCTGGCCGGCCAGATCGACCACTTCTTCCATCTCGCGGCGATCTACGATCTCAATGCCGACGAGAACACCCAGCGTTACACCAATATCGAAGGCACCCGCCAAACCCTGAAACTGGCGGAACAGCTGCAGGCCGGCTGTTTCCATCATGTTTCCTCGGTGGCCGCCGGCGGACTCTATCCCGGCACCTTCACCGAGGACATGTTCGAAGAGGCCTCCGGCCTGGACAATCCCTACCTGCTGACCAAGCACGAATCGGAAGCCCTGGTACGCCAGGAGAGCCGGATCCCCTGGCGCATTTACCGGCCGTCTCTGGTAGTGGGCCATTCCCAGACTGGGGAAATGGACAAAATCGACGGCCCGTACTACTTCTTCAAACTGATCCAGAAGCTCAAGGATTATCTGCCCAACTGGTTCCCGCTGGTGGGCGTGGAAAGCGGCCATTTCAATATCGTGCCGGTGGACTTCGTCGCCAGTGCCCTGGATCACATCGCCCATCTGCCGGAGGGGAACGGCCAGTGTTTTCACCTGACCGCCGAGCGCAGCTATAACTTCAGCGAGGTGATGGATATCATCGCCGGCGCCGCCCAGGCGCCACGTATGCCGGTGCGCCTGGATAACCGCGTCTTCAATGCGGTCCCTGGTTTCGTCAAAAAAGGCGTCAACGCGCTGACCCCGAAAGCACTGATCAACCAGCTGCTGGAAAGTCTGGACATCCCGCCCACCATTGTTCAGTTCCTGGCATTCCCGACTCAGTACGACAACCAACGGGCCAGGGCTGCTCTGGAAGGCAGCGGCATTGAAGTGCCGGATCTGGAAAGCTACATCCAGCAATTGTGGGATTTCTGGGAAAATCACCTGGACCCGGAGCGGGATCAGCGCAAGGACGAATTGCAGCCGCTACCGTCCTTGCCTGACAAGGTGGAGGACAAGGTCGTGCTGATCACCGGGGCCACTTCCGGGATCGGCAAGGCCTCGGCCCTGAAGCTGGCCCGCGCTGGAGCCACCGTGCTGGTGGTGGCCCGCACTCCGGAGAAACTGGAAGAGACCCTGCACGAGATCAAGCAGGTGGGAGGCATCGCCCGGGCCTACCGTTGCGACGTCTCGAAGATGGAATCCGTGGATGATCTGGTGAAGGAGGTTCTGGCGGATTACGGACGCGTCGACATCCTGGTGAACAACGCTGGCCATTCCATCCGCCGCTCGGTGGTCAACTCGGTCTATCGTTTCCACGATTTCGAACGCACCATGCAATTGAACTACTTCGGCTCATTGCGGCTGATCATGCGCCTGTTACCGAGCATGCTGGAACAGGGCAGCGGACACGTCATCAATATTTCCAGCATCGGCGTTCTGACCAACGCACCGCGCTTCTCCGCCTATGTGGCATCCAAGGCGGCGCTGGATTCGTTCACCCGCTGTGCCGCCAGCGAGCTGGCTCACCAGGGCATCCGTTTCACCACCATCAACATGCCGCTGGTGCGCACGCCGATGATCGCACCCACCAAGCTGTACAATCACGTACCCACCATCAGCCCCAGCCAGGCGGCGGACATGATCTGCGACGCCATCGTGCGCCAGCCCAAGCGGATCGCCACCAGTCTTGGCGTCCTCGGTCAGGTGATGCATTTCATTACCCCCCGGGCCACGGAAACGATCATGAACACCGGCTACAAGCTGTTCTCCGACTCCGCCGCCGCGATGGGGCGGCGTGAGCGCACGCCCAAACGGATCAGCCGCGAGCAGGCGGCCTTCTCCCGGTTGTTTAAGGGGATTCACTGGTAGCGGGTGCGTTCTGCACGATGGAGGTGGCCGCCATGGACGGCGGGCATAAAAAAGGCCCCGCCGTGGGGCCTTGAAAAACCGGATATACCGGAAGCATACGCAGCGGGGCTTGCGCCCCGGAGAGAATAGTCGCCGATCCACGCCCGGCTGCCCTTGATACAGATCAGGGTTCGGGGTGATCCTCTCCGGGCGGGGCCGCCTCAGCCAGAAACGCCAGCATCTCCCGATTCACTTCCGCCGCCTGCTCCATCTGGATCCAGTGCCCGCACTGGTCCAGCACCACGGTATTCAGATTCGGCACATAGTCCGGCATGCGTGCCAGAGCCTTCTGACTGAACATCAATACCGGGTCTTGCATGCCACCGAGAAACAGCACCGGCGCCTGAATCGTCCAGTTGTCGTCAGCGCGGCTTTCCTCCCAGGAGATATCCATGGCTCGATACCAGTTGAGCGCCCCGGTAAACCCGGTCTTCTCGAAACGGGCCACGTAATAATCCAGGTCTTCCTCACGCATCCAGCGCGAGGGCCGTGCCGGCACGCGCATGGAATCCAGCACACCGCTGTCATCCGGTGCCACCTGGAAATTGGCCATGCCTTCGGCGGAAAGATTGTGGAACAGAGCCCGCAGGCTATAGCGAACATCCTCACCAAGCTCCCGTTCCGGCGCTTCGGCTTGCTGAAAATAAAGCATATAAAAGAAATGATCCCCGAACAGCTCCCGCATCGCCTCGGTGGGCGCGCGTGGCGAGGGGCCACCGTAGGGGACCGACAGCCCAACTACCGCTGTCACCCGCTCCGGGTAGGTCCTGGCCACTTCCCAGGCCAGCGCGCATCCCCAATCATGCCCCACCAGCACCGCCCGTTCGGCACCGAGGGCATCAATCAGGGCCACCACATCCCCGGCCAGCCGGGACAGGCGGCAGTCCTCCACCGTCGCCGCTCCACGGGTTTCGCCGTACCCGCGCAAATCCGGCGCCACGGCGTGGTATCCGGACTGGGCCAGTACCGGTAATTGATATCGCCACGACGCCCAGCACTCCGGGAAGCCGTGCAAACACAACACCAAAGGGGCGCCTTTGACGCCGGCTTCGGCAATGAACATATCCAGACCGTTGGCGGGCACCCGCCGCTCTTGTATAAATCCCATCTTGATTTCCTGGAACCCGCTTTTGCCGGGACAATAATCCGGAACTACCCGGTTATCGGACGCACGACGCATCCGGCACCGAAACCCGTCATGCTGGTTGGGTGGAAACGAGGCCCATTCCATGGTTCCCTAACCTGCGTCATTCTGGCAATGTGACACCGGAGCCACACCCTGGCAAGCTGCGGGCGGGCCACACCTTGATCCATTCCTCCGCGGAGCGGCTATTCAGGTAGAATATCGGTAGAGAATACCAATCCGGTGTCGATGGCGCCGGGCCCGGCCACCAGCCATCCCCGGCAAGGGCACGGCGGCACCGCCGCTCCAGCTTCGGCAAAGACGGGCACTCGCAAAACCGGCTCTAGGAACAGCAGCGTGGACGATCCTTCAAGACAGCAACCGCAACAAAAAAAGCACCGGTTCCGCCGGCTGTTGCGCCCTTACCTGCCCGCCTACTTCCCGGTGGCCTGGAAGATGGGCCTGTCGATCTCCGCCATGATTCTTTTGGGCATGGCCGTTCTCGGCACTCTGCTGCTGAACAACCAGCTTGAGCGCATGCGTCAGCAGGCGGACAGTTTCGGTGGTGCCATCGCCTCCCAATTGGCACATACCGCCCGCGAACCCTTACTGGCCGAGGACCGCTTCCTGCTCAAGGTGCACATCAATAATCTGGTCCGCAGTGACAATATTTACGGCGCCACCCTGTTTGACCGGGACGGCGGCCTGATCGATGAAGCGGGAGTGCAGCCGGCCCGGCGCGGTCCCTTGAGCGAAGCGGGCGTCAGCCGTTGGACCATGGCCGGCTCGCCCATGAGCACCTATATTTCCCCGGTAATGGTCAACGATATCCAGGTCGGCGCGGTGGCGATCACTCTCTCCGATCAACCTATCGCTCTGGCCCAGAAAGAGGTCCGGACGGCCATGATCACCGCCACCGTGATCATGGGGCTGATCGCCATAATCGCCTCTTTCGTGATCAGCCGCCGGCTGTCCCAGCCAATCCGTGATCTGCTGGCCGCCACCAGCGCCATGCGGCGTGGCGACTTGCAGTTCCGTATTCGTGAACGCCGCAATGACGAGATCGGTCTGCTGATCGAAGCCTACAACAGCATGGCCCATAGCATGCTGGAGAAAGATCAGGTGGAAAGGGTACTGCAGCGTTTCGTCAGTCCTTCGGTGGCGAAAAGCATGATGGCCGACCTGGATCAGGTCACCCTCGGCGGTCGCGACGTCAACGCCACGGTGGTGTTCGCCGATATCGTCGGCTTCACCCGGTTGTCGGAAAGCCTGGCGCCGGAGGCGGTGGCCCATATGCTCAACGTTTACTTCGATGCCGTCGCCTGGGCGGCGGATTCCTATCGCGGCACCATCGACAAGTACATGGGTGACTGCGCCATGATCGTGTTCGGGGTGCCGGAAGAGGATCCCGAGCACTTGTTCCATGGCCTCTGCTGCGCGGTGATGATCCAGCGCCTGATTCAGCGCCTCAACGAACATCGGCAGGCCCGCGGCCTGACCACCGTGGAATTCCGTATCGGAATCAATTCCGGCGCCATGCTGGCCGGGAACCTGGGCTCCCGTGACCGCATGCAATATACGGTGGTCGGCGATACCGTGAATCTGGCGTCACGGCTTTCCAACATGGCCGCCGCCGGCGAAATCATCGCCGCCGCCGCCGTGTTCAAGGACGCCAACATCGCCCCCCGGGTGCGGGCGCTGGAATACGGCTCCATGCGCGTTCGCGGCCGGCAGGAGCCGGTCAGCACTTACCGGGTCGATGGCGTGCACGCCTTGTCCGAAACTCTGATGGAGCAACGTATCGCCCAGTTCCTGACCCGCCTCAACACGGACGGACACCGTGCATCGTCCTGATTCAGCTCGCCGCCCCACTCTTCTTCTGCTGGCGGGACTGATCGCCTTGAGCGCTTGCCAGACCACGCCGCCGCCACCGGAGGTTACCCGGGAGTCGTTGCAACAGGCGCTCCATGAGCACCATTACCGGGAAGCGCTGACCATGCTGGATACGCGCCTGCTGCAAGACCCGGATCAGCCGGAACTGAGCCAACAGCGCGAAGACATCATCAAGGCAAGCCGCGAATACCGTGAGCAAACCCTGGCGGAAGCGCAGCGTCTGGCCGGGCAGGAGCAATGGCGTGACGCCCAGGGGCTGCTGGAGTCCACCGGCGGGCATCTGATCCATCCCGGCCCATTGGTGGCCTTGCGTGAATCACTGCACCAGCAGGAAGCCCAGCGCCTGCGGCAACGTCTTTCCGAATGGTGGCAGGCCCAGGCCCGTGCGCTGTTGGACAGCGCCACTCTGGACAGCACGCTCACCGGCTACACCCTGCCGGAGGCGGGACAAACCCTTGAGCTCCGCCAGGCCTTGAAAGCCGATTTGTCCGAGCGACTCACCGAGGTGGGAAACACCTACGCCGAGCAAGGCGACTGGTCGCGGGCGCAACGGGCCTTACATCTGGCGCACCAGCTGCAACCGGATCAACCCGCGCCCGAGGCTCTGGGTCAGGCGCAACAGGTACTGGCCCGGGCCCGCCAAAGGGCCGAGCAGCAACAAACTCAGCGCCAGCGGGAACGCTCCGAGTCATTGATGGCGGCCTACCGCGAGAGCGGCTCCCTGAAGGATCTGCTGGCGATACGGGAATACCTGCGATCCGCCCCCAACAACCACCTCACCGCTTTGCGCGACGAGGTGGAGACACTTTGCCGTGAACGCTACACCAAGGATATGGCCACCGGAGATGCCCTCTACGCCCGTGGTGAATACCAGGCCGCATACGCTATCTGGCAGGAGCTCAAGCCCCTGGCACCCGACAACGTGGAACTCAACAAGAAGCTGGAACGAACCCGGCGAGTCCTCAACAACCTGAGGGCGCTGGACGCCACCTCATCGGAGTAGCCCCCGCGCCTCTCTCGCCTGAATCACCGAGAGCCCAGAAAGGAAGCAGAGGAAGCGGCTGGTGGGCCAACCGCTTCCGAAGGAGTCTTACTGTTCGTCGCCGGACTGGTTCTTCTGCGCCGCCGAGCCCTGTTCAGCGTTGATCACCGGTCCGGAGGCCGGCGGCACCACACTCTCATCGGCGCTGCGCTGTTGCTCACGCTCATAGGCCCGGCGATAGTCGTCGGAAGTGCTGGTACGGCCGTTGAACAGCCGGTCAACCCGGGTGGGCAGCGGGTTCTTCACTTCCTGCACCAACTCGCCATTCTCATCGACGCTGAACTGCATGGCGGTGATCCCCATGTACTTGTCGCGCGTCATATCCACCAGACGTTCATTGCTTTCCAGGATGGTCGGTTTGATAAAGACCATCAGATTGCGTTTCACGTGGGTCTCGCTGGTGGAGCGGAACAGCACCCCCAGGAGCGGAATATCCCCCAGTAACGGCACCTTGCGCACCGTCTTCTGCACGTCATCGCTGATCAAACCGCCCAGGGCAATGGTCTGGCCATCATCCGCCAGCACCGTGGTGGTCAACTGGCGCTTGGTGGTGATGATATCGGACGCGGAGGAATCATCCTTCACCGCGGAAGTTTCCTGATCCAGCTCCAGCCGGATGGTATCCATACCCGCCAGATGCGGGGTGACTTTCAGGGTCAGCCCCACGTCTTCCCGCTGGATGGTGGTAAACGGGTTGGCGGTGGTGGAACTGGAGGAAGTGGACTGCCCGGTAATAAACGGCACGTTCTCGCCCACGATGATGGAGGCTTCCTGATTATCCAGTGTCAGAATGCTGGGCGTGGACAGCAGATTGGTGTTGGTGGTGCTGGCCAGGGCCTGAACCAGAGCACCCCAACGCAGGTTACCATCCGCATCGGTTTCACCGAAACCGGCGGCGATACCGTCGCCCAGCGTCAGGTTGGTGGGATCGTCGGTGAGCATGGCCTGAATCAGCCCTTGCACGCTGAGCCCCTGACCGGAGAAATTGACGCCACCATAACCACCGCTGCTACTGCCGGCCAGATACTGAAAGCCCAGGCTGTCAGCCTTGTCACCGGTGACCTCCACAATCGCCGCCTCAATCAGAATCTGGGTGCGGCGCACATCCAGTTGACTGATCACCGATTGCAACTCGTTCATCATTTCCGGCTCGGCGCGAATCACCAGGGCGTTGAGTGACGCATCCGCCTGGATCGACACTTTATTGTCGCCGGTTCCGGCCACGGCGGCACCGCTGGCACCGCCCGCGGCGCCGGAACCTTCCCCGCCCTTGCGCACCGCCGCCGCCCCCTGGGCGAAGTTCATCAGCAGTTCGGCCATATCCTCGGCATCACCGTGGCTCAAGCGAATCACCTGAACCCGGCTGGAAGCGGAAGACGGCGTATCCAACCGTGAGATCAATGGCAGCAAACGCGCCCGGGTGGCCCGGTCGCCTTTCAGGATCAGGCGGTTGGTGCGCTCATCGGCCACCACCGTGGCGGACTCCGCCCTCGGCGCGCGGCGATTGCCTCCGGCCGCCTGCGTGCTGCTGACCAGTTGATCGAGTAACGACACCATGTTGCCGGCGAAAGCATGCCGCAGTTGCACAATTTCCACCTCCTCGCTTTCAGTATTATCGAGGTGGTGAATGATGGCGCGCATGCGCTGAATGTTGTCCGCGTGGTCACTGATAATCAGGGCGTTGGCGGAGCCCACCGCCGCCAGGTGGCCGTACTGGGGCACCAGGGGACGCAGTACCGGTACCAACTCCTCCACCGGAGAGTTCTGTACCGCGATCACCTGGGTCACCAGCTCCTCACCGCCAGCTTCGTTGGCCTCGGTCATCGGCAAGTTGCTTTGCTTGGCGGTGGTGTTGGTGACGATCTTGACCACATCGCCGGAAGGCACCGCGGCGTAACCGTGCACCTGCAACACCGACAGGAACAGCTCATAGACCTCGGCGGACGTCAGCGGCTGATTGGATATCACCGTCACATCCCGGGCCCGGACCCGCGGGTCGACCACGAAATTCTTGCCGGTCATCTCCGCCACCTGGCTGATAAACGCCTGTATATCCGCATTGCGAATATTGACGGTCCATGTCTTGCCATCGGCATTCTGCACCACCTGGTCCTGGCCGGCGCGCTGCGCGTGGGCCGGCGGGCTCACGGACACAACAAGGACAGCCAGGATGCTGCCTAGGGCCGGTGCCAGGAGCCTCTTGGCAGAAACTCCGCGGTGCTGTTTCAGGGGCTCCATAAAGGTCTCGCTACGGTGGATAACTCACGGTGAATTCCTGATCGCCACGCTGTACCACGATGGTGGCGCTCTGGGACTCCTGGAACGACTGCAACGCCGCCAGGTCATTTTCCTCGGTGCCCAGGGGGTACCCGTTCACCGACAAAATCACGTCGCCCTGATTCAGGCCGACCTGCTCGATCAGTTGTTTTGGCGCGGAAGAGCCCAGCGAGTACCCCTGGCTCTCGCCACTGGTGACGGCCTTGAGACCGAGCTGGCGAATCAGGGTGGTGCGCTGCTGGCCAAGGTCCGCCTCAGCGGGCGGCGCCGGCTCCTGGGGCCGCCTTGGCGGAGGGGGAGGCGGAGGCCGCGACGATACCGAAACCCCGCCGAGCGCGGCCAGCTCGCTCAAACGCAGGGTTTCCAACTGCCCCACGCGTTTAAGGATGATACGGTCGGCGTAAATTTCCTCGACGGTGGCATTGCCCGGCAGGGCATCACCGATACGGTACAGCTCCGCGTCGCCGCCGCTTTCGGCAACGATGGCGGAAGACTGGGTGCGGTCCAGACTGCGGAAGACACCGAGCAGTTGCAGTTTAAGACGGGTATCCGGAGCATCGACAGGCTTGTCGCTGGTTTCCTCTTGCGCCTGGTACACCCCGAACAGGTTCCAGGACTCCATTTCCGACGGGGAGATACCACGGCGCTCCCCGCCCTGCCCGGAGGCGGAAACGGTACGCAGCCCCGATTCCGGCACCGGGTCATTGGGACCATAACTCAGCAGCCAGACGGTCTGCGCGATCAGGTAGGCGAGCCCCACCAGCAACAGCAACATCACCGCCAAACGGAGCGGAGGCAGCCATTGCCGTGTGTTTCCCCTTTGGGCCCACTGAATCATAAAAGCGTCACTTCCCGTTATCGTTATACCAACCGCCACCGATACGCGCCGTTTCCATACTGGAACCGGTGCTCCAGGGCTGGCTGGATGTCCTTGTTCACCCGGGCCGGGCCCATCAACACACGTTCACGGGTGCCGACATCGACCGACTCTACAGCGGACACATTACCGTAATATAAAAAATGCGGTTTTTTTTTCCAGCGCTATATTTCAGCGTCCCGGCGGAAACGGCTGACTCATCTGGAACACCACATCGGAGGGATCCCCCCCCTGGCTGACCCCGAGCAATTGGGGCCACGCCCTGAATACTTGTACGTTCAGTTTTTGTTCCGCCACCCGCGCGGCGAACACTTGCTTCTGTTCGGGGTCCGTCACCACCAGCGACGGACCGGTCTCCACCATACTCAGACGTCCCTGAAGTGGCGGTACCGGCGCGGACTCACCACGTCCCCAGCCAACCGTGCCCCCACTGTAATCAAGGGTACCTTTGGCATCGACCACGGCATCATCGGCGAGTTCCAGGGCAATCAGTGTCATCCTCACCGTGCCATCGGCCTGACCCTGGGGAATATAGCGGCTCACCATGGCCACCGGCACATTGGCGCGCCACTGCTCCAGGCGCCAGTCGCCCCAGGCAGCGCCCAACCAGCCTTGCACATCCAAATCGTTGGATACCATGGCCAGATCAAGCCCCGGCGTCAATCCGTGCCAATTGACCTCCCAGCGCACCCGCCCCTGTTGATCGCGCCAACTGACCGCCGCGGAGCCGCTCCACCAGCGGCCCCGGGCATCGGCCAGGGTCAGCGGAGCCCCGCCCGGGCGCAGTTGCGGAATACGTTCCACCAGCACCGCCGCAGGCATCAACACAATGAGAAACAGGATCAGGCTGACAACAAACACCGCCCCCAAGGCGAAACCACGACGCATCATTTCAATCCAACATCCGACATCCTGCCAGGCACACGATGGTGCCGACACAGACGTTTATTTTTCATGGCATCCATGGTCATGAATCCACTACCCCAATGAACTTGCCTGGCCGAATCCCGACGGACCGGCTGGTACGACCGCGCCACTAACGAAGCCGAAACGCTAACTGTACCTCAATCCGGAGCCTGCTAGCACCTGATCAAATACGGCCGATGCCGCGCGGTAGGCAAGACGGCGCGATTTCACAAGAAGGGGCGCCAGGGTGGGCCATCACAATGACAGGCCCATGACGCCTCTCCCCGGGGCGAATACTTATGACCCAACCGTGACAGGCGGTGCCGAAACAAGAGAGAAGGAGGCCTGCATAGCGCAGCGGAAAAAGATCGTTGCCCCGGGAGCGGGGGCAACGAGAACATGCCAATTGTCTGGATTGATGCTTGATGCCGCCCGACCACATCGACGGCGGGCAACATGCCGCCAACAGGTGAACCGCATTAACAAGACGAGCCGCGACCGCCATGACCGTCGTTTTGTCATGGAATATTCACGGAACCGGGAATTTCAGGAAATGGAAACGTCGGCAAGCGCCGGGGGACGCCCAGGGACCAAAGGCCCCTGGGCGGGTGGCGGGACAATCAGAACGGGATATCGTCGTCGAAATCGTCTGCCGGGCCGCCGAAACCACCACCTTGACCGCCACTGCTCTGGCCACCGCCCTGGTTGTAGTCATCGCCGCCCTGATCGTAACTTCCTTGCTGCTGACGGGGCGCCCCGCCGCCCTGGCGGTCCCCGCCACCGAAGCCGCCACCGCCGTCACCACGGCCGTCCAACATTTGCATTTCGTTGGCGACAATCTCGGTGGTGTAGCGGTCCTGGCCATCCTGCCCCTGCCATTTACGGGTACGGATCGAGCCTTCGATGTAGACCTTGCTGCCCTTCTTCAGGTATTCACCGGCGATCTCGCCGAGCTTGTTGAAGAACACCACCCGGTGCCATTCGGTACGTTCCTGCATTTGACCGGTCTGCCGGTCCTTCCAGGTTTCCGAGGTGGCCAGGCGGACATTGGTCACCGCCCCGCCACTGGGCATGAAGCGGGTTTCCGGATCGGCCCCCAGGTTGCCGATCAGTATCACTTTGTTCACCCCTCTCGCCATGGCCTTGCACTCCCTCAAATTCGACGGGCCGCCCTGCGGCGGCATAACTGGATAAACGGGTATTCTGTCAGTTTTGCCCTTCGGCGGCGAGGGCCTGGAGCGCGCGCTCGTCAAGCAGTTGGTTATCCACCTTCAGCAGGGCCAGATGCTTGTCGGCGACCACTACCGCCTCCAGCACGCCGGGCACGGCACGCAGCCGCTCCACCGTATGGCGCGGGTCGTCGGCGGGGCTCAGTTGAATGACCCGGTTATCGAGCTTTGGCAGTTCCTTCATGCCGGCCAGACGCCATAGCCAGAACAGCGCCATGGCGGCGCACCCATAGAAAACCGCCTCCGCGCCCACCCACTGAAACAGGGCACCGCCCAGCTGCCCGCCGATGAACACGCCCAGGAACTGGCTGGTGGAGTACACGCCCATGGCGGTGCCACGGGTGCCGGCCGGCGCGGCTCGGCCAACCATGGAGGGCAGCAGGGCCTCCAGCAGGTTGAAGGCCATGAAATAGACAAACAAGGCCAGCACGAAGTGCCACAGGGTCTCGCCCGCCACCGCCAGCAGCACCTCGGCGACGATCAGCAGAGCCACCGCCGCTCTTTTGATCGGCACCGCGCCACGGCGCTCCGCGGCGATGATCAACGGAATCATGGCCAGGAAACCCGCCACCAGAACCACCAGGTACAGCAGACTATGCTGATCCAGGCTCAAGCCGAGCCGGGTTTGCAATAATTTGGGCAGCACCACGAAGGACGCGGTCATGGTCAGGTGCAACACCAGAATGCCCAGATCCAGACGGCGCAGATCCGCGCTGCCCAGCACCCGCCGGAACCGCTGCGATGGCGGCAGTGCCTCATCGAGCATGACCTTGGGCGCCGGTACGCGCAGCGCTACCAGCAACGCCACGGCACCGAGCGCCACGGTCAGCCAGAACAGGCCGCTGAGCCCCAGCCAGTGAGCCAGCAGCGGCCCCAGAATCAGTGCCAGGATGAAGGAACCGCCCACCGACATTCCGATCAAGGCCATGGCCTTGGTGCGGTTACGCTCGCTCACTACATCACCAATCAGCGCCATAATGACACTGGCAATGGCGCCGGATCCCTGCAAGGCACGCCCCAGGATGACGCCATATATGGTGTCACTGAGCGCCGCCACCACCCCACCGGCCATGAACAGGGCCAGGCCGATCAACAGCATCGGACGGCGCCCGAAACGGTCGGAGAGCATGCCAAAAGGGATCTGCAGACACGCCTGCATCAGCCCGTAGGCACCGATGGCGGTACCAATCAGCAGTGGTGTGGCGCCCTCGAGCTGTCCGCCGAACACGGCAAAGATCGGCAGGATCATGAACAACCCGAACATGCGCAGGGCAAAAATCGCGGCCAGAGAACTGCTGGTACTGATTTCCGTGCGCCGCAGGGCGGCGGTGGACTCGTCCGTCATGATGATTGGCAACCGGTGCGGCTGGTTAGGGGGCGGCAAGTGTATCAGATTCCCCCGGCACCGGGCGGGGACAAAACGCCTCGGCGGCTCTCTGGTCAAGCTCGAACCTGTAAAACCTTGTCACTTAAGGCAATAGCAAATTGAACCGCCCCGCCAGGGGTGATAGATTTTTGCACAATACGGTATTTTTCGTAGCCACTCCGATAGCCTCAGCGCATCACGGAAGACTCCATGGATAAAATCCCCGCTCAGAAGGTGTACGTGGTTGGTAACCAGCACCTGCAAAACGCCCTGCTTACCGAGTTTCTCGCTAAGGAGTCCATTCCCGCCACCGCCGTGAAAACGGTCGACATGGTAGCCGAAGACGATCTCGCAGGAGCGGAGCAGAACCTGTTCCTGGTGGATTACCACTCGGTGGACGTCAACGACGTCATCAACCACCTCCTGGCCGTGGATCAGCGCCTGGATTGCGACGTGCTCACCGGCGTCTTCAATGTGGACGACGATGCTTCCCTATCGCGCCTGGCCGGACTGCCGATGGTCAACGGCGGTTTCCTGCACGACTGCCCCCAGGGCCTGCTGACCAAGGGCATCAAGGCGATCTTCGAAGGCGAACTGTGGTTCCCGCGCAAGGTGCTGCAGCAATACCTGGTGAAGAGCCGCGCTTTCAACAAGACCTTCTCACGCAGCGAGGTGAATCTGACCGACCGCGAAGTGGAAGTACTCAAAGTCATGGCCACCGGCGCCAAGAACTCCGAGATTGCCAGCGCCCTGAACCTCAGCCCCCATACCATCAAGACCCACATCTACAATATCTTCAAGAAGATCAACGCCTCCAACCGCCTGCAGGCCGTGAACTGGGCCCAGGAAAACCTGTAACCCGCACCGGCTGACACGCATCGGCGTGTCGGCCCTTCCGATGGCATTGCCGTCCGGCCGTTGATTTCTTTTCTCCTTCATAACATTTCCCCTATACTCCACTGTTCATTTTGACAGTAGGTGGTAGTACCCATGGATACCATTCTGGTGCGCGGTGCCCGTACCCATAACCTGAAAAACGTGGATCTGGACATTCCACGGGACAAGCTGGTGGTGATCACCGGCCTGTCCGGTTCCGGCAAATCGTCGCTGGCGTTCGATACGCTCTACGCGGAAGGGCAGCGCCGCTACGTGGAGTCACTGTCCACCTACGCCCGGCAGTTCCTGTCGATGATGGAAAAGCCCGATGTCGACCACATCGAAGGGCTGAGTCCGGCGATCTCCATCGAACAGAAGTCCACCAGTCACAACCCCCGTTCCACCGTGGGCACCATTACCGAGATCTACGACTATCTTCGCCTGCTGTTCGCCCGCGTGGGGGAGCCGCGTTGCCCCGAGCACGATGCACCGCTGGCGGCCCAGACCATCAGCCAGATGGTGGATCAGGTGATCGCCATGGAAGACGGCGCCCGGTTGATGCTGCTGGCACCGGTGGTACGGGAGAAGAAAGGTGAGCATCTGCATCTGTTCGATGAACTGCGTGCCCAGGGTTTCGTGCGGGTCCGGGTCAACGGCCGTATCCACGATATGGACGACACCCCGACACTGGACAAGAACAAGAAGCACACCATCGAAGTGGTGGTGGACCGCTTCAAGGTGCGCCCGGATCTGCAGAACCGGCTGGCCGAATCGTTCGAGACCGCCCTGCACCTGGCGGATGACATCGCGGTCATTGCCCCCATGGACGGCAAGGGCGAGGAGATCACCTTTTCCGCCAAATTCGCCTGCCCACACTGCGGCTATTCCATCCCGGAGCTGGAGCCGCGTCTGTTCTCGTTCAACAACCCGGCCGGCGCCTGCCCGAGCTGCGACGGTCTTGGCGTCAAACAATTCTTCGACGAGGACAAGGTCATCACCAGTGATGAACTGTCCCTGGCCGAGGGCGCGATTCGCGGCTGGGATCGGCGCAACGTTTATTACTTCCAGATGCTCACCTCGCTGGCGGATAGCCTCGGCTTCGATATGGACGTGCCGTTCAAGAAGCTGAGCAAAACCGTTCGCAAAAAGATCCTCTATGGTACCGGCAAGGAAAACGTGGAATTCCGCTACCTCAACGACCGTGGAGACATCATCAGCCGCAACCATCCGTTCGAGGGCATCATCCCCAACATGGAGCGCCGCTACCGGGAGACCGAATCAGAAGCGGTACGCGAGGATCTGGCCACTTACCTCTCCACCTCCACCTGCCCGAGCTGTCACGGCTCCCGGCTTCGGGAAGCCGCCCGGCATGTGTTCATCGACGAGATCACGCTGCCCCAGGTAGTGCGCATGGCGGTGGGCAAGGCGTTCGACTATTTCGATCAGCTGAAACTGGCCGGCAGCCGGGGCGAAATCGCCGAGAAGATCCTCAAGGAAATCCGCGACCGTCTGCAGTTCCTGGTCAATGTCGGCCTGGACTATCTGACTCTGGAGCGCAGCGCGGAGACCCTGTCCGGCGGCGAGGCCCAGCGTATCCGCCTGGCCAGCCAGATCGGCGCCGGCCTGGTGGGGGTGATGTATGTGCTCGACGAACCCTCCATCGGCCTGCACCAACGCGACAACGAGCGCCTGCTCAGCACCCTGACCCGGCTGCGTGATCTGGGCAACACCGTGCTGGTGGTGGAGCATGACGAGGACGCCATCCGCATGGCGGACCATGTGATCGACATTGGCCCCGGCGCCGGCGTGCACGGTGGGCAGGTTGTGGCTCAGGGCAAGCCGGAAGACGTGGCCGGCAATCCAAAGTCCCTGACGGGCGATTATCTGTCCGGCCGCCGCGCCATTGCCGTGCCGAAAAAGCGGGTCGCCGCCAACGATCGCTGGCTGGAACTCACCGGCGCCAGCGGCAATAACCTCAAAGACGCTCATCTCAAACTGCCGGTGGGCCTGTTCACCTGCATTACCGGCGTCTCGGGTTCCGGCAAGTCCACCTTGATCAACCACACCCTGTACCCGGTGGCCGCCACCCGCCTGAACAAAGCCACCACCCTGCGCGCGTCCCCATACCGGGAGATCAAGGGGCTGGACCACTTCGACAAGGTGGTGGATATCGATCAAAGCCCCATCGGCCGCACTCCACGTTCCAACCCGGCCACTTACACCGGCATTTTCACGCCGGTGCGGGAGCTGTTCGCCGGCACCCAGGAAGCCCGGTCACGGGGCTATAAGCCCGGCCGCTTCAGCTTCAACGTCAAGGGCGGCCGGTGCGAGGCCTGTCAGGGCGATGGCGTGATCAAGGTGGAAATGCACTTTCTGCCCGACATTTATGTTCCCTGCGAGGTGTGCGAAGGCAAACGCTACAACCGGGAAACCCTGGAAATCACCTACAAGGGCAAGAACATCTACGAAGTGCTGGAAATGACCGTGGAGGAAGGCCGCGAGTTTTTTGACGCCGTGCCGGCCCTGCAACGGCGTCTGCAGACACTGCTGGACGTGGGACTGAGTTACATCAAACTGGGCCAGGCCGCCACCACGCTGTCCGGCGGTGAGGCGCAACGGGTGAAACTGGCACGGGAACTGTCCCGTCGCGACACAGGCAACACCCTCTACATTCTCGACGAGCCCACCACCGGGCTGCATTTCCAGGATATCCAGCTACTGCTGGACGTCCTCAACCGGCTGCGCGATCACGGCAACAGCATCGTCGTGATCGAACACAACCTGGATGTGATCAAAACCGCCGATTGGATCGTCGATCTCGGCCCGGAGGGCGGTGATGGCGGCGGCGAGATCATTGCCGAGGGCACTCCGGAACAGGTGGTCAAGGTCAAAGCCAGCCACACCGGGCGCTTTCTGAAACCTCTACTGGGGAAAAAATAAGGTTCATCGCGGGCTGACGGGAAATCGACTCTTTGTGATGGGAAGCCTTGCTGCTTCGTAGGCGGGTCTTGCGGGTATTCACAGCGTGTCCTGGAACGCCCTGACCGGTGACGCTCCCCTCCAGAAAGGCAAAACCCCCGGATTGAAAGGAAGCCCTTCCCCTAATCCTCCACTGGGCGTCCGCGGTACATTCGTTTGCTTTTCTTCACCGGCTTGGGCGTTATGGTCAGGGAAGGTTTCTCCTCTGAACGGACCGCCTGGCCACGGTACATCTGACGAGGCGCCTCGGGCTCGGCCTGAAGCTCCGGCGCCAGGCTATCGATTTCGTTCAGCAACGCGCGGATCCGCGTGTCCTGGCTGACCCCCGCATAGTGTCTGAGCTGTTGGCGCAGGTCGGCATCAGACAATCGCAGCGCTACCGCGAATTCCTCGCGAATCAGGCGCCGGCATTGATTTACCAGACTGACCACCTGTCGGTGCATCAACCAGTGATCGCTCAATCCCGTGCTCATGCCTCCCCCCCTTTTTTTCTTTCCTGAATAAAGAAGCAGCATCCATGCCAAACGCGCACCATAACGGAACATCCTTCCACGAAAGGCCCCCTGCCTCCTGGAGGATCGTGACGCAGTCCACACTTCAGGCAACCGGTCCGAGCGGGGAGACGACGCTAACCGGATCGTCATAGAACACTTCTAGGTTGGGAAGTCCCCCAATAACTCAAGAAGGGAGCTCCCCCCATGCGTTCGACCCTGACTCGTTCCATGCTTGCCCTGTCCCTGCTCGGTCTGGCCACCGCCGCCTGCGCCAACAACGGCAAAGGCAACGGTTATGGCCACGGTGCCGACCGCCACCGCCCTGCCCATGTCGCCGGCGCGGTGGAACTGGGGCCGCGCCCCTACTATCTGGTGGACGACATGGATCCAGGCCCATTGAAGCAGCGCCTGCAATCCTGTGCCGAGCGGAAACGCCCGCAACGGCGCACGGACTGGTCCATCGGCCACCGGGGTGCCCCATTACAATTCCCGGAACATACCGAGGAATCCTATCGGGCCGCGGCTCGCATGGGCGCCGGTATTCTGGAATGCGATGTCGCCTTCACCCGGGACAAGGAACTGGTTTGCCGCCATTCCCAATGCGACCTGCACACCACCACCAACATCCTGGCCACCGATCTGGCCGGCAAATGCAGCAGCCCGCCGGTGCCGCTGGGCAACGGCGAGTACGACTTCAGTAACGTAAGCTGCTGTACCAGTGATCTGACCCTGGAAGAATTCAAGAGCCTTGAAGGCAAGATGGACGCCGGCAATCCCGATGCCACCACAGTGGAGGAATACATGGCGGCCACACCGGACTGGCGCACCGATCTCTACAGCCAGAACGGCACCTTGATGAGCCACAAGGAAAGCATTGCACTGTTCCGGGAACTGGGCGTGAAGATGACACCGGAATTAAAGGCTCCCAGCGTCCCCATGCCCTACGACGGGGACTACACCCAGGAGCAGTATGCTCAGCAATTGATCAACGAATACAAGGAAGCCGGGGTCTCACCACGTCAGGTGTTCCCTCAATCCTTCAATCTGGACGATGTGCTCTACTGGATCAGCGCTGAGCCGGCCTATGGCCGCCAGGCGGTTTACTTGGACGATCGTGACGGCAGCGGGCTGGACCCGCAAAACCCCGGCACCTGGGAACCAGACATGGCCACCCTGGCCGGACAAGGCGTGAATTATCTGGCGCCGCCGCTGTGGATGCTGGTCACCACCGATGACAACAACCAGATCGTCCCCAGCGAGTACGCCCGCGCCGCCCGCGCCGCCGGCTTGCGGTTGATTGCCTGGTCACTGGAGCGCTCCGGCCCATTGGCTTCGGGAGGCGGCTGGTATTACCAGAGCGTCAATGAGGCCATCAACAATGACGGCGACACCCTGACACTACTGGACGTGCTGGCCCGGGACGTGGGGGTTACCGCGGTATTCTCCGACTGGCCCGCAACCACCACCTTCTACGCCAACTGCATGGGCTTATAACACCATGACGGAGCCGGGCGTCAGCCCGGCTCTGGCCCCTCGGACAACTCTGGCAGGCTGATGACGGCTAACGGATACCGACGTACAGGGTGACCTTGTCGGTGCTCTCGTAAACCTCATAATCCGTTTCGAAGACTCTCCGCGGCGCCTCCGCCGACTCGAAATAGGCCCATACCCGCGCCCAGGTTTCCGGGACGATCTTGTCCAGTTGCCCCTGCCCTTCAAAAGCCAGATAGTCGCCGGCATTGAGTACCGCCGTGACGTAGTCTTCCGGCACCTTGGCCTCATCGGTGACTTCGACACCGGCCAGCACGCTGTATTCGCCTTCCGCGCCATTACTGTACTCGGTGTAAACGCCATACACCGGGGATCCCGCCGCCTTATCCGGAATCACCTCATTCAGTTTTTCGCTTTCAAAGCTTTGCCACAGGCGGGGAATGCGGGCGTCATCCGACCGCATTTCAAGTTCATTGCTGGTACGTATCTGAATGCCGGCGACAATTCGGCCGGGTTGTTTCACCACACGGGGCTCGGTCATAGATATCTCCATTACGACGTCGGCGTAAGCGGCGCCGGCTCTCCGGCCAGCGCCCCGTGGAAAGAAATCACAGCGCTTCCAGAATCGCCGCCATATCGTCGGCGTGCTCTTCCTCCTGGGCCAGGATCTCTTCCATGATACGGCGGGTAGTGGGGTCTTTGTCGCCCAGATAGGAGGCGATCTCACGATAGCTGTCAATGGCGATCCGCTCGGCGATCAGGTCCTCGCGCACCATATCCTTGAGAGTCTCCCCTTCCACGTATTCCGCGTGGGACCGGCTTTGCAAGCCTTCGGGGGAGAAATTCGGCGCGCCTCCCAACTGTACGATACGCTCGGCCAGCCAGTCGGCGTGCTGTTGTTCCTGCTGGGCATGCTCTAGAAATTCTTCGGCGGCGATACTGGCGTTCAGCCCATCCGCCATATAGTAGTGCCGCTTGTAACGCAGCGTGCAGACGATTTCCGTGGCCAGAGCCGCGTTCAACAGCTCGATCACCTGAGTGCGGTCAGCGTTGTACCCCTCGGTCACGGCCCCTTGTTCGATGTGCTTACGGGCTCGTTCACGCAATGTTTTGATATCGGTCAGAAACGGTTGCTTATCGCTCATGATACCTCCCTGCGGATTCAGACGTGGAACCTGGGTCTGACTAGTGATGCTCCCCGCCGCCGGGGAACACAAGAGGGACAAACGCAAAATTGCGTAAAGTCGGAAGCCGCCAATCACTCAGGTCAGCGTCTTCAGGGCCTCATCAAGGCTCGGAGAGAACCTCAGCTGTCCGGCCTGCGGCGCCATACCCGCGCGGGCCAGAGTCTTGAGAGGCTGGAAGCCCAGATCCGCCACCACTACCTGACAACCACGGGCGGCGCAGCGGTCGACGAAGCCCTGCAGAGCGGAAACACCCCCACCATCGAGCACCGATACGCCATCCATATACAGCACCACACCAGACCGGCCGGCAGCCAGCTCGTCGGCTTCAGCGAAGACCCTGTCGGCGGCGGCGAAGAACAGCGGTCCCACGATTTTGAGCACGCCCCACTGTCCCGGAATCGGATAGTCGCGCAAGCGGGGCGAATCGGTAATGTCGGAGATCCGCGTCATGGCGGCGATTTCACGCATGAACAACAAAGCGGCCAGCAACACCCCCACGGTGATGGCCACCACCATATCGAGAAATACCGTAAGGGAGAAACAGGTCAGAAAGACCAGCACCTCGCCCAGGGGAGCACGACGGAGCAGGCGCACCGCCTTGTGCGCCTCGCTCATGTTCCAGGCCACCATCATCAGCAACGCCGCCATTGCCGGCATCGGCAAATAGGCCAGCCAGGGCCCTAATGCCACCATGCCCAGCAGTACCACCAGGGCATGGATCATGGAGGCCACCGGCGACCTGGCTCCCGCTTTGAAATTGGCGGCGGACCGGGCAATTGCCGCGGTAGCGGTGATACCGCCAAAAAACGGCGCCACCAGATTACCGATGCCCTGCCCCAATAATTCACTATTGGCGCTATGGCGTTTACCCGACATACCGTCCAGAACCACCGCGCACAACAACGATTCAATAGCTCCCAGCATGGCAATGGCAAACGCCGCCGGCACTAATTCCCGCAGAGACGCCCACGACCAGAGATGGCTGTCACCACCGCCAACGCCGTGATTCCAGGGCCAGTCGAAGGCCGGTAATACCGGTGGAATTCCGTACCCCCGGGAGCCATCCGGCAGCAGAAAAGTGAAACGGGAACCCAGGGTCTCCACCGGCAGTTGATAGCGACTGAGCCCCCAGGCCAGCAGCGAGCCGATCAAGACCGCGGGTAAATGGGCGGGCAGCGGCGTTCTGAGACGCGGCCAGAGGATAAGAGTGGCCAGCGTTACGACCGCCACCAGCAGACTGGGGCCATGTAGCCCCGGCAGGTACTGAATCAGCGCCACCCACTTTTGCAGATAACCTTCGGGTGCCGGTCCGCTATTGAGTCCGAGGAAGTCACTGAGCTGGAGGGTCGCGATCACCACCGCGATTCCCGCGGTAAAACCCAGCGTTACCGCCTGGGGTATGTACTCAATCAACCGCCCCAGCCGACACAGCGCCATCAGGAGTAACATGGCGCCAGCCAACACCGATGCCATCAGCAATCCAGGCAAGCCGTGACTCTGCGCCACCGGATAGAGGATCACCACGAAGGCGGCGGTCGGACCCGAGACACTGAAGCGCGAGCCCCCGGTCAAGGCAATCAGAAAGCCGGCGATAATGGCGGTGTACAGCCCATGCTGGGGAGGTACCCCGCTGGCAATGGCCAGCGCCATGGATAAGGGAATGGCGATGACACCAACCGTGAGCCCAGCGACCAGGTCCTTTCTCAGCGCGCCCGCGCCATAGCCCTCCGCCACGCACTCCCGCAGCGCATAACCTATTTTCAACGAGAACAGATAGCGACGGTGCGACATAAAGGCCCGATCCCATTGAAGAGAAATGAGATGAGCATTATATTCCTATTCAACATTCACTCAATGTTAATCAAATTAACATGGAAAAACGCACTGCCCGCCTCACCCTTCTTATTGATCCTCGCAAAAAGCGCGCGTTCGAACAGCTCTGCGCCCGCGAGGACGTAACGCCATCCCAGAAAGTCCGGCAATTCATTCGGGAATATGTCCAGGCCCAGCTGGGCCCGGATTGGCTCGAGCAGGCGGACGCCTTTCCAGAGCAGGAAGAGGACGATCACAAGTGATCGTGAAGGATCGCCGCCAGGAATGACGGACACAAAAAAGCCGGGCTGTACCCGGCTTTTTCGTTGATGCGGAAGGCTACGCCTTTATTCAGCGTCGGCGGCTTCACCCGGCTCGGGACGATCCACCAGTTCCACATAGGCCATCGGGGCGTTGTCGCCGGCACGGAAGCCCATTTTCAGGATCCGTACATAGCCGCCCGGACGCGCTTTGTAGCGCGGGCCCAGTTCATTGAACAGCTTACCCACCACTTCCTTGGACCGGGTCCGGCTGAACGCCAGGCGACGGTTGGCCACGGAATCTTCCTTGGCCAGGGTGATCAGGGGCTCAGCAACACGACGCAACTCCTTTGCCTTCGGCAAGGTGGTCTTGATCGCTTCGTGCTCCAACAGCGACACCGCCATGTTACGGAACATGGCCTGACGATGTGAGCTGTTCCGATTCAGTTTTCTGCCGCTCTTGCGATGACGCATGGTTCTATTCCTATCTTCAAGGGCGCTTCACAGCGTCCACGACAACTCAATTAGCGCAATTTGGTGTTCAGTCGGTCATCATCACGGAGGCTGACCGGCGGCCAGTTCTCCAGACGCATGCCCAGCGCCAACCCTTTGGAAGCCAGCACATCCTTGATCTCGGTGAGCGACTTCTTGCCGAGGTTCGGCGTTTTCAACAACTCCACCTCGGTCCGCTGTACCAGATCACCGATGTAGTAAATATTCTCGGCTTTCAGACAGTTGGCGGAACGTACCGTCAGTTCAAGATCATCCACCGGGCGCAGCAGGATGGGATCAACTTCCTCCCGTTCCTGTTTCGGCTCGGGCTTGGCATCCTGCTCCAGATCGACAAATACCGCGATCTGTTGCTGCAGGATGGTGGCCGCGCGACGAATGGCTTCCTCGGGATCAATGGTCCCGTTGGTTTCCAGGTCGATAACCAGCTTATCCAGGTCGGTCCGCTGCTCCACCCGGGCAGCCTCCACCACGTAGGCCACACGGCGCACGGGGCTGAAGCTGGCGTCCAGTTGCAGACGGCCGATGCCACGGGTCTCGTCGTCATCGCTGCGACGGTTGTCCGCGGGCACATAACCACGACCTTTTTCCACCTTCATGCGGACACGCAGTTCGGTGTCGCCGGTGATGGTACAGATCAGGTGCTCCGGGTTGACGACCTCCACGCTGTGATCACGCTGGATGTCATCTGCGGTCACGTCACCCGGGCCTTTCTTGACCAGTTCCAGGACCGCTTCTTCCCGGTCTTCCATCTTCAAAGCCACACCCTTGAGGTTCAGAAGGATGTTGATCACATCTTCCTGAATACCGTCAATGGTGGAGTATTCGTGCTGTACGCCATCGATCTCCACTTCAGTGATGGCGCATCCCGGCATGCTGGACAACAGGATGCGGCGCAGCGCCGTGCCCAGCGTATGCCCAAAACCCCGCTCCAGCGGCTCAAGCACAACCTTGGCGTGGGTCTCGCTGATCGCGTTGACCGCGATCGAGCGGGGCGTGAGAAATTCGTTCACGGCGGTCATAGAGATCCCTCAGGCAGTCCTTACTTGGAGTACAGCTCGACGATCAGGTTTTCATTGATCTCCGCGGGGAGGTCAATGCGCTCCGGCAGCGCCTTGAAAGTACCTTCGAGCTTCTTCTCGTCCACTTCCAACCAGGTCGGGAAGCCACGTTGCTGAGCCAGCTCCATGGCGTTCTTCACGCGCAGCTGGTTCTTGGACTTCTCACGCACGGTGATCACGTCACCGGCGCTGATCTGGTAGGACGGAATGTTAACGGACTGACCGTTAACCAGGATCGCACGGTGAGATACCAGCTGACGCGCTTCAGAGCGGGTAGCGCCGAAGCCCATGCGGTAAACCACGTTGTCCAAACGACCTTCCAGCAGTTGCAGCAGTACTTCGCCGGTGGCGCCACGGGAGCGGGCCGCCTTCTTGTAGTAGCTACGGAACTGCTTTTCCAGCACGCCGTACATACGACGCACTTTCTGCTTCTCGCGCAGCTGCACGCCGTAGTCGGACAGGCGGCTGGGGCGACGGCCAGCGGCGGCCTGGCCCGGGGGCTGCTCCGCCTTGCACTTGGATTCCAGCGGACGGATGCCGCTCTTCAAAAACAGGTCAGTGCCTTCACGACGGGAAAGCTTGCACTTGGGACCGAGGTATCTTGCCATCTTGCTCTAACTCCCGTTACACGCGGCGCTTCTTCGGCGGACGGCAACCATTGTGCGGAATCGGCGTCACGTCCTGAATATGGGTAATCTTGTAACCACAGGCGTTCAGCGCCCGAATGGAAGACTCGCGACCCGGACCCGGGCCTTTCACCCGCACTTCCAGATTCTTCAAGCCATAATCCTTGGCGGCGTTTCCGGCGTTTTCGGCAGCCACCTGGGCCGCGAACGGGGTGCTCTTGCGAGAGCCACGGAAACCCGCGCCACCAGAGGTCGCCCAGGACAACGCGTTGCCTTGACGATCAGTGATGGTAATGATGGTGTTATTGAAAGAAGCGTGTACGTGAGCGATGCCATCCGCAACGGTCCGCGTTACCTTCTTCCGACGTGCGCCACTGTCTCTTTTCGCTTTAGCCATGATGCCTATCCAAATTCAGGACTTACTTGCGGATCGGTTTCCGCGGGCCCTTACGGGTGCGGGCGTTGGTTTTGGTGCGCTGACCGCGCAACGGCAAGCCGCGACGATGACGGATGCCACGGTAGCAGCCCAGATCCATCAACCGCTTGATATTCATGTTGATTTCCCGACGCAGGTCGCCCTCCGTGGAAACCTTGGCAACCTCCGCACGGATCGCGTCCAGCTGATCGCCGGACAGATCACGAATCTTAACCTCCGGCGCAATGCCGGTCTGCTCGCAAATCTGGCGAGCACGGGTGCGGCCGATCCCGAAAATATAGGTGAGGGAAATCACCGTATGTTTGTTGTCCGGGATGTTTACGCCTGCAATACGGGCCATCCGAATATCTCCGATTCACAAAGCGGTATCGCCAGTCTCTGGCGCCGAAAGGCGGGAGAGTCTAGCGTTACACCGACTGAATTTCAACCAATCTCTAGGAAAGAAGCTCGCCAATTAACCCTGACGCTGCTTGTGCCGCGGCTCGGCACTGCAGATCACCATGACCCGGCCCTTGCGGCGGATCACTTTGCAGTTACGGCAGATCTTCTTTACAGAAGCCTGAACTTTCATCGCACTCGCCTCACTATCTCGGCCGCTAAGGCCCTGTTAACGCACCAGACCGGTGCCGCCATACCCTTTCAGGTTGGCTTTCTTCATCAGTTTTTCGTACTGAGTGGACATCAAATGGGAATTCACCTGGCCCCAGAAGTCCATCACTACGACTACCACGATCAGCAGCGAAGTACCGCCCAGATAGAAGGGTACATTCCAGATCGCCTGCAGACCCAACGGCAACAGACAAACCAGCGTCATGTATACGGCACCGATCAGAGTCAGACGGCCCATCACGGTATCGATGTAACGCGCTGATTGCTCACCGGGGCGAATACCCGGGATATAAGCCCCGGATTTCTTCAGGTTGTCCGCTACGTCCTTCGGGTTGAATACCAACGCCGTATAGAAGTAGCAGAAGAACATGATCGCCAACGTAAACAACAGAATGTACAGCGGCGTACCCGGCAACAGCGCATCGCTCACCCGGCGCAGGGTCATCCCCCACCAGGAATCCGGGTTGGAATCACTGAACCATTGGGTCAGTGACGCCGGAAACAGCAGGATGGAACTGGCGAAAATCGCCGGAATCACACCTGCCATGTTCACTTTCAGCGGCAAATGGCTTTGCTGCGCGGCGTATACCCGGCGGCCTTGCTGGCGTCGGGCATAGTTCACGGTAATACGGCGTTGACCGCGCTCCACGAACACCACACCGAAAATCACCGCCACGGCCACCAGAAACACCATCAGCATGGCCAACAGCCCCAGCTCGCCCTGCCGGGCGGACTCGAAGGTCTGCGCCACCGCGCCGGGCAAACCGGCAACGATAGAGGCGAAAATCAGCATGGAAATGCCGTTCCCGATGCCCCGCTCGGTGATTTGTTCACCCAGCCACATCAGGAAAATCGTTCCCGTCACCAACGAGGTCACGGCCACGAAATAGAAGCTCGCCACCTGCATGCTATCGGCGCCTTCCGGCAACAGGGTAATCCCCTGGCTCTTCAGGCCCGCGCATACCCCGAAAGACTGCACCAGCGCCAGGGCGACGGTCAGATAACGGGTATACTGAGTAATCTTGCGGCGTCCCTGCTCCCCTTCCTTGCGCAGCTGCTCAAGACTGGGCACTACCGCGGTCATCAGCTGAATCACGATGCTCGCGGTAATGTACGGCATGATGCCAAGTGCAAAAATACTCATGCGCTCCAGAGAACCACCGGAGAACATGTTGAACAGGCCAAGGATGGTATCCCGGTTCTGGTTGAACATCTGTTCCAACATGTCCGGGTTCATACCCGGTACCGGAATATGGGCCCCGATCCGGAATACCAGCAGGGCCCCAAGCAGGAATCCGATACGACGCCACAACTCCCGAGTAGCACCACCGCTGGCTGCGACGGCACCACTGTTAAGCGTTTGTGCACGGTTCTTGGCCATAGCCCGGTTCCTGTTATTCCTCGACTTTACCGCCGGCTTTTTCCACCGCTTCGCGGGCACCTTTGGTGATCGCCACGCCACGCACCGTCACGGCACGGTCAATACCGCCACGCAGCACGATCTTGGCGCGTTTCTTGTCAGAGCGAACCACGCCTGCGGCTTTCAAAGAGGCCAGGTCGATCACGTCGCCTTCCACTTTCGCCAGCTCTTCCAGGCGCACTTCGGCGGTTGCCATCGCCAGCTTGGACGTGAAACCGAACTTCGGTACACGACGCTGCAGCGGCATCTGACCACCTTCAAACCCGGGCTTCACGGTGCCGCCGGAACGGGATTTCTGACCTTTATGGCCACGACCGCCCGTTTTACCGAGACCGGAGCCGATACCGCGGCCAACCCGTTTCTGGGCCGGACGGGAACCTTCAGCGGGATGCAGATCATTCAAACGCATCGCTTATTCTCCCTCTACCCGCACCATGTACGCGACTTTGTTAATCATGCCGCGTACCGCAGGGGTGTCTTCAACTTCAACGGTATGGCCAATACGGCGCAGACCGAGACCACGCACACAGGCCTTGTGCTTTTCCAGCCGGCCGTTGGTGCTTTTTACCTGCGTTACCTTGATCTTGTCAGCCATCGTTACGTTCCGTCTGTCTGCGCTTAGCTCAGGATCTCTTCGACCGTTTTACCGCGCTTGGCGGCAACGGATTCGGCGGAGGCCATCGCTTTCAAACCCTCGAACGTGGCACGAACCACATTCACCGGGTTGGTGGAACCATAGCACTTAGCCAGTACGTTCTGCACACCGGCCACTTCCAGCACGGCGCGCATGGCACCACCGGCAATGACACCGGTACCGTCGCTGGCCGGTTGCATGAACACCTTGGAGGCGCCGTGCCGGGCCTTGATCGGATGCTGGATGGTGGTGCCATTGAGCTCCACCTGAATCATGTTGCGACGGGCAGCTTCCAGGGCCTTCTGGATGGCGGCGGGCACTTCGCGGGCCTTACCGCGACCGAAACCCACTTTGCCATTACCGTCACCCACCACGGTCAAAGCAGTGAAGCCGAAAATACGGCCGCCTTTCACCACCTTGGCAACCCGGTTCACCTGAACCAGCTTCTCCTGGAGACCTTCGTTGGGATCAACTTTCGCCATAACCAAGTACCCTTAGAATTTAAGCCCGTTTTCGCGTGCGGCATCCGCCAGCGCCTTGACCCGGCCGTGATAACGGAAACCGGAACGGTCAAAGGCCACGCTTTCGATACCCGCCTCTTTAGCGCGTTGAGCGATCAACTCACCAACTTTAGCGGCGGCTTCAGAATTACCCGTCGCGCCAGCGCGCAGGTCTTTTTCCACCGTGCTCGCGGAGGCCAGTACGCGATCACCAGCACTGCTGACGATTTGCGCATAGATATGGCGCGGAGTGCGATGCACGGAAAGACGAAGCTCGCCCAGCTCACGAATCTTCAGGCGAGTACGCTTTGCCCTGCGCAGACGTGCAACTTTCTTGTCCATCATGGCTTCAGTCTCAACGATTATTTCTTCTTGGCTTCCTTACGGCGCACTTGCTCATCAGCATAGCGCACCCCTTTGCCCTTGTAGGGCTCGGGCGGGCGGAAGCCCCGAACATTGGCGGCCACCTGGCCCACCAGCTGCTTATCGATACCCTTGATGACGATTTCCGTCTGACTCGGGGTCTCAATGGTGATCCCTTCGGGCAGCTCATAGGCTACCGGATGAGAAAAGCCCAGCGTCAGATTCAGGGTCTTGCCCTGGGCCTGAGCACGGTAACCAACGCCGTTCAACAACAGGCGGCGTTCGAAGCCCGCGGAGACACCGGTGACCATGTTATTGACCAGAGCACGCGTGGTACCGGCCACGGCCCAGGCCTGCTGAGACTCCTCACGGGGCTTGACGGAGAACACGCCGTCATCCACGGCCACTTCCACCAAATCGTGCACCTGGTGTTCCAGGCTGCCCTTGGACCCTTTCACGGTCACCTTCTGGCCGTCGATAGCTACCTCGACGCCTTTGGGCAGGTTAACCGGATTTTTCGCTACTCTAGACATCGCTGCACCTAATCCGTCTACACCAAAACCTTAGGACACTTCGCAGATCAGCTCGCCGCCGACATTCGCCTGGCGGGCGGCGCGATCGGAAATGATGCCCTGGTTGGTGGACACGATCATCACACCCAGGCCACCTTTCACCTTGGGAATCTCACCGGCACCTTTGTATACACGCAGGCCCGGACGGCTCACCCGGGCGATCTTCTCGATCACCGGCTGGCCTTCAAAATAACGCAGTTGAACGGTCAGCGTCGGTTTGGCGTCGCCAGACACCGCGTAACCGTCGATGTAACCTTCTTCCTTCAGAACCTTGGCAATGGCTTCCTTGGCCTTTGAGGAGGGAATCTCCACCTCGACTTTACGAGCCATTTGCGCGTTGCGAATACGGGTAAACATATCCGCCAGGGTATCTTGCATGCTCATGCTGCAGTTGCTCCGCTACTCTTTGCTTACCAGCTGGATTTAACCAGCCCGGGAACGTCACCACGCATCGCTGCTTCACGCAGTTTAATGCGGCTCAGGCCGAATTTGCGGTAGTAACCATGCGGACGGCCGGTAAGGCGGCAGCGGTTACGCTGGCGAACCGGAGAAGAGTCCCGTGGCAGCTTCTGCAGCTCCAGCTGAGCCTCCCACTTCGCTTCGGGTTCCGCGTTGGGATCCTGGATAACCGCTTTCAGCGCGGCACGCTTGGTGGCGTAACGCTGAACCAACTTGGCGCGCTTCGCCTCCCGGTTTTTCATAGAGACCTTTGCCATGACAAATCCTCTTAGCCTTTCAGCGGGAAGTTGAAGGCGCGCAGCAGCGCCCGTGCTTCGTCATCGGTCTTGGCCGTGGTGGTGATGGTGATATCCAGACCACGCAGCTTGTCGACCTTGTCGAAATCGATTTCCGGGAACACGATTTGCTCCCGCAGACCCATGGAGTAGTTGCCACGGCCGTCAAAGGACTTCGGGTTCAGACCCCGGAAGTCACGGACACGCGGGATTGCCACGGATACCAGGCGTTCCAGGAACTCGTACATACGACGGTTACGCAGGGTCACCTTGCAGCCGATCGGCCAACCTTCACGGATCTTGAAGCCCGCCACGGACTTGCGTGCCTTGGTGACCAGCGGCTTCTGACCGGCGATGGCGGTCATATCCGACAGCGCACCTTCGATCGCCTTCCGGTCCGCGGCCGCTTCACCCACACCCATGTTCAGGGTGATCTTGGTGATGCGGGGCACCTCCATGACGTTCTTGTAACCGAACTCATCGCGGAGTTTCGGCACAATCTCTTCGTTGTAAACCTTCTTCAGATCACTCATGGTTCACCTAACCTCACGCGTCCAGCGCTTCGCCGTTGGACTTGAAGAACCGCACTTTTTTGCCGTCCTCGAAACGGACGCCGACACGATCGGCCTTCTGGGTCTTCGCATTCCAGATGGCCACATTGGAAGCGTGAATACCCGCCTCCTGCTGAACAATGCCACCTTGAATACCGCGGTTAGGGTTGGCGCGAACGTGTTTTTTCACCATGTTCACACCGGAGACAAGAAGGCGGCCGTTAGGGAGCACACGCTGTACCTGGCCCCGCTTACCTTTGTCCTTGCCCGCGATTACGATGACTTCGTCATTGCGCTTGATCTTGAGCATTGCCTTAACCCGCCTTTAAAGAACTTCCGGTGCCAGGGAGATGATCTTCATGAACTGGTCATTACGCAGTTCACGGGTCACCGGCCCAAAGATCCGGGTGCCGATCGGAGCCTTGTTGTTGTTCAACAGGACCGCGGCGTTTTCGTCAAAACGAATCACAGAACCATCGGGGCGACGTACACCACGACGGGTACGTACCACGACAGCGCTCATCACGTCGCCTTTTTTAACACGACCACGCGGAATCGCTTCCTTTACTGTGACCTTGATGATGTCACCAATGCCTGCATAGCGGCGGTGGGAGCCACCCAGCACCTTGATGCACTGCACTCGACGAGCGCCGCTGTTATCGGCGACTTCGAGCATGGTTTCGGTCTGAATCATCGCTTACTCTCTCCAACTCCTGCCCTGTGCAGGCAGCCACAGCATTCTCTCATCAGGCCTTGACGGCCTGCTCCACTACGCTGACCAGCATCCAGCTTTTACGCTTGGACAGCGGACGGCATTCTTCGATGGTGACCAGGTCGCCTTCGCCACACTGGTTTTGCTCATCGTGAGCCATCAGTTTGGTAGAACGCTTGATGATCTTGCCATAAATGGGGTGCTGTACCCGGCGCTCAACCAATACGGTGATGGTCTTATCACCTTTACTGGAAATCACTTTACCGGTAACGGTCCGGCGCAGTTTCTGTTTCGCCTCTGCCATGATTAGTTACCCTGTTTTTCCCGCAGAATGGTCTTCACACGTGCAATATCACGGCGGACCGTCCCAAGCTGATGGGTTTGGGAAAGCTGACCGGATGCTTTCTTCATGCGCAGCTTGAACTGTTGTTCCAGCAGCTCAAGGTGCTGCTCGCGCAACTGCTCAACACTCTTTTCTTTCAGTTCGCTCGCTTTCATGGCTTACATCACCGTCCGAGTCACGACACGGGTGCTGACCGGCAGCTTGGCTGCGGCCAGACGGAACGCTTCACGCGCCACGTCTTCGGAAACACCTTCCATTTCGTAGAGCATGCGGCCCGGCTGAATCTGGGCTACCCAGTACTCCACGCTACCTTTACCTTTACCCATCCGCACTTCCAGCGGTTTCTGGGTAATCGGCTTATCGGGGAAGACCCGAATCCAGATCTTACCGCCCCGTTTGATGTGACGGGTCATGGCCCGACGAGCCGCTTCGATCTGACGCGCGGTGATCCGGCCACGGCCGGTGGCCTGCAGGCCGATGGTGCCAAAAGACACCTTGTTGCCGCGCTGTGCCAGGCCACGGTTACGGCCCTTATGAATTTTCCGGAATTTGGTACGCTTCGGCTGCAACATCGTTCGTTACCTTTTAACCACGGCCGCGCTTTTTCGCGCCCTTGGACTGCTTCTGCTCTTCCTGAACCTGCTCCATGCCACCGAGCACTTCGCCACGGAAGATCCAGACCTTCACACCGATGGTTCCGTAGGTGGTCTCAGCACGCACGTTGGCGTAATCGATGTCCGCACGCAGAGTATGCAGCGGCACGCGACCTTCACGGTACCATTCCGTACGAGCAATCTCGGCACCACCCAGACGACCAGAAAGCTGGACCCGAATACCTTCGGCACCGGCCTTGAGCGCGTTCTGCACCGCTCGCTTCATAGCGCGGCGGAACATAACACGACGTTCGATCTGGCCAGCGATATTATCGGCTACCAGGCGAGCATCCACGTCAGGCTTACGCACTTCCTCGATGTTGATGTGCACCGGCACACCCATCTTGGCTGCTACGTCGCGACGCAGGCGCTCGACGTCCTCGCCCTTCTTGCCGATCACGATCCCCGGACGAGCCGTTGAGATAGTGATGCGGACGTTTTCGGACGGACGCTCGATTTTAATCCGGCTCACCGAGGCATTCTTGAGGCGCTTGAACAGATATTCACGCACCTCGAGATCGGTTACCAGGCAGTCTGCGTAGGTCTTGGGACCCGCATACCACAGGGAGTTGTGCTCCTTGACGATGCCCAGACGAATACCGATCGGATGAACTTTCTGACCCATCTGGTTACTCCTGACCTTCCGAGACTTTTACAGTGATGTGGCAGGTACGCTTGAGAATGCGATCCGCCCGCCCTTTCGCGCGAGGACGAATACGCTTCATCGACATGCCTTCATCCACGTAGATGGTGGATACTTTCAGCTCATCCACATCGGCGCCGTCGTTGTTTTCCGCGTTAGCAATCGCGGACTCCAGCACCTTCTTAACAATCTTGGCCGCCTTCTTGGGGCTAAAGGCGAGAACATTCAACGCCTTTTCCACCTCCAGACCTCGGATCTGGTCGGCCACCAGGCGGGCTTTCTGAGCCGAAATTCTTGCGCCCCGCAGACGGGCTGCAACTTCAGTCGCCATGGCTGTCACCTTATCGCTTAGCCTTTTTGTCCACGATATGCCCGCGGAAGTTACGGGTCAGGGCGAATTCGCCCAGCTTGTGGCCCACCATGTGCTCGGAAACCAATACCGGAACATGCTGACGGCCGTTATGTACCGCGATGGTCAAACCCACCATCTCCGGGATGATCATGGAGCGACGGGACCAGGTTTTGATCGGCTTACGGGAGCCGGCTTCCACCGCTTCTTCCACCTTCTTCAACAGGTGGTGATCCAGAAACGGACCTTTTTTCAGTGAACGTGGCACAGCCTGAACCTCTCTCTATCCCTTACTTACGACGGTCGCGCACAATCATCTTGGAGGTGCGCTTGTTGGTACGGGTTTTGTGGCCCTTGGTCGGTACACCCCAGGGGGTTACCGGATGACGGCCACCGGACGTACGCCCTTCACCACCACCATGGGGGTGATCCACGGGGTTCATGGCCACACCGCGAACGGTGGGACGAACACCGCGCCAGCGGGTTGCGCCGGCCTTACCCAGCGAGCGCAGGCTGTGCTCACTGTTGGATACCTGCCCGATAGTGGCGCGACATTCAGCATGCACCTTACGCATTTCGCCAGAGCGCAAACGCAGGGTCACATACTGTCCATCTTTCGCCAGCAGCTGGACAGAAGTACCCGCGGAGCGAGCCAGCTGACCACCTTTACCAGGCTTCAGTTCCACGTTATGAATCGTGGAACCCAACGGAATGTTGCGCAGCGGCAGAGTATTGCCCACCTTGATCGGGGCATCTTCGCCGGACTGAACACGATCGCCCGCCTTCAGATCTTTCGGCGCCAGAATGTAACGACGCTCGCCATCCAGATACTTCACCAGCGCGATGTGCGCGGAACGGTTCGGATCGTATTCCAGACGCTCCACCACACCCTGGACACCGTCTTTATTACGACGGAAATCCACTACGCGGTATTTCTGCTTGTGACCACCACCTTTATGACGGGTGGTGATACGGCCGTTATTGTTACGGCCGCCGTTCTTGGCCTTGGCTTCCAGCAAGGGCGCGTAGGGAGCACCTTTGTGCAGCTCCTCATTGACCACCTTTACGACAAAGCGGCGGCCCGGAGAAGTCGGCTTGGTCTTAACAATCGCCATGATTACTCACTCCCTTACCTTACTCAGCGCCCAGGAAGTCGATATCCTGGCCTTGTTCAAGGGACACGTAGGCCTTCTTCCAGTCGCTACGCTTACCGGCGACACGACCGAAGAACTTGCGCTTGCCTTTCACGTTCAAAGTCCGAACGTTGCGCACCTTAACCTCGAACAGCGCTTCCACGGCGGCCTTGATTTCCGCCTTGGTGGCATCTTTTGCCACTTTGAAAGCAAAGGCATTGCTGCGCTCGGTGGCGTCAGTGGCCTTTTCGGAAAAGTGCGGTGCAAGCAGCACTTTTAAAATGCGCTCTTTGTTCATGCCAGCGCCTCCTCAAGTTTCTTCAGAGCCGGCACGGTCACCAACACCTTGTCAAAGGCGATCAGGCTGACCGGATCCACACCGCTGGCATCGCGGATGTCGACCTTCGGCAGGTTACGAGCCGCCAAATACAGATTCTCATCCACATCGTCAGTCACGATGAGAACATTGCTCAGGTTCAGATCCTTGAGCTTGGCGGCCACCTGCTTGGTTTTCGGGGTGTCGACGGAGAAGTCGTCCACCACAACCAGGCGCTCCTGGCGAACCAGCTCGGACAAAATGCAGCGCAGCGCGCCACGATACATTTTGCGGTTTACTTTCTGTGAGTGGTCACGGGGCACCGCGGCAAACGTTTTGCCGCCGCCACGCCACAGCGGGCTACGAATGGTACCGGCGCGAGCGCGACCGGTGCCTTTCTGCCGCCAGGGCTTACGACCACCACCACTGACATCAGAGCGGCTTTTCTGCGCTTTGGAACCTTGACGGGTACCCGCCAGGTAAGCAGTCACAACCTGATGAACCAGAGGCTCGTTGAAGTCCTTGCCGAAGGCGACTTCAGACACAGTAACGGTACCTCCAGAGGCGGTATTGAGATTCATCCTCTATTCCTCTTTCAGGCCTTCGCCTTCACTGCCGGGATCACGATCACATCACCACCGGCCGCGCCGGGGACCGCACCCTTAACCAGCAACAGATTCTTTTCCACGTCCACGCGCACGACTTCCAGATTCTGAACCGTCACACGCTCGGCACCCATGTGGCCCGCCATTTTCTTGCCCTTGAATACGCGGCCCGGGGTTTGGTTCTGACCGATGGAACCCGGAGCGCGGTGGGACAGAGAGTTACCGTGAGTGGCGTCCTGAGTACGGAAATTCCAACGCTTAACCGTACCGGCGAAACCTTTACCCTTGGAGGTACCGGTTACGTCCACGATCTGGCCAGCCTCGAACACTTCCAGGGTCAGCTCGCCGCCAACCTGCAAGTCGCCCGCCGGAGCGCGGAATTCACCCACAGTGCGGCCAGCTTCCACGCCCGCCTTGGCGAAGTGACCCGCCATTGGCTTGGTCACTCGGGTTGCGCGGCGCTCGCCAACCGTCACTTGCACGGCCTCGTAGCCATCTGTCTCTTCGGTCTTAATCTGGCTCACCCGATTCGGGGACACTTCAATCACGGTCACCGGAACACTGACACCGTCTTCAGTGAACACCCGGGTCATCCCGCATTTTCGACCGATTACACCAATCGCCATTGTCTACCTCTTCACAACCTGTTGCGGCCAGGCCGCACGTTGTTGTCTCAGGCTGAGTTATCCCAGGCTGATCTGCACATCCACACCAGCGGCCAGATCCAGCTTCATCAGTGCGTCCACGGTCTTGTCCGTGGGCTCCACGATGTCCACCATCCGCTTGTGGGTACGGATCTCGTACTGATCCCGCGCATCTTTGTTAACGTGCGGAGAGACCAGCACCGTAAACCGTTCTTTACGCGTGGGCAGAGGGATCGGACCCTGTACCTGCGCACCCGTGCGTTTTGCCGTATCCACGATCTCCTGGGCGGACTGATCGATCAGGCGATGATCAAAAGCCTTGAGACGGATTCGGATTCTCTGGTTAGCCATAGCTAACAAACTCCAGACTGTTTCGAACCATACTTTAGATGGCAAAAAGCCCGCCCATCCTTCTCATCCGAAGGAGGTGGGTGTCAAAACAAGCCCGGGAACGATGCCCCGGTTGATCGCGCCCTTTCCAGTACTAACACTGGAAAGAGGGCGCAGAGTATATAGACAAGAGAAGGCCGGGGCAAGCCCCGGCCTTGAATTATCTTACTCTACGATCTTGGCCACCACGCCGGCGCCAACAGTACGACCACCTTCACGAATCGCGAAGCGCAGGCCGTCTTCCATGGCGATCGGTGCGATCAGCTCAACGTCCATCTGCACGTTGTCACCCGGCATCACCATCTCGGTGCCTTCCGGCAGCGTACAGGCACCGGTAACGTCGGTGGTACGGAAGTAGAACTGCGGACGGTAGCCGTTGAAGAACGGGGTGTGACGACCACCTTCGTCCTTGCTCAGCACGTACACCTCGGCAACGAACTTGGTGTGCGGGGTGATCGAGCCCGGCTTCGCCAGAACCTGACCACGCTCCACTTCGTCACGCTTGGTGCCACGCAGCAGCACGCCCACGTTCTCACCCGCGCGGCCTTCGTCCAGCAGCTTGCGGAACATCTCAACACCAGTACAGGTGGTCTTGGCGGTATCCTTGATACCCACAATCTCGATCTCTTCACCCACCTTGATGATGCCACGCTCCACACGACCGGTGACCACGGTACCGCGACCGGAGATGGAGAACACGTCCTCGATCGGCATCAGGAACGGCTGATCAACCGCACGCTCCGGCTCCGGAATGTACTCGTCCAGCGTTTCCACCAGCTTCTGCACCGCCGGCATGCCAATCTCGCTGGTATCGCCTTCCAGCGCCTTCAGAGCGGAACCCTTGATGATCGGGGTGTCGTCGCCCGGGAAGTCGTAGTCGCTCAGCAGCTCACGCACTTCCATTTCAACCAGTTCCAGCAGCTCTTCATCGTCCACCATGTCCGCTTTGTTCAGGAACACGACGATGTACGGCACGCCAACCTGGCGGGACAGCAGAATGTGCTCCCGGGTTTGCGGCATCGGGCCGTCAGCGGCGGATACCACCAGAATCGCGCCATCCATCTGCGCCGCACCGGTGATCATGTTCTTCACGTAGTCGGCGTGACCCGGGCAGTCAACGTGCGCGTAGTGACGGGTCGGAGAGTCGTACTCCACGTGGGAGGTCGCGATCGTAATACCACGCTCACGCTCTTCCGGGGCGTTATCGATCTGATCGAAGGCGCTCGCCGAACCAGAGCCCCACACCTCGAAGCACACCCGCGTCAAAGCGGCCGTCAGCGTCGTCTTACCATGGTCAACGTGACCAATCGTGCCCACGTTTACGTGCGGTTTATTACGTTCAAACTTTTCCTTTGCCACGGTTCTATACCTTTACAAATTCACCGTAAATTTAAGATTTCTTACCGTTGATCACGTCTTCGGCAATGTTGCGCGGAGCCTCGGCGTACTTCAGGAACTCCATGGAGTAGCTGGCGCGCCCCTGGGACATGGAACGAACATCGGTAGCGTAACCGAACATCTCGGACAGCGGCACCTCGGCGCGGATCACCTTGCCGGAAACGCTGTCGTCCATGCCCTGGACGGTACCACGACGACGGTTCAAGTCGCCCATTACGTCACCCATGTAATCCTCCGGAGTGACCACCTCCACTTTCATGATCGGCTCCAGCAGGATCGCACCGGCTTCCTTGGCGGCATTACGCACCGCCAGGCCACCCGCCATGCGGAAGGCGTTCTCGTTGGAGTCCACTTCGTGGTAGGAACCATCATACAGGATAGCCTTCACACCCAGGATCGGATAACCAGCCAGCACACCGGCCTGCAACTGCTCATCGATACCCTTCTGAATGGCGCCAAAGTATTCTTTCGGCACCACACCACCGTGGATTTGCTCCTCGAACTGGAACTCTTCGTCGCGGTCGATTGGCTCGAACTTGACCTTGACGTGACCATACTGCCCACGACCACCGGACTGCTTGACGAACTTACCTTCAACGTCGGCGGGCTTGGTGAAGGTTTCACGGTACGCCACCTGCGGCGCGCCCACGTTCGCTTCCACCTTGAACTCGCGCTTCATGCGGTCGACGATGATATCCAGGTGCAGCTCACCCATACCGGAAATGATGGTCTGGCCGGTCTCTTCATCCGTTTTCACGCGGAACGAAGGATCTTCCTGGGCCAGACGACCCAATGCGATACCCATTTTCTCCTGGTCCGCCTTGGATTTCGGCTCAACCGCAACGGAGATCACCGGCTCGGGGAACTCCATCCGCTCCAGCACGATCACCTTGTTCGGATCACACAGGGTGTCACCGGTGGTGACATCCTTCAGCCCCACGCAAGCGGCAATATCACCCGCGCGAACTTCCTTGATTTCCTCCCGGCTGTTGGCGTGCATCTGCAACAGGCGACCAATCCGCTCTTTCTTCAGCTTCACGGAGTTCATCACGCTGTCACCGGAATTCACCACACCGGAGTAAACACGGATAAAGGTCAGAGAACCCACGAACGGGTCAGTGGCGATCTTGAACGCCAGGGCCGCGAACGGCTCATCATCGGACGACTTGCGGGACTCAACGGTTTCGCCATCTTCCAAGGTGCCCTGGATCGCTTTTACTTCGTCCGGAGCAGGCAGGAACTCGATAACCGCATCCAGCATGGCCTGAACGCCCTTGTTCTTGAAGGCGGAACCACACAGCGCCACCACGATCTCGTTGGCCAGAACCTGCTCACGCAGCCCGGCTTTGATATCGTCGTTATCCAGCTCACCGTTCTCGAGGTACTTCTCCATCAGCTCATCCGAGCCTTCGGCAGCCGCCTCCATCATCTGCTCACGCAGCTCTTCACAGCGGGACAGCACCTCTTCGGGGACATCACGCTCTTCGTAGCTCATGCCCAGATCATCTTCATTCCAGAAGATCGCCTTCATCCGGATCAGGTCGACGATACCCTTGAACTCGTCTTCAGTACCGATGTTGTACTGGATCGGCACAACCTTGGCGCCCAGACGATTGCGGATCTGATCGCAAACACGGTCAAAGTTGGCGCCCGCGCGGTCCATTTTGTTAACGAACACAATACGCGGAACGCTGTACTTGTTGGCCTGACGCCACACCGTCTCGGACTGAGGCTCCACGCCTGAAGATCCACAGAACACCACCACGGCACCGTCCAGAACACGCAGAGAACGCTCCACCTCAATGGTGAAGTCCACGTGCCCGGGAGTATCGATGATGTTGATACGATGCTGGTCGTACTGCTTGTCCATGCCCTGCCAGAAAGCAGTCACCGCGGCCGAGGTAATGGTAATACCCCGCTCCTGCTCCTGCTCCATCCAGTCAGTCGTCGACGCACCGTCGTGGGTCTCACCCATCTTGTGGTTGACACCCGTATAGAACAGGATCCGCTCGGTGGTGGTGGTTTTACCTGCGTCCACGTGGGCGCAGATACCGATGTTGCGATAGCGGTTGAGAGGAGTCTTACGTGCCACGCTGCTAACCTCGAGTCTCTGAATCCAATACAAAAACCGGCCTGATCGCAGGCCGGTTTACTCTGTCTACGCTCTGCCTTAGAAGCGGAAGTGGGAGAAGGCTTTGTTCGCCTCCGCCATGCGGTGTACGTCTTCCCGCTTCTTCATCGCCGCGCCTTTACCTTCAGCGGCATCCATCACCTCACCGGCGAGGCGCTGGGCCATGCTCTTCTCACCCCGCTTGCGCGCGGAGTCCACCAGCCAACGCATGGCCAGGGCGGTACGACGACTGGGGCGAACTTCCACCGGCACCTGGTAGGTGGCGCCACCAACACGACGGCTTTTCACCTCGACCACCGGACGAATGTTATCCAGGGCTTTCTCGAACAGTTCCAGGGCTTCGCCACTCTTACGCTCGGTCACGATATCCAGAGCGCCGTAGACGATACGCTCGGCGACGGATTTCTTACCGTCCACCATTACGTGGTTCATGAACTTGGCCAGCAACTGGCTTCCAAATTTCGGATCCGGCAGGATCTCACGTTTGGCAACGACGCGTCTTCTTGGCATCGGATGTGTTCCTCTTACTACCCGCGGGGCGGGAATGCTTCAGGTTATCCGGGACCAGGCCCGGCCTTACTCATCCTACCGGGAGCAACACCCGGCTGTATGAATAGGGTTACGACTTACTTCTTCGGCCGCTTGGCACCGTACTTGGAACGGCGCTGCTTGCGATCCTGAACACCGGCGGTATCCAGGGTGCCGCGCACGGTGTGATAGCGCACACCAGGCAGGTCTTTAACACGACCGCCACGGATCAGCACCACGGAGTGCTCCTGCAGGTTATGGCCTTCTCCCGGGATATAGGAAGACACTTCATAACCGTTGGTCAGACGCACCCGGCACACTTTACGCAGCGCGGAGTTCGGCTTTTTCGGGGTAGTGGTGTACACCCGGGTGCAAACGCCGCGACGCTGCGGGCAGCCCTGCAGGGCGACCGAGTCGCTTTTCTCTACCTTGCTTTTGCGCGGGTTGCGCACCAGCTGGTTTACAGTTGCCATGAAACTACTGCTCCACGCTTACAGTTCTGTGACGAACTGACTTGATTGTCAGATTTTCGCCACCCGATTCCTACCTACAGAATAGGGGCGAGCGATTCTAGGGACCCCCCGGCACCAAGTCAAGATGCCGGAGGGCCTGGATGGCGCTTAATTCCTGGCCCCTTACTCCTGACCAGAGGAGCTGAGCGCCTCGGACAGGGCCGCTTCCACCTCGTCCATGGTCGGACCGTCGCCGCGAGCATCCGCACGCTGGCGCCGGCGATCCATGTGATAGGCATAGCCGGTCCCGGCCGGAATCAGACGACCCACGACCACGTTCTCCTTGAGACCACGGAGATCGTCTTCTTTCCCGGTTACCGCCGCTTCGGTCAACACCCGGGTGGTCTCCTGGAAGGAGGCCGCGGAAATGAACGATTCAGTGGCCAGGGAAGCCTTGGTGATACCCAGCAGCATACGCTCGAACTGAGGCCGCATCTTGTCCTCACCCTTGAGGCGATCCAGCTCTTCCATCACCCGGGCGTATTCCACTTGCTCACCCTTGATGAAGGTCGACTCGCCCACTTCGGTGATTTCCACCTTACGCAACATTTGGCGGATGATCGTTTCGATATGCTTATCGTTGATCTTCACACCCTGCAGGCGGTAAACCTCCTGCACTTCGTTGACGATATAGCGGGCCAGCTCCACCTCACCCTTGAGACGCAGAATGTCGTGCGGGTTCAGCGGGCCGTCGGAAACCACCTCGCCTTTCTCCACGTGCTCGCCTTCGAACACGTTGAGCTGACGCCATTTGGGGATCAGTTCCTCGTAGGTGTCGCCACCATCATCCGGGGTGATCACCAAACGCACCTTGCCCTTGGTTTCCTTGCCAAAGGACACGGTACCGGTTTTTTCCGCCAGGATAGCCGCTTCCTTCGGATTACGGGCCTCGAACAGATCCGCCACCCGCGGCAGACCACCGGTGATATCCCGGGTCTTGGACGACTCTTGCGGGATCCGCGCGATCACGTCACCCACCGAGATATCAGCCCCGTTCTTCAGGCCGCACAAGGCGCCACCGGGCAGGAAGTAGTTGGCCGGGGCATCGGTATTCGGCAGGCTCACCGCCTTGCCTTTGCCATCCACCACCCGGACCACCGGACGCAGGTCCTTACCCGCGGACGGACGATCCTGGCTCGGCATGACCTCGATGTTGGTCAGCCCGGTCAGCTCATCGGTCTGGTAGTTAACGGCAATACCTTCTTCCATATCACCGAACTGCACCTTACCCGCCACTTCGGCAATGATCGGGTGGGTGTGCGGATCCCAAGTCGCCACGACCTGGCCACCGTCCACGGAATCCCCTTCGTTTACCGTAACCAGAGCACCGTAGGGCACTTTGTAGCGCTCACGCTCACGACCCAGGTCATCGGCAACCGCCAGCTCGGCTGAACGGGAAACGATCACCAGACCATCTTTGTGGGTCACGTGCTTGGCGTTGTGGAAACGCACCTTGCCGCCGTGTTTGATCTGGATGCTGGACACCGCGGAGGCCCGGCTTGCCGCGCCACCAATGTGGAAAGTCCGCATGGTCAGCTGGGTACCCGGCTCACCAATGGACTGGGCCGCGATCACGCCAACCGCCTCGCCCACGTTGACCCGGTGGCCACGGGCCAGATCACGGCCGTAACAGGCGGAACATACACCCCAGCGGGTGGCACAGGTAATGGAGGAACGCACTTTCACTTCGTCCACACCCATGGCTTCCAGCTTGTCCACCCACACTTCGTCCAGCAGGGTGCCGGCTTCCACGGCCACTTCGTCCTGGTTCAGCGGATTCATCACGTCGCGAGCCACGACCCGGCCCAGCACCCGCTCACGCAGGGGCTCGACCACATCACCACCCTCGATCAGCGGGGTCATGATCAGACCCTGCTCGGTGCCACAGTCTTCCTCGGTGATCACCAGATCCTGGGCCACGTCCACCAGACGACGGGTCAGGTAACCGGAGTTCGCGGTCTTCAATGCGGTATCCGCCAGACCTTTCCGGGCACCGTGAGTGGAGATGAAGTACTGCAGTACGTTCAGACCTTCACGGAAGTTACTGGTAATCGGCGTTTCGATAATGGAGCCGTCCGGCTTGGCCATCAGGCCGCGCATGCCCGCCAACTGACGAATCTGGGCGGCGGAACCCCGCGCCCCGGAATCCGCCATCATGAAGATGGAGTTGAAGGAGCCTTGCTCTTCGTCCTTGCCTTCGCGGTTTTTCACCACTTCGGTCTTCAGGTTCTCCATCATCGCCTTGGCGATCTGGTCGTTGGTACGGGACCAGATGTCCACAACCTTGTTATAACGCTCACCGCGGGTTACCAGACCGGAAGCGAATTGCTCCTCGATCTCGCGCACCTCTTCCTCGGCCTTGCCGATCAGCTCGTACTTGGCCTGCGGAATCACCATGTCCTCCACACCAATGGAGGAGCCGGACAGGGTCGCCTCACGGAAGCCCAGATACATGATCTGGTCAGCAAAGATGCAGGTTTCCTTGGTACCCAGGATCCGGTAACAGGTGTTCAGCAGCTTGGAGATCGCCTTCTTGGTCATGTTCTGATTGACCATGTCGAAGCCGATGCCTTCCGGCACGATGTCCCAGATTTTACAGCGGCCCGGAGTGGTATCCGCGATACGCCATTCCCGGTGAATGTTGCCTTCCTGATCCTTGACCACATCTTCCAGGCGCACCTTGATGCGGGCGTGCAGATCCACCTCTTTGGTGCCCAGGGCGCGCATCACTTCCTTGGTGTCGGCGAACACCCGGCCTTCGCCTTTGACGTTCACCTTCTCGCGGCTGATGTAGTACAGACCCAGCACCACGTCCTGGGTCGGGCCGATGATTGGCTCACCATTGGCCGGAGACAGAATGTTGTTGGTGGACATCATCAGCGCCCGGGCTTCGAGCTGCGCTTCCAGGGTCAGCGGTACGTGCACCGCCATCTGGTCACCGTCGAAGTCGGCGTTGAAGGCGGCACACACCAGCGGGTGCAACTGAATTGCCTTACCTTCGATCAGCACCGGCTCGAATGCCTGGATGCCAAGACGGTGCAGCGTCGGCGCCCGGTTCAACATCACCGGGTGCTCGCGGATCACCTCGGCCAGAATATCCCAGACCTCGGCTGTCTCGCGCTCGACCATCTTCTTGGCCGCCTTGATGGTGGTGGCCAGGCCGCGTCCTTCCAGTTTGGAGAAGATGAACGGCTTGAACAGTTCCAGCGCCATCTTCTTCGGCAGACCGCACTCGTGCAGCTTCAGGGTCGGCCCCACCACGATCACGGAACGACCGGAGTAGTCCACCCGCTTACCGAGCAGGTTCTGACGGAAACGCCCTTGCTTACCCTTGATCATATCCGCCAGGGACTTCAGCGGGCGCTTGTTGGAACCGGTGATGGCACGGCCGCGGCGGCCATTATCCAGCAACGCGTCCACGGACTCCTGCAGCATGCGTTTTTCGTTACGCACGATGATGTCCGGGGCATTCAGGTCCAGCAGGCGCTTGAGACGGTTATTCCGGTTGATCACCCGGCGATACAGATCGTTCAGATCGGAAGTGGCGAAGCGGCCACCATCCAGCGGTACCAGCGGACGCAGATCCGGCGGCAGCACCGGCAGAACGGTCATGATCATCCACTCCGGCTCATTACCGGAAGCCTGGAAGGCCTCCATCAGCTTCAGCCGCTTGGACAGCTTCTTCAGCTTGGTATCGGAGTTGGTGGAGTCGATCTCTTCACGCAGCGTGTTGATCTCGTCGCGCAGGTCCAGGTCCTGCAGAAGCTGCTGCACCGCCTCCGCGCCCATCTTCGCTTCGAACTCATCACCGAACTGTTCCAGCGCATCGAAGTACTCTTCGTCGGTCAACAGCTGGCCACGTTCCAGGGTGGTCATGCCCGGCTCGGTCACGACAAAGGATTCGAAGTACAGCACCCGCTCGATGTCGCGCAGGGTCATGTCCAGCATCAGACCGATGCGGGACGGCAGCGACTTCAGGAACCAGATGTGGGCAACCGGGCTGGCCAGTTCGATATGGCCCATGCGCTCACGGCGAACCTTGGAGAGCGTGACTTCAACGCCACACTTCTCACAGATCACACCACGGTGCTTGAGACGCTTGTACTTACCGCACAGGCATTCATAGTCCTTGATCGGACCAAAAATGCGCGCGCAGAACAGGCCATCACGCTCCGGCTTAAAGGTCCGGTAGTTAATGGTCTCCGGCTTTTTCACTTCGCCAAAAGACCAGGAGCGGATCAGATCCGGCGGTGCGAGACCGATGCGGATCTTGTCAAACTCCGTGACTTGTCCCTGACTTTTGAGCAAATTCAGCAAGTCTTTCAAGGCCAGTCCTCCGTATGGAGCTTTCGCTCGCGATTCTTTCCTACTAAATCCGGGTCAGGCAGTGGCGCCGCTCCATTCTTGGAAGAGCGGCGCCGCGGCCTCAGTCGTTTTCCAGCTCGATGTTGATACCGAGGGAGCGGATTTCCTTCAACAGCACGTTGAAGGATTCCGGCATGCCCGGATCCATCCGGTGGTCTCCGTCGACGATGTTCTTGTAGATGCGCGTGCGCCCATTCACATCGTCGGATTTCACGGTAAGCATTTCCTGCAGAGTGTAGGCGGCGCCATAGGCTTCCAGCGCCCACACTTCCATCTCACCGAAACGCTGACCACCGAACTGCGCCTTACCACCCAGCGGCTGCTGGGTAACCAGGCTGTAGGAACCGGTGGAACGCGCGTGCATCTTGTCGTCCACCAAGTGGTTCAGTTTCAACATGTACATGTAGCCGACGGTCACCTTGCGGTCGAACTTCTCGCCGGTACGGCCATCCCACAGTTCGATCTGGCCGGAACGGTCCCGCTTGGCCAACTCCAACAGCGCCTTGATTTCGTACTCTTTGGCACCGTCGAATACCGCGGTCGCCATCGGCACACCGCCGCGCAGATTGCTGGCCAGTTCGATGATTTCATCATCGGAGAACTCGTCCAGGCTTTCGCGGCTGCCGCCGGCGCCGGTGCGGTTGTAGATCTGATCGAGGAAGTCACGCACTTCAGCGACTTTCTTCTGCTCGTCCAGCATCTCGCCGATACGCTCGCCCAGACCTTTGGCGGCCCAGCCAAGGTGGGTTTCAAGGATCTGACCCACGTTCATCCGCGACGGTACACCCAGCGGGTTCAACACCACATCCACCGGAACGCCGTTATCGTCATACGGCATGTCTTCCTCGGGCATGATCACGGAGATCACACCTTTGTTACCGTGACGACCGGCCATCTTGTCACCGGGCTGGATACGACGCTTGATTGCCAGGTAAACCTTGACCACTTTCAGAACACCGTGGGACAGATCGTCACCGCCGGAGATCTTGGCCTGCTTGTCCTTGTAGCGCTCGTCCTGCTCTTTCTTGTGCTGCTCCAGATACTGGTGCGCACGTTCGAGCTGTTCGGCCACGTCCTCGTCCGCCGGGCGCAGTTCAAACCACTTCTCCGCATCCAGCTCATCAAGGATTTCGCTGGTCAGTTGAGTACCACGCTTGAGGCCGGCGCCGCCGTTGACCTTCTTACCGGTCATCACGGAACGCAGACGGTCCAGGATGTCCTGCTCGAGGATCCGGTACTCGTCTTTCAGGTCCTTACGGAATTTTTCCAGGGCCTCTTGCTCGATCTGCTTGGCGCGCTCGTCTTTCTCGACACCGTCACGAGTAAACACCTGCACATCGATGACCGTGCCCTTGACGCCGGAGGAAACCCGCAGAGAGGTATCCTTCACGTCGGACGCTTTCTCACCGAAGATGGCACGCAACAGCTTTTCTTCCGGAGTGAGCTGGGTCTCGCCCTTCGGCGTGACCTTGCCTACCAGAATGTCGCCGGCTTCCACTTCCGCACCAATGTAGACGATGCCGGATTCGTCCAGCTTCGCCAGCGCCGCTTCACCCACGTTGGGAATATCCGCGGTAATTTCTTCCGCCCCCAGCTTGGTGTCACGGGCAATACAGGTCAGCTCCTGGATGTGGATGGAGGTAAAACGGTCCTCCTTCACCACCCGCTCGGAGATGAGGATGGAATCCTCGAAGTTGTAGCCATTCCAGGGCATGAAGGCGACGCGCATGTTCTGACCCAGCGCCAGCTCACCCATGTCCACGGACGGACCGTCCGCCATGATGTCGCGGGCCGCCACCTTGTCACCCACTTTCACCAGCGGACGCTGGTTGATGCAGGTATTCTGGTTGGAGCGGGTGTATTTGGTCAGGTTGTAAATGTCCACACCGGCTTCACCTTCGGCCACTTCATCGTCGTTGACTTTGACGATGATGCGCGAAGCATCCACCTTGTCGACCACGCCGCCACGCTGAGCCACCACGCAAACCCCGGAGTCACGGGCCACGTGACGCTCGAAGCCGGTGCCCACCAGAGGCTTGTCGGCACGCAGCGTCGGCACCGCCTGGCGTTGCATGTTGGACCCCATCAGAGCCCGGTTGGCGTCATCGTGCTCCAGGAACGGAATCAGGGACGCGGCCACGGACACCACCTGGCGCGGCGAGACATCCATATGGGTAATGGTGTCACGCTCCATGACGGTGAATTCGTAGCGGTGACGCACGGTGACGAAGTCTTCCACGAAGCTGCCGTCATCGTTCATCTTGGCATCCACCTGAGCGATCACGCACTCGGCTTCCTCGATGGCGGACAAGTACTCGATCTCGTCGCTCACCTTGCCGTCGATCACTTTACGGTACGGAGATTCCAGGAAACCGTACTCGTTGGTACGCGCGTAGCTCGCCAGGGAGTTGATCAGCCCGATGTTCGGACCTTCAGGGGTCTCGATCGGGCATACGCGGCCGTAGTGGGTCGGGTGCACGTCGCGCACCTCGAAGCCGGCACGCTCACGGGTCAGACCACCCGGGCCCAACGCGGACACCCGGCGCTTGTGGGTGACCTCGGAGAGCGGGTTGTTCTGGTCCATGAACTGCGACAACTGGGAGGAGCCGAAGAACTCCTTCACCGCCGCGGCTACCGGCTTGGCGTTGATCAAGTCCTGCGGCATCAGTCCTTCGGACTCCGCCAGGCTCAGGCGCTCTTTCACCGCCCGTTCTACCCGCACCAGGCCAACACGGAACTGGTTTTCCGCCATTTCGCCCACGGAACGCACACGGCGGTTGCCGAGGTGGTCGATATCGTCCACCACACCATTACCGTTACGGATATCCACCAGCGTCTTGAGCACGTCGACGATATCGGACACGTCGTCGCCAAGCTGCTCATGGTACTGCTTGCCTTCCTCATCGGTACGGGTACTGAAGTAGCGGCCGTCATAGAGGATGCCCGGACCGGTTTCAACTTCGCGGCCGAGACGGCGGTTGAACTTCATCCGCCCCACGCCGGAGAGGTCGTACCGTTCGTCGGTGAAGAACAGGTTCTTGAACAGATTTTCCGCCGCTTCCTTGGTCGGCGGCTCACCCGGGCGCATCATCCGATAGATTTCCACCAACGCCTCAAGCGGGCTGCGGGTGGGATCGGCGCGCAGGGTATCGGCAATGAACGGACCATGGTCCAGGTCATTGGTGTACAGAGTTTCAAAGCGGGTAACGCCCGCCTTGCTCAGTTTTTCCAGGACATCGGCGGTCAGCTCGGTATTACACTCGACCAGAATTTCGCCGGTGTCCTCATCAATGATGGATTTGGCCAGATAACGACCCTGGAGGTATTCCGCCGGAATCTCCAGGTATTCGATATTGGCTTTCTCCAATTGGCGGATGTGGCGCGCGGTTACCCGGCGACCACGTTCCACCACCACTTCGTCACCGGCAAGGATGTCGAAGGTGGCGGTTTCGCCACGGAGACGCTCCGGCACGAGACGCATGCGATAGACATCGCCTTCGCTCAGGATCTCGTTGGTGTCGAAGAACATCTCCAGAACTTCATCGGAGGTGTAGCCCAGCGCACGCAGCAGAATCGTTGCCGGCAGCTTGCGGCGGCGATCGATACGCACGTAGACCAGATCCTTCGGATCGAATTCGAAGTCCAGCCAGGAACCACGGTAGGGAATCACCCGGGCGGAATACAGCAGCTTGCCGGAAGAGTGGGTTTTACCCTTGTCGTGGTCAAAGAACACACCCGGAGAGCGGTGCAGCTGGGACACGATGACCCGCTCGGTACCATTGATCACGAAGGTACCGTTCTCGGTCATCAGCGGGATCTCGCCCATGTAGACCTGCTGCTCACGGATGTCCTTGATCGCACCATTGGACTCTTTGTCGTAGATCACCAACCGGATGCGCACGCGCAGTGGCGCGGCGTAGGTTGTGCCACGAATGATGCACTCTTTGACATCAAAGACCGGTTTGCCGAACTCATAGCCGGCATACTCCAAGGCCGCGTTGCCCGAGTAACTGGAAATCGGGAAAACGGACCGGAAGGCAGCTTCCAAGCCTTCATCCAAGCGCGCCTCGGCGCCTTTATCCTGCTGTAGGAATTTGCGGTAAGAATCGAGCTGTATGGCCAGCAGGTACGGGACCTCCATGACCTTGGGAAGCTTGCCGAAATCTTTGCGGATCCGCTTTTTCTCAGTGAATGAGTATGCCATCTGCGTTCCTCGGCTGTTGACCACCTATCACCCCAGGGTGATATCTCTGCACGAAACCGTTCGTACAGAAACGACAAAAGGCTGGCAGCCCTTAAGCTGCCAGCCGGTGCCTTTCCTCGTTGTCGCGGAAAGACATTGCGTTACCGCGCTTACTTGAGCTCGACGGTACCGCCAGCCTCTTCGATCTTTTTCTTGATCTCTTCGGCTTCGTCTTTGGAAACGCCTTCCTTGACCGGAGCAGGAGCGCCCTCGACCATGTCTTTCGCTTCTTTCAGACCCAGACCAGTTACTTCGCGGACTGCCTTGATCACGCCGACTTTCTTATCGCCGAAACCGGTCAGAACCACATCGAACTCGGTCTGCTCTTCAGCGGCGCCACCAGCGTCGCCACCGGCAGCTGCCGGAGCGGCTGCTACTGCGGCAGCTGCGGTTACGCCAAACTTCTCTTCCATGGCCTCGATCAGTTCAACGAGGTCCATAACGCTCATTTCAGCAACTGCGCTGAGGATATCTTCTTTGGAAACGGCCATTTTCAATCTCCTAAATCACCGTACGGGCGATCACGATTGGATCGGGTAGTTACGCCACCAGACTTAATGTCAGGCAGCTTCCTGCTGTTTCTTGTCCTTCACGGCTGCCATCGTGCGAACAAATTTGCCGGGCACCTCGTTGAGGGTACGGACAAACTTGGCCACCGGGGCCTGCATGACGGACAAAAGCTGAGCAAGGGCCTCGTCGCGGGTAGGCAGCTTGGCCAGGACATCAATATCCTGAGCGCCATACGCCACACCGCCGACAGCCAGCGCTTTCACTTCGAGCTTGTCATGATCCTTGGCGAAGTCCTTGATGAGCCGAGCGGCAGCGCCCGGATCTTCTTGGGAAAACGCCAGGACAGTGGGGCCGACCAGCGAATCGTTGAGGCACTCGTATTCGGTACCTTCAACAGCACGCTTGGCCAGCGTGTTCCGAACTACTTTCAGATACACGCCGGTTTCGCGGGCCTTCTTGCGCAGCTCGGTCATCTGAGCCACGGAAAGACCACGATAGTCGGCAACCACAGCAGACAGCGCTTCGGAAGCAACAGCGTTCACCGAAGCCACAATCGCCCGTTTGTCCTCCAGATTCAAAGGCACAATTTACCTCCTGGATTCACAAACAAACCGGATTCCCGGACTGCATAACCGAGGATCCGGCGGTTGCCATGACCGGTTACCCGGTCGTTATCGCGGAAGCCAGCCCCTGCTTTGACACAGGATTTGCAACTACCGCGCCTACGCAGGCGGTCACCCCTTAACCTTCCCCGAGACCTGAGCTCATAAAGCCAGACTGCGTCTCGCGGGACGGACCTGCGGTCTTTGACGCCCCGACGGCATGCCGCCGGGATCAAAGAACGTGAGACGCGCCGATCAATCGGCGCGGCCCATATACCTTACATAGCCAGAGAGGCGGTATCGATCGCCAGGCCCGGGCCCATGGTGCTGGACAGCGTTACTTTCTTGAAGTACGCGCCCTTGGCGGAAGCCGGCTTGGCCTTCTTCAGGTCGGCGATCAGCGCTTCCACGTTTTCCTTGATGGCGTTGGCATCAAAACCAACCTGACCAACGGTACAGTGGATGATGCCACCCTTGTCGGTACGGTAACGGACCTGACCGCCCTTGGCGTTTTTCACCGCCTGAGCCACATCCGGGGTTACGGTACCCACTTTCGGGTTCGGCATCAGGCCGCGGGGACCAAGGATGGTACCCAGCTTACCGACCACACGCATAGCGTCGGGGGAAGCGATCACCACATCAAAATTGATCTCACCGCCCTGAACCTGCTCGGCCAGGTCGTCAAAGCCCACCACGTCGGCGCCGGCTTCTTTCGCTTCCTCGGCTTTGGCACCTTGAGCGAACACCGCCACACGGACGGTTTTGCCAGTACCGTGAGGCAGAACAGAAGCGCCACGGACGTTCTGGTCGGATTTACGCGGGTCGACACCCAGGTTCACCGCCACATCAATGGACTCTTTGAATTTCACCGCGGACAGCTCGGTCAACAGAGCTACCGCCTCTTCCACCGGGTACGCCTTGCCCGGCTCGATTTTTTCGCGGATGGCGCGGGCGCGTTTGGACAGCTTGGCCATTGTTTAGTCCTCCACGTCCAGGCCCATGGAACGGGCAGAGCCCGCAATGGTGCGCACGGCGGCATCCAGATCGGCAGCCGTCAGATCCGGTTCTTTCGCCTTGGCGATCTCTTCCAGTTGCGCACGGTTCACCTTGCCCACTTTCTTGGTGTTGGGCTCACCGGAACCGCTCTTGATACCCGCTGCTTTTTTCAGCAGGTACGCGGCCGGCGGGGTCTTCATGGTGAAGGTGAAAGAACGGTCGTTATAAACCGTAATCACCACCGGAACCGGCGCGCCGGCATCCAGCTGTTGAGTCTGGGCGTTGAACGCCTTACAGAACTCCATGATGTTCACGCCATGCTGACCCAGCGCGGGACCAACAGGCGGTGAAGGGTTAGCCTGACCCGCTGCCACCTGCAGCTTGATGTAGGCTTGTACTTTCTTAGCCATGGTATTGAGACTCCTTGGGTGCGAACGCCCGCATGAAACAGGCTCCCCTCAGGTTGTCGACAACCCGGCGAAGATCGCCGGGACGGGAGTCAGGTTTTTTCAACCTGACCGAATTCCAGCTCCACCGGGGTAGAGCGACCGAAAATAAGCACGGCCACATGCAGCCGGCTCTTCTCGTAATTGACTTCCTCGACCACGCCATTGAAGTCGGCAAACGGTCCATCGATAACCCGCACCACTTCGCCGGGTTCGAACAGCGTTTTGGGCTTCGGCTTTTCGACCGCGTCATCCATGCGGCGCAGGATGGCATCCGCTTCTTTCTGAGTGATCGGCGAAACACGTCCGGGATTCTTCGGGTCTTCGCCGATGAAGCCCATGACCTTCGGTGTTTCCTTCACCAGGTGCCAGGAGTCGTCGCACATCTCCATTTGCACCAGCACATAGCCTGGGAAAAATTTCCGCTCGGACTTACGTTTCTGACCGCCACGAATCTCGACCACCTCTTCGGTAGGCACGAGAATCTCGCCAAACAGCTCCTCCATGGAACGCAACTTGATGCGCTCTTCCAGGGCCCGTTTGACGTGCTTTTCAAAGCCGGAATAGGCGTGTACCACGTACCAGCGCTTAGCCATGTGTACCCCTTAGCCGATGAGCGTCGAGATCAGGCCGTTGAGCGCCCAGTCGAGCACGAACAACAGCAGCGCCACGATCACCACGAAGACCAGAACGATCAGCGTGGTCTGCAGCGTTTCCTGACGGGTGGGCCACACCACCTTGCGCAGCTCCACCATGGAGTCCTTACGCAATTGATTGAAGGACTTGCCCTGCTCGGTCTGCAAAGCCACAAAGGCCGCGACCAGGGCGACCGCCACTACGCCAAGGGCCCGATACAGAGGAGACACGTCTGAGAAATAGCTGTTACCAAAAACAGCAACGGCCACCAGAGCGGCAACGACGAGCCACTTGATGACCTCTAGAGCGGAGGACCCAGATTGCCCTTCAACTTTCTCGTTCATCTGCCGATGCACCCCGCCGCCTGACGGCAGCTCTGGGAAAATTGGCAGGCCAGGAGGGACTCGAACCCCCAACAGCCGGTTTTGGAGACCGGTGCTCTACCAATTGAACTACTGGCCTGTAACTCACTAATCAGAAACAAAACAGGCCGGAGCCGAAGCCCCGGCCTTGAATTGTCTTACTCTACGATCTTGGCCACCACGCCGGCGCCAACAGTACGACCACCTTCACGAATCGCGAAGCGCAGGCCGTCTTCCATGGCGATCGGTGCGATCAGCTCAACGTCCATCTGCACGTTGTCACCCGGCATCACCATCTCGGTGCCTTCCGGCAGCGTACAGGCACCGGTAACGTCGGTGGTACGGAAGTAGAACTGCGGACGGTAGCCGTTGAAGAACGGGGTGTGACGACCACCTTCGTCCTTGCTCAGCACGTACACCTCGGCAACGAACTTGGTGTGCGGGGTGATCGAGCCCGGCTTCGCCAGAACCTGACCACGCTCCACTTCGTCACGCTTGGTGCCACGCAGCAGCACGCCCACGTTCTCACCCGCGCGGCCTTCGTCCAGCAGCTTGCGGAACATCTCAACACCAGTACAGGTGGTCTTGGCGGTATCCTTGATACCCACAATCTCGATCTCTTCACCCACCTTGATGATGCCACGCTCCACACGACCGGTGACCACGGTACCGCGACCGGAGATGGAGAACACGTCCTCGATCGGCATCAGGAACGGCTGATCAACCGCACGCTCCGGCTCCGGAATGTACTCGTCCAGCGTTTCCACCAGCTTCTGCACCGCCGGCATGCCAATCTCGCTGGTATCGCCTTCCAGCGCCTTCAGAGCGGAACCCTTGATGATCGGGGTGTCGTCGCCCGGGAAGTCGTAGTCGCTCAGCAGCTCACGCACTTCCATTTCAACCAGTTCCAGCAGCTCTTCATCGTCCACCATGTCCGCTTTGTTCAGGAACACGACGATGTACGGCACGCCAACCTGGCGGGACAGCAGAATGTGCTCCCGGGTTTGCGGCATCGGGCCGTCAGCGGCGGATACCACCAGAATCGCGCCATCCATCTGCGCCGCACCGGTGATCATGTTCTTCACGTAGTCGGCGTGACCCGGGCAGTCAACGTGCGCGTAGTGACGGGTCGGAGAGTCGTACTCCACGTGGGAGGTCGCGATCGTAATACCACGCTCACGCTCTTCCGGGGCGTTATCGATCTGATCGAAGGCGCTCGCCGAACCAGAGCCCCACACCTCGAAGCACACCCGCGTCAAAGCGGCCGTCAGCGTCGTCTTACCATGGTCAACGTGACCAATCGTGCCCACGTTTACGTGCGGTTTATTACGTTCAAACTTTTCCTTTGCCACGAC
>NZ_OBMO01000018.1:109225-114911 GCF_900217905.1 Alloalcanivorax xenomutans
AAAGCGGCCGTCAGCGTCGTCTTACCATGGTCAACGTGACCAATCGTGCCCACGTTTACGTGCGGTTTATTACGTTCAAACTTTTCCTTTGCCACGACTCTCTACCTCTCAACTTGGCTGTGCATTTCCGTCTGAACGGCGCCTCTGCCCAGATAAAACCCTGTCGGACCGCACCTTCCGCGGACCATCTTGGCACCACCAAGACACATAAAGCCGGACCCAGGTGGTACCCGGGCCCGGATTCTGGAGCTCATGACCGGATTTGAACCGGTGACCTCACCCTTACCAAGGGTGTGCTCTACCTACTGAGCTACATGAGCGTAACCTTTATTTCGCAGACCTCTTTCTTGGCCTGCGAATTTCCGCAGCCTGGAGCGGGCAGCGGGAATCGAACCCGCATCATCAGCTTGGAAGGCTGAGGTTCTACCACTGAACTATGCCCGCAAACCTTCTGTCTGCCCGCCAGCTTGCTGGCGAAATATCTGGTGGAGGGGGGAGGATTACTCCGCCCTTCGGGCCAGCACAAGTGCTGTTCAGTCCGCGAAGCGGACATGTCGAACCTCTTGTCGGTCCGAACCCTCCCCCGGCCAAGCACCGAAGGAACCTTTACGAGCCATCAAGCCTTTCCACGCCTGATCGCTCTCATTATCTGGTGGAGGGGGGAGGATTCGAACCTCCGAAGCTTTCGCGTCAGATTTACAGTCTGATCCCTTTGGCCACTCGGGAACCCCTCCAGAAAAGGGCCTACATTCTCTTTACGGCTCAGCCCCTTGTCAACATGTTTTCAGGGGCTTTCAAGCTCCTGGCGCAACAGAAAAGCTGGAGCTGGCGAGAGGAGTCGAACCCCCGACCGGCTGATTACAAATCAGCTGCTCTACCAACTGAGCTACGCCAGCATGAAGCGAGCCTTGCTTCAAAGGCTGCGCATTCTATAGAAACCCCGAGGGGTCTGCAATCGCTTCTCGCCGCTCCGGCCAAGAACATCATGACTGCCTGGTCACCCCTCCCACCGGGCATTACCAGGACACTGGCTCTGGCTGCGGCCCGCCTGTGGATTTCCGACCAGGAAATCGGCCAAAGCGGCTCCGCCATCTTCCAACGGGGGCAAATAAATCCAATACTCGGTCACCTCACGAGCGGTCTCACGCACAAAGACCGGATAGCCGGCATTGCGCATTTTTGTGCGCAACCCTTCCGCGGACTCCGCACTGGAGAAGTACCCCAGGGAAATAGCGTTGGCATAATCGCCCTCTTTGACGATAAAGCTGTCCACACCCAGGGCCTGCAATTCGTTGAGCGCCTCCAGCGCGCGCTGGCGAGATTCAAAGGGAGGGAGGTAAACCCAGTTCAGACGATCCTTCTCCACCCGGACAGGCTCGATTCGCCCAGCCAAACCAGCCGCCCTCAATTGTATTCTGGCCCGGCGTGCCTCATCGCTGTCCGACCAGGGACCAACAACGGTACATGAAGCAGTCTGAGAAGAGGAAGGTGCCGCCAGGGCAGCCTTGCCGGGCTGAGGCTGCTCGCTGAGCAGCGCCAAAGAAGACGCGGAACCGGCCTCCGCTCCCTTTGCGGCGGGCTGCGAACTCGAAGTCAGGGGCGTTCTTTCCAATCGATCGGCAGTCAGATGCCAGCCCAGGTAAACCAGGTTAGCCACCAACAGCGTATAAAATACCCAGCGCACAGCGCGCTCCCCCCAGGTTATTTTTGTCGAGCAGCCACCCGTTCCAGTCCATCCAACACCAGATCCGGCTGCAGGTCGAAATCGAATGGGAAGGAGGCGCTCAATTCCCGGGCATCCCCGCCCGTTACCAGTACCGGGCAAGTATCGGAAAGCCGTTCACGCAGTTCAACCACTACATCCGTGACAAAGGCCACAGACATACGCAACAGACCGTTATGGACACATTCGCCAGTGGACTGCCCCAACCCCAGCCCGGCCTGACCCGGGCCGACATGCACATCCGCGGTATCGCGCAATAAGGCGGTACGGAGCATGCCCAACCCCGGCACGATATAGCCGCCGAGAAACGCGCCATTCTCATCCACGGCATCGATGGTCAGGGCGCTGCCACAATCCACGACGATACCGGCCCCGTGGCGCCGATGGCATTCGATCAAGGCAACCCAGCGGTCCACGCCCAGGCGCCGGGCCTCGGGGTAGCAGTTGTGGACACCAAAGTCATCCCGAACGGAATAATAGAACTCCGCCGCCAACCCGGTGGCTTCGCTGATCAGCGCACCAATCCTTGCATCCGCTTCCGCTCCCGCCACCGAAGCTATCCAGACGGACTCAAAGGACTGAGACGAAGCCAGGGGTTCACGCAGAGCCGTTTGCCAATCCCGCCGGTGGGTTCCACCGCCCTGCTCGATATTATCGCCGCCGCGGCGGCGCCATTTCAGGGCCGTATTCCCCACATCGATAAACAATTTCATTGCAGTCTCAAACTAACTTCGCCGCCATGCAAATAATGGCGCTCGCCCTCGATCTCCACGCACAGGGCCCCATCCTCAGCGACCCCCCGGGCGATCCCCGTTTGCGACTTGCCAGCAGTGATCACCGTCACCGCCTTGTCCCGTACCAGGTCCAGTTCCTGATAGGCTGGCACGAAGGCGGCAAACCCCCGAGCAACAAAGGTGTCCAGCATATTCAGCAGGGCACTGGACAGCGACTCCGCCAATTCAGTACGGGACATTTTCAAGTCACCGTACTGCACCAGACTGGCCCAGGGCTGATCAATGCTATCGGCCTGCGCATCCAGCATGGCCACATTAATACCCACACCAACCACGACCTGAACCTGCGTTTCTATTTCACCGGCCAGCTCGATCAACACCCCTCCCAGCTTACGCCCCTCCACCAACAGATCATTGGGCCACTTCAGACCCAATGGCAGTCCCGGGCAGGCTCGCTCCAGGACCTGGCTGACCACCACTCCCGCAGCCAGGCTGAGTCCGCCCAGGGAAGCGAAACCACCCGGTAACCGGTACAGAACGGAAAGGTAGATGTTGGCGGCGAAAGGTGACCGCCACTGGCGCCCGCGCCGGCCTCGGCCGGCACTTTGAAATTCGGTGGTGACTACCAGAGGGCCTGCCCGCCCTTCAGCGGCCAGGGCCAGGGCATCAGCATTGGTGGATCCGGTCACCGGACTGAAAATCAGCTCGGCCCGGCCAGCCAGCCCCTCGCTCAATTGGCTCTTATCCAACAAATCCAGGGGCCGGGCCAGCCGATAGCCCTTGCCACGAACCGACTCCACGTCCAGGCCCAGCTCCCCCAGGCGTTGTATCCGTTTCCAGATGGCGGCCCGGGAAATGCCAAGCACTTCGCCGAGATCCGCTCCGGAATGGAAACGCCCGTCGGCCAGAGCCTGAACGAGGGGCAGATCCGTACTGTATTCCATCTATGATCAATGCTCCCAGATCACACCACGGGAAGCCGCCCATTCCGGCAGATCCGCCTCGTAGTGCTTTTCGATTTCATTGCGCTTGAGCTTCAGCGTGGGGGTCACCAGACCATTTTCCACCCCCCAGGGCTCCTTGCACACCACCAGGGAGGCAAGCCGCTCGTGAGGGTCGAGCTGATTGTTTACCCGGGTCAGCAATTCATTCAGCTGCTGGGTAAAATGCTCTTTCTCAGCGCCTTTGCTCAACTTGCCCTGCTCTTCCGGCGTCAGGTTCAACAACGCGATAGGTTGCGACATATTTGCCCCGATCACGCATACCAGTTCAACACCGGGCTGGCTGGCCAGACGGTTTTCGATCGGCGCCGGCGCCACGTACTTCCCTTTCTCGGTTTTAAAGATCTCCTTGATCCGACCGGTAATCCGCAACCGGCCGCCTTCATCGATCTCACCCACGTCCCCGGTTTTCAGCCAACCATCCTCGGACAGCACCTCCGCGGTCAAGTCCGGCTGCTTGTAATAGCCGCTCATGTTGCCGACGCTGCGCACCAGCACTTCACCACCCTCGCCGATGCGGCATTCTACCCCATCATTGGGCGTGCCGACCCATCCAATCTGTTGATCCCCCTGCACCGTGGTATGCGACCACCCGAAGTTTTCGGTCATTCCGTAAACTTCCAGAATCTCCAGGCCCAGGGTGTTGAACCAGGAAATGATCTCGGTGGACAGCGGCGCCGCGCCAGACAGCGCCACCCGGCACTCGTCCAGCCCCATGGCTCCCAGTACCTTTTTCTTGATCACCTTGTTCAGCAGCGGAATCTTCAGCAGGGTATTGAGCTTCTTCGGCGGCACCGCCTCGGACGCTTTCTGATAGAACTTGGACCAAATCCTCGGCACCGCGAAAAAGAGCGTCGGCTTGGCGCGCTTGATGTCTTCACCAAAGGTATCCAGGGATTCAGCAAAGTAGACCGTATTTCCGACGTACAACAGAGCGGTTTCCACCGCCGCCCGTTCCGCCACATGAGACAGGGGCAGATAGGAGATCATCCGGTCGGAAGGTTCCAGGTTATAAACCCGGATCACTTTGTCACCAACGGCGGAGAGACTGCGGTATTGATGCATCACGCCCTTCGGAGTTCCCGTGGTCCCCGAGGTATAGATGATCGTGGCAAGATCATCCGGGCCCGGTTGCGCCACCTCCGCCAACGGCTCATTCTGAGCCACGATATCAGTCCATACCGGGCAGGACTGAAGCACATCTTCCGGCGCCAGGGAAAAAGCCACCTGTTGAATCCCTTCCGGCACACCATCCTTCATAATGTCCCAGTCGTCCAGCTTGCCAACGAACAACAGCCGGGATCCGCTATGCTCGAGGATTTGTCTTACTGAGTCCGCCACCAGGGTCGGGTACAGCGGCACACTGACCGCGCCGGCAATCCAGATTGCCAGGTCAGCCAGGATCCATTCGGCGCAGTTCTTGGAAACCAGGGCCACCCGGTCACCGGTCTGGATCCCCTGGGCGCGCAAGTAGGACGCCATGCGATGCGCCTCATCGGAGACTTCTTTCCAGGTGTACCGGCGGACCCGATCCCCCCCCAGAGGTTGCACCATCGCCACATCGCCGGGCTGTTGCTGATAACGGTCTTGAAGTGCCTGAATCGGTGTTTTCATGGTTACGTTATTCTGATTCGTCATTGTATTCACCTGTTTCCCAAACCAAGAAGAAAGGCCGCCAAGTGCCGCTTCGCCTCGGGAACACGAAGTCGGCGGAAGAGCGTGTGCCACGGAACCCAGGCCGGCCGCGACGAGGAGTCATGGCCCCATTGGAACCGTGTACGATTATTGAGCATAGAGATACAACAGGCGGGGATAAAGAGGTTTGACGGCAAAAAGAGGACGCTCGTGCAAAGTGCGCCATGATCGGGCATTTGGGGCCACGCCTGGGCATGAAGGATGACCCGCCTGGGTCCAAGCCCGGCCTACTTGAGTGATTGGATCGGGGCAGGATGACCTACAGTGTGTAGCGAGCATGCTCGCCATCCCTTCGGGGCGCCTACGGCGCCTCCGTCTGACACCTTCGGAGCATAGGCGGTTTTATGCCCTCGGGTACACATGGGCCGTGTAGGGACAGGAACTCACCGTATCCCGAATATAAAAAACCCCCGGCACATTCGTGACGGGGGTTTTTTATATTTAAGAGCCTGACGATGACCTACTCTCACATGGGGAAGCCCCACACTACCATCGGCGCTGAGCGGTTTCACTTCTGAGTTCGGCAAGGGATC
>NZ_OBMO01000016.1 GCF_900217905.1 Alloalcanivorax xenomutans
CCCAAAGTACGACGCCACATGACGCTGGGAGGGCTCACCCCCAACGCCTATGCGGCTACTTTACAGTCCGTGTCTACTTAAATGGGGCCAGTCCAGCTTCTTCTCTTTGCGCTGTTAACTATTAACTTTTCACTGTTAGCTGCTTTATGTCCTATCGCGGTCGTTTCGCCCCCACCCCTTCCGGCCCGCTGCATTTCGGTTCTCTGGTCACCGCTCTGGCCAGTTGGCTGGATGCCCGCTATCACCGGGGGGAGTGGCGGGTACGCATGGATGATCTGGACCCGCCACGGGAGCAACCGGGGGCGGCGGACACCATTCTGCGGCAACTGGAAGCATTCGGACTGCATTGGGACGGGGCTCTGCTCTATCAGAGCAAGCGCGGTGATGCCTATCAGGCGGCACTCGACGCCCTGATGGAACGGGGGCAGGCCTTTTACTGCACGCTATCACGGCAACAATTGAAAGCACTGGGCAATGTGCATCCCGGGCCGTCGGTGGCGCAGCCGCCCGGACCGGATCGCGCCGTGCGTCTGACCGTACCGGTGGCGGCATTGTGTTTCGATGATCGGTTACAGGGCCGGGTGTGCGCTCAGCTCGCCGACGAGGAAGGCCCTTTCGTGATCCGCCGCCGTGACGGCCTGTTCAGCTATCAACTGGCCTGCGCACTGGATGACCGTGATCAGGGCATCACCGATGTGGTGCGCGGCGCCGATCTGCTGACCTCCACACTACGGCAAATCCGTGTTCTGGATTGTCTCGGCGCAACCGCGCCCCGCTATGCTCATCTGCCCGTGATCCTGCAGCCGGATGGTCGTGGGAAGATTAGTAAATCCGTAGGTGGCGCCGCACTGAACCCGGACCTCAAGGGACCGCTCACGCATGCGGCACTGACCTGCCTGGGGCTGTCCCCGCCGGCCGGGTTGCAACAGGCACCGGTCACCGATCTGCTGCAATGGGCTCGGGAAAACTGGACACCGGCACTACTACCGCGCGGCACCGAGTTACCCGCTCCCGCGCTTTTACAAGGCGGGCAGGTCTGAGGGCCCGTTTATGATCTGTACATCGCCACGCCGGCTGAGGCCTTCTCCAGTGATGTACAGATCATAAACGGGCTCTGGTATGCTCAATCCCAGCCGTTTGCTCAATCATACTGGGCCGAACCGAGCCTGAATCGGTCGAGGCGCCCTCGCCGCCGGACTAGAGTGCATGTATACCGACCGACTACTGATCATTTTCATTTTAGGCACCTATCTTCTTTCCCCCGCCATCATTGGCTGGTGGAGCGAGGGCGGGCGCGGCTGGTATCGCCCCTATCTGATCTGGCTGGCCCTGATCGCTCTCAGCTACTGGATCGCCAAGAGCCGGGACACGAATGACGTATAGTGTCAGCGAACTGATCCTGATCGCCTGTGGCTACCTGCTGTTTCTGTTCCTGGTGGCCTGGATCACCGAGCGGGGCTGGATCCCCTCACGCTGGGTGCGTCACCCGGTAGTCTATGTACTGTCACTCGGAGTCTACGCCAGCGCCTGGGCAATCTATGGCTCGGTGGGTTACGCCTATCGTTACGGCTACAACTTTCTCGCCTATTTTCTCGGCATCTCCGGGGTGTTTCTGTTGGCGCCGATCCTGCTGGCGCCGATCCTGCGTCTGACCACGACCTATCAGCTGGGCTCCCTGGCGGATCTGTTCGCTTTCCGCTATCGCAGCCGCCTGGCCGGGGCACTCACCACGGTGATGATGGTGATCGGCATGCTGCCGCTACTGTCACTGCAGTTGAAGGCCGTGGCGGAGTCGATCCAGATCCTGACCGGGGATCCGGATCCCGCTTGGCTGGCGTTCTGGTTCTGTCTGCTGATCACGCTGTTCGCCATTTTGTTCGGTGCCCGCCATGCCACCGCCCGGGAACGGCATGAGGGGCTGGTCGTCGCCATCGCCACCGAATCGCTGATCAAACTGGTGGCGTTCGTGGCGGTGGCCCTGCTCGGGCTGTTCGGCGTCTTTGGTGGTCTCGGCGGCCTGAATCAGTGGCTGGACACCAATCCGGAGATGCTCACCCGTCTTTACCAGCCATTGCAGGACGGCACCTGGCACAGTCTGATCATGGCGTTTTTTGTCTCCGCCGTGGTGATGCCCCATATGTTCTACATGGCCTTCACCGAGAACCTCAATCCTCGAGCCCTGATCACCGCCAGTTGGGGATTGCCGCTGCTGTTTTTGATCATGGCGCTGTGCGTGCCGCTGATCCTGTGGTCCGCGCTCGCCATCGACGCGCCGACCATTCCGGATTATTTCGCGCTCGGCGTCGGCCGGGAAAACGGCCACGGCGCGGTGCTCGCCTATCTGGCCGGGCTCGCCGGCGCCAGTGGCATGCTGATCGTCGCCACTCTGGCGCTTTCCGGCATGTGCCTGAATCACCTGGTTCTGCCGGCCAGCCCTCTCAGTTCCGCCCAGGATCTGTACCGCAATCTGCTGTGGACCCGGCGGGTGCTGATCGCCGCCATTCTGGCGTTGGCCTTTTTATTCTACCGGCTCACTGGTCCCAACCATTCCCTGGTGGAGCTGGGGGTGTTGTCGTTCGTCGCGACGTTGCAGTTCGTACCGGGTTTGATCGGAGCGCTGTTCTGGCCATCGGGCAATCGCAGCGGCCTGTTCGCCGGCATGCTGGCCGGGTTCGTGATTTGGGCGGTGGCTCTGTTATTCCCGTTGATCACGCCGCACTGGCACGCCCAGGAAGTCCTGCAATGGCTCGGCTGGCAGTATCCGGAAGGCGCCACCCAATGGCACCGGGTGGCACTGGCGTCGGTGAGTCTCAATGGCCTGATCTACGCGGTGGTGTCGATCGTCACGCCAATGTCCCGGGCGGAACGGTCCGCCGCCGAAGCCTGCGCGGTGGACAGCCTGCGGCGCCCGTATCGCTGGGAATTGAGCGCTCAGTCCGTGGACGATTTCATCGCGTCCCTGAGCGGCCCGCTGGGGCCGGTAACCGCCGCCCGTGAAGTGGAAATGGCGCTGCGGGACCTGCGCCTGAAATATACCGAGACCCGCCCCTACGCCCTGCGGCGGCTGCGCGATCAGTTGGAGACCAACCTGTCCGGCCTGCTCGGTCCCTCCGTCGCCCATCAACTGATGGATGAAAACGTGCCCTATCGGCCGCGCGAGGGTGAGGAATCCAGCGAGGATATTCGCTTTATCGAAACCCGTCTGGAAAAGTACCGGGATCGCCTTTCCGGTCTGGCGGCGGAACTGGACAGCCTGCGCCGTTTCCACCGGCAAACCCTGCTTGAATTGCCGATGGGGGTTATTTCCCTGGGCGCCGACGGCGAGATCATTGGCTGGAACCGGGCGGTGGAAACCCTGACCGGCATCGAGGCGGAAGACACCATAGGCTCGCGGCTGGACCATCTGCCCTCCCCCTGGGGAGAGTTGCTCACCGAATTCAGCCGCGGCGAGGACGCCCACGACCCCAAACGCAGCATCGAGGTCAACGGCCAGGCTCGCTGGCTGAGTCTGCATAAATCGCTGATCCGTGGCGCCGGCCCGTCCGAGCAGGCCGGCGGTTTGGTGCTGGTGCTTGAGGACATTACCGATCTGCGTCATATGGAAGCGCATCTGGCGCACAACGAGCGGCTGGCTTCCATCGGCCGTCTGGCCGCCGGGGTGGCTCACGAGATCGGCAATCCGGTTACCGCCATCGCCTGTCTCGCACAGAATCTGGAAGGCGACAGCATCGATGAGGAGCAGCGCCTCAGCGGACGCCAGATCATGGAGCAAACCCGCCGCATCACCCGCATCGTCGAATCACTGGTAACGTTCAGTCATTCCGGCGGCATGCGCGACGTGATTCATGGCCCGGTGCGAGTCTTCGACACCGTCGCCGAAGCCATCGCCCTGCTGCAGTTGGACCCGGACCGCCGCCAGCAACACTTCCGCAATCTCTGCGACCCGACCCACGAAGTGATGGGTGACCCGCAACGTTTGCTGCAGGTGTTCGTCAACTTGCTCAGCAACGCCTCGGACGCCAGCGAGGACGACGCCCCGATCACGGTCCGCAGCCGCCCGGAGGGTGAGAATGTGCGTATCGAAGTCGAGGATCGCGGCCATGGCATACCGGCTGAACTGCGCGATGCCCTGTTTGAACCCTTCGTCACCAGCAAGCCGCCGGGCCGCGGTACGGGTCTGGGACTGGCGTTGGTTTACAGTATCATCGAAGACCATCAGGGGACGGTGCGCGTGGAGAGCCCGGTGGAAGGCGACCATGGCACCCGGTTTATCATCGACCTGCCCGCTTATCAGAATTAGAAGGAAGGCAGTATGAGTCACATACTGATCGTGGAAGACGAGCCCGTGATTCGCGGCGCGCTACGAAAATTGCTGGAGCGGCATGATCACTCCGTGACGGAAGCGGAATCCGTGGAGCAGGCCCAGGAGAAAAGCCTGCATCAGTACGACCTGATCATCAGCGATCTGCGATTACCGGGGGAACCGGGCACGGCTCTGATTGAACAGGCCAACCCGACGCCGGTGCTGATCATGACCAGTTACGCCAGTCTGCGTTCGGCGGTGGACGCCATGCGCCAGGGCGCGGTGGACTACATTCCCAAACCGTTCGATCACGAGGAAATGCTGCTGGCCGTGGAACGGGTGCTGAAGGAAGGCCGGCTCAATCGCGGCAACCAGGCGCTGCGCCGTGATATGGAACGCAGCTATCCGGTTAACGCCATGGTCGGTGAGTGCCAGGCCATGCGCGAGCTCAAACATCGCATCGCCCGAGTAGCGCCCACCGACACCCCGGTACTGATTCTTGGGGAAGCCGGCACCGGCAAGGAACTGACCGCCCGTTCCATCCATGAACACAGTGAACGGGCGAGTGGCCCGCTGATTACGGTGCACTGCGCCTCCCTGCCGAAAACCCTGCAACTGGATGATCTGTTCGGCAACGATGAACAGCCCGGCCGCATTGAAGAGGCGGAAGGCGGCACCTTGTTTCTGGACGAAGTGGGCGAACTGTCCGGAGAAGCGCAGAGCCGGCTGCTGACGCTGCTGGAGCAGGGCGAGATTCATCGTCAGGATTCCCTGGCCACACGCCGGGTGGACGTACGCATCCTGGCCAGCAGCCAAACCGATCTGCCCACCCTGGTCACCGAAGGCGGATTCCGCCGTGACCTCTATTACCGGCTTAACGTGATGGAGCTGGAAGTGCCGCCATTGCGGGCCCGCGAGCAGGATATCGAGGATCTGGCCAGCGCGCTTCTGGCCCGTGGCAGCGAGAAACTGCGGCGGCAGAACCTGTTTTTCACTCAGGAAGCACTGGAGGCGATGCGTGGTTACAGCTGGCCGGGCAACGTGCGGGAGTTGGAAAACGTCATCGAGCGGGCCGTGATTCTCTCCGAGGAAGAAGCCATAGGTCCCGGTCAACTGGGCCTGAATCCGGACCGCGCGCCACAACGCACCACCCGTGCCAGCCGCGCCAGCCTGGATCCCTCCGAGGATCTGTCGCTGGAGGACTACTTCACCCGCTTTGTCCTGGAAAACCAGGACAGCATGACCGAGACCGAGCTGGCCAATAAGCTCGGCATCAGCCGCAAAAGCCTGTGGGAGCGCCGTCAACGCCTGGGCATTCCCCGCCGCAAGGGCGGCCGGCGCTGAATCCGATACCGTCGGCTGGCGAATCTTTCCGCCCTGGAGCCCATTCGCCAGCAAGGCCGCCCCACGGCGACTCGCAGCCTCGTCCGTGGAAAGCAAATTCACTCGCCAATAGCGCGCCGTGTGGAAGTGATTGCCCCACCTTTGCCGGAAATGGCTTGTGGACCCCTCATTGTTACTCCCTCAGTCGCACTCAACGATCAAGTGTTACCTTACTACACAAGGCGGGTAACAAGAACGTTACCCCACACCCCCAGCTTTGGAACCGCTTTTTCATGTTTTTCGTAAGCTGCTGATTTATAAGGATTTAACATGCTATTGCAAAGAAAAATCCATCCATGCACTATGAATCCCACGCCAGATAAACAAAACAACCAAGGCGGCAAGGCTCAAATAAGAACAAGAAAAGAAGAACAAAAAGTGGATGAGCCGAACGAGAGAAATGCCGTAACACCATGTGCGTACGGCGCAAGGCAGAAAACAACACAAACAATAACAACAACAGAATCAGCGCATAGGGCATCACAACCAAGGTTGTGGTGCCTTTTTACTTTTAAACGCCCAGCTTGCCTTCGATCTCTTTCCGTTGCAAGGCGCCGATCAATAACCTGCGCCGCGAAAAAGGTGCTACCATGCCGCCTTTCATTCAGCTAGGACGATAATCGCTCAATGGCGTCAAAGCTTCTGGAGAAACTGACCCGCCTTATTCAGTTTGGTTCCCCACGCACGCCCCGCCTTCCCAAGGCCAAGGTGATTCCCCGCGACGCCCACCCTATTTCCCGTAAACAGGTGTCCCGGGCCGCACTCAATGTACTCTACGGATTGCATAAGGCCGGGTTCGAAGCCTATCTGGTCGGAGGGTGCCTGCGGGATCTGCTGTGCGGGCGGCAACCCAAGGATTTCGACGTGGTCACCGATGCCACTCCGGAGCAGGTCTACCGGCTGTTCAAGCGCAGCCGCATCATTGGCCGCCGCTTCCAGATCGTGCACGTGCGTTTCGGTGGCGAGGTCATTGAGGTCTCCACCTTCCGCGCGTTCCAACGGGATGACGATCTGGATGACGATCAGCACCGGGCCCATGAGGAAACCGGCCTGGTGCTGCGAGACAACACCTGGGGCAGCATCGAGGAAGACGCGCTGCGCCGCGACTTCACCATCAACGCTCTCTACTACAATATCGCCGATTTCGCCCTGTACGATTTCGTCAACAGCCGACAGGACATCGAGCGCGGCATCATCCGGTTGATCGGAGATCCCCAGCAACGCTATCGCGAGGATCCGGTACGCATGCTGCGCGCCGCCCGCTTCGCCGCCAAACTGGGCTTTCAGCTGGATCGCGCCACCCGGGCGCCAATTCCTGAAATGGCGCCGCTGTTACTGCAGGTTCCGCCCGCCCGCCTGTTCGACGAGGTGCTCAAGCTGTTCCTCAGCGGCCATGCCCGGGAATCCTTTGAACAGCTGCGGAAGCTGGGTCTGTTCGCCTTTTTGTTCCCCAACACCCATGAAGCCTTGGAAAGTGAACAGGGGGAAGTCTGGGAACGGCTGATCCTGGCCGCCATGGACAACACCGACCGGCGCCTGTCCGAGAACAAGCCGGTTACCCCGGCCTTCCTTTACGCGGTGTTCCTGTGGCCGGTGCTGGTTACTCAGTTGAATCGCTACCGCGAGGACGGCATTCCGCCAGCGCCAGCCCTGCACAAAGCCGCCACCTGGGCGCTTAACGAGCAAAGCCACCATACTTCGGTGCCTCGCCGCTTTTCCTCGGTGATGCGCGAGATGTGGGACCTGCAACCGCGTCTGGATAAACGCAATGGCAAGCGGGCGGATACCTTGATGGAGCACCCCCGCTTCCGTGCCGCTTACGACTTTCTGCTGCTGCGCGAACAGGCCGGTGAAATCAAACCCGGCCTGGGAGAATGGTGGACCCGCTATCAAGCCGCCGACGAGTCCCAGCAACGGGCCATGGTTCAGGATCTGGGCCAGGCCGGACGCCAGGGCGGCCGGCGGCGGCGTCGGCGCCGACGCAGCGGGGGCGGAGGCGACAGCGAAGCATGATCGCCGTCGGTCTGGGCAGCAATCTGGATGGTCCCGCCGAGCGCGTCAGCCGCGCCCTGGAAGCCATCGCGGTATTGCCGATGACTCGCCTGCTGGCGCATTCCGCTCTCTATGATACCGCGCCGGTGGGCCCGCAGGATCAGCCCGATTTCGTCAACGCCGTGGCCTTGCTGGAAACCCGCCTGCCGCCGCTGTCCCTGCTCAGCGCTTTACAGGACCTGGAAAAAGCAGCCGGACGAGTACGGCATCGGCGCTGGGGCGAACGTACCCTGGATCTGGACCTTCTGCTGTGGCGGGACCAGACCATCCGCTTGCCCCGTCTCACCGTCCCTCACCCGGAAATGCACAAACGCGCCTTTGTTCTGCGCCCCTTGTTGGACATTGCCCCGGACGCACGCTTGCCGGACGGCCGCCCGCTGTCCGACTATTGGCCTGGAGTGGCGGATCAGCCACTGCGCCGTCTGCCCGACCTGGAGGAGAACCACTTTGTTGAGCCAGCGCATTCAACAGCGTCGTGAAGCCGGCAATCTGCCTCGTCTGATTGCCGTGGAAGGCCCCATCGGTGTCGGCAAGACCACCCTGACCCGGCGCCTGGCGGATACTTTTGGTTTCGATACCCTGTTGGAACAGGCCGAAGCCAACCCCTTTCTGTCCCGCTTCTATCAGGACCCGGCCCGCTACGCCCTGCAAACCGAGCTGTTTTTCCTGTTCCAGCGGGCGGAACAGTTGCGCAACCTGCACCAGCAGGAGTTGTTCAGCGGCCCGTGGGTGGCGGATTTCCTGGTGGACAAGACCCGGCTGTTCGCCGAGGTGACGCTGAGCGACGAAGAGTTCCCGCTCTACGACAACGTCTACAAGCACATGCTGATCGACGCCCCGACACCGGATCTGGTGATCTACCTGCAGGCCCCCACCGCCACCCTGCGGCAACGGGTGCTCAAACGCGGCACTGACTTCGAACAGCGCATGGATCCCGGCTACCTGGAACGGCTCAACGACGCCTATACCCGTTTTTTCCATTTCTACGACGGCGCGCCGCTGCTGATCGTCAATACCGCCGACATCGATCTGGTGGAGGGCGACCGGGACTACCAGCAACTGGTGGCCGAGTTGCTGGACATCCGCTCGGGGCGCCACTATTTTAACCCCCGGCCGCTGGGGAACCTCTGAACCGCCTTGCCTCCGAGTCCCCAAGCCCGCCCCGGGCGCCTGCCTTTACCTTCCAGGCGCCTCCGTCTATTTGTCAGGGGAGAGCCCCATGCCCGTAACCATCCGCACCCTGCAGAAGTACAAACAAGAGCACCGCAAATTTTCAGTGCTGACCGCCTATGACGCGACCTTTTCCCGCCTGATCAGCGATGCCGGCGTGGAAGCCATGCTGATCGGAGATTCCCTTGGCAACGTGATCCAGGGGCAGCAGAGCACCGTGCCGGTCACTCTGGAACAGATGGTATATCACACGGAATGCGTGGCCCGCGGCAATCAGAACAGCCTGATCATCGCCGACGTGCCGTTCATGGGGGCCGCCACCCTGGAACGCACCCTGGACGCCGCCGCCCAGTTGATGCGCGCCGGCGCCAATGTGATCAAACTGGAAGGCGGCGCCTGGCTTGAAGAAGCCGTCACGGTGCTCAAGCGCAACGGCATTCCAGTCTGCGTCCATATGGGGCTGACCCCGCAATCGGTGAATGCCTTCGGCGGCTACCGGGTACAGGGCAAGGATGAAGCCGGCGCCAAGGAACTGCTGGAAGCCGCCATCACCCTGGACCGGGCCGGAACCGCCCTGTTCGTGCTGGAGTGCGTGCCGCGCGGTCTCAGCGCCGAGATCACCGCCAACGTGCAGGCGCCGGTCATCGGCATCGGCGCCGCGCCGGAGTGCGACGGCCAGGTGCTGGTGCTGCACGACATGCTCGGCCTGAACCCGCGGCCAGCGCGCTTCGTCAAGGATTTCATGGCCGACGCCGGCGACATCGCCGCCGCGATCCGCGCCTATGATCAGGCCGTCAAGGAAGGCAGCTTCCCCGCCGAGGAACACTGTTTCTAAATGCCCCTCCCGGCACGAGCGTGCCGGGACGTCTTTTTATCGTGGAGGCATCCCACCATGCATATCGCGGAAACCGTGAGCGCCACCCGCGACGCCATCGCCGCCTGGAAACGGGCGGGCGAAACCGTGGCCCTGGTCCCCACCATGGGGAATTTGCACAACGGTCACCTCAGTCTGGTTCGTGAGGCACGCCGGCAGGCCGACCGCGTGGCGGTTTCGGTCTTCGTCAATCCGACCCAGTTCGGCCCCGGCGAGGACTATGACGCCTACCCGCGCACCCTGGACCAGGACAGCGCTCTGCTGCGGGAAGAAAAGGCCGATCTGCTGTTTATACCCAGCGTGGATGAGATGTACCCCTTGGGCGGCAACAAAACCTGGGTATCCGTGGACGACCTGGGGGATCACTTGTGCGGCGCCAACCGGCCGGGGCACTTTCGCGGTGTCACCACTGTTGTGAGCAAATTATTTAATATTGTGCAGCCGGATATCGCCGTATTTGGTGAAAAGGACTTCCAGCAATTGGCGGTGATCCGCCGCATGACCGCGGAATTGATGATGCCGATCCGCATTGTCGGTGCCCCCACCGACCGCGAGGAAGATGGCCTGGCCCGCAGTTCCCGCAATGGCTTCCTGACCGCCGCGGAACGGCCCAGGGCGGCGTTGCTGCACCAGCATCTGCAGCAGGCGCGCAATGCCATCGCCTCCGGGGAAAGGGATTACCGGGCCCTGGAAGCGCGCCTGGCCCGGGCCCTCGGCGAGCAAGGCTTCCAGGTGGATTATTTCACCGTGGCCGACGCCCACACACTGGCCCCGGCGGGCCCGCAACACCAGGATCTGGTGGTCGCCGCCGCCGCCCGGCTGGGGCAACCGCGGTTGATCGACAACGTGACGATTTCGTTACTTAACACATAAATAAGCACGGATTTGGCGGTTCCGCGGCGCCTTGTATGTGACCGGTGATTCATGCATACTGCCGCCCCGCAGACAGCCTGCCCAGGCCGTCCGTGGCTTGTTCAGAGAGGTACCCGATATGCAGTGCACCATGCTGAAAGCCAAGCTGCACCAGGCCCGCATTACCCACGCGGAACTGGAGTATGAAGGCTCCTGCGCCATCGATGGCAATCTGCTGGATATGGCCGGCATTCTCGAGTATGAGCAAATCCAGATCTATAACCTGGATAACGGCGAGCGTTTTGAAACTTACGCCATTCGCGCGGAAGAAGGATCCAAGATCATCTCCGTCAATGGTGCCGCCGCCCATAAAGCCCAACCTGGCCATCGCGTGATCATTTGCGCTTACGCCAGCTACGGCAGCTCAGAGCTGATTAACTTCAAGCCACGGCTGATTTACGTCGGCGAAGGCAACGAAGTCAAAGGCTCCAGCAACGCGATCCCGGTACAAGTCGCCTGATATTGCGCGCCACGCTCGCGCCCGTACCCTGATTCGCCTACGCCGGCCCCCGAGGCCGGCGTTTTTGTTTGTCATGCTCACGGCCATTGTGCGGCAACCGCCCGTGCGCCGCGATTCCCTCATCGACCTACCTCCAAAGTATCCCCCACCCTTGCGCCAAAGGGAGTTAGACCATAGTTTAATTCCTGTGCGTTCCTTTGCCGCGCCATAATGCGGCCGCACTTTCACCTCACCCGACCCTTGTCATCACCATCGCCCAAGGGCGTGTCCCGACCCGGGGCGGGTGCGGACAATGTCTAACAACAAGCCACCGGCGAGCAGTATGGAAGGAGGCCGCAATGTCCGAGCATAAAATCCACCCGGTTCCGGAGTCATTCAAGCGTCAGACCCTCATGGACCGCGACACCTATGAGCGCTGGTACGCACAATCCGTCAATGATCCGGAAACCTTCTGGGCGGCCCGCGCCGAAGAGCTGCTGGACTGGCATACCCGCTGGGATACCGTCAGCGACTGGGATTTCAAGGAAGGTCGCGCGGCCTGGTTCGCCGGAGGCAAACTGAACGCCTGCTACAACTGCGTCGATCGTCATCTGCCGCAACGCGCCCAGCAGACCGCCATCATCTGGGAAGGCGACGAACCGGACCAGGACAAGCACATCAGCTACCAGGAACTGTTCGAGCAGGTCAGCAAACTGGCCAATGTGCTGCGCGGCCGCGGCGTCAAAAAGGGCGACCGGGTGGTGATTTACATGCCCATGATTCCGGAAGCCGCCTACGCCATGCTCGCCTGCGCCCGCATCGGCGCCATCCACTCGGTGGTTTTCGGCGGCTTCTCTCCGGAAGCCCTCAAGGACCGCATCAACGATGCTGATGCCTGTGCCGTCATCACCGCCGATGAGGGCGTACGCGGCGGCCGTACGGTACCGCTGAAACTCAACGCTGATAAAGCGATGAATGGCCAATCCAGCGTCCACAGCTGCGTGGTGGTACAACGCACCGGCGGCGACGTGGATTGGAACGACAGCCGCGACCTCTGGTACCACGAAGCCATGGCGCAGGCCGACCCGCAGTGCGAACCGGAATGGATGGACTCCGAGGATCCGTTGTTCACCCTGTACACCTCCGGTTCCACCGGCAAACCCAAAGGCGTGGTACACAGCACCGCCGGCTATTTGCTGCAAAGCGCCCTGACCCACAAATACGTATTTGACTATCACGACGGCGACATCTATTGGTGCACCGCCGACGTGGGCTGGGTCACCGGCCACAGCTATATCGTTTATGGTCCACTGGCCAACGGCGCCACCACCCTGATGTTCGAGGGCGTGCCCACCTACCCGGACGCTTCCCGTTGCTGGCAGGTGGTGGACAAGCACAAAGTAAACATCTTCTACACCGCACCCACCGCCATTCGTGCGCTGATGGGGCTCGGCGATGAGCCCGTCACCAAGACATCACGGCAGAGCCTGAAGCTGTTGGGAACAGTGGGCGAGCCAATCAACCCGGAAGCCTGGGAGTGGTACTACAAAGTGGTGGGCGAGGAGCGCTGCCCGATCGTGGATACCTGGTGGCAGACCGAGACCGGCGCCATCATGATCGCCCCCTTGCCCGGTGCCGTGGATCTGAAACCCGGTTCCGCCACCCTGCCCATGTTCGGTGTACAGCCGGCCCTGATGGATCCGGACGGCAAGGAGCTGGACGGCGCCACTTCCGGCAACCTGGTGATCAAAGCGAGTTGGCCGAGCCAGATCCGCACCGTTTACGGCGATCATCAACGCATGGTCGACACTTACTTCAGTGCTTATCCGGGTTACTACTTCACCGGTGACGGCGCCCGCCGCGACGAAGACGGCTATTACTGGATCACCGGCCGGGTCGACGATGTCCTGAACGTGTCAGGTCACCGCCTGGGCACCGCCGAGATCGAGTCCGCTCTGGTGCTGCACAAGAGCATCGCCGAAGCCGCCGTGGTGGGGTATCAACACGATGTCAAAGGCCAGGGTATCTACGCCTATGTGTCCCTGATGGCCGGCGCCACGGGCAGCGAGGAATTGATCGAGGAGCTACGCAAGCTGGTCACCGAGGAAATCGGTCCGATCGCCAAACCGGACCTGATCCACTTCGCGCCAGGGCTGCCCAAGACCCGCTCCGGCAAAATCATGCGCCGTATCCTGCGCAAAATCGCCGCCGATGAGCTGGACAGCCTGGGCGACACCTCCACCCTGGCGGATCCCAGTGTGGTTGACCAATTAATCGATACCCGCCGCAACCGCTAAGGCGGATCGATATCACCGTTAGCCTGTCTCCCGGCCCCCGTATAGTAAGGGGCCGGGCTTTTTAATCTTGTCACGGATAATTCAGATACAGAATGGTCGGCGTATCCGCGGCCTGACTGACGATGGTTTCCACATCCCCCGTGATGATGCTGCCATCGAGCCGGTGCCAGCTCATGTGGGGGCTGGGGGTGTTCATCAACACCATCGGATCCGCCACTTCCTGCCTGATCCGTTCGCAGCTGGATACCGGGACCGCCCCCCCGGAGGCGGCGGGCACGCCCACCTCACACGTCGCCACCGCGATCTTGCCACGAAAACGCACCTGCCCGTCACTGGCCAGGACTTGTGACATCAGCAACGAGCAGGCGATCCCCGCACCCCATCGCCACCATTGTCCACCAACAACACCCATACCCTTCCGAAACAGCCGCCGATTTCCTTGCTCCATCGCGTCCATGTCTTTCCCCTTTTCATCAGCCCTTTTCCGGTGTTTTTTTCATTTTCATTTGTTCACATTTCCGACTCTAATAGAAAATCCTTAACCAAAAAAAGTCTTTTTTTCTTATCTTTAAACCAAAACAGCATTAATAACTAATGCCGTTATACCCACGGAGAAAAAGCTAAAGTTTTGATTTGCGCAGCCGATAATCTGTTTTTGGCCGGCAAGAAATAGCGGCTCCCCCGCCTCGTCAGCGGGCTCGGAGCAGCCACGGGAAAACATGCGGATGGAGAAACGGTCAGGCCGTCGAAGGGGGTTGGCGCCGTAATAACAGCACCAGCGGAATGGCCGCCATATTAATCCACATCAGCAAGCGGAAATCGTTCATGTAGCTGATCTCCGCCGCCTGACTCAACAGAGTGTGGTACACCTGGGCCGGCACCCCGGACACCAGATCCTTCATCGGCAAGCCCTGTGCAATCCAGGCCTTCAGTTGCAGTTGCTCGCCCAGTTGTTGTTCGTTGATCCACAGGTTGCGGGTCAACATGGCGGTCATGATCGAGATACCGACGCTGGAACCGAGGTTACGGGAAAGGGAGAACAGCGATGTCCCCTCGGTCCGCAACGAAGGCGCCAGGGTGGCATAGGTCAGCGCGGAGGCCGGCACGAACACCAGGCCAAGCCCCAACCCTTGCAGGACGCCGGTCCAGATCAGGTCACTCTGAGAAACCTGCAAGGTAAAGCCCGCCATCTGGTACAACGACAAACTGGTCAGGCATAGCCCGGTGATCACCAGTGCGCGGGGATCCAGGCGGGTGCGCATCAAACGCCCCACCAGCATCATCGACACCATCGACCCGAGCCCCCTGGGGGCCAGCACGATACCGGTGGTGGCGGCGGGGTAATCCTTCCATTGCTGCAGGAAAGGCGGCAGCAATGCCATGGTGGCGAGCAGGATGATCCCCACCACGAAAATAAAGACGACACCGGTGACGAAATTGCGGTCCCTGAACAACGCCATATCGATGAAAGGGGCTTTATGGGTCAGCGAGTGCACCACGAACAGATACAGGCCGGCCACCGCCAGCACCGCCTCGAGCTGGATCTCAAGGCTGCCAAACCATTTCAGGTGTTCGCCCCGGTCCAGCATCAACTGGAAAGCACCGATGGCCAGCGCAAGCAGGGCAAAACCGGTAAGGTCAAACCGGGTTTTCCGGGTTTCCGTGTCCGGTACACTGAGCCAGATCCCCAGATAAGCCAGCAGGCCGAACGGCAGGTTGATGTAGAACACCCAGCGCCAGCTGTACCATTCGGTCAGCCAGCCTCCCAGTGTCGGACCAAGGATTGGCCCGACCATCACACCCACCCCCCAGACCGCCATGGCCTGCCCGTGTTTTTCCACTGGATAAGAATCCAGCAGCACCGCCTGGGACAGCGGCACCAGGGCCGCACCGAAGATGCCCTGCAAGATACGGAACGCCACCATCTGTTCCAGCGAGGTGGACAGGCCGCACAAACCGGAAGCCACGGTAAATCCGGCCACCGACCATAGAAACACCTGGCGCCGGCCGATACGCGACGTCACGAACCCCACCGCCGGGGTCATAATGGCGCAAGCCACGATGTAGGAAGTCAGGACCCAGGTAATCTGGTCGGTACTGGCGGAGAGGCTGCCCTGCATATGCGGCAGGGCCACATTGGCGATGGTGGTATCGAGCACCTGCATCACCGTCGCCAGCATGATACTGGCGGTGACCAGACGCTGGTCCTCGATACGCGTCATATTACCGCGCCTGCGCGGTCTGTTGCGCGGGCTCGTCACCGGTGTCGATGGTCACCTCGGCGCTCATTCCGGAGCGCAGGACCGGCTGGCCATCCTTGGGTAGCAAGCGAAGCCGCACAGGGAGCCGCTGAACCACTTTCACCCAGTTGCCGCTGGCATTCTGAGGAGGAATCAGCGCGAACTCGGAGCCGGTGGCCGGGCTCAGGCTGATGACTTCCGCTTCCCATTTCACTCCCGGGAAGGTGTCCACTTCCACTTCCGCGGCCTGCCCCGGCACGATCCGGGTCAGCTGGGTTTCCTTGAGGTTCGCTTCCACCCACAACGTATCGGTCTTCGACAAGGAAATGATCGGCACCGCGGCGTTCACCCGCTCCCCCACCATCGGCACTTCACCACCGACGATGCCGGAAGCCGGCGCGATAACCTGGCACTGAGACAGATCGTACTCCGCCTGCTCCAGCTTGGCGGTGGCGGCCTGGTAATCCGGATGATCCTCCACCGCCACATCAGGGCCGCCCGCCAGTTGCGCCCGCAAGCTGACCAGGCGCTGTTCCGCCACGGAGCCGTTGGCGCGAGCCTGGTCCAGCTTCTGTCGCGCGCTGTCCAGTTGTGCCTCGGATACCGAGCTGCGCCTCATTCGCTGCAGACGTTGCAGTTCACGCCGGTAATAGGACACATCACGGTTGGCCTGGTCCCGCTCCGCCATGGCCTGGGCGTAGTCTCCCCGCAACGACAGAATGCGATTGCGCACCGCCTGCTGATCCGCTCGTGCTTCGGCAACGGCGATGCGAAACGGCCGGGGATCCACTTCCGCCAGCACCTGCCCCTTCTCCACCACCTGATTGCGTTCCACGTTCACCGCCACCAGCTGTCCACTGACGTTGGCGGCCAGGGACAACATGTCGATCTTGACGTAGGCGTTATCCGTGCTGACATAGCGCTGGCCGCCGAAAATCAGCCACAGAATCACCGCCATCGCCACCAGCAGGCCAAAGCCCATGCCCAGACGGCGGGTTCGTTGTATCGAGGTCACTCTAGTCTCCCTGGTCCGGGCGATCACACAAGTTGGCGCGCATGGCGGCCAGAATCCGAATGAGCGTGTCGATATCCGAGGGCTCCAATCCCGCAAAAGCCCGCGCGCGGGTTTGCTCGGCCAGCCCCCTCAATCGCTCCAGCGCCGGCTGGGCCTGATCGGTCAGAAACAACAACCGGCGCCGGCGATCGGACGGATCCGGGCGCCGCTCCACCAATCCTTCCGCTTCCAGTTGGTCCAGTTGGCGGGTCAGCGAGATGGGGGCCAGATCCATCGCTTCGGCCAGGGCAGCCTGATGCACGCCCTGCCGCCGGGAAAGCTGCCAGAGCACCTGCCAGCGGGCCCGGCTCAGCCCCTGCTCCCGAGCCCGACGATCGAAATCCCGCCGCATCATGCGCGCCACATCGTTCAGGCTCATCCCAACCGTGGTGTCCGTTCCGCCCATGCTCACTCCTCGGATAACATCCTTATTATAAGCATGCTTATAATTCTGACAATAGGGTCAAGCGATTTGCCCCATATTCACATCCCCAGCGGAGACAGCCACAACCAACCCCGGTAGACTGCGCACCTCGCGAGCACCGGCGTCGAGGACAATGCAATGTTGACCAATGCGGTCGTGATATCGGTTCTGGTTCTGATGGGCCTGAGCCTGGCGCGTCTGAACGTGGTTCTGGCGCTGGTGTGCGCCGCCCTCACCGCCGGCCTGTTCAGTGGCCTGTCCCTGCATGACACCCTGACACTGTTCACCGAAGGGCTGGGCGGCGGCGCCCCGATTGCTCTCAGCTACGCTTTACTGGGCGCCTTCGCGGTGGGCATTGCCCGCTCCGGCGTCACAGAGTGGCTGGCGGCACGGCTGATCCGGCGCCTCGGCGGCACACCCGACCCCGGACAGCTGCGGCGGCTGCGCAACCTGATCATTCTGGTCCTGCTCGGTGCCGCGGTAATCAGCCAGAACCTGATTCCGGTGCACATCGCCTTCATCCCCATCCTGGTACCACCGCTGCTCGGAGTCATGGCCCGGCTCAGGCTGGACCGGCGGCTGGCCGCCTGCGTGCTGACGTTCGGCCTGATCACCCCCTATATGGTGCTGCCCGTGGGCTTTGGCAGTCTGTTTCTCTACAAACAACTGGAACCCAGCCTGGCCCAGGCCGGCCTTGATCTGGCAAAGGAGCAGATTCCCCGGGCCATGCTGTTACCTGCCGGCGGCATGCTGACGGGCCTGTTGCTGGCACTGTGGTGGTTTCGCAAGCCCCGGAATTATCAGCCGGTGACCCTACCCGGCGAAGAGGATCAGGCACGGTTATCCCCACGGACGCTTGTAGTAGCGGCGCTCGCCCTGGGCAGCGCGGTGAGCCTGCAACTGCTCACCGACTCCATCGTGTTGGGCGCACTGATCGGCTTTCTGCTGTTCACCGCTGGAGGAGTGGTGCCCTGGCGGGAATCCCAGGACGCCTTTACTCAAGGCGTGAAGATGATGTCTTTGATCGGCTTCATCATGATCGCCGCCAACGGCTACGCGGCGGTGGTGAAGGGGAGCGGGCAGGTGCCGTTGCTGGTGGAAGCCGTCACCAGCCAATTGAACAGCCCGGGTGTGGCGGCGGCAGGCCTGTTGCTGCTCGGGTTATTCATCACCCTCGGCATCGGCTCCTCATTCTCCACCATCCCGATTATCGCCACCTTATATGTGCCGCTGTGTCTGGCGCTGGGCTTTTCCCCCCTGGCCACCGCGGCCCTGGTGGGCAGCGCGGCGGCACTTGGAGACGCCGGCTCACCGGCCTCGGATTCAACGCTGGGCCCCACAGCGGGGCTCAACGCCGACGGCCAGCATGACCATATCCGGGACACCGTGATTCCAACCTTTGTGTTCTACAACCTGCCATTACTGGTGGCGGGCTGGATCGCCGCCATGGTGTCGTAACCACCGCCAGGTCAGCCCCGCACCATTCCTGACTCAGGCGGCGGGAGCCGGTTCCGTCATCTCCACATCCGGCGCGGCTTGCAGGTCTGGCACTTCAACCGGCGGCGCCTGCTCCGGCTCCGGTTCCGGTATTCCCAGAAGAGTGGCATGAACATTCTCATCCATGCGCCACATGGCCCCGGTGGCCGGATCCAGGATAAGCAAGCCGATCACGCCGCCAAACACAATGTTGCCGATATACCAGCCATCCATGCCCGATTCCACCGGGACTGAAATGCTCTCGTAGCCGGGCATCTCGTAAGTGACTTCATAGGTCGCTTTGGAAAAGAAACCGTTACCCGCTTTCAGTCTCACCGTGTCCGGGGTTACACCGGAGGTGACTTCCTGGTTCTTTTTGGTATTGCGAACCAGATAGTGAGCCCCGGGCGGATCGGACTGAATGGCGACGTTGTATTTGGAATCGGAAACGATGGTGGCACAGCCGGACAGCAGTACCGCGCCGGTTACCAGCGCGGTCCCCAAAGTGGTCTTCATGTATCTTTCCCTTTTTTGATTTTTTGTCCCCAATGCCTGTCGGTCTAGGCATTAAAAAGGCCCGCATCCGCGGGCCTTCTTATTTTGGCTGAACTCCCAAAAGGGTGCAATTACATGCAATCAGCCTTCTTTCGCTTCCTTCATGGACAGCTTGATGCGGCCACGCTGATCCACATCCAGCACTTTCACCCGGATCACATCACCTTCCTTCACGTAATCGGAGACCTTCTCCACACGTTCTTCGGCGATCTGGGAAATGTGCAGAAGCCCTTCGGTACCGGGCATGATGCGCACGAAAGCACCGAAATCCACCACGCGGGTCACTTCGCCTTCGTAGATTTTGTCCACTTCGGCCTCGGCGGTGATTTCCTCGATGCGACGTTGCGCTTCCAGGGCCGCCTCGCGGGTCTCGCCGTAGATCTTGATGCTGCCGTCGTCCTCGATGTCGATGGTACAGCTGGTTTCCTCGGTCAGAGCCCGGATCACCGCGCCACCTTTACCGATCACGTCGCGGATTTTCTCCGAATTGATCTTCATGGTGAGCAGGGTCGGCGCATTGTCGGAAACCTGGTCACGGGACACGGAGATCGCCTTGGCCATTTCGCCGAGGATATGCAGGCGGCCGCGCTGAGCCTGTTCCAGCGCTTTCTCCATGATCTCTTCGGTGATGCCCTCGATCTTGATGTCCATCTGCAGCGCGGTCACGCCGCGCTCGGTGCCGGCCACTTTAAAGTCCATGTCACCCAGGTGGTCCTCGTCGCCCAGGATGTCGGACAGTACCGCGAAACGGCCGTCCTCTTCCTTCACCAGACCCATGGCGATACCGGCCACCGGAGCGCTCAACGGCACACCGGCATCCATCAGCGCCATGGAGGTGCCACACACACTGGCCATGGAGGAGGAGCCGTTGGATTCGGTGATCTCGGAGACCACACGGATGGTATAAGGGAAATCCTTCTCGTTCGGCACCACCGCTTCCACGCCGCGGCGGGCAAGACGGCCGTGCCCGATTTCACGGCGCTTGGGAGAGCCGATCATGCCGGTTTCACCCACGCAGTACGGGGGGAAGTTGTACTGCAGCATGAAGTGGTCCTGACGGGAGCCTTCCAGGGCATCGATGAACTGGGCATCACGCATGCCGCCAAGGGTAGCGGTTACGATGGCCTGGGTTTCACCCCGGGTAAACAGAGCGGAACCGTGGGTTTTCTTGAGCACCCCGACTTTACAGTCAATCGCGCGAACCTGATCCAGGGCACGACCGTCGATACGTGCTTTGCCGGACAACACACCCTCACGCACCACGTTCTTCTCGATCTTGCCGAACAGGCTTTTCACTTCGCCGGCTTCCGGGCTGTTCTCGTCGTCAGTGACGAACTCGGCCACGCAAGCGTCACGCAGCTCACCCACTTTGGTGTAGCGCGCTTGCTTTTCAGTGATGGTGTAAGCCTCGGCCAGGGCGCTTTCGTACTTGGCTTTGATCGCGGCTTTCAGTTCGGCGTTCTCCGCCGGCGCCTGCCACTCCCAAGCCGGGGTGCCCACTTCCTGGGCAAATGCCTTGATGCCCTGGATAACGGTTTGCATTTCCTGGTGGCCGTAAAGCACAGCGCCCAGCATCTGGTCCTCGCTCAGCTCCTTGGCTTCGGACTCCACCATCAGCACGGCCGGCTCGGTACCCGCCACCACCAGATTAAGCAGGGAATCCTCCAACTCGGAATAGCTGGGGTTGAGCAGATACATACCGTCCTTGAAGCCCACCCGGGCGGCGCCGATCGGGCCATTGAACGGAATACCGGAAATGGCCAGGGCGGCGGAAGTGCCGATCATGGCGGCGATGTCCGGATCCTGGTTCTTGTCAGAGGACATCACGGTGGCAACGATTTGCACTTCGTTCATGAAACCGTTGGGAAACAGCGGCCGGATCGGGCGATCGATCAGGCGGCAGGTGAGGGTCTCCTTCTCGCTGGGACGCCCCTCACGCTTGAGGAAACCACCGGGAATGCGGCCGGTGGAATAGGTTTTTTCCTGGTAGTTCACGGTCAACGGGAAAAAGCCTTTACCGGGATCCGCTTCTTTCTTGCCCACCACGGTCACCAGGACCTGGGTGTCACCGATGGTGACCATAACGGCGGCGGTGGCCTGACGGGCAATTTGCCCGGTTTCCAGCACCACGGTATCCGCGCCGTATTGAATCTCTTTGCGCACTATATTGAACATATCTCTCGTCTCTTCTCTTCACTCTTCCATCAGTCTTTGCCAGGGCATCATAACCCTGGCTCCGTGGGCGCCATAGCCTTCATTCACCATGGATCGTCCCGGCATTCGTCACTGCTTTTTCGGTACGCCAAAAACAACAGAAGCCCGGCATGGCCGAGCTTCCGTCGTGAATCGAACATGACCAGGGCTTAGCGACGCAGCCCCAGACGCTCGATCAACTGCAGGTAGCGGCTACGATCCTTGCCAGCCAGGTAGTCCAGCAGCTTGCGGCGCTGGTTAACCATGCGGATCAGACCACGACGGCTGTGGTGGTCCTTGTTGTGGGCCTTGAAGTGACCCTGCAGCTGGTTGATGTTCTCGGTCAGCAGGGCAACCTGCACTTCCGGGGAACCGGAGTCCCCTTCCTTACGACCGAACTCCTTCAGGATTTCCGCTTTCTTTTCGACGCTCAAAGCCATTGTATACACTCCAATATGCAACATTAGTCACGGTCAGCCATGCATATTTATAGCTGCCGTCCCGCTTGCGCGACCCGCTCGGGTCACTCCGATACCAGACGACGGGGCGCTATTCGCCCATCCTCCAGTACTTCTCCGACTCCCAGGAACTGCTCCGTGGAAGCCTGATAAAGACTGACCCAGCCCTCGGCCGGGCGGTCGCTGGCCATCACCGGCTGACCCTGGCGCAGATAATACGCCGCGTTGTCACCCAGATTGACGCGCGGCCAGTCTGCCACGCTGGTGGATAAAGGCAAGAGCAAATCATCAATTGCCTCGAAACCACCCTGCTCCTTGAGCAGTCCCAACTGCTCAAGGGTAATCATCCGCTCTTCCGGATAGGGACCAGCGGACAGGCGCCGCAACGCTATCACATGGCCACCGCAGCCGAGCACCGTACCCAGGTCTTCCACCAGGGAACGGACATAAGTGCCCTTGGAACAGGCCACCTCGAACGTCAGGTCCTCGCCTTCCAGGCGCGCCCCGCGAATTTCGTGAATGGTCACCCGGCGTGGTTCGCGCTCCACGGTAATACCTTCCCGCGCCAACTTATACAGCGGTGTGCCATTGTGCTTGATCGCCGAATACATACTCGGCACCTGCTCGATTTCTCCCAGGAAACGATCCAGCGCGGTCAATACCTGGGCCTCGGTGACCGAGACCGGGCGGGTTTCCACCACCTCGCCGTCGGCGTCGCCGGTTTCCGTGGTCACGCCGAGACGGGCGGTGACCCGGTAGCGCTTATCCGCGTCGAGCAAGAACTGACTGAATTTGGTCGCCTCACCGAAGCATACCGGCAACATGCCGGTGGCGAGCGGATCCAGGCTACCGGTGTGCCCGGCCTTGGCCGCGGCGAACATGCGCTTGGCCATTTGCAAAGCCCCGTTGCTGGTCACGCCATCAGCTTTGTCCAACAACAAAATGCCATTCAGAGGACGGCCTCCGCGGCGTCGTTTTCCCACCGTCTTATGCTCCGAGATCAATCGTGGTCTTGGTCTTCCTGATCCGGGCTTTGTGCCCGGTCCTCCGCCCGTGCTTCGTCAATCAGCTGTGACAGCCGCGAGGCATGTTCGGGGGTCAGGTCGTAATGGAAACGCAACCGGGGCGTGGTGCGGGTATTCAGGGTCTGGGCCAGAGCACTGCGCAGAAAGCCGGCGGCGCCACCCAATACGGCTTCGGCCTCGGTTCCCGCGTCCGCGTCCCGCCCCAGCAATGTGAAATACACATCGGCGAAAGACAGGTCGCGGGAAACCCGGACGTCCTGAATCGTCACCATGTCCACGCGCGGGTCCTTCATTTCAAAACGCAGGACCCGGGCCAGTTCGCGTTGAATCTGATCAGCGATACGGTCGGTACGCTGAAAACCTTGGGGACGGCGATGACGACTCATAGTGCGGACGCGCTTACAGGAAGCGCGCCACCTCCTTCACTTCGAAGACTTCGATCTTGTCGCCTTCCTTGACGTCGTTGTAGCTCTTCACGGCGATACCACACTCCATGCCGTTACGAACTTCCTGAACGTCGTCCTTGAAGCGGCGCAGGGATTCCAGCTCGCCCTCGAAGACCACCACATCGTCACGCAGTACACGGATCGGGCGATTCCGATGGATGGTACCTTCCACCACCATACACCCGGCCACGGCACCAAACTTGGAGGAGCGGAAGACGTCCCGCACCTGGGCCACGCCAAGGATTTCCTCACGCTTCTCCGGTGCCAGCAGACCGCTCATGGCCTGTTTCACATCGTCGATCAGTTCATAGATCACGCTGTAATAACGCAGGTCGATGCCTTCCGCCTCGCACAGGCGTTTGGCCTTGGCATCCGCCCGTACGTTGAAGCCGAGCAGTACCGCCTCACTGGTCATCGCCAGATTGACGTCGGACTCATTGATCGCGCCGACACCGGTGGAGACCAGCCCCACTTTCACCTCATCGGTGGACAGGTCGGTCAGCGCGCCGATCAATGCCTCCAGGGAACCGCGCACATCTGCCTTGAGCACGATATTGACGTGCTTGGTTTCCTCGGAGCCCATGTTTTGGAACAGGTTTTCCAGTTTGGAAGCCTGCTGACGCTTGAGTTTGACGTCACGGTCACGGTCTTGACGGAATTCGGCCACTTCACGGGCTTTCTTCTCATCCGGCACCACCTGGACCTGCTCACCGGCCTCCGGCGCGCCGTTCAGACCAAGCACTTCCACCGGAATGGACGGGCCCACTTTCTTCACTTGCTGGCCATTCTCATCCACCAGGGCGCGGACCCGGCCGAAACATGCGCCGGCCAGCAGCATATCGCCCACTTCCAGCTCACCGGCCTGAACCAGGATAGAAGCCACGTTACCGCGACCTTTTTCCACCCGGGATTCAATCACCACGCCACTGGCGGGGCCCACGGCGGCGGCTTTCAGTTCCAGCACCTCGGCCTGCAACAGCACCGCTTCCAGCAGGGAATCCACACCCTCGCCGCTGTGCGCGGAGACATTGACGAACTGAATGTCGCCCCCCCACTCCTCGGGGATCACATCCTTGGCGGCCAGTTCGTTCTTGACCCGGTCAGGGTCGGCCTGCTCCTTGTCGATCTTGTTCACCGCGATGATGATCGGCACGCCGGCGGCCTTGGCGTGGTTGATCGCCTCTTCCGTCTGCGGCATCACACCGTCATCCGCGGCAACCACGATAATCACGATATCGGTGGCCTTGGCGCCACGGGCACGCATGGCGGTGAAGGCGGCGTGGCCCGGGGTATCCAGGAAGGTGATCATGCCGTGCTCGGTGTTCACATGGTAGGCACCGATGTGCTGGGTAATCCCCCCGGCTTCACCGGCGGCCACTTTGGCGCGGCGGATATAGTCCAGCAGGGAGGTTTTGCCATGGTCGACGTGCCCCATGATGGTCACTACCGGTGCACGGGAGACTTCCTGTTCGCCGGAACGGTCCACCAGAGACGCCAGATCGTCCTCCAGAGCCTCTTCCTCGCCTTTCACCAATTTGGGGGTGTGCCCCATTTCCTCGGTGAGAAGGACAGCGGTTTCCTGGTCGATAAACTGATTGACGGTGGCCATCTCGCCCATTTTCATCATGGCCTTGATCAGTTCCTTGGCCTTGATATTCATGCGCTGAGCCAGTTCCGCCACGGTGATGGTTTCCGGAATTTCTACGTCGTACACCATTTTCTCCGTGGGGCTTTTAAACCCGTGCTCCCGGTTCATGGAGCTCTTCATCTGGCCGTGGACCACGCCGCCACTCTTGGGTTTGCGACGACGCCGGCGCGATTGCCGTTCCTCGGTACGATACCCGGCTTCCACGGCATCCCGGACAATGGAGGAGGCTTTGTCGTCTTCCTCTTCCTTTTTCTCCTGGGACTGTTCACCGCCGCGCTTCTCCAGCTCCTCGGCGATACGTTGGGCTTCCTCGGCGGTACGGCGGGCAGCTTCTTCCTCCGCCTTGCGGCGGGCCTCGGCTTCCTGCTTGCGCCGTGCTTCCTCGGCCTCGCGCTGCTTACGCTCTTCCTCTTCGCGCTTGGCACGCTCTTCCGCCGTCTCCACCTTGTCGGCTTTCTTGGCGGTCTTCGGCACGGAAACGCGCTTGCTCTTGTCCTCGGCCTCTTTTTCCGCGCCACCGGAAGCCGCACTGTCGGCTTCCAGAGCTTTACGGCGCGCTTCTTCCTCAGCGCGGCGGGCGTCCTCTTCTTCCTGCTTGCGGCGAGCTTCTTCCTCCGCCTTACGGCGCGCTTCTTCCTCGGCGCGGCGGGCCTCTTCCTCGGCCTTCAGACGGGCTGCTTCTTCCGCCTGACGCTCCGCTTCCAAACGCTCTTGCTCTTCGATGGACTCACGCTTCACGTAGGTACGCTTTTTGCGCACTTCCACGTTCACGGTTTTCGCTTTACCGGCGGCACCCGTCGTCTTGATGGTGCTGGTGGAGCGACGTTTGAGGGTGATTTTCTTGGGCTCCGCGTCTTGGGCGCCATGGGACTTACGCAGATGCGCGAGCAGCTGCTGCTTCTGTTCATCGGAGACCACATCACCTGCGTCGGTGTGAGGAAGTCCGGCGTCCTTCATCTGCGAAAGCAGCGTATCCACCGGAATCTTCACAACCTCTGCCAGACTTTTTACGGTCGTTTCTGCCATGTCAGCAACACTCTCCTGTCCGCTTATGGTGGCGCCCTGCCCCACCGCTCTACTTACTCACCGGCGTTCTCATCTTCAAACCAGGGAGCGCGGGCGGTCATGATCAACTGAGCCGCTTGCTCTTCGTTGATCCCTTCAATATCCAGCAAGTCATCCACCGCTTGTTCGGCAAGGTCTTCCATGGTGACAATGCCACGGGAGGCCAATTCCACCGCCAGATCGCGGGTCATGCCGTCCATACCCAGCAAGTCGTCGGCGGGTTCGGCCGATTCAAATTTCTCTTCGGACACCAGCGCGCGGGTCAACAAAGCGTCCTTGGCGCGCTGGCGCAACGCTTCGACGATATCTTCGTCGAAGCCTTCAATGGCGAGCATTTCCTCGGTGGGCACATAAGCCACCTCCTCCAGGGAGGTGAAGCCTTCTTCCACCAGTATCGCCGCCACATCTTCATCCACATCCAGCAGGCTCATGAAGGTTTCCATGGCCATCTGGGCTTCTTCCTGCTGTTTGTTCTGCGCATCGTCCAGCGTCATCACATTCAGCTCCCAGCCGGTCAGCTCGGAGGCAAGGCGAATGTTCTGGCCGCTGCGACCAATGGCCTGAGCCAGGGCGGATTCGTCTTCCACGGCGATATCCATGGAATGACTTTCTTCGTCCATCACGATGGACGCCACTTCCGCCGGCTGCATCGCATTGATCACCAATTGCGCCGGATTGTCGTCCCACAGCACGATGTCGATACGCTCTCCAGCGAGCTCGTTGGACACCGCCTGCACGCGAGCACCGCGCATACCAACGCAAGCCCCCACCGGATCGATACGCTGATCGTTGGTCTTCACCGCGATCTTGGCGCGGGAACCCGGATCGCGGGCTGCGCCTTTGATTTCGATCAGCTCCTCGCCAATCTCCGGCACTTCAATCTTGAACAGTTCGATCAGCATCTCCGGGCAAGCCCGGCTGGCGAACAATTGCGGACCGCGATTTTCTTCGTTCACACCCAGCAGATAAGCACGTACGCGGTCGTTCTGGCGCACGCTCTCACGCGAGATCATGTGCTCACGGGTGATCAGCGCTTCGGCATTACCACCCAGATCCAGAATGATGGCGTCACGCGTGGCTTTCTTCACCGTGCCGCTGATCAACTCGCCGATGCGGTCGCGATATTCCTCGATCACCTGATGACGCTCGGCTTCACGCACTTTCTGGACGATCACCTGCTTGGCGGTCTGGGCACCGATACGGCCAAAGGCCTCGGATTCCACTTCTTCCTCGTAAACGTCGCCAATCTGCAGGTTCTCGTCGTGCTCGTGGGCCTCGTCGAGAGTCAGCTGTCTGCCGAACTCATAGAGGTCTTCATCGGGCACCACATGCCAGACGCGGAAGGTGCGGGAATCGCCGGTAACCCGGTCGATGTGCACGCGGATTTCCACGTCTTCTTCCTTGAAACGTTTTTTGGTTGCCGCCGCCAGGGCCAGTTCGATGGCCTCGAAAATGACGTCACGGCTGACGCCTTTCTCGTTGGAAACGGTTTCCGCTACCAGCAGGATCTCTTTGTTCATGGCCAGGCCTTTACAAAGGTTTTTTCAGGTCACGCTCAGTCGAAGCGTGGCTCCAGACGAGCGCGGTCCACCTGACTGTAAGGAATACGCAGGGTGTCGCCATTGAGCATCACCACCAGCGTATCACCATCGACAGCCACCAGAGTCGCCATCATCTTGCGCTTGCCCGCTACCGGGGCCAACAGTTTCAGTTGCACCTGCTCGCCTAGGTAACGTTCAAACTGGGAAAGTTCGAACAGCGGCCGATCCATGCCCGGAGAGGACACTTCAAGGTTGTACTCGCCAGGGATCGGGTCTTCCACGTCGAGCACGCCACTGACTTCATGGCTCACCGCGACGCAATCGTCCACGGTGATGCCGGCTTCATGATCAATGTACAGACGCAATACCGCGCCACGCCCCTGCAGGTATTCGATACCCCAGAGCTCGTAGCCCATGTCGTTGACTACCGGAGCCAGCAGCTCCCTGATCTGTTCCGTGCGTTTTGACATTGCCTTGATTCCGGCGCCAGAAACAAAAAATGGGCATAACGCCCATTCCCACTCGCCATCCCGGCTTTGAATAACAAAAAGCCCCTACGATGAGGGGCTTTCTTACCACAGAACCGGGATGCGGTTCCGTTAAGTGGTAGCGGGGGCAGGATTTGAACCTACGACCTTCGGGTTATGAGCCCGACGAGCTACCAGACTGCTCCACCCCGCACTAAATCGCGGCGCACATGGTATGTATTCGTGCCGCCGTTGTCAATGCAAACTCAAAAAAAGTATTTATTTTTCCGAGTCTTAACCGCGGCATCATCGCGGAGCCATTAATCCCGGCCAGGGAATCCGAAGCACCCTGAAAGGCACATTCGAAGTTACTACCAACACATCCTTCCCTGAGCCGGAAAGGGTGACCAACCGTGAATGGCGGTTACCAAAAGCCCATTCCAAATTGGTGCCGAAGGCCGGACTTGAACCGGCACGAGCGTAAGCCCACTACCCCCTCAAGATAGCGTGTCTACCAATTCCACCACTTCGGCAAAGAACCTGGTATCACTCGGGTTGAGAACCAGCCTGACTCTCATCCAGGGCCGGGGATTCTACATCACTCGCCGGCACATCTGAAGTGCCTTTTTCAGAACTTTCCATGGCCGGAGCATCGCCCTGACCGCTGGCAGGCACATCGGAGCCCGCGGCCGGAACATCGCCTTGACTACTGGAAGGCACATCGGAGGATTGCGGCACCGCCGGCGCATCACTTTCCGGCACATCCACTTCATCAACGGTTTCCACCATCGGCAGGATACTGGAACTCTGGGTGGCCTCGTTACGAGCCATCCAGGCCAGAGCCAGACTGGTGATGAAGAACACCGCCGCCAGCACCGCCGTGGACCGGGTCAGGAAGTTCGCGGAGCCCGCGCTGCCGAACACTGTCTGCGAACCGCCGCCGCCAAAAGAGGCGCCGGCATCGGCACCTTTGCCGTGTTGAATGAGGACCAGGCCGATCAGGCCCAGAGCCGCCAACACGTGGACCACATGAAGCACAATATCCATAAGTAACCGTTTATTCCGCCGCGAGACAAATCGCGCTGAATTCATCCGCGCTCAGTGAGGCCCCGCCGATAAGACCACCGTCAATATCCGGCTGGGCGAACAGAAGGGCGGCATTATCCGACTTTACACTGCCGCCGTAAAGCAGCCGGATGCGGGAAGCCACACTTGCGTCCTCCGCGGCCAGCGCCGAGCGTAAACGGGCGTGCACTTCCTGGGCCTGTTCGGGGGTGGCGGTTTCACCGGTGCCGATCGCCCAAACCGGCTCATAAGCCACCACCGCCTGGTCGAAAGCACCGATACCCGCCACATCCAGCACCGATGAGACCTGCCGCACGACTACTTGCTCGGTCTCGCCCGCCTCCCTTTCACGCAGCGTTTCGCCAACGCACAGGATCGGTATCAGCCCTCCCTGCTGGGCACGAAGAAACTTTTCACCCACCAGCTCATCATCTTCACCGTACAGAGCACGGCGCTCGGAATGCCCCACTATCACGTAGCGGCACCCCATATCAGCCAGCATTTCCGCGGAGACTTCGCCAGTGAAGGCGCCATCCTCGTGGCTGCTCACGTTTTGCGCGCCAATTTGCACTCCGCTGCCGCCCAGAGCGCGGGCCAGGGCCGCCAGATAGGGAAACGGCGGACACACGGCCACTTCCGCCCGGCTGTTCCTCAATCCACCCAGGGAAGCCCCCAGAGCCTCCACCATGTCCAGCCGGCCATTCATTTTCCAGTTACCGGCTACCAGCGGCGTTCTTGTCATTCACTTGTTCCCGTATTCAGCGGTCAGGCGATAATCGCCTGTACCTGTTCCGCCAGACGCTGGCAAAGGCGTTCCACCTGCGCGCCATCCAACCCTTCCACCATGACCCGCACCAGCGGCTCGGTACCGGAAGGACGCAACAGGACCCGGCCCTTGCCGGCCAGCTCCGCCTCCACGTCACTCACCGCCTGCCGCAGCTCGGGGCGCTCCATGAAACCGTCGCGATTATCGCCGCGCACATTGATCAAGGTCTGCGGCACCAGCGGCGCTTCCGCCACCGCATCGCGCAGCCCCCGGCCTTCCCGGCTCAGCGCCGCCAGCACCTGCAACGCCGCCACCATGCCGTCGCCGGTGGAGGTGCGATCCAGACACACCAGATGCCCGGAAGACTCACCGCCGAGCAGCCAGCCGCGGCTGTCCAACTGCTCCATGACATAACGGTCACCGACCTTGGCCCGGGCAAACGGAATGCCTTGCTGCTCCAGCGCCAGCTCAAGGCCGTAGTTGGACATCAGGGTTCCCACCACACCACCGTGCAGGGCACCATTACGCTGGCGGTCACGAGCAATCACATACAGCAGTTGATCGCCATCCACCACCTCACCCTGATCGTCCACCATGATCAGGCGGTCGGCATCCCCATCCAGAGCAAGACCGAGATCGGCGCCACTCTCCAGCACCTTGCGCTGCAGCGCCTCGGGACTGGTGGAACCGCACCCCCGGTTAATATTGAAGCCGTCCGGAGTGTTGGCCATCGGCAACACATTGGCGCCCAGCTCCTCCAGAACATCAGGAGCAATGTGGTAGGCGGCGCCATTGGCGGTATCGACGACGATGGTCAGCCCGGCCAGGCTCAGCCCCGGTGCCGTGCTTTTGACAAATTCGATATAGCGCCCACGAGCGTCATCGATACGGCGCACCTTGCCGATGCGATCCGAGCCGACCACCGAGATCGGCTCATCCAGCATATGCTCGATGTCCTGTTCGATCTGATCGTTCAGCTTACGGCCATCCGCGCCAAAGAACTTGATGCCGTTGTCGGTGTAGGGGTTGTGGGACGCCGAGATGACGATCCCGGCCTGGGCATGCAGAGTGCGGGTCAGATAAGCGATGCCCGGCGTCGGTATCGGCCCCAGCAGCCGCACATCCACCCCGGCGGCGGAAATACCCGCCTCCAGCGCCGATTCGAACATATAGCCGGAAATCCGGGTGTCCTTGCCGATCAGAATCTTGCTGCCGCCACGCGCGGCCAGCACACGGCCGGCGGCCCAACCCAGCTTGAGCACGAAATCCGGGGTAATCGGCGCTTCACCCACGGTGCCACGGATCCCGTCCGTACCGAAATATTTACGACTCATCCACTGTCTCCATTACAGCGCGGGCAAAACGCACGCTGTCCACGGTCTCTTTGACATCATGGGCACGCACGATCAGCGCGCCCCGTTCAACACACATCACCGCCGCCGCCAGTGAACCGGGCAGGCGCTCCTCCACTGGCCGGTCCAGCACTTTTCCGACCATGGATTTACGCGACAACCCCACCAGTATCGGCAGTTGCAAACGCTTGAGCTGGTCCATTTCCGCCAGCAGCTTCAGATTGTGGCCCACGGTTTTGGCGAAACCAAAGCCCGGGTCCACCAACAACCTGTCACGGGCGATCCCCGCCGACACACACGCCGCCACCCGCTCCTCCAGGAACTGGATCACCTCGGCGGTAACATCCTGATATCGGGGATTATCCTGCATGTCCCCCGGCTCGCCGCGCATATGCATCAGACATACGGGCAAACCGCTTTCCGCCGCCGCCTGACAGGCGGCGTCACGGCGCAATGAGCGCACATCATTGATCAGCCCCGCGCCGGCGCGGGCGGTTTCACGGATCACACTCGCGGTACTGGTATCCACCGACACCAGGGCGTCCAGTTCGCGGGTCAGGGCTTCCACCACCGGCACCACGCGATCCAGCTCTTGCTGTTCGGACACCGGATCAGCGCCGGGACGGGTGGACTCGCCACCAACATCGATGATGGCGGCGCCGTCGGCGAGCATCTGCTCCGCCCGACGCAGAGCCGAGTCCAGGGAAGTGAATTGGCCACCGTCCGAGAACGAGTCCGGGGTGACATTAAGGATACCCATAACGACGGGCGCGGACAGGTCCAGTGTCCGCGCCCCACAGGTCAGTTTAGTAATCTGGCGCATCAGTGAGTATTGGCGGGTCCACCGATGGGATCGTCGCCGGGCTTGGCGTCGTCGGAGGCGTTCTCGCCGGATGAGGAAGCACCACTTCCGGGCCCCTGGTCGCGCCAGTCCTTCGGCGGGCGGGGCTTATGTCCGGCCATGATATCGTCGATCTGCTCGGCATCGATGGTCTCGTACTGCATCAGCGCTTCGGCCATCAGATCCAGCTTATCCCGGTTATTCTCCAGAATTTCCTTGGCTCTCGCGTAGCAGCGATCAACGATGGAGCGCACCTCCCGGTCAATTTCCTCGGTGGTCTGCTCGGACATGTGCTTGCGCTGCCCCACCTGTTTACCCAGGAACACCTCGCCCTCGTCTTCCTCATAGGCCAGCGGCCCCATCTTCTCGCTCAGGCCCCACTTGGTCACCATGGCCCGGGCCAGCTTCGTGGCCCGCTCAATGTCATTGGAGGCACCAGTGGTCACACCATCAAACCCAAGCGTGATTTCCTCGGCGATACGGCCGCCAAACAGAGAACAAATGGACGACTCCAGCCCTCTCTTGGACTGGGAGTATTTGTCCTCTTCGGGCAGGTACATGGTCACGCCCAGGGCACGGCCACGAGGGATGATGCTCACCTTGTAGACCGGATCGTGGTCCGGCACCAGCCGGCCCACGATCGCGTGGCCGGATTCGTGATAGGCGGTGTTCAGCTTTTCTTTCTCGCTCATCACCATGGAGCGGCGCTCGGCGCCCATCAGGATCTTGTCCTTGGCCTTCTCGAACTCCTCCATGGTCACCACCCGCTTGTTGGCGCGGGCGGCGAACAGAGCGGCCTCATTGACCAGGTTGGCCAGATCGGCGCCGGAAAAACCCGGGGTACCACGGGCGATCACACTGGCGTCCACATCCTCGGCCACCGGCACCGGGCGCATATGCACTTTCAAGACGTGTTCGCGGCCACGGATATCGGGCAGCGGCACGGTCACCTGACGGTCGAACCGGCCCGGACGCAACAGCGCCGGGTCGAGCACGTCGGGACGGTTGGTGGCGGCGATGACGATGATGCCGTCATTGGCGTCAAAACCATCCATCTCCACCAGCAACTGGTTGAGGGTCTGCTCACGCTCATCGTGACCACCGCCAAGGCCCGCGCCACGGGAACGGCCCACGGCATCAATCTCGTCGATGAAGATAATACAGGGCGCGTGCTTCTTGGCCTGATCGAACATGTCGCGCACCCGGGAGGCGCCGACACCAACGAACATTTCCACGAAATCAGAACCAGAGATGCTGAAAAACGGCACCTTGGCCTCGCCGGCGATGGCCTTGGCGAGCAGGGTCTTACCGGTACCCGGAGACCCCACCATCAACACACCACGGGGGATCTTGCCGCCAAGCCGCTGGAACTTGGCGGGATCACGCAGGAACTCCACCAGTTCCTGCACCTCTTCCTTGGCTTCCTCGACACCGGCCACATCCGCGAAGGTGGTTTTGATCTGATCTTCGCTCATCAGCCGCGCCTTCGACTTACCGAAGGTCATCGGCCCGCCGCCACCTTTGCCACCGCCCTGCATCTGCCGCATGAAGAAGATGAAAATGGCCAGGATCAACAGGATCGGCAGCACTGACAGGAACAACTGGGTCAGGAAGCCCTGACGTTCCGGCTCCTTGCCGACCACATCCACTTTATTCTGGATCAGGGTGGGAATCAGATTGGTGTCCAGCGCCGGCGGTTTGACCGTTTCGAACTTGCCACCATTCTTCATCTCGCCGGAAATCCGGGTATCCCCGATGGTTACCCGGGCCACCTTGCCACTCTCCACGCTCTCAATGAAGGAGGAGTAGTTCAGCATCTGCTGACTGGGCTGGGGGTTGATGCTGGAGGCCACCACATAAAGGACCCCGGCAATCACCAGCCACAGTACGATGTTCTTGGTCATGTCGTTCAAGGGAGACCTCGATTCGTTCGGGCGCAAGTGCGCATACTGACATCTAAACCTTACACTATTTCAGGTGCCACCCCAATTGATACACTTCATTGGAGCGTGGGCGGCTGGCCGCCGGTTTGCGGCTCACCACCCGGCGAAACCGGCTCTGAAGACTCCGCCGATACTCATCGAAGCCCTCTCCCTGAAACACCTTGACCAGGAAAACGCCGTCCGGTTCAAGGACGCTCTCCGCCATATCCAGGGCCAATTCGGCCAGATACATGGCCCGCGGCAGGTCCACGGCACGGTTACCACTCATATTGGGGGCCATATCGGACATTACAAGGTCCACTTTGTGCCCACCCAGGCTGTCCAGGATTTGCTGGTAAACTTCCTCCTCACGGAAGTCCCCCTGGATGAAGGCGACATCCGGGATCGGGTCCATGGCCAGAATATCGCTGGCCACCACCGTTCCCCGCGAACCGACCAGCCGCCCGGCCACCTGGGCCCAGCCCCCAGGGGCGGCCCCCAGATCCAGCACACGCATACCGGGCCGGAACAACTTGTCTTTTTCGTGGATCTCCAGCAGCTTGAAACTGGCCCGGGAGCGATAGCCCTCGGCCTGGGCACGGGCCACCCAGTGGTCGTCAAAATGTTCCCGCAACCATCGCTGGCTACTTTTTGATCTGGCCATAAAGGTTCATCCTGTTACCCGGTCCGGATGCCCGCCCGAAGGAATAGTGCCCGGAGCCCCGGTGATGATTGCAGGGCAGCAGCCGCGTACCTAGAATAGCGCCCCCGATTTGGAGAACACCATGCCTTTGAGCCCACAGGACAGAAAGCGCTTGCGCACCATCGGCCACCACCTGAAAGCGGTGCTGCAGACCGGCGACAAGGGCCTGACCGAATCCTTCACCGAGGAATTGAACCGGCGCCTGGAAGATCACGAACTGGTCAAGGTGCGTGTCAACGCCCCCACCCGCGACCAGCGCACCGATCTGGTGAACGCGCTGTGCGAGGCCAGCGGAGCCGAACTGATCCAGCGTATCGGCAACATCGCCCTGCTTTACCGGGCGGCCGCCAAGCCCAACCCCAAACTGTCCAATATCCTGAGAGCCCAGGACTGAAGCAGGGGCTCCCGGTCCAGCCCGAAGCCCCACGCGAGCCCCTTACAGGTGCTCGACTTTATCCACCTCGTACTCCCGGGTGCCTCCCGGGGTGTCGATCTGCACCACATCGCCTTCCTCCCGGCCGATCAGGCCGCGGGCGATGGGTGAATTCACACTGATCTTACCTTGCTTGATGTCGGCTTCGTCGTCACCAACGATCTGGTAGACCTTCTCTTCATCGGTATCCACATCGATGATGGTCACGGTCGCGCCAAAAATGACCTTACCGGTGTTGTCCAGTTGGGTAATATCGATGATCTGAGCGGCGGACAGCTTGCCTTCGATCTCATTGATGCGCCCTTCGCAGAAGCTTTGCTGCTCGCGAGCGGCGTGATATTCCGCGTTTTCCTTCAGATCACCGTGCTCACGGGCGTCGGCGATGGCCGCGCTGATACGGGGCCGTTCCACCTTTTTCAGATGATCCAGCTCTTTGCGCAATGCTTCGGCACCACTGACCGTCATCGGAATGCGTTGCATAGGTTCAACCTCAAATAATCGTCCGTGGGTAGCGCGGGGCACCCGGCCCCGGGTACCCCAGAGAGCCTGTTTACGATCTCTACGCCACCGCGTTGCCGCTGGAAAAGCCGCCAGACGGCGTCGCGGGCTGCAGGCTCTGGTGGGTCCAAAGTCAAAGGCCGGGGCGTCGTCTGGCGGCTTTTCCAGCGCAACCCAGAGGGCCGGGCCCCTTTTGCCGCCAGCCCGCGATTACGCTTGTTTATGTAGATGGACTACACCGCACAATCGGAATCACGACCTGACAACAAAATGAACTCCGGCGCGGCGGCGTAGAGATCGCAAACAGGCTCTTAGATCAAATTTCGGCGTGCAAATCCTGCAGCCGGCGCACCTGCGGCTCATCGCGCAGGGCCATGGCCTGACACACCGCCTGCGCGGCGGTGATCGTGGTGGTGTAAAACACCTTGTGCTGCAGGGCGGAACGGCGAATCGCAAAGGAATCGCGGATCGCCTGCTTGCCTTCGGTGGTATTCACGATCAGTGCCACGCCGTCGTTTTTAATCATGTCGACAATATGCGGCCGTCCCTCGAGCACTTTATTGACCGGCGTCACCGGCAGCCCCGCCTCGGCGATGACCGCCGCGGTACCACGGGTGGCGACCAGTTCGAAGCCCAGCTCACTCAGGGTACGGGCCACGTCCACCGCCGCGGGCTTATCCACCTCGCGCACGGAAATAAACGCCGTGCCCTCCCGGGGCAAACGTTCGCCCGCACCCAGGGAGGCCTTGCCGAAGGCTTCGGCGAAACTGCCGCCAATACCCATCACTTCGCCGGTGGATTTCATTTCCGGGCCGAGAATGGGGTCCACTTTCGGGAATTTGGCGAACGGGAAAACCGCTTCCTTGACGAAATAGTGGCGCGGTGTGACTTCCGAGGTAAAGCCCTGATCCTTCAGGCTGATCCCCACCATGCAGCGGGCCGCCACCTTGGCCAGGGAAACACCAATGCACTTGGACACATAGGGCACGGTCCGGGACGCCCGCGGGTTCACTTCGAGCACGTAAACGTCCTCGCCCTTCACCGCGAACTGCACGTTCATCAAGCCGACCACGCCCAGCTCGCGGGCCATGGCGGCGGTCTGCTGGCGCATCACGTCCTGTACCTTGTCGTCCAGCGAGTACGGCGGCAGCGAGCAGGCGGAATCGCCGGAGTGCACGCCGGCCTGCTCGATATGCTGCATGATCCCGCCGATAACCACGTCGGAACCATCGCAGATAGCGTCCACGTCGACTTCAATGGCGTCGTCCAGGAAGCGGTCCAGCAGCACCGGAGAATCGTTGGAGACACTTACCGCGTTGTTCATGTAGCTGCGCAGTTCCGCCTCGTTGTAAACGATTTCCATGGCCCGGCCGCCCAACACGTAGGAGGGCCGCACCACCAGCGGGTAGCCGATTTCTTCCGCCAGCTTCAGGCCTTCTTCCAGGGAACGGGCGGTGCGGTTCGGCGGCTGCTTGAGGCCAAGCTTATTGACCATCTGCTGGAAGCGCTCGCGATCTTCCGCTTCATCGATGGCGTCCGGGCTGGTGCCAATAATCGGCACGCCCGCTGCCTGCAGAGCCCGTGCCAGTTTCAGCGGCGTCTGCCCGCCATACTGCACGATCACGCCCTTGGGCCGCTCGACATCGGCAATGGCCAGCACGTCTTCCAGCGTCACCGGCTCGAAGTAGAGGCGGTCGGAGGTGTCGTAATCGGTGGACACGGTCTCCGGGTTACAGTTGACCATGATGGTCTCGTAACCGTCGTCCTTCATGGCGAAGGCGGCGTGCACGCAGCAATAGTCGAACTCGATGCCCTGACCGATCCGGTTCGGGCCACCGCCGATCACCATGATCTTGTCACGGTCGGAGGGGTTCGATTCACACTCCTCGTCGTAGCTGGAGTACATATAAGCGGTACTGGTGGGAAATTCCGCGGCACAGGTATCCACCCGCTTGAACACGGGCCGCACGCCCAGGTCATGGCGCTTGCTGCGCACATCCGCTTCCCGCACGCCCAGCAGCTGGGCCAGGCGGGCGTCGGAGAATCCCTTGCGCTTGAGACGGTACAGCGTGTCACGGCTCAGGTCGGTGAACGTGAAGTCCACCAGCCGGCTTTCCTCGGCGATCAGGTCAGCCACCTGCACCAGGAACCAGCGATCGATCTTGGTCAGCGCGAACACGTCGTCCACACCAAGACCGCTACGGAAGGCATCCCCAATCACCCAGATGCGTTCCGGCCCCGGCGTCGACAGCTGCTGGGCGATACGCTCGGCGGCATCCGGAGCGTCCAGATCCACTTTCGGGTCGAAGCCCACGGAGTCCACTTCCAGTCCGCGCAGGGCCTTGTGCAGGGACTCCTGGAAATTACGGCCGATGGCCATGACTTCGCCCACGGACTTCATTTGCGTGGTCAGCACCGGATCCGCGTCGGCGAACTTCTCGAAGTTGAAACGCGGAATCTTGGTGACGACATAATCAATGGACGGCTCGAAGGAGGCCGGGGTCGCGCCGCCGGTGATATCGTTCTGCAGCTCGTCCAGGGTGTAGCCCACCGCCAGCTTGGCCGCCACCTTGGCGATCGGGAAGCCGGTGGCCTTGGAAGCGAGGGCGGAGGACCGCGACACCCGCGGGTTCATCTCGATCACCACCATCCGGCCGGTATCCGGGCACATGCCGAACTGCACGTTGGACCCACCGGTTTCCACGCCGATCTCACGCAATACCGCCAGGGAGGCATCGCGCATGACCTGGTATTCCTTGTCTGTCAGAGTCTGCGCCGGCGCCACGGTGATGGAGTCGCCGGTGTGCACGCCCATCGGGTCGAAGTTCTCGATGGCACAGACGATGATGCAGTTGTCGTTGCGGTCACGCACGACCTCCATCTCGTATTCCTTCCATCCCAGCAGCGACTCATCGATGAGCAGTTCGTGGGTGGGGGACAGCTCGAAACCCCGGGTACAGATTTCCTCGAACTCTTCCTTGTTATAGGCCACCCCGCCGCCGGAGCCGCCCATGGTGAAGGAAGGACGGATGATCGAGGGAAAGCCCAGCTCGGCCTGAATCTCCCAGGCTTCGTCCATGGTATGGGCGACCCGCGCGCGCGGACACTCCAGGCCGATGTTCTTCATCGCCTTGTCGAAGCGGTCACGGTTTTCCGCCTTGTCGATGGTGTCGGCGTTGGCGCCGATCATTTCCACGGCGAACTTCTCGAGCACGCCGTGGCGCTCCAGATCCAGGGCGCAATTCAACGCGGTCTGCCCGCCCATGGTGGGCAGCAGCGCGTCCGGGCGCTCCTTCTCGATGATTTTGGCCACCGTCTCCCAGGTAATGGGCTCGATATAGGTGGCGTCGGCCATGGCCGGGTCGGTCATGATGGTGGCCGGGTTCGAGTTCACCAGGATCACCCGGTAGCCTTCCTCTCGCAGCGCCTTGCAGGCCTGGGCACCGGAGTAATCGAACTCACAGGCCTGGCCGATCACGATGGGACCGGCGCCGATGATGAGGATGTTTTTGATGTCTGTTCTCTTGGGCATTTTTGCTGACCGTCGGACTCTGGTTAATTCGTTACCGGGTTAATTCATTGCCGGGCCGGACGCCAGGGGTGAGGCGTCCGGCGCGTCTCAGGCGCGGTGCGCCTCCATCAACTCGATGAAGTGATCAAACAGGGGCGCGCAGTCGTGGGGACCAGGACTGGCCTCCGGGTGCCCCTGGAAACTGAACGCCGGCACATCGGTGCGATGCACGCCCTGCAGCGTACCGTCGAACAGTGACACATGAGTCACCTTGAGATTATCCGGCAGGGTCTCCGCGTCCACCGCGAAACCGTGGTTCTGGCTGGTGATCATCACCGTACCGTCTTCCACGTTTTTGACCGGGTGGTTGGCGCCGTGATGGCCGTTCTTCATCTTCATGGTGCGGGCGCCGCTGGCCAGGCCGAGCAACTGATGCCCCAGGCAGATACCGAACAGCGGCAGCTTGCGCTCCAGAATCTCGCGGATCGCCTGGATCGCGTAATCACAAGGTTCCGGATCACCGGGACCATTGGCCAGGAAGACGCCGTCCGGGTTCATCGCCAGCACCTCGGACGCCGGGGTCTGGGCCGGCACCACGGTCAGCTTGCAGCCGCGGTCCGCCAGCATCCGGAAGATATTGCGCTTGCAGCCAAAATCGTAGGCGACCACGTTGAACAGGGCCTCCGCCTGAGGACGATGGCCTTCGCCGCGAACCCAGGTCCCCTCGGTCCAGGTATAGGGCTCGCTGACGCTGACCTCCTTGGCCAGATCCATCCCCTTGAGACCGGGGAAGGCGCGCGCGGCGGCCAGGGCTTTTTCCTCGTCGATATCATCACCGGCGACGATGCAACCGTTCTGAGCCCCTTTTTCCCGCAGGATGCGGGTCAGGCGGCGGGTGTCGATATCGGCGATGGCCACGATGTTCCGCTGCTGCAGGTACTCCGGCAGGGACTGCTCGGCACGCCAGCTGCTTACCGTCAGGGTCAGATCCCGGATGATCAGGCCGGCGGCCCACACCCGGGAGGACTCTTCGTCCTCCTCATTGACCCCGGTGTTGCCAATGTGCGGATACGTCAGTGTGACGATCTGCTTGGCATAGGACGGGTCCGTGAGGATTTCCTGATATCCGGTCATCGCGGTGTTGAACACCACCTCACCCACGGTCTCACCCGTGGCGCCAATGGCAACACCCCGAAAGAGACTGCCGTCTTCTAATGCGAGTATGGCGGGTACCGTCAACGCAACCTCCAAGGCTGATAGGGTTCCGGGTTGTCCGCGTGAAGCCAGGGCGGGCAACACCGTATACAGCGGACAAACCCTTGGAAGATTCGGGGCGGGGGCCGGTCGCAAAAAAGCGAGGTGGATTCCTCCACCTCGCTTTTTCATGTTATTCAGCGATTCATGCGCCCCACGCGCCCTCAGGCTTGACCTATTCTAGTGCTTTCGGCCGCCAGTGTCACGGGCGGAAGCCCGTCAGCGGCACCGTGGCGGCCAATCTCAGCGGGCGCCCCAGCCGGCACTCTCTCCCGCCAGCCCAAGCACATCCTGCATATCGAACAACCCCTTGGGCTGAGCGCCCAGCCACAGAGCGGCGCGCACTGCTCCGCGAGCAAAGGCCATGCGGCTGGATGCCTTATGGGTAATCTCCACCCGTTCGCCCTCGGCGGCGAACAGGACGGTGTGATCGCCAACAATATCACCACCACGGATGGTCTCGAATCCGATGGTCTGACGGTCACGCTCACCGGTGCGGCCTTCCCGACCGTACACCGCGCACTCCTTGAGGTCCCGCCCCAGGGTCTGGGCCACCACTTCACCCATGCGTAGAGCGGTACCGGACGGCGCATCGATCTTATGGCGGTGATGAGCCTCGATAATCTCTATATCGACGTCATCGCCAAGCACGGCGGCGGCGGTTTCCAGCAGCTTGAAGCACAGATTCACGCCCACCGAGTAGTTCGGCGCGAAGCAGATCGCCACCTCCTCGCTGGCAGCGCGCAACCGCGCCTTCTGTTCATCGTTCAGACCGGTGGTACCGATGACCAGACGGCTGCCCGCCTGACGGCAAGTCTCGATGTTGCGCGCCGTCGCTTCCGGGACGGTGAAATCGATGAACACATCAGCCTGATCCGCCACCGCGGCAAGATCATCACCCACGGTAACGCCCAGCTTGCCCGCGCCCACCAGTTCACCGGCGTCCACCCCGATCAGGGAAGAACCCGGCACGTCCACCGCCGCCGCCAGCTCGGTTTCCGGATTGGCCAGCGTCGCCTCGATGAGCATGCGCCCCATGCGCCCGGCGGCGCCGATGATGCCTACTTTCATGGTTTTCACCCTATTTCAGAGGGTTGCCCTCAGAGCCCGTCCAGAGCTTAAAGCCCGTCAAAAAAGCGCTTCACGCCCTCGAACCAGCTGGTTCGGCGGGGATTGTGCCGATTACCACCCTTGTCCAGGGAGGACTGGAATTTGCGCAACAGATCTTTCTGCTCGCTGCTCAGCTTGACCGGGGTCTCCACCACCACCTTGCAGATCAGGTCGCCCGGCGGACCACCCCGCACCGGGGTCACCCCCTTGCCACGCAGCCGGAACAGCTTACCGGTCTGCGTCTCCGGCGGCACCTTGAGTTTGACCTTGCCGTTCAAGGTGGGCACATCCTGTTCACCGCCCAGAGCGGCGTCCACGAAACTCACCGGCACCTCGCAGTGCAGATCGCTGCCGTCACGCTTGAAAATCTCGTGCTCACGCACCGCCACCTGGACATACAAGTCGCCAGCCGGCGCCCCGTGCATGCCCGCCTCACCCTCACCGGCCAGACGGATACGGTCACCGGTATCCACTCCCGGCGGGATCTTAACGGACAGCGTCTTGGTATTTTGCACCCGGCCCTGGCCGCCACAGTTGCGGCACGGATTCTTGACGATCCGGCCTTCGCCGTGACAGGCCGGACAGGTCTGCTGCACGGTGAAGAAGCCCTGCTGCATGCGCACCTGCCCCATACCGTTACAGGTGGGACAAGTCACCGGCTCCTCGCCGGCTTCAGCCCCCGTGCCATGGCACACCTCACAGCTGTCCCAGGAGGGAATCCTGATCTTCTCCTCACAGCCGCGTACCGCCTGTTCCAGGCTGAGCTCCAGGGTATAGCGCAGATCCGCGCCACGGGCCGGGCCGCGGCCACCACGGCCGCCGCCACCGAAGATGTCGCCAAAAATATCGCCGAAGATGTCGCCGAAGCCGCCGCCACCGAAACCTCCGGCACCGGCTCCGCCGAAGCCACCCTGGCCTTCCACTCCGGCATGGCCGAAGCGGTCGTAGGCAGCTCGTTTGTCCTCGTCGGACAGGACCTCGTAGGCCTCCTTGGCTTCCTTGAATTTGGCCACCGCCTCGGCGTCATCCGGATTACGGTCCGGATGGTATTTCATCGCCAGGCGTCGATAGGCCTTTTTCAGATCCTGCTGACTGGCGTCCTTGGACACCCCCAGCACTTCGTAATAATCGCGTTTGGACATAGTGAGCCTTTATATGGCGCCAGACGCCGAACGCCGGACGCTTGGCGCTGCTCTCGGCAGCGCCAAGCGCCCGGCGTCAACGTCCGGCGGATTTCGACTTACTTCTTCTTGTCGTCATCCACTTCTTCGAACTCGGCATCGACCACATCGTCTGCGGCCTGCTTGCCTTGTTCATCACCGGCGTTGCCGCCCTGGGCCTGCTGCGCCTCCGCATACAGTTTCTGTGCCAGGGAACCGGACACCTCGGTAAGCGCCTTGGTCTTGGCCTCGATGTCGTCCTTGTCGTTACCCTTGAGCGCGGCTTCCAGATCGGAGATGGCTTTATTGATCGCCTCTTTCTCTTCCTCTGTGGCCTTGTCGCCCGCCTCCTCCAGGGTCTTGCGAGTCGCGTGAACCAGGTGATCCGCCTGATTGCGGGTCTGCACCAGTTCCTCGAACTTGCGATCCTCGTCGGCGTGGGCCTCGGCGTCGCGCACCATCTTGTCGATCTCATCGTCGGACAAACCGGAAGACGCCTTGATCTGGATCGACTGTTCCTTGCCCGTGGCCTTGTCCTTGGCGCCCACGTGCAAAATGCCGTTGGCATCAATATCGAAGGTCACCTCGATCTGCGGCACGCCGCGCGGCGCCGGCGGAATGTCTTCCAGGTTGAACTGCCCCAGGGACTTGTTCTGCGCCGCCTGCTTACGCTCGCCCTGCAGCACGTGCACGGTCACCGCGGTCTGGTTATCGTCCGCCGTGGAGAACACCTGCGACGCGTTGGTCGGGATGGTGGTGTTCTTCTCGATGATCGGCGTCATCACACCGCCCATGGTCTCGATACCCAGAGTCAGCGGGGTCACGTCCAGCAGCAGCACATCTTTCACGTCACCGCTGAGTACGGCACCCTGAATGGCGGCGCCAATGGCCACGGCTTCATCCGGGTTGACGTCCTTGCGCGCTTCCTTACCGAAGAACTCAGCCACTTTTTTCTGTACCAGCGGCATCCGGGTCTGGCCACCTACCAGGATCACGTCGGTGATGTCGGACGCTTTCACGCCGGCATCGTTGAGCGCGGTCTTGCAGGGCTCCAGGGAACGGCTCACCAGCCCTTCCACCAGGGACTCCAGTTTGGCCCGGGTCACTTTCACCACCAGGTGTTTGGGACCGGTGGAATCCGCGGTGATGTAGGGCAGATTCACTTCCGTCTGCTCGGCGGAGGACAGCTCGATCTTGGCCTTCTCGGCAGCTTCCTTGAGGCGCTGCATGGCCAGCGGGTCGCCGCCCAGATCGATGCCGGAGTCCGCCTTGAACTGATCCGCCAGGAAATTGATCAGCGCCAGGTCGAAATCCTCACCACCCAGGAAGGTATCACCATTGGTGGCCAGCACCTCGAATTGGTGCTCACCGTCCACTTCGGCGATCTCGATGATGGACAGGTCGAAGGTACCACCACCCAGGTCATACACCGCGATGGTGCGATCACCACCCTTCTTGTCCAGACCATAGGCCAAGGCCGCGGCGGTGGGCTCGTTGATGATCCGCTTCACGTCCAGACCGGCGATGCGGCCGGCGTCCTTGGTGGCCTGACGCTGAGAATCGTTGAAGTACGCGGGCACGGTGATGACGGCCTCGGTCACCGGCTCACCCAGATAGTCCTCCGCGGTCTTCTTCATTTTCTTCAGCACCTGGGCGGAAATCTGCGGGGGCGCCATTTTCTCGCCCTTCACGTCGACCCAGGCGTCGCCATTGTCGGCCTTGGTGATTTTGTAGGGCACCATCTTGATGTCCTTTTGCACCACCTCGTCTTCAAAACGGCGGCCGATCAGGCGCTTCACCGCGTACACGGTGTTTTGCGGGTTGGTCACCGCCTGCCGTTTGGCGGCCTGACCCACCAGCACCTCGTTGTCCTCGGTGTAGGCGATGATGGACGGCGTGGTGCGCGCGCCCTCGGCGTTTTCGATCACCTTGGTCTTGTCACCTTCCATCACAGCCACACAGCTGTTGGTGGTGCCAAGGTCGATACCAATAATCTTACCCATAACGTCTGTTTCTCCTTCACACGATCCGAATGCCAAAGGCCACCCGGACAGTTGAACCTCAATGAACTTGCCAGCTATATGGCGGCGCCCCGAGTCTTTTCAAGGGAGCCGGATCAACCTTCCGCCTTGCTGACCACCACCCGCGCCGGACGGATCAAGCGGCCGTTGAGCAGGTAGCCTTTCTCCAGTACGTCAATCACGGTATTGGGCTCCGCCCCGGGGGCCGGAATCATCGTCATTGCTTCGTGACGCTCCGGATTGAAGGGCTCGCCGTGGGGATCCACCTGCTCCAGGTTGTGCCGGCCGAAGGCATCCATCAGCACCTTCAGCGTCAGCTCAAGACCCTCGCGGGCGGGCTTGAGCGCCTCATCCTCGGCATCCAGGGTGGACAGGCCACGCTCCAGACTGTCCGCCACGGACAGCAGATCACCGGCGAACTTCTCCAGGGCGAACTTATGGGCGTTCTCCACCTCGCGTTCAGCACGGCGGCGCACATTCTGGATTTCCGCCTGGGCACGCAGGTCCGCTTCGGCCAACGCTTTCTCCAGACGCTGCATCTGCTCCTGCGCCTCAGCCAGCTGCCGGGCCGCATCCGGCTCCGCGGCGGCCTCTTCGTCAGCCACCTCGGCGGCAGGTTGGGGGTTCTCCAGTTCTGAATCCTGGGTCACCGCCTCATCTTGGGGTTTCTGTTTGTCCTGATCGCTCATATCCACTCCAAAATACCCGAATGCGGGATCCATCTCGGGAAGGCGGGCAAAGATATGGGAACAGGTTGAGCGGATTCAAGGGCAAGCGAGAAAGCAGTTAACAGTTAATAGTGAAGAGCTAACAGCGCGCGCGAGGACACCTCCGAGCACCAATGCCGTGCCCGCGCCCTCCCTTTTCGCGGAGCCGGGCCGCTATTCACTGCTCATTATTCACTGTTCACTGCTTTTCACAGTTGATTGAGGGCGGCGGACAGGATGCGGGCGGTGATATCCACGGTGGGGATGACTTTTTCATAGTCCATGCGGGTGGGGCCGACCACGGCCAGCACGCCCACCGGGCCGTTTTCCAGCCGGTACGGCGCCGACACCAGCGAATACTCCTCGAACGGCTGGTAGCCGGACTCCCGGCCGATGAAGATCTGCACGCCATCGGCCTTCATGCTGCGCTCCAGCAAATGCAGGATATCGCGCTTGTGGTTGAAGGCGTTGAACAGGTCCCGCAGCTTGTCGATGCTGTCGGCCTGGGCGGTATCCAGCAGATTGGACTCCCCGGACACCACGTAATCGGACTCTTCTTCCCCGGGCTGCCTCAAGGCCTGACCGGCCACGTCGAGGGTGGTCCGCATCAGCGCGTCCATCTGCGCCCGGTCCGCCGCCATGGTGCTCAACAGGCCGTCACAGATGGCGTCCAGGTCACAACCACCGTAGGTGTGATTGATGTAGTTTGCGGCCTGGCGCAATTCCGTCTCATCGTACTGGCGGGCGGTATGGATGATACGGTTTTGCACTTCGGAGCGGTTCACCACCAGAATCACCAGCACGCGCTGACCGGACAGCGGCAGGAACTCCACCTGCCTCAGCGTGCTGACCTGGCGTCTTGGCGCCGCCACCAGACCGGCCATGCGGGTCAGTTCCGCCAGAGTACGGGATGCCTGGGACACCAACTCCTGCGGCGACTGATCCGGTGCCAGCAACTGGCGCAATTCATCACGCAACTGCTGGTGATCCGGGCTGCGCATGGCGCTGGACGCCAGCAGCGTATCCACATAGAGGCGATACCCACGCTCGGTGGGCACCCGGCCCGCCGAAGTGTGGGGACTGATCAACAACCCCAGATCCTCCAGTTCCGCCATGATATTGCGGATGGTCGCCGGGCTTACCGCCAGGCCGCCCCCCTGGGCCAGGGTTTTCGAGCCCACTGGCTGGCCGTCACGGATGTGACGTTCCACCAGGGCCATGAGTAACCGTTGCTTGCGTTCGTTGAGTTCCACAGCTGCCTTTCGTCACCCATTACTGCCAATCGGGATGGGCGGAGCGCCCACCCATTGCCGATTGTTGCCAGCGAAACGGTCGCCGTCCAGTGTTACTCCTCTTCACCTTGCTCTTACGCTCGCGGCCGGAATCGCCTAACATCAACGAGGCACTGGTCAGAATAACAGTTGTCCGAGCCGCGCAGCGAGTACCGCCGCGCCACCCGCTACAAACGCCCAAACCAGGAAACACGGGGGTTCCGTACATGCTCACTCACTTGAGCGTTCGCCATTTCGCCACCGTCGATCAACTCGAGCTGGAACCGGAATCCGGCCTCACCGTCATCAGCGGCGAGACCGGCGCCGGCAAATCCGTACTGATCGATGCCCTTTCCCTGACCCTGGGAGAACGGGCGGATTCCGCCGTGGTTCGGCCGGGCTGCGAACGGGCGGAAGTGCTGGCCAGTTTCACCGTGGCCAACCACGCCCAGGCCAGGGCCTGGCTGGAAGAGCGGGAACTGGATAACGGCGATGACTGCCTGCTGCGCCGCACGGTCCGTGCCGACGGCCGCTCCCGGGCCTATATCAACGGCACGCCGGCCCCCCTGGCCGACGTGCGTCAGCTCGGCGAGTTGCTGATCAGCATTCACAGCCAGCATGAACACCAGGCCCTGCTGCATCGGGACACTCACCGCCAACTGCTCGACAATTTCGCCGGCGCCGGCGATCTGGCGGCTTCCGTGCGAAACGCCTGGCGCCAGTGGCAACAGGCCCGCCAGGAGCACGACCAGGCTCTCACCGGCGCCCGCGAACAGAACGAGCGCCAGGAACTGCTGCGCTTCCAACTGGACGAATTGGACGCCCTGTCTCTGGCCGAAGGCGAATTGGCGGAGCTGGATCAGGAACAACAACGCCTGGGCCACGCCGACGCCCTGATCCGCCTGTGCCAGCAATCCGTGGCGGCCCTGTACGACGGCGAGGAAGGCACCTGTAACGATCAACTGGGCCAGATCCGCCACTGGCTGGAAGAAGCCCGCGACCACGACAACGCTTTGTCGGAAGCTTTGGACACGGTGGAATCCGCCCGCCTGCAGGTGGAAGCGGCCGCCGAAGCCCTGCGTCACTATCTGGACCGCCTGGACCTGGACCCGGAGCGGCTGGCGCAAGTGGAAGAGCGCCTGGGGCAGGCCTACAGCCTGGCCCGCAAACACCGGGTGCGCCCGGAAGAACTGGTGGAGCATCACCAGCAACTGGCCCGGGAAGTGGACACCCTGGAGCACTTCGATGAGCACCTGGAGGCCCTGGCCAAAGCGGAGCAAGACGCCCAGGAACATTACATGAGCGAAGCCCGCAAGCTCAGCAAGGCCCGCAAGACCGCCGCCACCACACTCACTCGTCAGATCGCCACCCAGCTCAAGGCCCTGGGCATGAAAGCCGCCAGACTGGAAACCGTGGTGGAAGACGACAGCCCCGGCGCCGAAGGCCTGGATCTGGTGGAATTCCGTTTTTCCGCCAATCCCGGGCAGCCATTACGGCCGCTGGCCAAGGTCGCTTCCGGCGGCGAATTGTCCCGGGTCAGCCTGGCAATCCAGGTGATTTGCGCGCGCAACCTGACGGTGCCCAGCCTGGTGTTCGATGAAGTGGATGTGGGGGTCGGTGGCGGGGTGGCCGAAATCGTCGGCCGCCTGCTGCGGGAACTGGGCGAACACGCCCAGGTACTGTGCATCACCCACCAGGCGCAAGTGGCCAGCCAGGGACATCAGCACTGGCAAGTGCACAAAATTCAGGGCAAGAACACCACCCGCACCCGCATCCAGCCCCTCGCCCCGGATGCCCGGGTGGAGGAACTGGCGCGGATGCTGGGCGGCGTGGAGATCACCGACTCCACCCTGGCCCATGCCCGGGAAATGCTCGAGAAGGGCCAGGAAGTGGCCTGACAAAACCCCACCGCCCGTGCCCTGAGGCACGGGGATTGGGTCGGGGAGCGGGGCTTGCGGGCGTGGCGCCGCTATGCGGCGTCGGGCTGGCTGGCGGTGAACCGGGCCTGGGCCGATCAGTTATTTGCGCTTCGGCTTAACGTACAACACCAGGGCGTGGTCGACGATGTCGTAGCCGTGCTTGTCGGCGATCATCTTTTGACGCTTCTCGATTTCCTCATCGACGAACTCGATCACCTCACCGGTCTCGGTGCAGACCATATGATCATGATGGCCCTCATCGGCCAGCTCGAATACGGCGGAGCCTCCCTCGAAATTGTGGCGCAATACGATGCCCGCCTGCTCGAATTGAGTGAGCACCCGATAGACGGTGGCCAGCCCCACATCCTCGCCGGCCTCCATCAGCGCCTTGTAGATGTCTTCCGCGCTGAGATGCCGGGAATCGGAGGATTCCAGTTGCTGAAGGATTTTCACCCTCGGCAAGGTCACCTTGAGCCCAGCCTTTCTAAGATCCTGATTATCCAATGTACTTGCTCCGTAGCCGCCTTTTGGGGATCGCCTGACTTTCAGGGAACCTTGTTCCCCCCGTTCAAGTCTGTATTATCGCCCGAACATTATGCCAAGTCGAAAACCCATGCCAAGGATCATCGCCCTTTTTGCCATATTGACCACCCTGCTGGCCGGTTGCAGCTCCCTGCGCTTCCCGGGGGTGTACCGCATCGACATTCCCCAGGGGAATGTGGTCACCGAGGATATGTTGTCCGGCCTGCGACCGGGCATGACCCCCGAGCAGGTTCGCTTCGTGCTCGGTCCGCCCACGCTGACCGACCCGTTCACCCCCAACACCTGGTATTACCTGCTGCAGTACCAGCCGGGTAACGGGGAGATGGTGGAACAACAGATCGTGGTGCATTTCGACCAGGGACATTACAGTCATTACGACGGCCAGGTCACCAGCGATCTGCGCGAGCGCACCTCCGGCCACCAGGATCAAGAATTGCTGCGGCGCGCCGAGGACCGGCGCCAGGAAGCCGCCAACTGATCCAATCTCAGCCTTGGCTGGCACGCCGGGCCCTGGCCCGGCGTGCTGATTTCGGATCCGCTTTAAGCGGCCGGTAGATTTCCACCCGCTCCCCTTCCGCCAGCCTGCGCCCCGCCGGATTCGGCTCGACCTTGCCAAACACCCCCATGCTGACCCTCGCCGGATCCAGCCCATCGAAATGCTCGGCAATACCCGAAGCGGTCACGGCATCCAGCATGGAAGCGCCCTCCGGCACCTCCACCGCGATCAGCTTCTGCTTCTCCGGCAAGGCGTAAACCACTTCGACGCGAATAGTCCCAGCCATGGGCCTAACCTCCCAGGGCGCCGATCAGGGCATTGAGGAATACCGCCGCCACCGCCAGTGGCGCGACAATACGCACCACCGCCCGCCACACCATGTACAGCCCGAAGCTCTTCATCGCCAACTCCTTGCGGGCCTGCGTTTCCTTCATGACCCAGCCGGCGAAAATGGCAATCGACAGCCCCCCCAGGGGCAACATCAGGCTGGAGGCGAGGAAATCGATATTCTGGAAGAAGGTGCCCACCAGGAAGGTCACGTCCTTCCAGTAATTGAACGACAGCACCGTGCCAACACCGATCACCCAGGCCGTCAGCCCCACGGCCAAGGCCGCCAGCGGCCGTCCCAGCCCCCGCTCCACCAGCCAGGCCACCATCGGCTCACCCAGGGAAATCGAGGAACTCAGCGCCGAGCACATCACCAGCACGAAGAACACCGTCCCGACAATGACGCCAGCAGGCATCTGACCGAACGCCAACGGCAGGGTCACGAACAGCAACCCCGGCCCTTGAGAAGGCTCCAGGCCATTGCTGAACACCACCGGAAAAATCACCAAACCCGCTCCCAGCGCCACCAGCGTGTCCAGTAACGCGATGATCCCCACGGTGGAGACGATCGACACCCGCCGGGTCTTGCCGGTACGGCGATCCTGGACCTCACGGGGCATATAGGCGCCGTACACCATGATCGCGCCCATCCCCAGGCTCAGGGTGAAAAACGCCTGCCCCAGAGCGGCCATTACCGCCTCGCCGGAGAGCTTGGAGAAATCGAAGTGGAACATGAAGTTCACGCCCTGGGCGAACCCCGGCGTGGTGCTGGCGTAAACCACCAGGCCAATCAGCAGCACGAACAGCAGCGGCATCAGCACCTGCACCGCTTTTTCCAACCCCCGGCTGACGCCACGGGCCACCACCCACATGGTCAGAACCATAAAGGCGGTGTGACAACCCAACATCAACCAGGCGTTCGCCTGCATCCCCTCGAAATGGGCCAGAGAGCCGGCGGCGGAGATGCCCTGGAAACCTCCCTGCGCCATGTCCCAGATGTAATAGAGCGTCCAGCCAGCGATCACCGAATAGAACGACAAGATCAGGAACCCGGCCAGGGCTCCCATGTAACCGATCCCGGCCCAGCGGCGGCTCACCTTGCTCTCCGCCGCCAGCTTTTTCATCGTATGCACCGGGCTCATGCCGCCTTTGCGCCCGAGCATCACCTCCGCCACCATGATCGGCACACCGACCAGAGCGATACACAGCAGATAGACCAGCACGAAGGCGCCACCGCCATATTCCCCGGCGAAATACGGGAACTTCCAGATATTGCCGAGCCCGACGGCGGATCCGGTAGCCGCGAGAATAAACGCCCACCGGCTGGTCCACATGCCGTGGACCGGCTTGTCACCTTGCTTCATGCAAACCTTACCCCTTGGTGAAATGCGATCATTGTGTTGATTTTGCGACAGGCGCTCAAGCCGCAAAACCGCAGGCCGTCCATGCCGGCATGCCAATGACGCTCGCTAAAGCACCGGGCTGTCTCTATAATCGCGCCCCCATGGGCAAAGCGAAAAAAGCGAAAACACCATCCAGCACCGTGGCGCAGAACCGCAAGGCGCGCTTCGACTACCACCTGGAAGAGCACTTCGAGGCCGGACTCGCGCTGGAAGGCTGGGAAGTGAAATCCCTGCGTGAAGGGAAAGCCAACCTGTCGGAGGCCTACATCCTGCTCCGCGACGGGGAGGCCTACCTGTTCGGCGCCCGCATCGAGCCGCTCCCCACCGCCAGCACTCACATCACCCCGGACCCGCTGCGCAACCGCAAGCTGCTCCTGCACCGGCGCGAACTCGCCCGCATCTTCAGCGGCGTGCAAAAGGACGGCTACACCTGCGTGCCGGTGAGCCTGTACTGGAAGCGCGGACTGGCCAAGCTGGACATCGCCCTGGCCAAAGGGAAGCAGAAGTTCGACAAGCGCGCCACCGAGCGGGAACGCGACTGGAATCGCCAGAAACAACGCCTCCTGCGCCGCAACTAGCGCGACGCCGAGGCGCGTTGATCAGGCAGTGCGGGACGGTCAGGAGGCAGTGTGGCGATGGTTAGCCATCAGCGCCTTTACCTCGTCACGGACACACCAGTAGAACAGCAACCAGGAGCGCAACACCGCCGGCAGGAAGTACACCGCGAACAGAATCACCGGCACCCGGGCGTCTCCGGAAACCCGTTCCACCACCAGCACACCCGCGCCATAGGCACAGAGCACCAGCAGTAACTGCAAACTGCGGGCCAGCAAGGGCCGCGCGGTTATTGGAGCCAGCAAATAGGTGGCACCCTCTTTGGCTGACCGAAAGATCGTCTTCATCGTTTTCTCCTCAATGAATGACGATGCCTTGATCAACGGCCACTTTCTCAGTCTGATTGGGGGCTCGCTGTAAGTCATCGTGTGGATCACATGGGTGTCCCCGCAGCCCTTCGCTTTTGGCGCCTGGCCCGTCGGCACACCCAGCCGCACCCCGTGCGACGAACCCATAATGCGCCCGTCCGACGACACAACCATGACAACATGTACGATTGTCCGACAATTTATGTAAAGCTCTGCAACACGCCCTCCCGCCACTTGTTTTCGACTTCCTTGCCCCCATCTCGTACACTACGCAACCCCCAGGGGCCGACAAGGTTTCGACGCCGGTATTGAACTCTGTGGTGCATGCCGAGAAGGTCACGAGTCTCGTAAAACATTTGTGGCATCTTTAAAGTAATCGCAAACGACGATACTTACGCACTGGCGGCCTAAGGCCCGCCTACGGTCAAGCGACCCAGCCTGTGGGGAAGCGCGACCGGCATCGCTACACAGGCTCGCAGCAAAGTCCGCCCCGGGCCGCGCTGTTAAAACTTAAAGGGGCTCGGCTCTTTCGTCCTGCCCGTCGGGCTGAAAGGGCTTAAATCAATAGACACGGCTAAGCATGTAGATCTGCAGGCGGATTGCTGACGGACGCGGGTTCGATTCCCGCCGGCTCCACCAATCAACGCTTCACCGATGAAAGACCGGTGAAAGCAAAGGGGCGCTCCATTCGGAGCGCCCCTTTTTCGTTCCCGGCCGTTGATTTGGTGAGGACGCCCCCCCGACAGACCCAACCACCGTAGGGTAGGAGCGGCCCATGGGCCGCGATATTCTCTTGATCCATCAGACGCGCACGCCGGATCCGTGGCGCCCCGGTTACCGTTCTGGCCGGACCTGGCCTCCTCGGAACCCTCGGAATAGGGACAGGAATAACATCATGATCAGAATCGGTTTGTTATCGATGCTGCTGGCGAGCCTGGCATTGAGCTCCGGCTGCGGCGTCTACAACGCTTATAAGTCCCACAACGCACCAGAACTACTCCCTATCCCGCCCGAGCTGGCCGGGGTCGATCCGGAAAAAGAAAAGGCGCAAATGGACGATCTGGCGCGGCAGCTCAAGACCGCGCTTGCCGCCGGCAAGTCCGTGGTGATGTCCCCCATTTTCACCAAGGACGCCTACCACCAGGGCTTCCGTGGCGAAGACGGCCTGGATGTGCTTTGGGAGAACCCCAATCAGGCCGGCGGCAGTTACTCTCTTACCTGGCTGCGGGCCACCCAGATCCGGGTCGATGGCCGGGATTATCTGGTCTCGGTGGAAGAGCCGGGCCGCTACAGCCTCAAAGTGGTCAATTATCAGGCCAGGGACGCCAAGCTCGACGGCATGAAACGGGCCGACAAACCGGTCGCTTCACGAGGTCTGGGAGTCACCTATCTGAGCAGCGGCTCCTACAAAGGCCATGAATGGACCCAGGAGTGGCAAGACGAGATCTCCTGGAATGACCGCCCTCGCCTCAAGACCTATTGCACCCCTACGATGGGCGGCCATTGCATCCCCCATAACGTAATGGAATCCCGCAAACGGGTGATGCGGGAAGCCGGCTATCACACCACGGTGAAGGAGGTGGCCAAGCCCGCCGTCGACGTGGCCACGGTATTGGATCGCGACTTCGCCACCTTTGACCTGAGCGCGGGCGAGATAGTGATGATCGACGGTGTCTTCGCCAAACCGCCCAACAACTGGTTCGTGGACGACGCCTGTGTCGAAAGCTCGGTCGCCGGCATACTGCAGTGCGAGCTGAGAGGCTTCACCATGCAAAGGCTCCGGCCGTCGATGGACGAATTCCGCCAGGGCCTTTCCGAACAGGCATTGAGCCCCAACCGGCGGGCACGCCAATTGAACCTGACTTCCCGGAACTACAGCGTTCCCAGCGAGACACTGGCCAAGTTATTGTCTTCCGCCACGTATCGGCAGGTGCATTTTTCCGCTAAACCGGGCGAGGTCGATGAGGCCTGGGGACAAACCTATTATTTGAATCTGGATTAACACCCACCGTCCGCCCCGGTTTCCTTTCGCTTCTGCGCCCTGCCCAGGCCGGCCCCCACACCGGCCCAGGTCAGGGCGATCCCCGCGCCAATCACCATCGGCAACGCGGGGACGGAGGCAATCAGATCCAGCCCGCTTTTCACCCAGCCGCTAAGCGCATCGCCACCCCGGTAGACCACGGTGTCGATGGCGTTCTTGGCTTTGTATTTCTGTTCGGCGGGGACCACGGTGTAGAGCATCTCGCGGCCGGGGCGGACCAGCGCGTACTCGCCGGCGCGGCGGGCGATCATGACGACAACGAAGACCGCGAACGTGGGCGCCAGAGCGAGCCAGAGAAACCCCGCGGTGATCACCAAAGGCACCGCCGTGAGCAGAACCCCCACACCAAGGCGCTGGGCAATGCGGCCGGTCAGGAACACCTGGGTCAGAATGGCCAGCGCCTGCACCACTGTGTCGATTAATCCGAACACCTGAGTTTGCCGGGTACGGTCGGGGAACGTCTCGGCCACCAGCCTGGCCTGCTCGAAATAGAGAAAGGTGCTGACACTGGCCAGCAACAGCACGAAAACCGCGTTGGCGATCAGATAAGGAGAGCCGAACACCTCGCTGATACCGGCCAGGGGATTGCCGCCCAAAGCGCGTTCGCGGCGCCCGTCGCCGGCGCGCTCTCTATCCGGCTCCCGGTGGTGGTCCCGCCAGCGATGCAACCAGCCCGCCGCGGCCGCGCTGGCGGCAAGCAGACCGGCCGCCAGCACCAGCAACCCGGCGTGGCCAACAGGTCCCACCAGCACCGTGCCCAGCACCGGCCCGGTCAGTCCCCCCAGGCTGGCGCCACCAGCAATCAAGGCGAACAGGCGCTTGGCTTCGGCACTGACGAACACATCCGCCAGCACACTCCAGGCAAGAGAAATAGCCAGCAGGTTGAACACCGAAAGCCAGACATAGAACACCCGCCCGGCCCAGACCTCTCCGGGCAGCCAGACCATGGCAGCGGCGAAACCAAGCAGATTGATAACGAAGAAGCCGTACACCCAGGGCAGAATATGGCGCCGGGATACCCGCGACGCGATCCAGCCGAACGCCGGCAGCGCCACCAGGGTGGCCACGAAGGTGGCGGTGAACAGCCATTGCAAATTGTCGACACCGCCGGCCACACCCATGGTTTCGCGTACCGGCCGCAGCATGAAATAGCCGGTGAACAGGCAGAAAAACATCAACAACCCCGCCACCACGGCCGGGGCCTCAATAGGGCGAACATTGAACAGCCGGACCACCAGCCGCGACACCGGGTGGGTGGGCGCCATGGTCAGGAGAATAGGGCCCGCAAATCGCGGCGCTGTTGTTCGGTCAACATCGGCCCATAGCCCGCCTGCAGATTATCGCTCTGGCGATGGGGCTTCCCGGTGGCGGGAATGACCGCGGTCACCGCCGGATGGCTGATGGAAAACTTCAGGAACGCTTGGGCCCAGGAATCGATCCCGGCTTCCGGCGCCCATTCCGGCAGCGGCCGATCCGCCACCTGGCGGAACAGGCGGCCATCGTCAAAGGCCCGATTGATCAACACCGCCACGCCCAAATCCCGGGCCAGCGGAAACAGTCGCTCTTCCGCCTTGGTGGAAATCACCGAATAGTTGATCTGCAGGAAATCCGGCTTGCTGGCTTCCACCACCTCGGCCAACTGATCCTGACCACTATCAAGCCAGTGCGTCACGCCGCTGTAACGCACCTTGCCTTCTTTCTTGAGGTCGTTGATCAGCGCCATCTGGGTTTGCCAGTCCTGCATGTTGTGCACCTGCAGCAGTTCCACCTTGTCGGTTTTCAGGCGGCGCAGCGAGTTTTCAAACTGGGCCTTGCCGGCCTCTCTGCCAGTGCTGGAAATTTTCGTGGCCAGAAACGTTTTTTCCCGCAGTCCCAGCTCGCTCAACAGGTCACCGATCACCGTTTCCGCCGAACCATAGCTGGGCGCGGTATCGATCAAGCGCCCGCCACCGGCGAAAAAACGCCGAAGCACTTCGCGCAGGGGATCGCGTTCCTGATCGGAGGTGCCCACCTCGAAACTGCCGGACGATCCCATGCCAATAACCGGAATCGCTTCACCACTGGAAGGAATGGTCCGCATCGCCATGGCGGCGTCCTTTTCGCTGGCTGCCCAAAGCGGCGACAGCGCCAGGCCGGCGGCGGAGGCCGCGCCGGCCTTCAACAGAGTACGTCGGGACAGCATCGGCACACCTCCTTATCCTTATATCGACCGCTTCGTATCGAAGACCGGGTCAGCAGATGTCGTCCACCACGCCGCCATCCACGCGCAGCGCGGCACCACTGGTGGCGGAAGCCTGGGTGGAGCAGACATAGACCACCATGTTCGCCACTTCCTCGACACTGGCGGGGCGCTGGATCACCGAGCTCGGACGCTCCGCCATAACAAATTCCCGGCCCAGCGTTTCCACCGACTTGCCGGTGCGTTCCATCTCATCCTGCATCATGGCGCGGAAGCCATCCGAAAGCGTGGGCCCGGGCAAGACCGCATTAACGGTGACGCCGCTGCCGGCCACATGTTTGGCAAGGCCGCGCGACAAGGCCAGTTGCGCGGTTTTGGAGACGCCATAATGAATCATGTCGGCGGGAATATTGCGGGCCGACTCCGATGAAATGAACACCACCCGGCCCCAGCTCTTCTCCACCATTCCCGGCAGATAGGCCCGGGAAAGCCGTACACCGGACATGACATTGGTTTCCCAGTAATCATCCCAGGTGTCGTCGTCAGTATCGTAAAAATCCCTTGGACCATAGATGCCGACATTGTTGACCAGAATATCCACCGCCGGAATTTCCGCCAGCAGCGCCTTGCAACCGGAAAGATTAGCGAGATCCGCGGCCACACCGCGTGAATTCACGCCCGGCACGTCCGCGGCCAGCCTGTCCCTGGCCCGGGCCACCGACTCATCACCGCGGCCATTGAGAATCACCTCCGCTCCGGAGGCCGCCAACCCCACGGCAATGGCATAACCAATACCGCCAGTGGAAGCGGTGACCAGCGCGGTCTTACCGGATAAATCAATATTCATACTCAGCCTTCCGATTTCGGGTTCAAACCTGCAAACCGTCATGAACAGATAATGTGCGCATTCAAAAGGCGTTGCACAATCACCGTAATCGGATAAGGATTGTTTCCAAATCGTTGAGAATAATCATGCTTAAGGACATCAACGACCTGCGCATCTTCGAACGCATCGTGGCACGGGGCAGCCTCTCCGCCGCCGCACGCGAACTGGGCCTGTCCCTGGCGGTAGTAAGCAAACGTCTGGGAGAACTGGAACGGCAGCTGGATGCACGGTTGCTGCACCGGACCACCCGCCGGCTGTCACTCACCGAGGAAGGCGACATTCTTCATCAGCATTGCCTGCGCCTGCTGTCCCAGGTGGACGAGGCGGAAGCGGCCCTGCTGCATCACCATGACAGCGTCACCGGCACCCTGCACCTGACCGCCCCCACCGGGTTCGGGCGCCGCCACCTGGTGCCGGCACTGTCACGTTTCACCCGCGAATACCCGGAACTGCGGGTACAACTGGCCCTGACCGACACGGTGGAAGACCTGGCCAAAGGCGGGTTCGATCTGGCGATCCGCTATGGCGAGCCATTGGACTCGCGCATGGTGGCACGCCGTCTGGCCCCCAACCGCCGGGTGCTGTGTGCCAGCCCGGATTACCTGCAACGCAAGGGCGCCCCGCGCAAACTGGCGGACCTGACCGATCACGACTGCATCCTGATTGGACAGCAGCCGCAAGCGGACTGGTATTTCGGTCGCGGGCAACGTGAAAACGCCGTGCGCATCACCGGCGCCTTCTGCTGCAACGACGGCGAGGCCGCCCATGCCCTGGCCCTGCAAGGCGCCGGCATCGTATTGAAGTCCATCTGGGACGTGGGCGAGGACCTGCACTGCGGCCGTCTGGTCCAGGTACTGCCCCGCCACGCTCCGGCCGCCGCCCCCTTGAATGCCCTCTATCTGCACGGCCGCCACCTGGCCCCACGGGTTACTCTGTTCCTGGACTTCCTCAAACAGTATCTGCATGCCCATCCCCAGAGCAGCCGCGCTAAATAGGCGCTCACCCCGCGCGAAAATCGGCATCGCCAATTGCCGGCGCAACCGTTGACCCCACGCAAGCCGGGCCACCATGATCGAGAATCCGATTTCGGGCGAGTGGTGAATCAAGGACACAACGATGGAATCCTTACCGATCATTTCCATGGCGGGGTTGTTGAGCGAACAGCCGGCGGAGCGTCAGGCCACGGCCAACGAACTGGGCCGCGCCTGCCGGGATATCGGTTTTTTCTACCTGGTGGATCATGGGATTCCGGACTCCGTGTTCGAGGCATTGTTCGAGGACGCCTCGGCTTTCTTCTCACTGCCGTCCGACCGCAAGGAGGCACTCTCCATCAAACGCTCCCCGCATAATCGCGGCTACGTGGCGATCCAGGACGAAAAACTCAACCCGGTTTCCGGCGCCGACAGCAAGGAAGCGTTCAACATCGGCCATGACCTGCCGGCGGACCACCCCGACGTGCTCAATAACAAGCCCTTCCGCGGCGTGAATTACTGGCCGGATCTACCCGGCTGGCGTGAGCGGACCCTGGACTATTACCACCGCTGCCTGAACGTGGCCCGCACCCTGCATCGAGGTTTCGCCCTGGATATGGGCGCCCCTGAAGATTTCTTCGAGTCCCGCCTGATCGAGCCCATCGCCACCCTGCGCATGCTGCGCTACCCGGCCGCCCAGGGTGACCCGCGAAGGGCGGACGGCGCCGCAGGCACTCACACCGACTACGGCAACGTCACGCTATTGAAAACCGATGGCGTCCCCGGTCTGGAGGTGCGCACCAAGGATGGCCAGTGGATTGATGCCCCCAGTTTTCCCGGCGCTTTTGTCTGCAACATCGGCGACTGCCTGATGCGCTGGAGCAACGACCTTTACCAGTCCACGCCTCATCGGGTACGCACCCCGAAAGCGGAGCGCTACTCCGTGGCGTTTTTCATGGAAGCGGATCCGGACGCCATGGTCGATCCTCGCGATCTGTTCCCCGACCAGCAGCCACACTACCCGCCGGTCAGCTGTAGCGACTATCTGGCGCAACGACTCAACGCCACCTACGACTTCCGCGCCGAACCGCGCCAGGCCAATCGTTAACTAAGCCATAACGAATTGTTGATACACACCAAGGCAGGGAACGTACTTGAGCAACGGGTTATGAGTTCCCTGATGGCTCAATCTCTTCACCGAACATGATTCGATGCCCCTCGGGCGTCGCCACGCCGAACTCACGCAAACCCCAGGGCTTATCGGATATTGCCTGGAAAATTTCGGCACCACGCTGCTGGTAGTCTCGGTAAATCTCGTCTATGCCCTCACAGTTTACATAGGCGAAGTACGAGTGCTCATGCGTATCACTGGCTGGAAGCTCGTCCGGGCAGTGCCCCAACATCACGTGAAAATCACCAAGACTCAAGAACGACCAACCGTCCACACGGAACCGGGCGGAAAACCCCAGTTTGTCGAGAAAGTAGCTTTCAGTCTTCTCAAGATCCTTGACCGCCAAAACATGCTGGGTGGCTTTTACTGCAAACACGGATGCCCCCGTTCAAAAGAGTGAATACTCAATAACCACTATTGGAATGCCGGACCGAGCATCCAATCAACTCACCGGCTTCGGAAGGCAAAACAAAACCATAAAAGTCAACAAGTTACAAACCTCGATCTGAAATCTACCCCCGCTTCTCTTGCCACAACAAAACACATCGCAACCACCACGCCGTGCCAAACCCTGAACAGCAATGCACAATATTGGTGCAATAACATGATATCGCCCCAAAATAGCCCATAAAATTCCTAAAAATACCTATAAATCAGCACTTTATTCTTGTATACAAAAATGGCATTCTGGCCAGAATTTCCTCGAAGGGAAATCAGGAGCCGCGCCCGGGAAGCAACCGGCCGGCGCAGATCAAATCGTCTGGGGATGATCGTGGAGCTTTTGAGTGGTCACAGTGTCGGATGGCTGGCCGGGCTGGTGGTCGCCCTGCTAGCCACCGGCATCATCGCCGGCCTGCTGGCCGGTCTGTTGGGGGTGGGTGGCGGCATCGTGGTGGTGCCGGTGCTGTACCACCTTTTCACGCTGCTGGGCGTGGACGAGTCGGTGAAAATGCACGTGGCGGTGGGCACCTCCCTGGCCACCATTATTCCAGCCTCGATCATGTCGTCCCGGGCCCACGCCAAGAAGGGAAACCTGGACGTCTCCCTGTTACGTACCTGGGGGCCCGCCTTGTTGGTAGGCGTATTGATCGGCATCGCCATCAGCGGCTATCTGCGTGGCACCACTCTGACCGCGATCTTCGCCGTGGTCGCTCTGCTGGTGGCCGCCAACATGGCGTTCCGCAGCAAGGGTCTGGCGCTGACCGACGCCCTGCCGCCGACCCCGTTCAAGCAGATCATCGGCACCCTGGTGGGCGGTTTCTCCACTCTCATGGGGATCGGCGGCGGCACGCTGAGCGTACCGCTGCTGACCGCCTTCGGTTATCCGATCCACCGCGCGGTGGGCACCGCCGCCGCCATCGGCATGGTGATCAGCCTGCCCGGCGCCATTGGTTTTCTGATCAATGGTCTTGGCGTGCCCAATCGCCCGCCGCTGAGCCTCGGCTACATCAATCTGGCCGGTCTGGCGCTGATCGTGCCAATGACCATGATGATGGCGCCAATCGGCGCGCGCATTGCCCACGCGGTGAACGCCAATCGGTTACGGCAGGTTTTCGCCTTTTTCCTTTTCCTGACTTCACTACGCATGCTGTACGGTTTGCTGTAACCGCCACGGCCTGGAGAACACGACATGTTGACGACCAAACGCGCGCTCGGCGGTGTCATGGTGGCACCCCATCATCTGGCCGCCCAAGCCGGCCGGGACGTGCTCCGCGAAGGCGGTAACGCCGCCGAAGCCATGGTGGCGGCGGCGGCGGCCATTGCCGTGGTGTACCCGCATATGAACGCCATCGGCGGCGACGGTTTCTGGATCCTGGGCGCTCCCGGCGAGGAACCGGTGGCGATCGAAGCCTGCGGAACCGCTGCCGCCGCCGCGGATGTCGACTACTACCGGGAACGCGGCCACGACAGCATCCCCACCCGCGGCCCGTTGGCGGCGCTCACCGTGGCCGGCACCGTCGGCGGCTGGGGTCAGGCCATGAACGTGGCGCGCCAATGGGGGGGCAAGCTGCCACTCTCACGCTTGCTGGAAGACGGCCAACGCCATGCCCGGGACGGCGTGGCGGTGACCCGCAGTCAGGAACAACTGACCCGGCAGAAGCTGCCGGAGCTGGCCTCCGTTTCCGGCTTCGCCGACACCTTCCTGGATCAGGGTCGGGTGCCGGTGGAAGGTGCCATTCTGCGACAGCCGCGACTGGCCGCCACCCTGGAACGCATCGGGCGGGCCGGCACCGAGGATTTTTACCGGGGCGAGCTGGCCACCGCCATGGCCGAGGATCTGGCCCGGGCCGGCAGTCCGCTCACCCGCGAGGATCTGGCCGGCTATCAGGCGCGGACGTTACCGCCGCTGTCGGTGCGCCTGCGGGGCAGCACGCTGTATAACCAGCCGCCGCCCACCCAGGGCATGGCCTCGTTGATGATTCTCGGCCTGTTCGACCGGCTCGGGGTAACGGACGGCGAAGGTTTCGATCACCTGCACGGGCTGGTGGAGGCCACCAAACAGGCATTCCTGGTACGCGACCAGTATTGCACCGACCCGGCCTATATGAGCGAGGATCCGGCCCGTTTCCTCAGCCAATCGGATCTGGCCGAGCGGGTGCAACGCATCGACCGCCGGAGCGCGCTGCCCTGGCCATACCCGGCGCAACCCGGCGACACCATCTGGATGGGCTGTATCGACCGTGAAGGCCGCTGCGCCAGTTTCATCCAGAGCATTTACTGGGAATTTGGTGCCGGCATCGTGCTGCCCGGCACCGGAGTACTGTGGCAAAACCGGGGCATCAGTTTCTCCCTGGATGAAGCCGCTCTGCATACCCTGAAGCCAGGGCGTAAACCGTTCCATACCCTGAACCCGGCCATGGCCCGCTTCGACGACGGCCGCACCATGGTGTACGGCACCATGGGGGGCGAGGGCCAACCCCAGACCCAGGCGGCGGTATTCAGCCGTTACGCCCTGTTCAATCAGCCCTTGCAACAAGCCGTGACCGCGCCACGCTGGCTGCTCGGTCGAACCTGGGGGGAACAAAGCACCAGCCTGAAACTGGAAGCGCGTTTTGACCCCGCCCTGGTGCAACAACTGCGCGACGCCGGCCATCAGGTGGAAGTGTTGGGCGAGGACTTCAGCGATACCATGGGCCACGCCGGCGCCGTGGTGCGTCATCCCAACGGCCTGCTTGAAGGCGCCGCCGACCCGCGCAGCGACGGCATCGTCGCGACGCTCTGAACGCCATCCCTTTTTGTAACCCTCTCGGGCGCCGCCAGGCGCCCTTTTTTCATCATCACGGTTTGGGGTGCCTCCATCAGAGACGCGGATCTGTACGGGGATGTATTCACGGCGTTCCCGCAAAAGCGTAACGCTGCTTCGCTGTCCACGATGGAAGCAAAAGGCCCACACCAGGCCCGCTTGCCCCATTTCTGTATACATCCACGCCCCTCTGCCCCTTTACGGGGCCCCACTTCTCCCCACTGCCTCGCAAATCCGCATTTTTCCAGCACCGAAGGTTGGCACGAACACTGCTCCGTCTGCTTTGGACGTCCCAAGGTTCTCAAGGAGCACACCAATGCAAAACCTTCCCAGCCGCCAACATTGGAGGGGCCGGCGGTGATACTGGAAAACGGCTTTCTCGATTTCGACCCGGTGCACCTCGACGCCACCGGAGAGGGCCCGCTGCAAGGCCTGACTTTCGCCGTCAAGGACGTGTTCGACATAGCCGGCACCGTTACCGGCATCGGCCAGCCGAGCTGGCGCGCCAGCCAGCCGCCAGCGCGACACACCTCTCCGATGATCGAAAACCTGCTGGCGGCGGGCGCGGAACTGATCGGCAAGACCCACACCGACGAGCTGACTTACAGCCTGGCGGGCCAGAACGCGCACTATGGCACGCCACCCAATCCGGCGGTGCCGGGCGCGGTGCCGGGCGGCTCCTCCAGCGGCTCCGCCTCGGTGGTGGCCGCCGCGCTGGTGGACTTCGCGCTGGGCAGCGACACCGGCGGTTCGGTGCGGGTGCCCGCCAGTTACTGCGGCATCCATGGCCTGCGTCCCACCCATGGCGTGGTGGACTACCGTCACTGCGCCCATCTGGCGGAGAGTTTCGATACCCTTGGCTGGTTCGCCCGGGACGCCCGGCTCATGGCCCGCATTGGCCGGATTCTGCTGCCCGCCGGCGACCGGCCCGCGCCGCGCCGTTTACTGCTGGTGGAGGAGGCACTGGCGCAATCCGATGCCGACGTCGTATCGCAACTGGAAGCGCGGGTCGGCAACGGCCTGCCCGGCGTGACCTTTGGCGGCAGCATCAGTGTTGGCAACCTGGACACCTACTTCAACGCGTTCCGGCCACTGCAAGCTTACGAAGCCTGGGCCCGCTTCGGCTCCTGGATCGAAGCCGAGCAACCGGTATTCGGCCCCGGCGTGAAGGAGCGCTTCGAGGCGGCGTCCCGCATCACCACCGCCGAGGCCGAGGATGCCCGTGAACAATGCCAGGCTTTGCGGACCAGGATCCGCGCCCTGCTCGGTGAGGACACCCTGCTTTGCCTGCCCACCACGCCGACCTCGGCCCTGCCTTTGCAAGCCGACGAGGCCAGGGTGGAAGACATCCGCGGCCGCACCTTGCGGATGACGGCCCTGGCCGGCACCACCGGGCTGCCGCAATTGAGCTTGCCGCTGTTGCGTGACCGTGAAGGCCCGGTGGGTCTGTCATTGATCGGCCCGGCGGGCAGCGATCAACAGCTGCTTGATCTGGCGACCCGCCTGCCCGAATTCATCAGCACCTGACGCGCCGGCCCTGAAGAGTAATAATGTGGAGTACTAATAATGGCCCTGGAATTGGACCGACCGGACGTGGTGGCGGAAGTCAAAGCCGCGTTCCTGCGCTACGAGAAAGCGCTGGTCGAAAATGATGTGACCGTGCTGGACGAATTGTTCTGGAACGACGAACGTGTGGTGCGCTACGGTGCCGGCGAGAATCTCTACGGCTACCGGCAAATTGCCGCCTTCCGCGCGCAGCGGCCGTCCTCGGGATTGCAACGCCAGTTACATAACACCGTGATCACCGCCCATGGCAACGATCTGGCCACCGCCTGGACCGAGTTCCGCCGCCCGGGGAACCCGCGCATCGGTCGCCAGAGTCAGGTCTGGGCCCGCCGTCCGGAGGGATGGCGGGTAGTGGCCGCCCATGTGTCGTTCATGGAGGAGTAAGCGTCATGACACAACAGACTGTGCTCAGTGCCGCCGGCGAGGATGACCGTCCGCTGGCGGAGCAGGTCCGGCGCGCCCTGTCCGATGAGATTCTCGGCGGCCTGCTGCCGCCGGGCACGCGTCTGGACGAGATTGCCCTGGCCCGCCGCTTCAACGTTTCACGTACTCCGGTACGCGAGGCCTTGCGGGAAATGGCCTCCGCCGGGCTGGTCGAACACCAGCACCGGCGCGGCGTGTTCGTCATCGAAGTGCCGGAGCAGCGGCTCAGCGAAATGTTCGAATACGCGGCGGAAATGGAAGCGGCCTGCGCGCGCATGGCGGCGCTCAATATGACCCGCGCGGAACGGGAGGACCTGCTCGCCAGCCACCTGGACAGCCATACCCATGTGGCCGACGGCGACGTGGACGCCTACGACGCGGCCAACCTGAGCTTCCATGAGAAGCTGTTTCGCGGCTGCCATAACAGCTACTTATATGAAACCGCCATGGCCGCCCGTTCCCGGGTGCTGGCTTACCGCCGTGCGCAATTCAGAGTGGGGGAACGTCTGGCCGCGTCCTTCACCGAGCACAGCGACATCGTCATGGCCATCGTGCGCGGTGAAAGCGAGCGGGCCGCGCAGTTGATCCGGGATCACGTTTTGCACGCCCACCGTACTTCACAGGATTATCTGGAGACCCGCGGCGCTACGGAGACCACCCCGGTCAGCCATCCGGAGAATCACTCTTCCGGATAAAGCGCCCGCACGAAACGCAGGTCGTAGGCTTTCTGATAGTCCAGGTCATCCGGCAAAGTACCGGCATCGACCATCTGCCGATAAAACTCCCCCCAGCGCCGGTCGCTCATGATGCCGTACCGGCCACCCTTGGCATCACCAGACAGCAGGATCCCCTCGCTTTGCATTTTATCGATGCTGTAAGCGATCAGTGCGTCTTCCATCTGCGGGTTATCCGCCTTGATCAAGCTGTTCGCCGGCCGCGGATCCTCAAAGTAGGCTTTCCAGCCTTCCGCGGTGGCCGCCACCATCGCCTGAACCACCGCGGGGTGCTTCTCGATCATCTCGCGGGTGGTGTCGAGTGTCGCCGAGTAGGCCTCCCAACCGGCGTCCGCCAGCAACAAACTTTTTGCCGCCACGTTTTCTTTCCGCAGAAAGTAGCCGTCGTTGGTGATGTAGCCCTGCTGCGCGACCTTCGGATCCGTAATGAAGGGCCCGATGGTGTAGTCGTAGGGCCGCAGTTGATCATCGGTAAAACCGTATTTGGCCTTGAGCCAGGGCCAGTACGCCACCCGGCCGGCGGTGGGAATGCGGAGCCCCGCGCCTTTCAGATCGGCGATAGTGTGGTAACCCTGCCCTTCATGCACCATCAGGGATTGCGGATCCTTCTGGAAAAACGCGGCCACCGTCACCAGCGGCAGTCCCTGCTTCACCGCATTGAAGGACTGCAGACTGTAGCCCATGCTGAAATCGGTGACGCCACCGACCAGCAGTTGCACGTTATTGACCTGCGGGCCGCCCATTTTTATGGTCACATCCAGGCCGTGCTTTTGGTACAACCCCATGGCCTTGGCGGCGTAGAGACCACCGTGCTCAGCCTGGGCATACCAGGTGGTGGAAACCGTCACCGGGGTCAACTCCTCCGCCAGCGCCGTCACCGACAGGCACCAGCCCGCCAGTGCCAGAGCACCATCGAGCCACCATCGTCGTTTCAATATCGGCTGTTTCAGGGTCCGTCGTTTCAGCGTCGACATGCTATTACCCTCATTTAATCGTTCGAGCCCGGTACAGGCATGCGGAATCGGTGAATCTCCTCCAGCGCGGCAACCCAGCCTTCCACCAAAGAGGCCAGGACCGTCTCCCCCTCTTCACGGCTGGAGCCCTCCGGGTCCCCGACCACGCCGCTGGCACTGAGATCGTGGGTCAACCAGGCGAAACGGAAACGCCCTTCCGGAGTGAGCAGGCCATGATGATGCGGACAGGGATACTCCCCCACCGCCCGGTCCAGATGAACATGATCCGGCGTCAACGCCAGCATCAAACTGGTTTCCGCGCGGCCGGCATGAATCCCCTCGGCCTTTTCACGCTCGGATAGAAATTCCCCGGCCCGATTCGGCACCCCCCAAGTGAATACGGGAAACAAACAGAAATCCGGATACTCAGCGCGCAGATCACGGGCCACTATTTCCACCACCTGAGGCTGACCGCCGTGTCCGTTGACCAGAACCAGCTTGCGGAACCCCATGCGGTACACACTCTCGCCGATATCCCAAAGTACCCGCAGCAAGGTGTCGGCCTTGAGAATCACCGTTCCAGAGAATTGAATGTGCTCGTTGGATTTACCGCACCATACCGGCGGTAACGCGAACGCCGGCACCGACTCCGGCAACGCCGCCAGCGCCTTGCCGCTTACCTCGGTGGCAATGGCGGTGTCAGTGCAAATGGGCAGATGCGGACCATGCTGCTCGATGGCGCCAATCGGCAATACGATCACGGTGTTGGCCTTGTCCGGCAACGCCTCGATCTCCGGCGCGGTCAGGTAAGGCAAAAAACGGTGGGGTGGCACGCAGCCGTTCAGTTGACTCATGCCGCCGCTCCTTTTTCATCCCAGCTGCGCATCTTGCCAGGGTTCAGCAGCCCGGCCGGATCCAGCCGCTGTTTCATTGCCAGCTGTCCAGGATCCACGCTGAGCTTGCCACCATCCTCAAGAATATAAGTGTGCGGGTTGCTGACATGGACACCGTTATCCCGGTGATACTGAATGATCTCGTTAAGGCGCTCCTCGGAGGTATAGCGGATCACCTGCAAGCCACTACAAGTGACCGCGCCATCCGCCTTGAGGAATTCCAGATGCATCATCACTTCGTTACCGAAGTGCCGGTACATCTGCTCCACCTTTTCCACGTTTTCCCAAGGCCGGAAGCCACTCTGCAGGTAAGTGATATCCTTGTGCTTGCGCAGGATGTGCAGCGTGGTGTGATTCCAGGTGTGCTCCACCAGACTTTTGGCGGTGCCGTAGACCTCGGCGTTATCTTGCTGACGCTCGATGCGGCCGTTGAAGTTCGCGGCGATTTCCTCCACCGCCTCCATGGCGGCGCGGTTCACCAGACACAATACGGCGGTGCGCCCTTCACCCACGTCCTTGCCCAGACCGCACATTTTCGGCAGCGGATCCGCCAGCAGGGTCAACAGCTTTTTAATGACGCCGGTGGCCCGCCCCAGTGTCTGGCAAAAACGCACGCCCTCCATGAAGGAGGGAAAGCTGAGCACGGCCTCCTGCCAGTTCATCGCCGGTGTCAGCGCGAACTCCAGCTCGGTGATCACCCCGTTGACGCCATAGGCGTGGTACAGGTCGCGGGCCTCGGCGGAGCGGAATTCGCTGACTTCCGGTTGCTCGGCCAGGCTCATGGCCCGCACCCCCAGAACATTCCCGGGGTCGCCGATGGAACCGTAGGTGATCGAGCCGATACCGCCAAAGCCGCCGCAAAAGAAACCACCGGCGGTGGCCAACCGATAGGTGGATGGCAGTAAACGCAACTCCCAGCCTTTTTCCCTGGCCGCGTTGTCGATATCCACCAGCCGGGCGCCGGCCTGGACCCGCGCCACGCCATCGGCGATCCACAGCACCTTGTTCAGTCCGCTCATGTCCATCAGCACACCGCCACGTAACGGCGTGCACTGACCGTAGTTGCCGGTACCGCTGCCACGCAGTGTCAGCGGCACCCGGTGGCGATAGCAGGCAGCAGCCACCCGGCGCACTTGCTCCTCACTGGTGGGGCGCACAATCGCGTCCGCCCGTTTGCCCTCCAACGCCTCGGTCAGAACCGGACTGAACCAGGAGAAGTCTTTGGAGTAGCGCTGCAAGGCGGTACTGTCGGTGATCAGTTCCAGATCACCCAGATCCGCCGCCAGCCGCTGCATCGTGTTTTGGTCCATTGCATGGCTCCCTATGGAATCGGTCATTGCTCTACCTTGAGAGCGCTTTCATGCCAGTTGCGCAGCACCCGGTCGGACAGCCACACCATCAGCGCGAACAACAGAATGCCGGTGACGGTGATCAGGCCCAGAGCGGCGAACATGCGAGGAATATTCAGGTTGTAGCCGGCCTGCAGAATCAAATAGGCAAGCCCGGCCTGGCTGCCGCCGGTGCCGGCCACGAACTCCGCCACCACCGCGCCGATCAGCGCCAGACCGGTACTGATACGCATGCCGCCAAAAAAGTACGGCAGGGCGCTGGGTATGCGCAGTCGGATCAGCTGCTGCCAGCGTCCGGTCCGATACATGCGAAACATACTCATCAGATTGGGATCCACGCTGCGCAGCCCCAGCGTGGTATTGGAAATGATCGGAAAGATCGCGATGATCACCGCGCACACGGTGAGTGCCCAAGTGGTGTCCTTGACCCAGATAATGATCAGCGGCGCGATGGCGACGATCGGTGTCACCTGCATCAGCACCGCATAGGGGAACAGACTCACCTCGATCCAGCGGCTCTGCACGAACAGCAGGGAAGCGGCGGTGCCTAGCACCACGGCGATAACGAATGCCAGCAACGTCACCTTCAACGTCATCATCAGACTGTGGAACAACACTGCCCAGTCCGTGACGAAGGATTTGGCGATGGCCACCGGTCCGGGCAGGATGTACACCGGCAACTCGGCGGCACGCACCGCCAGCTCCCAGAAACACAGGAACACCACACCCACGAATAAAGGCGCGGCGATCTGAACGAACCGTTCATTCTGCAATAGAGGCTGTTTCATCAGTGGTCCTCCTCACCTTGAGCGCTGGCCTTTTCCAACGCCAGGGACACCCGCCGGCAGTAATTGGCGAACTCGGTGGACACGCGGAACTCGGCGCCACGCGGATAGGGCGCGTCGATCCTGACGTCCTCCACCACCCGGCCCGGACGCGCCGCCATTACCACCACCCGGTTGGAGAGATACACCGCCTCGTAAACGCTGTGCGTCACGAACACCACGGTCCAGCCTTTCTCTTTCCACAGACGCAGAACATCGTCGTTGAGCCGGTTGCGGGTCATCTCATCGAGAGCACCGAACGGCTCATCCATCAGCAGCAGGTTCGGCTCCGTGACCATGGCGCGGGCGATGGAAGCCCGCATCTGCATCCCCCCGGACAGCTCCCTCGGGTAAGCGTTGCCGAACTTGCTCAACCCCACCATTTCCAGCGCTTGATCGATGCGGGCTTCCGAGGCCTCGCCATGTTCATGGGCCAGATCCAGCGGCAGGCGTACATTCTTGCGTACCCGCGCCCATGGCATCAGCGTGGCGTTCTGGAATACAAACGCCAGCTTACGCCCCTTCTGGCCCACCACCTGATAATCCTGTTCCCACCACTTCACCGTGCCGGAAGAAGCCTCGCCGAGACCCGCCATCACCCGTAACAAGGTGGATTTACCGCAACCACTGGGTCCCAGCAGGCTGACGAATTCCCCTTCCCCGACGGTCAGATTCACTTCCTTCAGTGCCACGGTGCCGTTGCCGTAGACCTTGTCCACGCCAGCGACCTCCACCACCGGGCGGCCACCAAACGCCCGCGCCTGATCGTCCGTCTTCGTCGATGCCGTCATTGACACCACCACCTCATCACGAATCGCCTTGAGTTGTTTCACCATGAGTTTCCCTCCGGATTCGTCAGTCATTGTCCGTGGCGGATACCACGGGCAGCTCCAGCCAGCTTTCGCCGACATCGAGCCGCAAAGTCATGATCGGATAATCGCTGCAACGGATATCGCCCTGAACCCGGCCGGAGCCGTCATTGAGCGCATAACCGGGATAACAGGCGCCACTGATGCTCAGGCGCAAACACTGGCCGGTGGCGATGGTGGCGCATACCGCACGCATGGATACGGTCACCACCCCGCCAGCAACGCGCGCGTAGCCCTGGGTCAGGTTGCGGCTACGCCCTTCCGGATCCACCACGCCCAGCACCGCGCACAGATCAAAGCAGTCCACATCGGCGGCGCACGACAGCACCACGCGCACTTCGCCAGCCAGAGCCAGAGGCGCGGCCAGGGCAGTAGTGGTGTAGGTAAGCACATCCGGGCGGGCATCCAGCGCGGTACGGTCCTGAATGCCCGGAGACGGCGGCAAGTGCCCCCCGTATGTCGGCACCGGTCGCCAGGGATCGTGCACCCAAACGTCTTCCGCCGGTTCCCCCTCACCGGGCCTGTCGCGCAGCAAGCCGCCGTGAGGATCAATACCCGCCCGGCCGTTGCTGGCCAGATACCATTTTCCCGCTTGCCGCCGTGGCCAGGCCGGAAACGCCTTCCAATCGCTCTCGCCCAGGTCATACAGGGAAACCGGCGGCTCCGCCGTCACGCCGTTGTTTTCGCCTTTGAGGAAAAAGTCGAACCAGCGCAATTGCAGATCGTCTACTGGGGAGCAGGCGCTGTCGCCCAACCAACGCTGCCCCACCTGGGGAATCCAGGGCAGATGCCCCCAAGGGCCCACCAGCAGCCGCTGCGGCTGTCGGCCTTTCTGGAAATGCCGATAGGCGGCGAGGGTGCCGGTGAGGAAGCTGTCGTACCAGCCCCCCACATGCAAAGCCGGGATATCGACACCGTCGAGCATGGTGCCCGGAGAGCGTCGCCGCCAATAATCACTGCCTGGTGGTTGGTCCAGCCAGTCGCCGTAGAACGTATCGGCAAGCGTTTCACGCAAGGCCGGTGCCGCCGGATCGACCAGTTGTACCGGGGAAGGAGCATGCCCGATGCCATAACAGGCGCTGAAGCCGTCGGCATCACCCCGCCGCCGTGCGCTCTCGGCACCCAGTTGCGCCGCCCAGCTCAGGGTGTTGTACAGTCGCAACGCGCCGCTTTCATAGGCCCAGTCCCGATCCAGATGAAAGGCGCACATGGCTGGCGCCATCACCTTCAATGCCGGGTGCCGGCTGGCGGCGGCGAACAGTTGGGTGGCGCCGTGGTAGGAAAACCCGTACATGCCCACGCACCCATTACCGCCGGGCAGCCGTGATACCCATTCCAAGGTGTCCTCGCCATCGTCCCGCTCATGGATGAACGGCTCGAACTCCCCTTCGGATGTACCCCTGCCACGCACGTCCTGAATCACCACCAGATAGCCACGGGCGGCATACCAGCTCGGGTGGGCATAGGTCACGGTGGAGGCGATACGGCGGCCGTACGGCTGGCGCATTAGCAACACCGGGAAGGGCCCCTGCCCGTCCGGGCTGTAGACATCGGCGTCCAGACGAACCCCATCACGGGTTCGCATGCTCATTACCGTGGGCGGAATGGCGCTCATGACGACGCCCCCTTGAGCACACACATGTCGTCGTCATCGAGCACGTCGGGGACACCGGAGCGTATCAATCTGGAAAAATTTTCGTCCGGCACCATCACGGTAAGTGTATAAAAACGGCCCTTGCCGACATTTTCCACCACATGCTCGGAGCCGGCGCGCACTACCAGAGCGTCCCCTTTTCTCAATGTCACCCATTGGTCGTCGCAACGGGCGCGCCCTTCCCCTTCCAATACAAAAAAGAACTCGTCCGCTTCCTTATGGGTGTTTGGTGGCGTGGTGCCGCCCTCATCGAAAATTTCCACACAGGCGATGAATCCCAGACCGTCGCCGGGCCCATCGCAGATCACCACCAGTCGGTTACTCTCCCCTTCCTTGATACGAAAAGCTTCAAACTGCTCGGGATGCTTGAACAGCGGCATCATGGTTGTGTTTCCTCCAAAGCCCGGCATACGTCGCTGGCCTGGGCGGTAAATCCAAATATCTGCCGCGCGTTGTACAAGGTGGCCTCCCAACAGAACGCCGGCGAGGTAGTGGCGCAGCAGTCTTCCAGGAAGATCGTGTCGTAACCGAGAAAGTTGGCGTCCGCCAGGGTATGCAATACACATTGGTCGGCGTTGACGCCGGCGAACAGGCAGGTAGTGATGCCCAGGTTGCGAAGGATCGAGTCCAGCGGCGTGTCCCAGAATCCACTCATGCGGAATTTGGCCACCTGGATGTCGGTCTGGTCCACGGCCAGTTCATCGACGACGGCAGCGCCCCAGCTTCCGGACTGCAGCGCCGCGGCGCCGGTGGCCGGAACAGTATCGCCAAGCCCGACACCGTTACCTGATCCGTTGTAAACGTGCAGCAGAGCCGGACTTATGTTGCCGAGGTCAGGGCGGTTTCCCCAGTTAACCCAGACCACCGGCATGCCCGCGCGCCGGAAACAAGGCAGCGCCGCTCGCAATGGCTCGATCGGCGCCCGCGCCGGCCGGTAGTCCACGCCGATGTGATCCAGCCATCCACCGGCGCTACAAAAATCGTTCTGCATGTCCACCACCAGCAACGCGGTCCGGGACACATCCAGAGTAAGGTTCTTGGGCCGCGCCGCTATGGTCAGCGGACGGACACGATGACCCGCGCGGCTCAGATCCGCGTGATCATCACTCACCCGCCAGCGGTTCCAGGGCTTGGCCTTGGCCGGCAGAGGATGAAGAGCATCCGATTGAGTCATGACACGACCTCGCATTCGCTGTTGAAAAAGAGCTCGCCTTGGGGCCACGATGCAGAGGGGCAACGAAGCCCCAAGACGAGACGCTCAAGGCGATCAGAAGCGGAACTGGGCCCCCACGCCGTAACTATCGGCATCGCCAATGATCTCAACGTCGTCATGCATGAAGACGGCATACAGGTCCAACTGCTTGGCCAGCGGATAGCTGTAAGCCACGGACCAGGTGTCGCGCTCCGTCTCCCAGGCTCCGGTGAAATCGGAGTAACCGTAGGAACCGAGCACCGAACCACCACCCGCCGGCACCGCGAAGCTGAAGACATAGGTATCGGTGTCCACGTCACCATTGAGGGTATCGGTGGCCAGGTTCTGGTACTGGGCAAACAGTTTGAAGATGTCGAAGTCGTAGGCGACCCCGACCATCACTGCATCCTGATCGGTGGCGTCCGGAATGGCGCCGTACTCGCCGGCACTGACATCACCGACGGCAAGAGCGCCCTGTTTGACACTGTGCGCGGCGACGGTGGCCATGAACTTGCCATTGCGGTAAACCGCGTTACCGCCGACTTTGTTCTCGCCGTGTTCGTCTTCTTCTTCACCGAAGGCATACATAAGAGTGGCGGTCAGACCGCCCATCTCCGGAGTGGTGTAGGCCAGGGAGTTACTCCAGCCAGAGTCCCCCATGATCGGTCCGTAGTTACCCCCCTGGAAGGAATGCAGGATGGAGGGAGAAAAGGTGAAGGAGCCTCCCAGCGAGTTGCTGAACACCACTGGCAGGTAGTACGGCGCGGTGTTTCGTCCGGCCTTGAGAGTACCGAAATCGCCGGTGGCGCCTATATAAGCACTGCGAGCAAAGAATTCGTCACCACCATAGCGTCCGTCTTCGGCGTTATCCGGGCGGAAAAACATCTCGGCGGCGGCGATACCGGTAATCCCCGGCGTCAAATCCATACTGGCTTTGAAACCCAGGAACGAGGTGGCCATTCCCCCCGCGTCCATCTTGAGAGTGTCATCCCCCGTGGTTTTGTTACCCGCGCTACCCGCCCAGAGATCGAGCAGACCATAGAACGAGACTTTCGCCTCGGCGGACACTGGCCCGGCGGCGGACATCAGCGCGGCGGCACCCAGAACGATTGCAGCTTGCTTCTTCAGTTTCACGTCTATTCCTCGTTAAATCAGCCAGGACATACCCGCCACTCATGAGGCCGGTGGGCATCCGGTGATCCCGAAGGTTTCACCGTTCCCGTGACCGCACCTGCCTCCCTATGGCTGGTGTCCGATACCTAAAATGCTCTTCGTTCCCCTAGAGCAATGTGCCGGCCCCTCAACACAACGGCGCCGAACCCCGTTCACATGCGCAACCGAATCGGTCTTGCATACAGAACAGCGAAAACCTTTCAAAATGCATGCCACAAGGATTTAACGAGAAAAAACAACAGCTTATTCAAATTCTATTTTTTTCTTTTTTATTAACCTGACGGGAAAAACCAAAGACGCGCTCTAAAAGGGCAAGGCGCCGATTATTTCGCCCCACCATAGGGCTTTTTCATTTCCTTTCGCGCCCACAACCGATACCTTTTTTAGTTCGCCGTGCATACAAAAAGGCATCGTTACTTCCGTCAACCGCCAGAGCCCTCATGAATCTTTCAGCTTTTTTCCAGCCCAAAAAAAACCGGGGCATACCCCGGTTAAAGAAAATAAGGCAGTGTAAAGACTACTGAAACGTAACCGCCCGCGTTTCGTGATCCTCTATTAAGGCCTGAATCATGCGCCGCATCACCAGTCCCGGCTTGTCCGACACCATGTGCCGCTCATCACGAGGGTCCAGAGGCACATCCGCGTCGGTGCTTTCAAGCACGTGCTTATCCTCCAGAGTCACCTTGCGATCAAACGCCAGGATCGCGGCTTCATCAATACCGGTTCCATCATCTTCCTGAAAACAAAACTGCACCACCTGTGAACGGTTATGGGCCAGCGGTACCTGGCAATTGATGATCACGTGGGCGGGACCGTCGGCATAGTTGATACGCAACCGGCAAATAAAGGGGGCATACCAACTGCAATCCAGGAAGCGCTCATTATTGCGATCCTGGGCGTGATGGGCCTGCTTGACCCCCAATCGGCCGGTATAGTGAAAACCACCGGGAAACTCTTCGATCTTCGCGTCCTCGGCCACCAGATGTTCGGGGCTGCCGAAGGTGCCCAGATGCACGTAACTGGGGTGAGCCATGTCCAGCTCGTTCTCCATCACCCGCAGACCGGAAACCCGCCACTCCTCATAAAACTCGTGGATCAGGACAAAGCTATCGTCCACCGCCTCGGGGAAATCCGGAATGTCGAACAAGGGCTGCTCCAGCGCCACCCAGGCGTAGCCGTATTTTTCCCGGCAGGAGAACGCTTTGACCCGGCGTTTCGGCCCCGGATCACGATCCGGCATCTGCGGCACCAGAACACATTGTCCTTCCCGGTTGTAGCGCCAGCCGTGATAAGGACAGGCAATGGCATTGTCACAAACTTCGCCAAGGGACAAGCGGGCGGTACGATGACAGCACCGGTCTTCCAGTGCCGCCGGAACGCCGTCGTCATCGAGAAACAATGCCAGCGCCTGGCCGAGCAACTCGAACCTTCGTGGCCCCTGTTTCAGTTCCGACATCGGCATAACGGGGTACCAGAACCGGCGAAATACCGCGTGCTCCATAACATTCACGGGGATATCTCCTTTACATCAACGGTCAGTGGGCCGGTTCCGCTCCGGTCCCTGTTCGGCGGGCGGAACGTCAGGCCGAGCAGGAACGAAGCCACCGTGGCCAGCAGTAAAAAGATCAGCGCCGCGGAAAAGCCAAAGCCACCCCGCAACACCCCGAACAACAAAGGTCCGAACGACCCCATCAGCATGCCGAACCCCAGCACCATGGCGGAAAGCCGGCCAGCTTCCGTCGGCGTATGGGCGTAATCGAGCGGCAGTGTCAACGCGAGGGGAAAGGAGCCACCCAACCCGAACCCGGCCAGCACCACCCAACTGGCGCCGCCCCAGGTTGGCGCCCAACATAAACCAGCCAGTCCCAGAGACAGCAGAGCCAAAGTCAGTGCCAAGGCCGGCCTCCGGTCCGGTTGCAACTGCGCCACGGGCGGCACCAGCAAAGCGCCAGCGATTTGCGCCGCGGTATAGGCCACCAACATGGCGCCACCCTGTTCCTGAGTCAGGCCAAGAGCCATATAGAGCGGCACCAGCCACGCTAGTAACGTCATGTAGGCCAGTGAACCGGTTCCCAGAAATAACGCCATTCGCCACCCAAGAGCACTGCGCCAGGGTACGCCGGCCGGGCCGTCTTCGGTGAATACCCTAAGGCGGCCGGGCCACAGCAGCGCCGCCAGCAAGGCGGGCAATGCCCAGATCGCCAGCGACGCCTGCCAGGAACCCAGGGTGCTGATCGCCAGAGGCGCGGCGAGGGCCCCAAGGGCCGCGCCCAGATTCATGGCAGTGGTATAGCCCCCCATCATCAACGCCGCCCGGGAAGGGAAATAGCGTTTGATCACCACGGGGATCAGTACCTGGCCACAGGCAATCCCCAATCCCGCCAGTGCCGTCGCCAAAGCCAGCATCGGCAACCAGTCACCAGCCCAGCGCAGGACACAGCCCACCGCGATCAGCAACAACGCCAGGCGCATACCGGCACCGACACCGAGCCGGGTGATCACCCAACCACCGGCCAGGGAGACCAGCCCCATGCAAAGTGTAGGGATCGCCGCCAGGGCACCGATCAGAGTGCTGGACAATCCCAGGTCCACCCGGATCAATTCCAGATTGGTTCCGAGCGTGGTCAGCAACGGGCGCAGATTGAGGCCCGCCAGCAGCACCATCAGCACCAGCCACCACAGCGCCGGAGGTCTTATCGGAGGCGCTTGCGGCATCCGCTTCATCAATGCAACTCCGCCGTGGCCCTGGCGGCCTGCTCCCGCAACGCCTCCATATCCAGGCCCGGAATAACCCCGTTCTCCACCACCGGTTTTCCGTTCACCAACAGGTAGCGCAACGATGCGGTTCCCCCGGCGCACACCGGAGCCACCGCCACATCGTGCACGCCGAAGTAGCGGGGCTGGTCCAGATCGTAAATCGCCAGATCCGCGGCACTGCCGACACTCAAAGTGCCGATGCCGTCCAGTCCCAGCACCCGGGCCCCGCCTCGCGTGCCCCATTCGATCACTTCTTCGGCGGTGACAGCGTCGGCGCCTCCCTGGGCGCGGTGCACCATCCAGGCCAGATGCGCTTCCTGGATCATGTCGGCGGCCTCATTGGAGGCAGCGCCATCCACCGCCAGCGATACCGGAATACCCAGGCGCGACATCTCCGGAGCACGGGCGATACCGCTGCCCAGCCGGCAGTTGCTTTGCGGGCAATGGGCAATCCCTGTGCCGGTTTGCAGCAACAACGGCAGTTCATCGTCCGCCACATGAACCATATGGGCGAACCACACGTCCTCTCCAAGCCATTCGTTCTCGGCGCAGAATTGCACCGGCGTCATGCCGTGTACTTCCCGGCAGTAGGTAACGTAGTCCCGAGTCTCCGACAGATGACTGTGCAGCCGAACCCCCATGGATCGGGCGGCCCGGGCCAACTCCCTGAGCACCGCGGGATTCACCGAAAAGGTCGGCGTGGTCGGCGCCATCACCACCTGCCGCATGGGGTTGGCCCCCACCTGGTGATAGCGTTCGCGCAGCCGCTGCACATCGTTGATGATGTCGTCGACACTCTCCGATTCCAGATTGTTGGGATAGCCCGGGTGCCGCCCTTTCTCCGTGGCGCCGCCACGGCACAATACGAATCGCAATCCCAAACGGTCCGCCACCTCGAACAGCACATCCCCCATCTCACTGTCGAGGCCGGCGTAGTAAATGTAATGGTGGTCGGCACAGGTGGAGGTGCCGGAGAGTAACAGTTCCGCCAACCCCACCATCGCCGCGGTTTCCAGATGATGGTCACGGATACGGGTGAGGCGCGGATAAGGCACCGCGCCGAGCCAGCCGAACAGCGGTTCGTTGATACCTTCCGGCACCGCTTTCAGCAGACTCTGGAACAGGTGGTGATGGGTGTTGACCCAACCCGGATAGACCACGCAGCCGCGCGCTTCGATTACCCGTTCATCGGCGGCGGGGATCAACCCCGCCGTCATCTCGTGAATCACACCGTCACGGATACGCAGGTCCACCGCTCCCGCCCGGGCCTGATCCCCGGGCAGTCCGGTCATCACCGCTTCGGCGCCACGAATCAGCAGGTCGCTCATGAGGCCTTTTCCTTCATCGGAATGCGGGCCCCAGAAATGCGTGCTTCTTCCTCTCCAAAGCGGGCCAGCAACGCCAACAGCATTTTGCGCATCACCATGCCCGGCTGATCGGAAGGCATATGACGTTCCTCGCCACTGGCGGTATCCAGAGGCGCGTCGTATTCGGTGCTTTCCAGAACCCTTTTGTCCTCTTCGGTCACCTGACGATCGAAAGCGATGATCTGCTCCGCCGGCGCGTCCGCCTCGGAGTCGCTGCGATAAGCCCACTGACAGATCATGGAGTGCTCATCGTCGATTGGCGTGGCGTAGGTGATGATCGCGTGCACCAGCCCGTTGGGGTAACGGATATTGAGCTTGCGACCGAACGGCATGAACCAGTTGCTGGTCATGTGCCGCTCGGTGGTATCGCTGTCCATCTTCAACAGCTTTTTCTGCAACGGCGGGTTGTTCACCGGCGCCACGGTTTCAAAGCGAAAGCCAAAGTCCTCCTCGACGATGTTGAGCTTGGCCGGGATCGGCTTGTCGAACTGGCCGAAGCTCTCCCGATGCACGAAGCTGAAGTGAGCATTGTCGAAGGAATTCTCCATCAAACGCAGGCCGGCGGTGCGCCAGACTTCATAAAACTGATGGATCACGCGGTAACCGGGCTCGTCCGCCTCTGGCATGTGAGGAATATCGGTTAGCGGATCACCGAGGCACACCCACACGTAGCCGTAACGAGCCTCGGCGTTGAAGGCACGGACCTTGGCACGGCCGGCCGGGCGATCAGGCGTCTGCGGAATACGGACACAGCCGCCACCGCCGTCATAGGTCCAACCGTGATAGGGGCAAACAATGTTGTCGCCCTCCACCCAGCCCAGGGATAAACGCGCGGTACGGTGCGCGCAGCGGTCCTCAGCGGCGTGCGGTTTGCCTTCGGAATCGAGCCACAGCACCAGCTCTTCGTTCATCAGCCGGAAGGGCTTGGGGCCATCGTCAAGTTGTTCCAGTGGCATCACCGGATACCAAAAACGACGCAGTACGGGTTGTTGAGTTGCAAGCATGGCCAGTCTCTCCAGTTGGGGCCCGCTCCACGTCCGGTAGCACTGCCGTAACGGCAGCGGGCCCAGGCGAGGCAGCCCCCGCCCATTACCCCAGGGCCGGCTTGTCCTCTGATCAGGGTGGCGAGAGTCGTGCACCGCTTTGCGCCTCGCCACCATGGACACAAAGCGGTATACCGTTATCGAAAGAAATGTATGCAGTTACCGTGCCATCGGAACCCGGTTATGGCATCACCGGCGGGCTCGGCAGGAATTCCAGGCTATAAGCCTGTTTATAGTCCATATCCTCCGGTACCAACCCGGCCTTCGCCATGAAGTCGAAGGTGGCTTTCCAGCGTTCATCCGTCATCACTCCGAGCCCTTTGGTGGCGGCGTCACCACCGGCCACCAGGCCATACTCCTTGATCTTGCCAATGCCAAAGGCGATCTGGGCATCGGTCATCTCCGGGTTATCCTTCTTGATCAGGGCATTGGCCGGCGCCGGATTTTCAAAGTAACTTTTCCAGCCCTCCATGGACGCCTGCACGAACTTACGCACCACTTCCGGGTTGCTTTCAATCATCTCCCGAGTGGTTTCGATGGTCTGAGCGTAGGGAGGATAGCCGTAGTCGGCGAACAGGAAGATGGATGGCTTGACGCCGCCCTGCTCCATGGCGAATGGCTCGGAAGTGACATAGCCCTGTTGCACCACACTCTTATCCGCCAGGAATGGCGCGACACTGAACGTATAGGGGCGGATCATATCGTCGGAAAATCCGAACCGTTGCTTCAACCAGGGCCAGAATGTCTGTTGCGCGCCGGAGAAGACGTACACCGGCTGCCCCTTTATCTCCTCCAGAGACTTGACGTGAGGGTGCGCCAACAAGGCCTGTGGATCGCTTTGGAACGGCGCCGCCACGGTCACCACGGGCATGTTTTGATTCACCGAATTGAGGTTGCGGATCGGATACCCCATGGTGAAATCCTGCCGCCCGGCAAGAAGGAGCTGCAGATTGTTCACCTGAGGCCCGCCCATTGTGATGGTCACATCGAGTCCGTACTTCTCATATATTCCGGTGGCCTTGGCCTGGTAGAAGCCACCATGTTCCGCCTGGGCGAACCAGTTGGTGCCAAAAGTGATCTTGGTCAGCGGCTGCTGCGCCACCGCCACAGCCGGAATCAATAAAGCGCAGCACAGCAAAAACCCGCGCAGATGTTCAGCCGGAAAGCCCGTCCAGGCCTTAAGGGAAAATGCCATCATCGTTCTCCTTTTCACCAACAGAGGCAGGTGTCCTAGGGAAGTACCGGTGTTTGCGGCAGAAATTCCAGGGTGTAAGCCTTGTGGTAATCCACGTCGGCACCGACCAGGCCCGCTTCCACCATGAAGTCGAACGTCTTCTTCCAGCGTTCATCGCTCATGTAACCAATGCCCTTCTCCCCCGCATCCCCGCCGGTGACGATGCCGAATTCCTTCAACTTCTCGATACCGAAAGCCAGTTGTTCATCGGTCATTTGCGGATTGTCTTTCTTGATCAGGGCATTACCTGCTTGCGGGTCCTGCAGGTAACTCTTCCAGCCTTCCAGGGTGGCCTGGACAAATCGGCGCACCACATCCGGCTTTTCCTCGACCAGATCCCCGCGGGTTTCCAATGTCGCCGCATAGGGCGGATAACCATGATCCGCGAACAGGAAAATATTCGGTTTGACGCCACCCTTTTCCGCGGCGAAAGGCTCGGAGCTGATATACGCCTGCTGCACCAGCTCTTTGTCGGCCAGGAAGGGACCCAGACTGAAGGTATAGGGCTTGGCTTGGTCGTCGGTGAAACCGTATTCAGCTTTCAGCCAGGGCCAGTAGGTGGTGCGCGCCGAAGTGGATATCAGCACGGTGTGCCCTTTAACGTCTTCCAGCGATGCCACCTGCGGATGGGCGATCAGTCCCTGGGGGTCCTTTTGAAAGGTCGCCGCCACGGTCACTACCGGGAGCCCCTCCTTCACCGCATTGATGTTGCGGATCGGATACCCCATGGTGAAGTCGTACTGCCCAGCCACCAGCAATTGCAGGCCATTCACTTGGGGCCCACCCATTTTGATGTTCACGTCGAGACCGTACTTCTTGTAAATCCCCGTGGCTTTGGCCTGATAAAATCCGCCGTGCTCCGCCTGCGCGTACCAGCTGGTGCCTATGGTCACCTTGTCGTCGGCTTGAACACCGCCCGCGACGCTCCCCACAATCGCCGCCATGACCACCCCCAGGCCAGTGCGACGATATCCGAACAGATGCTTTAAAAAACCGAATGACATGATTTCAGACTCCACAAAAAAGTGTTGATCGGCCCTCGGCTTTGTATGCAAGCAACCTTCGTGCCGCCTTTTTGCGGCCACAAAAAGAAGCATGAGGCATGCCCCTTTTCAGGGCTCCCGGTTGGCGGCGGCCAGTTCCACCGATGCCGGCTCCGGACGTACCTGCGCGGCCAGTCGCGCCACCCGCGCCCCCAGCGAGCGGGCAATCGCCTTCTCGTTATCGTCCACGGACAAAGTGCCATCGAAACCAGTGACCGCCGAGGCGCCATAGGGGGAGCCGCCCTTACGTGTGCGCACCAGCGCGGGAACACTATGCGGTACACCGGCAATGATCATCCCGTGCTGCATGAATGGGAGTAGCAGAGACAACAACGTCATCTCGTTACCTGAATGCATGCCACCGGTGGAGGTGAAAGCGGCGCCGACCTTGCCGATCAGAGCGCCTTCCCGCCACAACGGGGCCACTTCGTCGATAAAGGCGCGTAATGGGGTACTCATCAGGCCGTAGCGGGTAGGCGATCCCCAAACGATCCCCTTGGCCCAACGCAAATCGTCCGCCGTGGCGCGGGGCAGTTCACGATAGATTCGTTGTGCCTCCCGGTAGTCGGCCCGCTCACTATCGACACTGAATTCCGGCTCACTCAGTTCCACCCGGCAGAGCCGGACCCGGGCGCCACCGCTGCCCGCCCCCTCGGCGATTTCCCGTGCCAGCGCCAGGGTACTGCCGTAGCGGGAGTCGCAGATCACACACACGGTGGCGCCGTCCGGATCAATCGATGTCATGGCACATTCCTCAAAAAAAAATGTATACAGGCAACTCCCATGCCATGGTGACAACACCCCTAATACTGATACAGCCTTGCCGAATTTATGCGTTATATTTGTGCGCTCGCCCCTTTTTTGATCACTGTTTTAAGTCTTTTCGTCCACTTCAAGGAACCGCTTCCCTCGCTTCGCATCAAGCGATATGGTTCTCTCCTGATGTATACATTAGGGATTTCCGACCATGCCCAAGACTTTGCTGATCCGAGCCAGCCTGCTGACACCACTGGACGCTGACCGCTGGCGATACATCAGCGACGGAGGCCTTTTGATCGAGGCTGGGCGCATCGTCGACGTGGACCGGATAGAACAGTTCGCCGACGGCCGGGACCGCAACACTCTGGAGCTGGACGGCCTGCTGGTGCCCGGTTTCGCGGATGTTCATATTCATTGGGTGCAACATCATGTTCGCGGGCGCTTCCAGACCGATCTGATGGAATGGTTACGCGAACACATCTGGCCGGAAGAAGCCGGCTTCGAGCACGCCGGGCTGGCCCATGACCATGCCCGTGCTTTCTTCAGCGACACGATCCGCGCCGGCACCACCCTGGGCATGGCCTATTCCAGCCCGCACGACGGCGCCCTGCGCATCGCCGCCGAGCACGCCAGAGGCGATTGGATCCTGGGCAACGCCATCATGGAAAAATCCGCCCCGGAGCCGCTGCGCAGGGCCAGCCCGGACAACGCCGAGGCCGTGGCGCCGTTATTGGAGGAACTGGGCACCGCGCGCTACGCCATTACTCCGCGCTTCGCTCTCAATTGCAGTGCCCGGCTGATGGGGGAGCTGGGAGAACTGGCGCGACGCACCGGCGCCTTCGTGCAGACGCATTTGTCCGAGTCCCCGCGGGAAATCCGTGAAGTCCGGGAAGCCTTCCCCGAAGCGCGGGACTACACCGACGTTTATGATCAGGCCGGGCTGTTGACCCCACGCACGGTGCTCGGCCATTGCATTCACCTTTCGCAGCGCGAGTACCACACCCTTGCCCAACGGCGCAGCTGGATCGCGCATTGCCCTTCAAGCAACGAGGCCCTGGATAGCGGCCGGATGGATCTGGAAGCGGTACGGCGGCACCGGCTGAGGTTTGCTCTGGCTTCGGATGTGGGAGCAGGGCCTAGCCACAGCATGCTGCACGTCATGCAGCGCTTTGTGGACCAGCATCGTGCCGCCGGCGTCCCGGTAACACCGGAAGAAGCGCTCTACCGGGCCACCCAGGCCGGCGCGGATTGCCTGGGGCGTGGCGACGAAGCCGGCAGTCTGGCCGCGGGAAAAAGGGCGGACTTCGTTCTACTGCCACGCCCGGCGGGCAAAGCCGGTATCGAGGACTGGTTCGAGGAATTACTGCGCGGCGATGCCGCCGATCTGGAACGGCGCCCATTACAGACCTGGCTCGGCGGCACTCCGGTCTCACCCGACCCGGTCACATAAACGCAGTAACGCAATACGATTCACCTGCTCCACCGCGGTCCTGCGCTCCTGTTCCAGGTCATGCTCCAAACGGTCGGCAAAGGCCTTCAGAATGTCCCCACGGTGCAACCCTTTTACCGCGATGATGAACGGGAAACCGAAACGCTTTTGATAGGCATCATTAAGCGTTTGAAACCGGGAAAATTCTTCCGGGGTGCATTGGTCAAGGCCGGCGGATGCCTGCTCCGCGCTGGAGTCCCGGGTCAGTTCACCAGCCAGCGCGGCTTTGCCGGCCAGATCCGGATGCGCTCGTAATACGCCCAGCTGGCGCTCCGGATCCGCCGCGCGAAATACCCGCGCCATCACCTCCGCCAATCCTTGCGGGGTGTCCTGCGGCTCACCGAGCCCCAACTGGTAAGCCTCTCTGGCAATCCATGGAGAATGTTCATAAACATCGCCGAACCGTTCAACGAAATCAGCCTCGCTGAGCCGGCTCGGGCGTGGGGTCAGACGGACGACGGTTTCAGCCATGGTGCTCCATCCAGTGTCGGGCAATATCGATACGCCGGGCGAACCACACCCGGTTATGAGCGCACAGGTATTTGAGGAAGCGTTCCAGTGCCGCGGCCCGGCCTGGACGCCCCGCCAGCCGGCAATGCAAACCCACCGACAACATGCGCGGCTGCTCCGCCCCCTCTTGATACAGTGTGTCGAAAGCATCACGCAGATATGTGAAAAACTGATCGCCGCTGTTGAAACCACCAGGGCTGGCGAAACGCATGTCGTTGGCATCCAGCGTGTAGGGCACCACCAAATGTTTGCGCCCGGACACGGTCGTCCAGAACGGCAGCTCATCACTGTAGTCGTCGGCGTCATAGAGAAAGCCGCCGTGCTCCACCACCAGCCGCCGGGTATTCGGACTGGTGCGGCCGGTGTACCAGCCCAGCGGCGGCGTGCCGGCGGCGCGTGTCAGCGCCTCAACCGCGCGACCGATATGTTCCGCCTCCAGCGACTCCGGCACATATTGATAGTCAATCCAGCGATAGCCGTGACTGCAGATTTCGTGGCCCTGCTCCACCATGGTGCGAATGACTTCCGGATGCCGCTCCGCCGCCATGCCCACGGCAAACACGGTGAGCGGAATCCGATAGCGTTGAAACAGCTTCAACAGGCGCCACACCCCGACCCGGCTGCCGTACTCATAGAGCGATTCCATGCTCATGTGACGTACGCCTTCGCGCGCGTCGGCCCCGACCATTTCAGATAAGAAGGACTCCGAAGCCGGATCACCGTGCAGGACGCAATTCTCCCCTCCTTCTTCGTAATTAAGCACGAACTGCACCGCCACACGGGCTTCACCGGGCCAGCGTGGATTGGGCGGACTGGCCCCGTAACCGATCAGGTCACGGGGATAAGACGGGTTACTCATGCTTGCCTCCACTCTGGCATTAATCATGCATGTATACATTTAGACTTAATAATTGTCGACATTAAAACGAATACAGGAGCGAACATGGGCCGATTGACCACCCACGTTCTGGACACCAGTAGTGGCCGCCCCGCCGCCGATCTCTCTCTCCAGCTGTGGCGAGTCGAGGGAAGCCAGGCCCGTCTGTTGACCGAATGCAAAACCAATGCCGATGGACGTTGCGACACGCCGTTGCTTGAAGGCGTCACGATGGCAAGCGGGGTATACCAACTAAACTTCGCGGTGGGGGACTACTTCCTTGCCCGGGGGATATCCTTGCCGACCCCCTCATTTCTGGATGACGTGGTGATCCGCTTCGGCATCAGCACCCCCGACCAGCATTACCACGTTCCACTGCTGGTCTCTCCCTACGGTTACAGCACCTACCGCGGCAGTTAACAGGGGGGAGAAACGATGGAAGCGCATTGGTACGAATGGGCCAACCTGCTGATCCGCTGGCTGCACATCACTGTCGGCATAGCCTGGATAGGGGCTTCTTTCTATTTCAATTGGCTGGAGAACCATCTGCAGCGAGAGGGCCAAAAGCCACCGGGCGTCGCTGGTACTCTCTGGGCCATCCACGGTGGCGGCTTTTACTACCTGCAGAAGTATCAGGTGGCGCCGGAACAACTGCCCGAACGTCTGCACTGGTTCAAATGGGAAGCCTATTACACCTGGATGAGCGGCTTCCTGCTGTTGTTCGTAGTGTATTACCTGAATGCCGGAACCAATCTGATCGATCCCTCGGTGGCGGAGTTATCCCCGCTTACCGCCAGCCTGATCGGCATTGGCGTGCTGATTCTCTCCTGGCTGGTGTACGACGGACTGTGCCGCTCACCACTGGGCCGGCGTCCTGCGCTGCTGGCGGCAGTGGGCTTTATCTTGCTGGTGGCTCTGGCCTGGGGACTGAGCCAGATTTTCAGCGGCCGTGGCGCCTATATTCATGTCGGCGCCGCCATTGGCACCTGCATGGTCACCAACGTCTTTTTCGTGATCATTCCCGGCCAGCGCGCCATGGTGGACGCCATGACCGCCGGTCGCGAACCGGATGCCGCCAGGGGCCTGGCCGGAGCGCAACGCTCCCGGCACAACAATTATCTGACTCTGCCGGTGCTGTTCATCATGATCAGCAACCATTTCCCCGGTACCTACGGCAGCCACTGGAACTGGTTGATTCTGGCCACCCTGATGGCGGCCAGCATGGTAATCCGTCACTACTTCAACATCCGCCATCTGCCCCGGCCCGCCAAGATCGCATTACCGTTGGCCGGCGCGGCCGGGCTGCTCGTGTTGATCGTACTGACCAAACCATCCGGACCAGCACCGGTGGATGCGAACCTGCCACCGGTGCCCTTCTCCCAGGTGCAAAGCATCGTGCAGGAACGCTGTGCCGGCTGTCATGCGGCGCGCCCGGATTTCGCCGGCTTCGCCACACCGCCCAAGGGCGTGCGGCTGGATACACCGGCGCAAATCCGCGCCCACAAAACCCAGATCGGCCAGTTGGCCGTGACCACTTCGGTGATGCCGCCAGGCAACATCACCCGCATCACCGACGACGAACGCGCTTTGCTGGCCCGCTGGTTGCAACAAGGCGCGGAACACAATTCGGAAAACCGTCCGACGGAATAACCCGGCCATGACCGGAACCATGGAGCTCTCAATGACGGACACCATCATCGCCTACCCGAATCTCGCCGCCGCCCGGCTGGGCACCGAGATCGTATCGGTTACCGACCAGTTCTTCGCCAGCGCCGAACGCATGCTGGCGGAGACGCCCCCTCGATTCATCGCCGACAAGTTCGATGATCACGGCAAGTGGATGGATGGCTGGGAAACCCGCCGCCGCCGCGGCCCCGGACACGACAGTGCAATCGTGCGCCTGGGCGCCCCCGGTGACGTCCACCAACTGGAAATCGATACCGCTCACTTCACCGGCAACTACCCCATGGCCGCCTCCGTGGACGCCTGCGTCCTCGGCGATGGCGAGGATCCGGCTTCCGCTCGCTGGCAGCCCCTGCTGACCATGACCGCTCTGCAAGGCGACCATCTGCACCGCTTCACCTTGCCGACCCCAGGCCATGCCACCCACGTTCGTCTGAACCTCCATCCCGACGGCGGCGTCGCGCGCTTTCGTGTGCTGGGCCGCCCACGAGTGGACTGGGCCGGCGTTGACGCGGACCAGGAAGTGGAACTGTCGGCGGCCCGGCTTGGCGGCCAGGTCCTGGCTCTGAGCGACGCCCACTACGGCTGGCCGCACTCCCTGCTCTATCCCGGCCGGGGCCTTAACATGGGGGACGGCTGGGAAACCCGGCGGCGCCGCGAACCGGGTTTCGACTGGTGCGTGATCGGTCTGGGCCACCGTGGCCGTGTCACCGGACTGGAAGTGGACACCGCCTTTTTCAAAGGCAACTTTCCGGCTCAGGTATCAGTGCAAGCGGCCAATCTGGAAGACCACGCGGACACCGCCCTGCTACGCGCTTCCAGTATGTTCTGGCCGACGCTGCTGACACCGCAACCGCTGGGCCCGGATGCCATGCACCACTTCCAGGACCAGTTGGAGACCCTGGATGCGGTGACGCATGTTCGTCTTAATATGCACCCGGATGGCGGCATCAGCCGCTTTCGCGTGTTCGGCCAGATACAATGACCACTCAAGAGCTGACACTGGAGCCGTTGACGGCGGAGGCGTTCACCCCCTTCGGCGACCTCATCCATAGCCATGAGCGGGACTACTTCCTGATCAACGATGACCAATGCCGGCGTTACCACCGGCTGGCCAAAGTGGAAACCGGCACCGACGGCGGCGCCATTCTCAGTCTGTTCCGGCCGCGACCAATCTCACTACCGCACACTCTGGTGCTGATGGAACGCCACCCCCTCGGCAGCCAGGCGTTCGTGCCGCTGGCCGGTCAGCCTTACATCGTGGTGGTCGCCCCTCCCGGACCACCGCCGGCGGTGGCGGACCTGCACGCTTTTTTGATCACCGATGGCACCGGCGTCAATTATCACGCGGGCACCTGGCATCATCCCCTGCTGGCCCTTTCGCCTGGCGGCGACTTCCTGGTAGTGGACCGGGAAGGGCCGGGCCACAACTGCGAGGAACATCTTCTGGAGGGTATCCGCCTTCCGGTTGCACCCGTATAAAGGTCTGTATACATTCCGCTAGTCCAAAAAAGAAGGAACAACGGTACCCATGGCTGTCGATCCCCGTACGGACAAACAGGCCGCCGCGTCGCTAGGCGCCATGCACACCAATGGTGGCCGGGGCTCGCGCAAAGCCACCGACCAGACCATCTACGATTCCATCTATCAGGCGGTGCTCACCCAGCGGCTGCCTCCCGGCTCGAAACTGCCGGAAGTGGCATTAAGCGAACTGTTCGGAGTGAGCCGGTCCATCGTGCGCAAGGCACTGACCCGGCTGGCATCCGATCACGTCACCGAGCAAAGCCCCAATCAAATGGCGGTGGTGGCCAGACCCGGCATCGAGGAAACCCGGCAGATTTTCGCCGCCCGCCGCCTGGTGGAAGGGGAGGTCACCCGCCTGGTGGCCGGCACCCTGGGCAAATCCGAGGCACAAGCCCTGCGCAAACTGATCAAGGAAGAAAAGAGCGCCCACGAGCGCGGCCAGGACCAACACCGCGTGCACTGCTCCATGGCAATTCACCAGTATCTGGCTCGCCAGTGCCCCAATCAGGTGCTCGGCAAGATGATGCTGGAACTGGTATTGCGCACCTCCATTGTCATCGCGCTATACAAAGCCCCGGGCATCACCGCCTGCTTTCTTGGTAATGATCACGGTCGCCTGGCCGACCTGATTATCAAGGGCGAGGCGGACCAGGCCGCGCAACTGGCGCGGGAACACCTGGACACCCTTGAAGGCCTGTTGGATCTGGATGAGCCCTCCGGCGACATCGATCTGGCAAGCATCTTGCGTTACACCTGAGGTAAAACGGACCGCTGGTCCTGGCGACGGCCCTCTCGGCCGGGTTTGAGTGTGCGCCACCGGTGGCGGTATACAGGTCAGTGTACGTTCTTCCGCGCGGTCCTCGGGTCGCGCTGATTCGCGTTTTTGCTTTTTAGAAAAGGGAGCCCGGGTGATGAGCCGCACTTTGCTACTGAAAAACGCCACTGTAGTGGCGACCATGGACGATCACGGCACCGAGATCCGTGACGGCGCCGTTCTGATCGAAGGCAACCGCATTCGCGCGGTGGGCCCGAGCGACACCCTGTTCCGGGAGGCGGACGAAACCATCGACCTCAGTGGCCATGTGCTGATACCGGGTCTGGTCAACACCCATCACCATATGTTCCAGAGCCTGACTCGGGCCTTACCGGCGGCGCAAGACGCCGAGCTGTTCGACTGGCTCGACGCCCTGTTTCCAGTCTGGGCCAATATCACCCCGGAAATGATGACGGTATCGGCGCAAACCGCCATGGCGGAGTTAATGCTTTCCGGGTGCACCACCGCCGCCGACCACGCTTACTTCTATGTCAACGGCGGCCGCCTGGAGGACAACATCGAGGCGGCTTCGATCATGGGCCTGCGCTATCACGGTGTCCGTGGCGCCATCACGCTGGGCAAAAGTCAGGGCGGGCTGCCGCCGGATCTGGTGGTGGAGAAGAATGAGGACGCGGTGCTCAAGGAAATGCAGCGAGTGGTGGAAACGCACCACGATGCCAGCGCCGATGCCATGTTGCAGGTAGCGCTGGGGCCATCGTCGCCGTTCACGGTCTCGCCGGATTTGATGCGTCAGAGCGCGATCCTGGCACGTGATCTTGGCGTGCGGCTGCACACTCATACCGCCGAGAACGGCAAGGATCTGGCCTTCAGCCAGCAGCGCTACGGCATGACACCGGCGCAATTCGCCGAGGAAATGGACTGGGTCGGTGACGACGTCTGGCACGCTCACTGTGTGCACCTGGACGAGCACGGTATTCAGTTATTCGGCCGCACCGGCACCGGCGTCGCCCACTGCCCCTGTTCCAATATGCGCCTGGCATCGGGCCATGCCCCGATCCGCCGCATGCTGGACAACGGTGTCCGTGTCGGCCTGGGCGTGGACGGCTCCGCTTCCAACGACGGCAATGATCTGCTGGGAGAGGCCCGCCAGGCCATGCTGGTGGCGCGGGTCCGAGACGAAGACCCCACTGCCCTGTCGGCCCGCGAAGCACTGCGACTGGCTACCCGTGGCGGCGCCGAAGTACTGGGGCGCGGTGATCATCTGGGGCGTATCCAGGCTGGCTACTGCGCCGATCTGGTGGCCTGGAAACTGGACGACATCGCCTTCGCCGGTGGCTTGTCCGATCCGCTGGCGGCCCTGTTGTTCTGCGCGCCCCGGCGAGTCTCTCTGAGTATTGTTAATGGCAAGACGGTGGTGCGTGACGGGCAGCTCACCACCGTGGAACTGCCACGCCTGGTGGAACGGCACAATCAATTGTCGCGAACATTGATCGACGGATAGATTGATCGACGGATAGAGAGGCTCCCGATGAGCACACGGTTGCGCGTTCATTCTCCGGCGGTGGTGTACTTCGACGCGGTACGCCGCGCCGGCTCCATACGGGAAGCGGCACGGCGCTTGTTCGTGGCGTCCTCCGCGGTCAACCGGCAGATCCTGAAACTCGAGGACGAAGTTGGCACGCCACTGTTCGAACGCCTGCCTGGTGGACTCAGGCTGACCACCGCCGGTGAGATCTTCGCCCGCCATGCCCTGGTGGTATTGCAGGACGCGGAACGGGCACGCTCGGAGCTGGACGCGCTCAAAGGGCTGCGCACCGGTCACGTGGAAATCGCCACCGTGGAAGGGGTCACCTCGGACTTCATGCCCACCATCATTGAACGCGCCCGGGAGCACTTCCCGAAGGTGACCCTGGGCGTGGTCACCCTCGGTTCCCGCGACATTCCCGAAGCCGTAACCAGCGGCGCCGCCGACCTGGGCATGGCCTTCGCCCTGCAACGCAGCACCGGCCTGCGACAGATCATGGTAGGCCGGTTCCGGCTCGGAGCCCTGGTGCCGGCTGAGCATCCTCTGGCAAAACGCCACGAAGTCAGCTTCGCCACCTGTGCTGAGTACCCTTTGATCCTGGCGAAGACCGACCTGTCGGTGTACCACCTGCTCAAACCCGCCATCGAGCGCGCCGGCATCGATGACAAAGGCGTGGTGCAATCCAATTCGGTGGAGCTGGGCAAGGAGCTGGCGCGGCGCGGTGTCGGTGTCACCTTCCAGACCCGCATCGGGTTGGAGGCGGAATTGGCATCGGGCGCACTCCGACATATTCCTCTCAATGACAATGGTCCGGTTTTCAGCGACCTCGGCATTTACGCCCGTACCGGCCGCTCCCTGCCGGTGGCGGCCGATGCCGTCGCAAGATTGCTGGCCGACGAACTGGCGGAGCGGGAACGCCGTGAGGCCAACGACATCGGTGAACCATTGACCGATTGATTCCCGGCGCCGCTGCCGGATCGGCATCGGCACGGTCGATATTCTCTTCTTTGGCACCGCCGGGGCGCCGCGCAAACTGGCAGGCAAGGATCGTCCGCCAACGAGAGAAGTTCCATGACGAGCACCCTGCAAGCGCAAAAGGTTAATCAGCAGTCACTGCCGATCATCGATATCGGGGCCTTGATCGACGGTGACCAGAAACAACGCCGAACGGTGGCCGAACAACTCAGCGCCGCCTGCCTCGACAAGGGCTTCTTCTACATTCGCAACCACGGTATCGAAGCACGCTTGCAGGCGCGGGTGTTCGCTGCCGCCAAGGCGTTCTTCGAACAGCCACTGGCGACCAAAAAACAGGTCGACAAAGCGCTTTCGCCCGCCAACCGGGGTTATGAACCGCTGCGCGGCCAGACTCTGGAAGCGGACGCGCCACCGGATCTGAAGGAAGGCTACTATATTGGCCGCGACTTGCCGGACGACCATCCGGCGGTACGCGCCGGCAAGTTCAATCACGGCGCCAACCAATGGCCACGGCAAGCCGGCTTCCGTGAGACCATGGAAACCTACTTCGAAGCCATGAACGAACTCAGCGCGCGGATCATGCAAGGGTTGGCGCTATCACTCTCCTTGCCGGAAGACTACTTCGCTGATTTTTGCCATGAGCCGATGGCGGTCCTGCGTCTGTTGCACTATCCGCCGCAACCGGGCAATCCCGAGCCCGGCGAAAAAGGCTGTGGCGCCCATACCGATTTTGGTGGCATCACCTTGCTGCTACAGGACGACAATCCCGGTCTGCAGGTTTGGGATCAAGCCAGCCAGGGCTGGATTCATGCCGATCCCGTTCCCGGCACCTATGTGGTGAACCTGGGTGACATGATCGCCCGCTGGACCAATGACCGCTATCGCTCGACCCTGCATCGCGTGGTCAACCTGTCCGGCCGTGAGCGTTTCTCCGTGCCGTTCTTCCATTCCGGAAATCCGGACCATCAGGTGCGGTGCCTGCCCAGCTGTCTTGCCCCAGGCGCTTCTCCGAAGTATCCGCCGGTCACCGTCGAACAGCACATGATCGACATGTATCAACGCACCTATAAGTAGCTCCAGTAACTCGATGAACGATGTCATTCTGATTCACGGCGCCTGGGCCGGTGCCTGGGTCTGGGACGCCCTGGTACCCCTGTTGCGTCAGCGGGGATTCCATCCCCACGCGCTGAATATGCCCGGCAATGGCCACGGTACCGGCACCGCGGAGCAGGTCGATTTCACGGACTGCGTCGCCTGTGTGGAAACAGCCCTCGATCAGCTCGACGGCCCCGCCTTCCTGGTGGCGCACTCGGGCGGCGGCGTGATCGCCACCCAGGTGGCGGAAAACCGCCCGGACCATATCGCGGGCATCGCCTACGTGGCAGGAATGATGCTGCCCACGGGCACCGGCTTCGCCGACCTGACCCGGCATCTGGTCCAGAGAAATCCCGCCGCCGCCGGCATCGGCCCGCATCTGACCTGGGACCAAAGGCGCCGTTACAGCAAGGTGCCGCCCGCCGCGGCCCGCGACATCTTTTTTCACGACGTCGACGATGCTCCCGCCTGGGCCGCCGCGCGACAGCTCACACCACAACCGGAAGGTCCTCGCGCTGGTGTCGCGCATTGGACACCTGAGCGCTTCGGCGCATTACCACGCTTGTATGTGGAAGCGCTGCGTGACCGCTCGGTGATCCTGGAGGCACAGCGCTGGATGCAACAACAGGTGCCCGGCGCAGACGTCGCCACACTCGATACAGGGCATGCCCCGCAACTGGCTTCCCCCCAAAAGCTTGGAGAGATACTGGCTGGTTTCTTTCATCGCGTTAACACACGGGACAAGGCATGCCCTTTGCATGGACCACTATAGATAGACGAGGGTGTATCGCCGCACGCGACCCCGGACTCGAAAGGAGTTTCCCATGATCTACCGTTTCAGACGTTACCTTTTGACCGCCGTCTTGGTGAGCATGACGGCGGGCGTTCAGGCGGCGGATAAAATCCGCTGGCTCAACGACTGGTTGCCCGCCGGCGACAAGGCCATCATTTACCTCGCCGTGGAAAAAGGCTTGTTCGCCGCCGAGGATATCGAAGTGGAAATCATGTCAGGGCGTGGTTCCAGCGATGTGGTCACCAAACTGGCCACTGGCGCCGCCGACATGGGAACCGGCGGCCTGTCCGCGCTACTGCAAGCGAAGGCAGGGGCCACCGTGCCAGTAACCGCCGTGCTTTCCGTTTATACCAAACAGCCGGATGCGGTTTTCGTCAGTGCCGATTCCGGCATCGAAACCCTGGACGATTTGAAAGGAAAGAATCTCGCTACCGCCACCTTCTCCGCCTCCAATGTCACCTGGCCCTTGGTCCTGGAAGCCAACGGCATGTCGCCGGACGATGTGCGTGTCACCAAAGTGGACCCCGGGGCCATGGGCCCGATGATGAGTACCGGCCGGGTGGACGGCACCATCAACTGGATTACCAAGCTGCCGGCCTTCAACGCCTTAATGAAGCAAGCCGGCAAGGAGATCCGGGTTTTACCCTGGTCCGACTATGGCTTTGATGGCTATGGCCTCTCGGTGTTTGCATCCGACCGTCTGATCAAGGAAAAGCCGGAGCTGGTCAGAAAGGTACTCACCATTTATCGCCAGGCGCAAAAAATGGCTATTGAAGATCCCCAACAAGCGGGAGCAGCGCTGAAGGCGAAGGTGGCGGAAGTGGACGCGGAGGTGGCCGCCGAGGAGTTTTCCGCCTCCATTCCTTTGATGAAAAACGAAATCAGCGAGCGCGATGGCGCTGGCACTTTCAATCCCTCTCTCCTTGCGACCACCTGGAAGTGGGTCGCCAAAGCCCAGGGGCTACCGGAGGATACGCTGAATCCGGAAGACGCCGTCAGTGGTGACTTCATCAGCAAGTAGGCAAGCACAACATCAAGAAAACGTTTTCATTGCACGCGGGTCCGGGCTTTCCGGCCCGCGTTTTTTTTCGCAGCTTAGGATGATGCCGGTCTGGCAACGGCCCGTGCGGAAATCTCTGCTTTTGGCGCGCATGTTGCAACGCTCACACTATGACGGCCACTCCGGGTGGCTTTATGGACTCAAACCCGATTCGAGGTTTTCATGGCGCCCCACGACGATAACGACGGCCCGCGACCAAGCATTCGCTTCAACAATGTGGGCCAGGTGTTCACTTCCTCCGATGGCGGTGTCATCAACGCGCTGGACGGCGTCAGCTTCGACATTCACAAGCACGAGTTCATTGCCGTTATCGGTCCTTCCGGCTGCGGCAAATCCACGCTGCTTCGGGTGATCGCCGGCCTGGTACGGCCCACCTCCGGGCGGGCGGAAATCTATGGGCTGCCGGTGACCGAGCCCCGCGAGGAAATCGGCATCGTATTCCAACAGCCCACGCTGCTGCCCTGGCTCAATGTGGAGGACAACATCACCTTTCCGATGAAGCACAAGTACGGCCGCGTCACCCTTGAGGAAAAACAGCGGGCGCAGGAACTGTTGGGCACCGTGGGGCTGCGGGACTTCGCCCATAAACGCCCCTCCGAATTATCCGGCGGCATGCAACAGCGGGTGGGCATCGCCCGTGCCCTGCTGCACGACCCGGATATTCTGTTGATGGACGAACCGTTTTCCGCCCTCGACGCCCTGACCCGTGACGAGATGAGCTTCGAGCTGCTACGCATCTGGACCGAGCGCCCCAAAACAGTGCTGTTCATCACCCACTCCATTCCCGAAGCCCTGCTGCTGGCGGACCGCATCCTGGTAATGTCCGCCCGCCCCGGACGCATTCGCGAGATCATCGACGTGGGCCTGCCACGCCCGCGCACCCTGAAAACCTTGTCGGAGCCCCGCTTCCATGAAATCGCCAACCATATCCGCGGCCAGGTCTTCAGCCATGCGGTCCTCGCCTGAATCCGCCGGGGGCGCGCTTCTGCGACTGCTGGACCGGGGAGCACCGGTCCTTGCCGCCCTGCTGTTGCTGCTGATCTGGGAGCTTGGCTGCCGTCTGCTGGACGTGCCGGTGTATCTGCTTCCCCCTCCCAGCGCCATCGTTGAAGGCGCACTGGCGGTGAGCCCCAGCAGTTGGGGTGGCCATATCTGGGCAACGCTCCGGGTCAGCCTGCTGGGCTATGCGCTGGCGGTGATGATCGGCATTCCGTTGGCGGTGGCTCTGGCCAACAGCCGGCTGCTGTCCCGAACACTCTACCCGATGCTGGTGGTGGTGCAGTCCACCCCCATCGTCGCCGTGGCGCCGATTATCGTGGTGGTGCTGGGCGCCGGAGACGCGCCGCGCATCGTCATTACATTCCTGATCACCTTTTTCCCCATCGTCGTTTCCACCGTCACCGGACTGATGTCGACACCTCCTGAACTGCTGGAGCTCTCCCGTTCCCTCGGGGCCAGCCGCTGGCGCGAGATTCGCAACATTCAACTGCCTTTCGCGGTGCCCCATATTTTCTCCGCGCTGCGCATTTCCATCACGCTGGCCATTATCGGCGCGGTGGTGGCGGAATTTGTCGCCGCCGAGAATGGACTGGGATTTTTCATCGCCTTCTCCACCTCGTTTTTCAAAGTGCCCCAGGCGTTTGCCGCACTGGCCATTCTGGTCACCATCAGTCTGATCCTGTTCCGGCTGGTGGCAATGATCCAGAAATGGTGGTTTCCCTGGAGCCTGCCGAAATCCTGAGCGCGCTTTATCGCTCTGCCGTCGCAGCTATTAAGAGATGAATGGGAGAACCATGAACACCAATGAAATATCACGGGGACTGGATCACGAGCACTATATACAGCAAAGCTTCCTGGTCGCCGAACGGGCACTGAACGATGGCTGCCATCCATTCGGTGCGCTACTTGTGGATGCCGATGGCGAAATTCTGCTGGAACAGGAGAACGCCTTCCTGCCTCATCATGATATGACCGGACATGCGGAACGGGTGATCCTCACGCGTGCTTCTCAATCTTACTCACCGGATTTTCTTGCCCGGTGCACGCTCTATACCTCCGCCGAACCCTGCGCCATGTGCGCCGGGGCGGCCTACTGGGCGGGCGTCGGACGCGTGGTCTACGGTCTTTCCGAGAAACGACTCAAAGCGATTACCGGCAACCACCCCGAGAATCCGACCCTGGACCTGCCCTGCCGGACGGTTTTCGCCGCCGGGCAGCGCTCCGTTCAGGTGATCGGACCACTACTGGAAGAGGAAGCCGCCGCTCTTCACCTGCGCTTTTGGAAAGAAAAGAAAGACTGACCAGTATGTAGCTCCGCGTCATTATATCGTCACTTGATTGATCCACAGTGCTCTTCTTTTTCACGGCGCCAGACCTGGTGCCCTGATCTGGAGAGTACTTTTAATGTCATTTCTTTTTTCCCGCGACTCTCGCGTTTCTTTATTGTCGGCCATCACACTCGCCACTTTCCTGAGCGCCTGCGGCGGCTCCGGGGACAGTTCCTCACCCTCTCCGGAACCCACCCCGGAGCCAACTCCAGAACCGCAACCCAGCGGGACCTGGAGCGCCGGCGATCTGCATGTGCATACCTATCAATCCGACGATGCCCAGGTGTCCCTGGAAAGCGTGCTGGACGATGCTTTCACCCGCTACGACCTGGACTGGCTCACCATTTCCAATCATCTGCGCACGTCCTATCGGGATCATGACGGCGCCGAGCTGGGAGAATCCATACCCTTTTATCAGGCGCTCATCGACTACGAAGTGCCTTATCTGAAGCAGGCCCTGGACCAGGACCGCTATCCCGGCGCCTTGATGTATTCCTCTTTCGAGTGGGACATGCCGACCCATGATCACGTCAATGTCGGCATCGGCATGGACGACCCGATGTCCGAGGCCAATCTGCAAGCGGTGGCGGAATTCGAGTATCTGTTCACCACCCGCGATGCCAGCCTTTTCGATCCCGCTTTGGTGGAAAGCCTGGGCGATCAGCCGCGCGCCAACACTACCCACGAGGACGCCCTCACCGCGTTACGCTGGCTGCGTGACAATCATCCCGACAGCTATATGCTGTTGAATCACCCTTCCCGCTACATGGGCAAATACACCATCGCCCAGATCCGTCAGATGCACGACCTGGCCCCCGATCAGTTCTTCGCCATCGAAGGCATGGTCGGTAATCAGATGGAGCCGGATCGGGGCGGCTACGCCGAGGCCTATACCGAGGAAAACCTCGGTTCGCGCACCTATGGCGGTGTCGACTACCTGGTAGCGAAACTGGGAGGCACCTGGGACGCGCTGCTGGGTGAAGGCCGGCGGATCTGGAACGTGGCCAACTCCGACTACCATTTCACCACGGCGCAGGGCCGATACAGCAGCGGCTATGCCCCTGGCGAGTACGCCAAAACCTATGTCTGGAAGGATGGCGAGGATGCTTCCGCCCTGCTGGACGGTCTGCGCGGCGGCCGTCTGTTCGGCGTTTTCGGTGATCTGATCGACGCACTGGAGTTTCAGGCCGAGAGCACCGAAGGCAGCACGCCGATGGGCGGCACTCTGACGGCGGCCCTGGGCGAACAGGTGACGGTGACCATCCGCTTCCGTAGCCCGCAAACCAATCACTACGAGTATCCGCTGGAAAGCGGCCAGTCCGCCTATATGAAACCGACGGTGGATCATGTGGACCTGATCGTCGGCGATGTCCAGGCGCCCGCGCAACCCGATTCCGCCGATTACCAGTCCGCCAGCAACCCGAGCACCCGGGTTCTGGCCCGCTTCACCGCCAACGACTGGACCGTGGACGAGGACGGTTACAATGTCATCACCCACACTCTCACCGTCACCGGCGATCAGTACCTGCGTCTGCGCGGCACCAATCTGGCGGTCAATGTGCCTGGTCAAATGGAAGACGGCGAGCCGCTGCCGGACGCCAAAGTAGAGGTAGCCAATGACGCCGCCCGCTTTGATGCCATCAACGCCCGCAATTACAACGATCTGTGGTTCTACTCCAACCCTGTTTTCATCACCGTGGAGTGATCCATCCTGGCGAAAGCGGCCAGTGGCCGCTTTCAGCCTTTGCCGTAATCATCCCTGTTAATAACCAGCCATCAAAAAATAGGCTGGAGAACCAATTTCAATACCCGCCTCTCCTCATTTATAATTGCCTCACATTACCTCAAATAAGCTTGCACCGGCGCTCCGGTCTTACCGTGAGCCGCGCCGCGATGTCGCTCATGGAGTTTCAATGAAGCCCTGGATCCGCCGCCTGCTGCCGTTCACGCAGTGGCCCCGTCCCAGCGCACAATCACTGCGCAAGGACGCCTTCGCCGGCATTACCGTGGGACTGGTACTGATTCCTCAAGCCATCGCCTACGCCACTCTGGCGGGCATGCCCCCGGTCACCGGGCTCTATGCCGCGCTGTTGCCCAGTATCGTGGGGATTCTGTGGGGCTCCTCGGCGCTGCTAGCGGTGGGCCCGGTGGCCCTCACCAGCTTGCTGACCTACGCCGCGCTGCACCCTCTGGCCGAACCGGAAAGCGGCCAATGGGTGGTGCTGGCCATTTGGCTGGCGTTGTATGCCGGTCTGATCCAGTTCCTGCTTGGCGCCTTTCGCCTTGGAGTGATCGCTAACTTCATCTCCAACGCCGTGATAACGGGATTCATCAACGCGGCGGCACTGATCATTTTACTGTCTCAAGTGCCAGCCCTGCTCGGCCTGGAGAGCCAGGATTTCAGCACTGCCCTGGCCGGCCTCCAGCGTCATCTGGCCGATGCCGACGCCGCCTGGCTATGGACCCTGGCTTTCGGCCTGGGGTCGATCGCACTGCTGTGGCTGCAAAAACGCTTCGCGCCACGCCTGCCCGGTGTTCTGGTGGTGTGTGTGGTGGGCATCGCCATCAGTGCCCTGTTCGGCTATCAGGCACTGGGAGGGAACGTGGTGGGACTGATTCCCGCCGGTCTGCCCACCCCCCAATGGCCACCCTCCCTCACCCTTGAACAACACCGCGCCTTGCTGCCGGCGGCGGTGATCATCGCCCTGATCAGCTTTACCGAAGCCATGGCCAGTGCCCGCACCCTGCCCAATCCGGACGGCCGCCTTTGGAATCAGAATCAGGAACTGGTGGGCCAGGGCCTGGCCAAGATCACCAGTGGTCTGAGCGGCGCTTTCCCGGTGAGCGGTTCCTTCTCCCGCAGCGCCCTGAACCTCTACGTGGGGGCCACCAGCGGCTGGTCGGCTCTGTTCGCCGCCCTGTGTACGCTGGTTTGCCTGCTGTTTTTCACCGGTTACCTGCAACATCTGCCCCGCGCGGTATTGGCGGCGATCATCATTGTGCCGGTACTCAATCTGATCCAGCCGAAGGCCTTTCTGCATCTGTTCCGCACCTCGCGGGACGATGGCGTGGTAGCCGTGGCCACCTTCATCGCCACTCTGATCGCGGTGCCGTACCTGCATTGGGGTGTCCTCACCGGCTTTCTGCTGGCGATGGTGTTCTTTCTTTACCGGCGCGCCCACCCGCGCCTGATTGAGCTGGGGCTGGATCCCGCCGGTACCTTGCGCGATCGTACCCTCAACGGCCTGCCTCCGATCGCGCCGGGGGTATTGTCGCTGCGCCTGGACGCCTCTTTGACCTACATCACCGCGCCGCTAATGGACCGTTTCATCCGCGAACGCCTGCAAAAAGAAAGCGATCTCCGGGTTATCCTGATCTGCGCTTCAGCGGTCAACGACATGGACGCCACCGGTGCCGACACCCTGTCCCAGTTGCATCAGGACCTGCAGCGGCGCGGCATCCGGCTGGCCCTGTCCGGGGTGAAAAAGCAGGTGCGCGACCGTCTGGCCCACATCGGCTTGCTGCAACGGCTTGGTGACGACAATCTGTTCGTCAACAATCGCGAGGCGATCGTGGCTCTGACAGCAAAGACGCCCGAGCAAGACTGACCCGGCCGGGAACCCCTCCGGCCCGCTGGCGTCCAATCTTCCGTGAAGCCACAGGGAGAAGCCTCATGCGCCTGCTTATCGCCCTCCTGGCGGCCGGCCTGCTGACCGCCGGCTCGGTTCACGCGGACGGCTACGATTACATCCGCGGCGATGACGTCTACGAGGAAGACTACAATTACGGCCTCGACTACGAAGGCCTGAGCAGCACTCCGCGTACCCGCCTGCAGAACGATGATTCCGGCTCTCTCGAGGAGAACCCCACGGAAAAACACAAGCTGGAAATCAACGATATGACCGGCACCAAGAGCCAGGACCAGCCTCGAAACACCGCCAAGCCATTTTCCTCACCGAAGCGGCATGAGCCGCCCAAGCTCGACCTGCCGGTGCCGGGACGCTGACCAGGAGCAGGCTCCGGTCACGTTCCCGACGTTTTCAACCTGACAAACCCGCCGCTTTTGGACAACATAGACCGGGATCATGAGAAGGGACGCCGCCGGCATCGCCGGACGGAACGGGTACGCCATGAAACGCTTTTTTCTTTCGCTGCTGGGTCTGGCCGTCATCGTGGTGCTGGGAACACAACTGTGGTTCCTCGGCCAGGTACTGTATTTACGTGCCTACAACCCGCAAAATACCGCCTTCATGGAACGGTCCCGCCAACACGGCACGGTGCAGTATCTGTGGCGTGATTACGATCAGATCGCCACGGACCTGAAACGGGCGGTGCTGGTCTCCGAGGATGCCCGTTTCGTTGAGCATATCGGCTTTGACTGGCGCGGAATCCGCCACGCCATCGAGCGCAACCGCAAGGCGGGGCGCCCGGTGGCCGGGGGGTCCACCATCACCCAGCAGTTGGCCAAGAACCTGTTCCTGAACAGTGACCGCAGCTACTGGCGCAAAGGCCAGGAGGCGCTGATCGCGCTGATGCTGGAAGCGACCATGTCCAAACAGCGGATCCTGGAGCTGTATTTGAATACCGCCCAATGGGGCAACCGGATTTTCGGTGCCGAAGCCGCCGCCCGGCATTACTTCGGCATCAGCGCCGCGTCCTTGGGGCCGGCGCAGGCGGCGCAACTGGCGGCGATGCTGCCGCGCCCCAGCTACTACGACGTGCGTGGTGTCACCGATTACGTTCACCAGCGCACCCAGTGGATACAAAACCAGCTCCCGCTGGTGGCCTTGCCAGACCGGAGCTGAACAAAACGGGGCGGATGGTATCTCACCATCACGCACCCACGGGTTCGAACCTGGCGTTCGATTCGACTAGATATTCAAGACAGAATTTGGAGAGCTTCCTATGAAAGCAATCGGGCTCGTGCTGCCCCTGGTAGCGCTATTGGCTGCCTGTGACGACAGCCCCTCCCCCGATGCCCCCGCTGCGCCGCAACCGCAGCCCGAGCAAGCCAGCCCAGCCCCCGAGTCGGCCGCCGTGAAACGGGACAGCATCAGCGGCGCCTGGCGCCCCGACGGTGACAAGGCAACACGCATCCTGGTACTGGCCGAGGACGGCGAATTGTTTCTGGTTGGCGACAGCAAGCACCAGGGGTTGAGCTGGGAACGCCGCGACGATCAACTGATCCTGCGCTACCTGAATGGGCAGGATAACGTCAACGAAGCCACCCTGAGCGTGGCCCTGGAGCAGGACACACTGACCCTGGAAGGCCAGGAGGGAGAGCAGGACGAAAACCTCCCTTACACCGGTGTGTATCAACGGGATAGCGAAGCGGTGGAAGAGATCGCCGGCGAAATCACCTTCGCCAGCGATACCAAACTGCCCCCGCAAGCGGTGCTGGCCGTGACCTTGATGGACGCCAACCGGACCCCCTTGCTGCAGCGCCTGGTTCACTTGCGGGACAGTCCGCAGCCGTTCCATCTGTACCTGGCCAAGGGGCGCCTCAAGGCCGGCGCCGACTATTCGGTGAACGCCAGGGTCATCGTCGATGGCGGTGTTGTCATGACCACCGGGGACACCCCTTTGCAGCGGGACGATGAAGGGCGGCTCGCCACGGTGAACATGACCGCCCATGACAGCGGGCCGGCACCGGTCAGCTTCGTCGGTCGTTACCTTTACCACAACGAGCAGGCCATCTTCACGCCCTGCGACAGCGACCGGCGCCTGACCGTGACCGGCGCCATGGCCGATGCCCTGGCCAAGGCTTACCAGCAAGCCGGCCTGGAACCCATGGCCCCCATGTTCATGGAACTGGACGGGACCCTGGAAAAACGGCGCGGCCGGGAAGCCGGTACGCTGGTGGACGCCCTGGTGGTTCGCGATTATCGCAAGGTGATGGAGCCCGAGCAGTGCGAACAACCCTCCGCGCAACTGACCAACACCTACTGGAAATTGATTGACGTGGACGGCCGGACCGCCCCGCCCCCCGCCGAGGGCCGGAACCAGGCCCACCTGATCCTTGCCGGCGATAACACGGTCAAGGGCGATACCAGCTGCAATCGCCTTACCGGCGGTTTCACCGTGGACGGCGACAACCTCACCTTCACGGAATTAACCACCACCGAACGGGCCTGCGCCGGAGACAATGTCTCCGGCGCCTTCCTCGCCAGTCTGGAGCAAACCCGGGGCTTTCGGATCGATGGTGAGCGGCTTAGTCTCTACGACCAGGAACACCATCTGCTGGCGGTGTTCACCGCGGAGTACCTGTAACCGGAACTGAGAGGCTGGTCATGCGCATCCATTACCTGACCCATGTGCCCTTCGAGAAGCTGGGAGCCATAGAACCCTGGCTGGCCTCCAATGGCGCGCGCATCACCGCCACCCGCCTTTATCACGGTGAAGAGCTGCCCGATCCGGATGACCTGGACGCGCTGATCGTCATGGGCGGGCCCATGAGCGCGGACGATGAGCACCGCTACCCCTGGCTGGCGGACGAGAAGCGTTTTATCCGCGCCTGCATCGATCGCGGCCACAAGGTGCTTGGTATCTGCCTGGGAGCCCAACTGATCGCCCGCGCGCTCGGGGCCAGGGTGCATAAGAATCCGGACAAGGAGATCGGCTTTTTTCCGGTACAGAGCACCGAGTTGGGCCGCCAGCACCCGCTGGGCAGCCTGTTCAACGATGCACCCGCGGTATTTCACTGGCACGGTGATACGTTCGAAATCCCCGACGGCGCCCTGCATCTGGCACGCAGTTGGGGATGCGAGCATCAGGCCTTCAGCTACGGTGAAAACGTCCTGGCCCTGCAATTTCACCTGGAAATGGGCGAGGACAACGCCCGCACCCTATGCCAGGAATGCGCGACCGACCTGAGCCCCGGCCCCTGGACCCAGAGCGCCACGGAAATCCTCAGCATGCCCCAGGCATTCACCGCCAATCAGCGGTTGCTGTCGGTGTTGCTGGGGCGTTTTTTCGATATCGGCTCGGATTAATTGGGTTTTCTATATTCATGGATAGTTAGGTTTGAACAAGACAGCACTTTCAACCTCCGGCGGCCCTGCTACCCACCGCGCAATAAAATCAATCAGTCGTGACTTGAAATGGTTAAATGAGCGGACCTGGCCATTGGCCAGTATGGTTCTTGTCCTGGCCGTACTGGGGCTTTATGGCTATATCGTCCACGAAAAAGTCCCACTAAGCTTATTCTCACCCGGAATCATTACTGGGTTACCGGCCTTATTTGTATTTCAGTTGCTGGCGATTACCCTCATCGTTGCAATGATTATATCTCCTGCACTCTTTCTGTATTCAGAGCTACCAAAAGTCAGAGTTCCTTCCAGAAAGAAAAGGCTTCTACTAGCGACCAAGCGGAGTCGATTTCAGAGCATAACGGGAAGAGCGAAACTACTCTTTCAGAAACATCCTTTTGCTCTAATCTGGTCGATGGCCTCACTATTGTCATGCGTCATATGGTTGGCAACCGTATACAAACTTCTCGCTCTAGAACCAAATTCGGAAGATGGAACCCGAATCACTACGTCAGGTCTGCTCCTCGTCTTCGCTACTTTTTTCCTAACCACACTGGCAGCCATTATATTCCGAACCAGGAAAAGCATAACTCATGCTTTTTTTATAAGTCTCTTCAGCAGCCTATTTCAAATCCTGACTTTTTTTATCTTTACCCTTCCCGCATTAGCGATTTCGGAAAGCAGTATCCAACAAGGACCCAATGATCAAAGAATCTCTCTAATTAGTACTTTTTTCATCGCCTTGATACTCACTCAAATCCTTGGCGCCATTTTCATAGGTACGTTGTCAAAAAATAAGCAGCCGATCGCCACTAGCACTTTCGCTGCGCTGGCATTGATGACTTTATCCCACACCATTCTTCAACCGGTGGGGTCGGCATTAACCGCCAATGCTCTACAAATCTCCGCCTCAGGCGCCAGGGCCTGTGCAATTTTTGGTTTGAACACTCAGCTTTCTGTTCTAGATGATATACACGCTACCCCCATCACGAGCATTCCATTGAAAATTCTGACGGAAGCGGACAGCCAATATGTGGTACGCCCACACGGCACAAGCTCAAAAAAGACCTACTTCGTCCCCACCGAGGCGGTTGCCTGGATTGATGATTGCTCGCCACCAAATCCAGGCGAAAAAGATGATGGAAGCGAGGGAGAGCCCGGAGAGAAGAAGGACAAAACCGATCACCAGCCACAAGAACAGGACCGGTGATCGGAAACGAATGGGAAGGGGCAGGCTCGCGATGCCAATCTCAGGCGCTTTTCCGCGCCTGAGCTTCGGCCATGCGGCCAGCGGCGGACAGGATCGCCTGCAGGGCAGCGGCGGTGGTGTCCGCGGCCAGCGCCACGGCACTTTGTGTGTGGCCGCCAACCTGCACCCGGACACAGGCCATGGCATTGGCTTCGGTGTTGTCGCCCAAGGAATACTCATCGAACGCTTCCACCTGCAACTGCCACCCTTGGCGTCGATTGAGTGCCTCCACCAGAGCGCCAACGGCACCTTCGCCGCGGCCGGACAGCACCGTCACCGGTGAACGCTCATCGCCAATGCTGATCTGCGCCTGCACCCCTTCTTCGCCGCGATGCAGGTCATAGGAACGCAGGGTCCAGCCATTCGGCACTTCCAGATAGTCACTGTTGAAGCGCTGATGTACCCGGCGGCTATCGATCTCACCACCGTCTTCCTCGGCATCACTCTGTACCAGTTTCGCCATTTCCTGCTGCAGCCAGCGCGGCAGGCTGATGCCGTAGTCCCGCTCCAGCACGTGCGTCACGCCGCCTTTACCGGACTGGGAATTGATCCGCACCACTTCCTCATAGCGCCGGCCCAGATCCGCCGGATCAATGGGCAGATAAGCCACACGCCAGATGTCACCAGGCTTGTACAGGCCGAGACACTTACGGATGGCATCCTGATGGCTGCCGGAAAAGGCAGTGAACACCAGGTCGCCGGCGTACGGATGACGGGGATGCGTGGGGATATCAGTGATCTCCTCCACCACCTGCACGATTTCCTTCATCCGTGAGAAATCAATTCCGGGATCGACCCCATGGGTATAGAGGTTCATGCCGCAGGTGACCAGATCCATGTTCCCGGTGCGCTCGCCATTACCCAGCAAGGTGCCTTCCACCCGGTCGGCGCCGGCCATCATCGACAGCTCGGCGGCGGCCACGCCACAGCCACGGTCGTTATGGGTATGGACACTGATCAGTACATGCTCCCGATAGCGGATATTTTCATGCACGATCTCCACCTGATCGGCGAACACATTCGGCGTGCTCACCTCCACCGTGGCGGGCAGGTTGATGATCACCCGCTGTCCCTGATCCGGGCGCCATACCTCATTCACGGCATCGATCACCTCAACGGCGAAATCGGTCTCCGTGGCACTGAAAGTCTCCGGCGAGTACTCAAAACTCCAATGGGTCTCCGGCTGCCGCGCCGCCATGTCACGCACCCAGGTGGCGGCCTGCACGGCGATGGCCTTGCAACCTTCCTTGTCCACATTGAACACCTGATCGCGGAACGTCGGCGAGGTGGCGTTGTAAATGTGAACAATGGCGTTCTTGGCGCCACGTATCGCTTCGAAGGTGCGCTCGATCAGCTCGTGCCGTGATTGGGTGAGCACCTGGATATGGACATCGTCCGGCACCAGGTCTTCCTCGATCAGGGCACGGCAGAAATCAAAATCAATCTGGCTGCCGGACGGGAAACCCACTTCGATTTCCTTGAAGCCCACTTCCACCAACAGCTTGAAGAAACGCTTTTTCTGCGCCACCGACATGGGTTTGATCAGCGCCTGGTTGCCATCACGCAGGTCGACCGCGGCCCATAGCGGCGCCTGCTCGATGCGGCGGCTCGGCCACTTGCGATCCGGTTTGTCGACGGTGACGAAAGGACTGTATTTGCGATGATCGAAACTCATGAAGTGACTCCAGTTGATACCCTGGTAAGGGAAGCCCGCTTTTTGGGTTCTGGGGGCCCGCCAGGCAGGCCCTCTGTCGTTCTCCGGGATCACCGGCCAACGCGGATCCGGGTACGACCACCGCCGGGTAGGGCGGGGCCGCTTCCGGTGTCGCCCGGACTTGTGACCCGTGACGACAAGAGACAGTTTACGTAGACAACCAGGCAATGTGCTTGCTTTTTTCCCTAAATTTTCGAATATTGAGCAATATTATCTCGAAAATCATTCGAAAATAGACAGGAATCGTCGCAACGATGGAAAAACCGGCAAATCTGGACCGTACCGACGTCCGCATACTGCGAGCTCTCCAGGAAGACGGAGGTCTCACCAACCAACAACTGGCTGAGCGGGTCGGCCTGTCCCCTTCACCCTGCTCGCGCCGGGTACAAAAGCTGGAAGCGGCGGGGATCATCCTGCGGCGGGAAACGGTGCTGGATCCCCGGAAGCTGGGTCTGGACCTCACCGTCATGATTCAGGTCAGCATGGATCGCCACATCCCTGAGCGCTTCGCCAATTTCGAGGCCACCGTGTCGCGGTACCCGGAAGTGCAGCAGTGCTATTTGGTCACCGGCCAGGAAGCGGACTACCTGCTCAAGGTGGTGGTGCCGGACATCGACCACTATCAGAACTTTCTGCTCAACAAGGTGACCCGCATCGAGGGTGTCAGCGGCGTGCACTCCAGCTTCGTGATGCGGCGGGTGATCGACACCAGTGCCCTGCCTCTGGACTATCTGTAGGGCGGCCAGCGGGGGTAGCATGGGGATGTATCCACGCGGGAGGGCGTATGAAGCTGATCACCGTGACCGATATGCAGACCTTGATCCGGCGCGTCGGCCTGGAACCTTTCCTGGCACTGGCCGTGGATGCCATCGAGGATTATCTGCGCCGCTGGCCGGAGTTACAGCTCTCTCCCCGCCATGCCTTCCATTACCCTTTCGGCGTTACCGAACTGATGCCCTGCGCCGATGACCGGCTCTATGGCGTCAAATATGTGAACGGCCACCCGGGCAACCCGGCGCGGGGCAAACTCAGTGTCACCGCCATCGGCCTGCTGGCCGACGTGCCCAGCGGCTATCCGCTGATGATCAGTGAGATGACCTTGCTGACCGCGGTGCGGACCGCCGCCGTGGCGGCCCTGGCCGCCGGCCTGTTGGCGCGGCTGGAAAGCCAGCGGGTGGCGTTGATCGGCTGCGGCGCCCAGGCGGAATTCCAGGTGCTGGCCCTGGCCAGCCGCCTGCCGGTGACGGAGGTCAACTACTTCGACATCGACGGCACCGCCATGGACAAATTCGCCGGCCATCTCGGCCACCGTTTCCGGCTGCGGCGGGGACAGGACATCGCCGATACGCTCCGTGACGCCGATGTCTGGATCACGCTCACCGCCGCCAAGCAACACCAGTCCCTGATCGACGAAGCACTGCTGCGTCCCGGCGTCCACATCAACGCCATGGGCGGCGACTGCCCGGGTAAAACGGAACTGTCACCAGAGGTGATACGCCGTTGCAAAACCGTGGTGGAGTACCGGCCGCAAAGCGAACAGGAAGGCGAGATCCAGCAAACCGGGGCCGCCAGCGTCCATGCTGAATTGTGGGAAGTGCTCACCGATCAGCGCCCCGGGCGTGACAACGATGATGAAATCACCCTGTTCGATGCCGTGGGCATCGCCGTGGAGGACCTGGCGGTGCTGGACCTGGTGGCACGGTTGGCGGAGCGATACGACATCGGTAGCGAGGTGACCCTGGTACCGGATCTGGCCGATCCGAAGGACTTGTTTTCATTGGTGGCGGGCAATTGACGAGGCCTCAGGCCCACCCCCGCCGACGGCTGCCGCGGGACCACCACCAGGCGCCAACCAGATCCGCCAATAGCCGCTGGGTGCGGCCGGCGCGATCCAGCGACGGGTAGAACTCGGCGATTTCCAGGATCCGGCAGCGATCCGGATCCACCCTCCGGCACAACGCCTGACACAAGGCCGGACCATTGAGCCCCCCGACCACCGGCGTGGCCACCGCCGGCGCCTGGCGCGGATGGATAGCGTCAAGATCGATGCTGATTCCATAGTGCTCGCAGTGCCGCTCCAGGTGATCCAGCGCTCCGTCCAAAGCCCCGTCGATGCCGTCGCGGCGCACCCGGGCCGCCTGAATCACGCGGACCTTCAAGCGCGCCATGGCTTCCTGTTCGGCACGCTCATAACTGCGCACCCCGAACAGACACAGTGCTTCCGGCCGCAACCGGCAGCGGCCGGGCATCAGCGCCGCCAGGGGCGGATCCGCCAGCCCCAACAAGGCCGCCAGCGGCATGCCATGCACATTGCCCGAAGGGGTGGTCATGAAGGTATGGCAGTCCAGATGAGCGTCGATCCACAGCAGTCCGAAGCGGCGCTCACCGACCGCCGCCATGGCGGCGTCCCACACCGCCATGGCATTGGCGTGATCGCCGCCGAGCACGAACAATGGCCGGCCGCTGCTCAGTTCGTTGTACACGCCGTCTCGAAGTCTGTTCAGGTATTCGGCCAGGGCGGGCTGGCCGGACGCCTTGTCCGGTGGCGTTAAACAGCCGCGCCAGTCCAGCGTAAGACCATGGCGCCGCCGCAGTCTTCGCCACAACGGCGTCAAGCGGATATCTCCAGGCCGCCAGGGCCTTTCCGGTCGCCGTCCACCCAGATAGGACGGCGCCGCCAGCGCGGGTAATGACAACATGGCCAATCCTCGCCGAAACCGCCCGTCGCGGTTATCCTCAAAACAGACGTGACTCTTTCCGCACGCCCCGTTGCCATCAGCATACCCCCGTTGATGGCTTCATGGAGAGCCTGGAGATCGACATCATGATCCCACCGCTTGCCGACCTGCCCGCCCCCCGCCCCGACCTGGCCCCGTTGCGGGCGCTTCATCTGGCGGATCAGAACACCCTGATCGCCGATCTGTTGCCCGCTCTGAGGCTCGCCGAAGCGGACCGGCAGGCCATCGCCGCCGAATGCCAGTCTCTGGTGGAGGCGGCCCGCGCCGCCCGCCCGGCCCTGTTCGAACAGTTCCTGCACAGCTGGCGCCTGAATTCCCGCGAGGGCCGTCTGCTGCTGACAATGGCGGAGGCCTTGTTACGCATTCCCGATGCCGATAACGCCAACGACCTGATTCACGATCTGCTCACCCGTGGCGACTGGAGCCTGCCGGACGACGACGCCCCGGCGTTGATACAGGTCGCCGCCCGCGGCCTGTCCCTGTCAGCCCGCTGGCTGGAGCAGGATGAAAGTCTTCCAGATGCCTGGCATGGGCTGCGCCGGCGTCTCGGAGACCCACTGTTCCGCCGCGCCCTGGTGCAGGGTGTGCAACTGATTGCCCGCCAGTTCGTGCTCGGCGAAACCCTGCCACAAGCTCTGCGGCGCCGCGATCCATCGCTGCGTTATTCCTTCGATATGCTCGGTGAAGCAGCGCAGAGCGATGCCGAAGCCGAGCACTACCATCGCCAGTATCGCCAGGCCATCGAGGTGCTCGCCGGTCAGGACCCGAGCCTGCCGGTGCTGGCCCGGGACGGCATCTCCATCAAGCTGTCCGCGCTCCATCCCCGTTTCGAATTCGCCCAATGGGCCATCGTGCGGGAGCAATTGTGGCCACGCTTGCAGGATCTGGTGTCCCGCGCCGCCACCACCGGCATTCCGGTAACCCTGGACGCGGAGGAGGCGGACCGCCTGGAGATCGCTCTGCGCCTGTTCGGGCAAGCCCTCACCCTGCCGGAAGTTGCTGATTGGCAGGGGCTGGGCGTGGCGGTGCAGGCCTACCAGAAAAGGGCGCCGGCGGTGATCGACTGGCTGGCCGATCAGGCGCGCGAACATAATCTGAAATTGCCGGTGCGCCTGGTGAAAGGGGCGTACTGGGACACCGAGATCAAGCTGGCGCAACAGCAGAGCCTGTGTGATTACCCGGTCCATACCCGTAAAGTGCATACCGACATCAGTTACCTGGCCTGCGCCAAACGGCTGCTGTCCGAACCGACGTGTTTTTATCCGCAATTCGCCACGCACAATTGCCATACCCTGGCCTGGCTGCATCATCATCTGGACGGCTTCAGCGGCGATGTTGAATTCCAGAGACTGGCGGGCATGGGCGAAGCCCAGCACCGGGTCTTCGTTGAACGGCACGGCTATCCACTTCGCCTGTACGCCCCCGTGGGCCCATTTAGTACGCTGCTGCCCTATCTGGTCCGGCGTCTGATGGAAAACGGCAGCAGCCAATCCTTCGTCAATTTGCTATTGGATGAACACATCGCGGCGGAACAGTTGGCGGTGGACCCTACCCTGAACTGGCGCCCTGCCCGGGAACAACCACAGGAATTGCTGCCGCCACCAGAACGGTTCTCGCCCCGCCGGGTGCCGACGCTACCGTCACTGACCGACCCTGACGTTCTGCATTCATTACGGCAATCCCTGCATCAATGGCACGATCACCGCTGGCGCGCCGGCGCGTCGAACGATCATCCCCGGCCTCGCCACAGCCCCGCCGACGGCCGCGAACTCGGAGAAGTTTTCCTTGCCGACGTTGACACGGTCCATCAGGCCTATGCCCAGGCGCGGGAGGCCTTCGTTGATTGGAGCCATCGGCCAGTGTCGGAACGAGCGGACATCGTGCGACGTTTCGCCGGTTTGCTGGAACAGCATCAGCCGGAACTGCTTTATTTGCTCATGCTGGAAGGGGGCAAGACCTTCGCCGACGCCTTCGCCGACTGGCGCGAAGCCCATGACTTCTGTGGCTACTACGCGCAACAGGCGGAGACACTGCAGGGAACACCGCTGGTCCTGGAGCATGTCAGCGGTGAGGCCAACCAACTGACCTGGCATGCCCGTGGCGTCTTCCTTTGCATTAGTCCCTGGAATTTTCCGCTGGCGATTTTTTGCGGGCAGGTTCTCGCGGCGCTGGTCAGTGGCAACACCGTACTGGCCAAGCCGGCTTCCGACACACCCTTCATCGCCTGGCGGGCGGTGCAACTGCTGCACGAGGCGGGCGTGCCAGAGGCGGCGCTGCATTTCGTCGGCGGCGAGGCCAGCCAAATCAGCGACGCCCTGCTTAACGATTCTGCCCTCGCCGGAGTAGCGGTGACCGGAAGCACCGCCACCGCGAAACATATCGAACGCACCCTGGCCGCCCGTGACGGTCCCCTGCTGCCGCTGATCGCCGAAACCGGCGGACTCAATGTCCTCATCGCCGACAGCTCCGCTCTGCCTGAGCAACTGGTACGGGACGTGCTGACCAGCGCCTGCACCAGCGCCGGTCAGCGCTGCTCCGCCCTGCGGGTGCTGTTGGTGGAGGACACCTTGCTTGACCGCCTGTTGCCCAAGCTCGAAGGCGCCATGGCGTCGCTGAAAATGGGCCATCCCGCCTTGCTGGCCAGCGACGTGGGGCCGGTCATCAACGCCGGCGCCCGCGATCAACTGGAACAGGCCCGCGCCGGGTTGCGCCGCCACGCTCGCTGGAGCGCGGTCACGCCGGAAGTTGACCCGGCTCTTGGCGCACAGGGATTCTACGTGGCGCCGGAAGCGGCGCTGGTGGACTGGGAACACCTGCCTGAAGAAGAAATTTTCGGGCCGCTGCTGTGCATCGCCGCCTGGCGTCACGATGAGCGGGACAAAGTGATCGACTACATCGAGCGCACCGGCTACGGCCTCACCCTGGGCATTCACAGCCGCATCCAGGCGCACATCGATGACTGGGTGGAGCGAGTCCGCGTCGGCAACCTCTACATCAACCGCAACCAGATCGGCGCCGTGCCCGGCTGCCAGCCGTTCGGCGGTGAACGCCTCTCCGGCACCGGCTTCAAGGCCGGCGGTCCGCACTATCTGATGCGTTTCTGCACCGAGCGGGTGACCACCGAGAATCTGTCAGCCCTGGGTATCGACCCGGACCTGGTGAATCTGGGGGAGGCTCCTTAAACTGACCTCATGAGCGACACCAAAACCCTGCTGATCGTGGCCCACACGCCCTCGCCCAATACCCGCAAACTGGTGGACGCCGCCCTGCGCGGCGCCGGCCATGACGACATCGAGAATGTCCGCGCGATCTGGAAACCGCCGCTGGAAGCCGGCCCCGATGACGTCATGGCCTGCGATGCCATTCTGCTCGGCACCACCGAGAATCTGGGCTATATGAGCGGCGCACTGAAGGATTTTTTTGACCGTACCTATTACGCCGTACTGGAACACAAACAGGGACTGCCCTGCGCGCTTTACATCCGCGCCGGCCACGATGGCACCGGCACTCGCCGCGCCATCGAATCCATCGTTACCGGTCTGCGCTGGAACTGGGTGCAGCCACCACTGGTCTGCCGAGGCGATTGGCAGGATGCCTTTGTGGAGCAGGTGGAAGAACTGGGGCTGTATCTGGCCGCCGGTCTGGACAACGGCATTTTCTGAACCGCCGGGCGGCGCGCGGCTTGCCAACACGACAGGGGCCAGCGGCTCACCGGCAACTCCCGGCCACCCCGTCCCCCAGTACACTGCGCGCCCCGCTATTCGCCGAAACCGTTCGTATCATGCCGCTTTCCGTTCCCGCCCTGGGTTCCGCCCGCGCCACCCTGGAAAACGCCCGCCAATGGATCATCCGTCCGCGCCCGCTGATTCAGGCGCAGACCACACCGTTTCAAGTGATCCATGACGATGGGCTGGCCCGGCTGCGCTACTACCCTCCGCTGGCGGAAACTTCCGTCCCGCTGGAAGACGGCAGCGAGCTGGTGGTAAGTACACAACGACAGCGTACCCCCCTGGTGCTGGTGCCGCCGCTGGCGGTGAACATGCTGATCTACGACCTGTTCCCACAACGCAGTCTGGTGCGTTATTTACGCGCCAGGGGTTTCGAGCTGTACCTGATCGATTGGGGACGCCCCGGCAGGGCGCACGACCGTCAGGGGCTGGCCCATTACTTTGCCGAATGCCTTCCCGGCATGCTGGAACGGGTTCGCGAGCACAGCGGCGAACGTCGCTTGAATCTGCACGGCTGGAGTTTCGGCGGGCTGTTCAGTCTGTGCTATTGCGCGCTGGGACGTGATCCGGACATCGGCAATCTGGTCCTGGTCGGCGCGCCCACGGACTATCATCGCAACGGGATACTCGGCCGCCAGTATCAACGCATCAGCCATACCCTGGGCTGGCTGCGGCGACGTACCGGCTGGCGCGCCCACGAACTCCCACCGGGTTGGTTCCGCTCACCGGGCTGGCTCAATAGTCTGGCGTTCAAACTGACCAGTCCGGTAGCCAGCCTCAAGGGCTACCTGGACCTGTTGCGCCACCTGGACGATCACGATTATGTGAGCAATCACGCCACCAACGGCGCATTTCTCGATGACATGGTGGCTTACCCCGGCGCGGTGATTCAGGACATCATCCATTATCTGTGGGTGGACAATGTCATGGCCGAAGGCCGGCTGCCCATGAAAGGAGATGAAGGCGACCTCAGCCGGGTCACTGTGCCCATGCTGAATATCACCAGTCCCGCCGACATGATCGTTACCCCCGAATGCTCACGGGCGATGCTGCCATTGGTGAGCAGCACCGATGTCGAGTGCCTCTCGGTAAGTGGTGGCCACATGGCCATTCTCGGCGGCGGCAAAGCTCAGCAGGAAAGCTGGCCGCGCGTGGCACAGTGGCTGATCGAGCGCGATGGATAAGGCAGCCGGCCCATCCTTCAGATAGCGGTAAAACCTCCCACGGTAGACCGACTGCCAGCTATCGATTCGATGTGATGGGCCGGGCTCTGGCGAATATCCAGAGCGACAATCGTTCCATGATCATCATGATGGATTCTCATCCAACAGCCGCTGGCGAGTTCTTGCGCCAGCTCAGATGACAATTGGAAGTTCTCCGCCAGATCTTCCAAGGTCAGATCCTGGGCGCGGCTACGGCGCTCCTCCCCACTAAACCGAAATTGATTGTATTTAGCCCAGATGATCAGCAAACAGGCATTGACCAGGGCAATAATGAGGTAGAGCGAGACGGTATTCAGTGTCGAGAAAATCGGCCGGGGGCCAATGTTCGGATTCTCGGTCAGCGCGGTCACCACCCCCTGATAAATCAGATAGCCAAAGCCAACCCAGGCAATCAGCGTAAGCACGACATCAATCAGGCGGGGCAGAAGACGGCGTTCAGTAAAAATCAGCGGCTGTTCCATCATCCTATCCTTCCAATACCACGATCGGGACTGACCCAGCGAGCACGGGTTCGCCGGCGCTTGAACATCACCTTCGGGAAAGCCACCAAAGTGGTAAACAGATTCAGCATCCAATAGACCACCGGAAACCAGATAACCCAAAACAGTGACGTCCCAATGCCTTTCTCGTAGCGGCGCTCGATCAACAGGCTAACGAAAAACTGCAACAGGCAAACCACACCCAGCATCAACCCGGTGAACTCCGGCGGAAACAGGCGCAGCACCACCAGATTATCCGGCAGTGTATAGACAAGGCCAATGATGAACAGCACCACGCTCATGGCATAAGCGAATGCCCAGATAGTGGAGAGGAAAAACTCCGCGAACGGCGGCCACATGCGGCGATATTCCCACGACCAAAGCCGCCGCATATTGAGTAGAAAGACTTCCGCCCCACCCTGAGCCCAGCGCAGGCGCTGTTTCCACAAACCCTTCAGTGTTTCCGGCATCAGAATCCAACACAGAGCACGGGGCTCGAAAAAGACCTGCCAATGGCGTAGCTGGAGCTTCCAACTGATATGAATATCCTCGGTGATCATGTTCGGATTCCAGTATCCGACATCGGCCAGTGCCCGGCGACGAAAAGCCGAAACAACACCAGAGATGGTAAAAATCTGCCCATAGATACGCTGAGTTCTCTTGATAAGACCGATGATCGAGGAGAACTCACCGATCTGAATACGGCCAATCAAGGTTGAGCGAGTACGGATACGCGGATTACCGGTGACAGCCCCGACACGGGGATACTTCACCAGTGGCGCCACCAGATAAGCCGCGGCATCCCGATGAAGCAGCGCATCCCCATCAATACACACCAGAAGGTCACTGCGAGCGGCCGCCGCACCGGTTTTCAGCGCCACCGCCTTCCCCTGATTTTCCGCCAGATGAATGACCCTCAGGCGAGAATGCTGGCTGGAAAGCCGGTCCAATACCTCCGCGGTGTTATCCGACGAGCCGTCGTTGACGGCGATCACCTCGATGTTCTGATAACGCTGTGCCAATGCCGACTCTATGGTTTCCCGTGCGTTCAATCCCTCATTGAAGCAAGGAATAACAATGGAGATCAGCGGGTTACCCTCCACCTCCGGCGGCGGCACCTCCTCGCCCCACGGCCACCGGCGTTCGCGGTAAAACCAGAAATACAGGCCTCCAGTGATCCACATCGCCGCCATGAACAACGGCCAGAAGAACACGAAGCTGAGTAGCACCTCTCCAGTGAAGAATACCGCCACACCAAGCGGAATGCTGAGCACCAGGCACATGAGCAAGAAAGCGATGAAACGATCAATCATTTTCCGGGTACCAGTAAGAGGAGAAGGCCGGTCTTACTCCGGACATCTCGGGTTGGTCGTTGATGAAATCATCCGGGTAATATCCATAATGACGGACACCGTTCAGCTGTAGGCGCGTCATCCATTCGGCCAGCTTTGCCGCGCTGATCTGGCGATGGCCCTGTTCCCCACGCCAATCCAGAGCTTGCAGTTCAAATATCGTCTTATCCCGTGCTCCTGGATGTCTCATCACCGCTTGCACCAGTCGGTCAAGCCACTCATTGCTTTTCTCGATGGACACCCCTTCCATAAGCGGCATCGCCATCGGAGCGACCCAGTCATAAGCAGCAAGGAAATCATCGAAATTCTGGCTGAACCAGGCCTCGCTTTCCGGTTCCAACACGGGCATGGCATAGATGTTTCGGGCTGTCTTCACCTGTGGACCACGAATGTCCCGTACCGCCTGGGCCAGTGACCGGGTGAACGCTACAAGAGAAGCACTCTTGAACCGGGTCCAACGGCGGAACTCTTCCGGGTTTTCTCTTATATCCGCAATGGTTCCCTGAAAGCCCGCGGATCGATAAGCCGCCATGGCATCGGGCCCGGCATCTTCAAAATCCGACAGCAGCGCGTCGTCGTGGAACAACACTCCCTGGAACGAGGCGTGTCTGGCCAGATCCTGATAGATTTCAGTAATACGCCGACGCGCTTCGTCATTCCAGGGCGACAGACGCGCATACTGGTCCGGCTCCACCGAGCCGGTTCCCGGCCTCAGGGTCTGAACACGCGGAATGGCGGCGTCGAGATCAAACGCCAGCACCGGCATCCAGGCGTACACCTTCACTTCCGCCCGATTTCTGAGTTGCCAAGAAATAAAATTGAACAGGTCCGCGCGCATGGGCAACCAGCGATTCGGGAAGTACAGTGCCTTGACGTTACCGTCGCCTTCCGGATCAGCAAACGCCTGCAAAAAGACATGGCTGATCTTCATGTCGTGAACCCTTTGAATCAGAGTGTCCACATTTCGTTTCTGCTGCCCGGGATCCGGATCATAGACATAGTCCAGATCGATATGCATGACCCGCATTGGGCTGATTTCCCTAACCCGTGACACCGCATTGGAAAATTCATGAATGGACGGATTTCCGGAGATCAGCATGCGTGGAATGCTGCTCAAATCGGCGGCATTGGCCAAGCCGTCCTCAAGCGTGAATGCCAGTTGGTAGCCGTGTTTCTGGGCGATAGACAGTGCCGTTCCATTCTCCGCCCCGTAGGGCCATACCCAGGCACGCGGCGCCATGCCGGTATGCTCGCGCAACCTAGCGGTGATCACCTTTATATCGTTATCGATTCGCTGTTGGAATTCCCGGTCGCTTTCGTAGCGTCCGGTCCTTTCGTCATAGCCACGGTTCGCAATGGCAGGCAACGCGCTGCCTTGCGGGTTACCCAATGCACCGAAATGGGCGTTCCAGGTATGCGCGCCAATTTCCACCAATGGCGACGAGCTCAGCTCGCGCACCATATCCCAGGTAGCAAACCGGTCTCGCGCACTCATCAGACCACCAAAATCCACAGGCTCATCAAGCGGTGTATCGACCCAGCTGCCCACCGGCGCCCACAGCGCCGGCCAGTCGTAGGCCTTCAGCAACGGCCAAACGCGGGTATAGAAGCTGCTAAAGCCGTCATCGAAGCTCAATAGAACGGCCTTCGCCGGCAGTGCCTTTCCACCATTATGTGCATCCAGAATCTGCTGAACACTGACCGGTTGGTAATCGTTGTCGCGCAACCAAGCCATTTGCTCATTCAGAGCACTGGTACGTACTGAAAGATATCGCTGATCCGCCGCGCCATCCTCCACATCATGGTAAGCCAGTACCAGGAAGCCATTTTTTGGCCAGGGCGTCTCCTTCTCCAACGGCGGTCGATCCTGCGGCGGCAGGAAACGCGGAGGTTCGGCGGTTGCGCAGGCGCCGATCAGAACAATGCCCACCATGATCAGCACAACACGGGACACAGGTAAAAACATGAGCAATCCCTAAAATCGGAAGTTCATATCAAAAGCTATGGAAAGATTCCGTTCGCGCCGGCCGTCATAAGGGCGTTTATCCCACATCAGCATCACCCCCGCGTCCAATACCCCGTTCCAGCGTATTCTTTGCCCATAACCTAAAAGGGAGATCAACCCTGTGCCGTACCACTCCTGCCAGTAGGCACCGGCTCCGCCCATGAATTGTTGTGTCCATACCGTATCGTAACGGCGGTGCAAAACCTGCTCACCAAGCAATACTGGAATGGCGGTAATGTCCTTCCCGGGATTGTAATAGGGCTTGTTCACCTCACTATTGGTGCTACCGGCAATCGTCGGCAGCACATCGAGGGTAAAACGGGGTGTCGTCCATAGCCTCTCCTTACCGCTCAGGCTGTACTCAAAACGGTCATTACCGTCCGAGAACCGGCCCGACGCCAGACTTAACCGATATTCACGGCGCTCATTGTGATACCAACGCACGAAGACTTCGGCGCTGTCGGCGGTCACACCGTTGCGCAACGCTCTGAGCGGAGTCGATCGGGACAGACGTTCCACGGAGCCTCCCATACGCCAGTGGTCGCTGAAGTCGTGCCAAGCGGAAAGGCGAACCCCGATCTTGTTACCGTGGTGGAAATGGCGATTGGCGATCTCCACTTCCGCCCAGTTATCCCGCGAGCGCCATTCAATACCGCCACGCACATCCTGATTGATGCCCTTGCCTTCATCGAATTCACTACTCGCAAAGTCATAGCCACCGAACACACGCCAGTTTTCCACCATGGGCGGCCCGTACAGGACGGTGCTTCCCCTGACGTCCTTGCTGCCGCTCACCGGGCTGTCGGACTGGATCCCTTTGCTACCACTGACGCGCAGTTCATACTTTCGGTGGACATTCCGGTAATGGTCCAGGCGCCGACTGGCGAGGTCCTCGGCGCTGCGTGCCATAACATCGTCGGTCAGCAGATCCATCTGCCGCCATTCCTGCAAATTCATCGCCACATAAGCCTGGGCGCGCTCCAGGTCCAAATAGGACGGCGACAGCGCCTCGGCGATCTTGAGCTGACGTTCGGCGGCACGCGGCAGGCCTCGAGCATTCAGAACCGATGCGTGCGCAATTCGGATACCCTGATTACCAGGCGCGCTGGACACCATGTCGCCGGCCAGTGCCTGCGCCGCTGGCAGGTCATTAGCGGCAAGCAGATAGTTAACCTGGAGATGGCGGCCCATCAGCCATCTGTCGTTGGGCTGCGGAATCGGCGAACCGAAGTGATAACGTTGCCAGGGACTCGTTTCGACGATCCGGTTGGCTTCCCGCGCAGCCAGTGCATGCCTCTCGCTTTCCAGTAATGCCCAGAACGGCTCCTGTTCTTGATCAAGCGTAAGAAGAGGCTGACCTGCCGTGGAGGACAGTTGACCGAACAACACACGGGCTTGATCAGGTTCCTGAATACCAAGGTGGGCCGAAGCCACCCAGCGCAGCGCGTAGTCCGGCAGCTCATGCCCCTCTGCAAGCAACGCTTCATACTCATTGATAACATCGCGATACCGCTTGCGCACCAGCAAGGCACCAAGGCGGTCGATCCGGGCGCGGGTGTAATCATCCCGCGCTTGCGCCTGCGTGGCCCAATCAGCAAGAAGTACCTCATAACGGGCCAGTGCCTTGTCCGCCACCCGAAAGCGCTCCTTCTCATCGGGCGCCTTGGCAAAGGACGTCCGTACCAGCTCGGCCGCCGCATCGGCTTTCAATCGGCGCCGTTGTCGCGCCGATAGCGCCATGCCTTCAGACAACGACAGCGCCGGCCCCGCCACCCGATTGCTGGACAGTGAAGAAAGGCGTCTCGTATGATGTTCACGATTATCCGGCTCGGCGGCATCGGCCCGGGTAGCGTCAAACAGATCATCCCAGGCCACGGCGTAGTCGGGCTCGACGGCATTTACCGCCAAAGGAGATAACAGAGAGATCCCCAATGCCGGGAACACACGGCCCCATCGCCGGACGGCCCTCGTTACGGAATGTAATAGGTTACGCATAACGCCTTTTACTTGGTGATATGTCACTTTATGGCGGGGCTCGGAAAGTCCCGGATTAATAAATGCCGTTCCTGAACGCAGACAGGAAATCGCATTTACCTGATGACATGAGCAGAACTACTGAAACGGCCAGCCGACTTGATGTCTGTCGGCGCCGATAACATCGGCCATCCTCCACGGCCGCGGAGGAGGGACATTACCCTAGTTTGCAGCGGCAAATCTGTTAGCGCCGCTCCCGAACCTCAAATAGCTCATGGGCACGCAGCTTCAATTGAACACGCCAATCAAGCACGTCCTTGCGACTGATGCCAAAACGGCTTGCGATCGCGTCAACCGCCTCGCCTTCTTTCATCGCCGCCAGAGCTACCCGTGCTTTAAAGCTGGCTGGAGGAAAGCGTTTGCTATTCATAATTTCATCCTCAGCGGGCTCATTACCGGCGTCCGCCGGCCTCAAACAGCTCGTAAGTGCGCTGCTCCAACTGACAACGCCATTCCTGAACCTCCTTCGCACTGACACCAAACCGCATCGCTATCAGTTCGGCAGGTACGTCACCTTCCAGAGCCGCAAGCGCCACCCGTGCCTTAAAGGAAGATCGGGAGAAGCCCAAATCATTCATGGTTCATTTAACCCTTCAATAAATGTGTGACACGTCACGGCATATTGCGATTCTTTTTGGCATCCTTTAAGAATGCCTGTCAGGCAGGGCCGCACCACTCTCAAAACGCGCAAAACTGTATCAGCCTCTCGAACCCGCCACACTCACACAAATTCAACAGCCCATCCCAAAACTCACAAAATTATAAAAAAAGTAAACATTCAATGAGGCCTTGGAATAACCACCAATAGATGTCTTACACCAACGTTGTAACCATCCCCTAAAATCGGTGAATGCGTAATTAGAGTTCTCCGACCTACAATGAGGCAAACGGAGAACGACATGAAGAAATCGCGGTACAGC
>NZ_OBMO01000001.1 GCF_900217905.1 Alloalcanivorax xenomutans
CCACAGTCTGTACCCTAGGGTCAGAAGCTTGCCTGGTCCCTCCACCCCGACAAGTCTCTTCTTTCTAAGACTTGCCGGGTAACCATACAAGCTTGCCTGCAAGCGAATGGGGCTCGCTCGGGCGGTTTGTAATATTCGCTTGCAGGCAAGCTCCCACAGCGGGTCTGTACGGAGGCCTTCCGGACCCCGGTTGTCCCGCGATGAATCAAAAAAAGCCCGCCATTGAGGCGGGCTTTTTCGGGGTTACAGCGAGTCCGAAATCAGAACGCGAAGTGCTCGGCGTCCAGATCCATCATGCTGTCCACGCCGCCTTCGATGGCGCCTTTGTGACCGGCGGTGCGCGGCAGGATGCGCTTGAAGTAGAAACGCGCGGTCTTGATCTTGGCGTTGTAGAACGCCTCGTCACCAGCACCGGCGGCCAGCTGTTCCTGGGCCTTGGCGGCCATCAGCGCCCACAGGTAGGCCAGGGTCACATAGCCGGAGTACATCAGGTAGTCGACAGCGGCGCCGCCGGCGTATTCCGGGTTCTGCATGGCCTGCAGGCCAATCGCCTGGGTCAGCTCGCCCCACTCTCGGTTATAACCGGCCAGCGGTTCGATGAACTCCTTCAGATCAGCGTTATCGGCGTTGGCTTCACAGAACTTGTGCACGATCTTGGTGAAGTTACGCAGCGCCTTGCCCTGGGTCATCAGCACTTTACGGCCCAGCAGGTCGAGCGCCTGGATACCGGTGGTGCCTTCGTACAGGGTGGAGATGCGCGCGTCACGCACGTTCTGCTCCATGCCCCATTCGCGGATGAAACCGTGACCACCGTAGATCTGCACGCCGTGGTTGGCCGCTTCCAGACCCGCTTCGGTAACGAACGCCTTGGCGATCGGGGTGAGCAGCGCCATCAGTTCGTGGGCTTCCTCCCGCTCTTCCTCGGTTTTGCCCAGTTTCACGCTGTCGCCCAATTGCGCGCACAGGTACACCAGGGCACGGCCGCCTTCGGCGAACGCCTTGCTGGTCAGCAGCATACGGCGCACGTCCGGATGCACGATGATCGGGTCCGCCGGACCGTCCGGGTTTTTCGGCCCGCTCAGGCTGCGCATGGCGAGGCGGTCCTTGGCGTAGGTCAGACCGCCCTGGAAGCCCAGCTCGGCGTGGGCCACGCCCTGAATGGCGGTACCCAGACGGGCGAAGTTCATAAAGGTGAACATGCAGTTCAGGCCTTTGTTCTCCGGACCGATCAGATAGCCGGTGGCGCCGTCGAAGTTCATCACACAGGTGGCGGACGCCTTGATGCCCATCTTGTGCTCGATGGAGCCGCAGGCCACCGCGTTACGCTCGCCCACACCGCCATTACCGTCGGTAAGGAACTTCGGCACGATGAACAGGGAAATGCCCTTGGTGCCTTTCGGCGCGTCCGGCAGGCGGGCCAGCACGATGTGGACGATGTTCTCGGCCATGTCGTGTTCGCCGGCGGAGATGAAGATCTTGGTGCCGGTGATTTTGTAGGAGCCATCGGCCTGGGGCTCGGCCTTGCTTTTCAGGATACCCAGGTCGGAACCGCAGTGCGGCTCGGTCAGACACATGGTGCCGGTCCATTCACCGCTGGTCAGCTTCGGCAGATAGGCCTGCTTCTGCTCGTCGGTGCCATGGGCCTCGATGGTGGCCACGGCGCCGTGGGACAGGCCCGGGTACATGCTCCAGGACCAGTTGGCGGTGCCGGTCATTTCAGAGATGGCGATACTGGCGGAACCGGGCAGGCCCTGACCACCGAATTCCGGATCACCGCCCATGGCCGGCCAGCCGCCTTCCACGTACTTGGCGTAGGCTTCCTTGAAGCCTTGCGGGGTGGTGACCACGCCGTCCTCGAAGTGGCAGCCTTCCTCGTCACCGGAACGGTTCAGCGGTGCCAGTTCGTTTTCCGCGAACTTGGCCCCTTCCTCCAGGAAGGCGTTGAGCAGTTCGCTATTCACTTCTTCCAGGCCCAGCTTGGCGTAGTGGGCATCCAGGTCCAGCACCTCGTTGAGAACGAAGCGCATGTCGCGCAAAGGGACTTTATACTCAGGCATGTCAGGTCTCCCTGAAAACGGTCTGTCTGGGGTTCCGAGCGGGCACGCCCAAGGGCGCCGCCGTCATTGAAGGGCCACAATCTTAGGTGAGGGTGTCATCAGTGCCCACCTCTATTTGTGACCCATAAGTCAAACGACTGTTTGAATTCGCGCACGGGACCCCGAGGGCTGGTATAGTCGGCCCCGGACCATCATGACGATGAGGTATCAAGGCGATGATCGATCCCAATCTGCTCGACATTCTGGTGTGCCCGGTCAGCAAGGCTCCGCTGATCCTGGATGAGAAGGCCGGCGAGCTGAAATGCAAGGCCAGCGGTCTGGCCTACCCGATACGGGATGGCATCCCGGTGATGCTGGAAGAAGAAGCCCGCACCATGAGCAACGAGGAATTGAAAGGTCTTTGAGTTTGGCCATCACCACCAACGAGGATGGGGTATGAAGCGCATTTTGCTGGCTTGTCTGCTGTGTGGCCCGCTGATGGCCCAGGCGCAGGAAAGCACGGAAGCCACCGAGGCCGCCGCCCGGGCCGAGGCGAAGCGTAATGAGTGTTTGTTGCGCGGTGTTCAGCAAGGCGACCGCGCCGTCACCCTGGAAGAGCTGCGCCGCTGGTGCGATCCGGAGCAGCAGCAACGTAGTGCCCATGAGGACGCGCTGCGCGGCCGGCTGGCGCTGGAGCGTTCTTCCCTGAACAATCCCTTCGCCATCACGCCGCATCGCCGTAACTACCTGATGCCCTACTCCTATTGGTCAAATCCCCAGTGGAACGATCCGGACCGGGAAGACGACGACCTGGACTCCGAGGAAATCAAATTCCAGCTGTCCCTGAAGGCACCGCTGTACGACGACTTCTGGAACGGCAGCACGCTGTACATGGCCTTCACCGGCACCTTTTTCTGGCAGGCCTACAACAGCAATCAATCCAGTCCGTTCCGGGAAATCAACTACGCGCCGGAGATTTTTCTGGCCAAACCCATGGACTGGAAACTGGGGCCGGTTCGTACCGAGCTGATGGCCTTTGGCTTCATTCATGAATCCAACGGCCGCGACGTGCCCGCTTCCCGCAGTTGGAACCGCGTTTACCTGCGGCACATTTCCCAGATTGGCTCCTATTACGTCTCGGTGATGCCCTGGTACCGGATTCCCGAAGACAAGAAAAAGGATCCGCTGCAAACCAGTGGCGACGACAATCCGGACATCGAAAAATACATGGGGCATTTCCAGTTGGAAGTGGCGCGCCCGTTCGGCAACCACGTGCTGGAACTGATGGTCCGCAACAACCTGCGCTCCGACAATAAAGGCGCCGGCGAAATCTCTTATTCCTTCCCGATCAACAAGCGCTTCAAAGGGCTGGTGCAGGTGTTTTCCGGCTACGGCGATTCGCTGATCAACTATGACGACTACGAGAACCGTTTCAGCCTCGGCATTTTGCTGACCGATACGCTGTGACGCGGCCGCGCGAACGCACGGTGGGCGGATCGCAATCCGCCCAGCGCCGTTTCACTCCGCCAGCCGCGCCAGAGTATCCCGGCGCAGGGTTTCCAGAGACTCGCTAAAACGTACCGGATAAGGGGCGTGCGGTGTCAAACCGCGCAGCGCCGTCGGCAGGGATTGTCGCTCCCGGCTCAATCGTTCTCGGGCCTGATCCGGATCCGGCGACGGCAACACCGGCCGGCCATCACGGATCACTTCCCGCAACAACGGCTCGCCATCGCGTGCCTCATCGATACCGGTGATCTCGTCACCGGCCAGCATGCCGCTCGCATCGTGATGGCGCCATACCTGTTTGGCGCCGGGATAGACCGGCTTGCCCGGTGCGTTCTTGAGCCGGGGCTCGCCGCCGTACTCGGTGAGCTTGTAGGCGAAATCCAGAGAGGGCGCGTCGGCCACCGAACCCATTTCCGTGCCCACCCCGAAGCCGTCCATGGGGGCGCCATCAGCCACCAGCTTCGCCACTTTCCATTCGTCCAGGCCACCGCTGACGACAATACGTATGCCGCTCAGTCCGGCGTCATCCAGCCGCCGGCGCGCCGCTTTCGCCAAGGCACCCAGGTCTCCGGAATCGATTCGAATGGCGCCGACCTCGATGCCTTCCTCCCGTACCAGGCCGATCACCTTGTCCACCGCGGCCAGAGTGTCGTAGGTGTCCACCAGCAGCGTGGTTCCCGGATACAGCCGCGCGTATTCGAGAAAGGCCTGCCGTTCGTCCCCCACCGCCTGAATGTAAGAATGCGCCATGGTGCCCTGGGCCGGCAGATCAAAGTCCCGCGACGCCAGCACATTGCTGGTGCCACTGATGCCCGCTACACGGTAGGCGCGCACACCGCGCCAGGCCGCTTCCAGGCCATGCATGCGACGCATGCCGAAATCCATCACCGGCCGTCCGCCGGCGGCATCCACTACCCGGGAAGCCTTGGAGGCCAGCAGTGTCTCCAGGTTGATGTAATTCATCAGCAGGCTTTCCAGCAGCTGCCCCTGGATCACTGGCGCCCGCACCTCCAGTACCGGTTCGTGGGGAAAGACGAGGGTGCCCTCCGGCACCGTGCGGATCTCCCCGGTAAAGCGAAAACCGGCCAACCAGTCCAGAAATTCCGGTTGGAATTGCTTCAATTCCGCCAGGCGGGCCACTTGCTCCGCGGGAAAGCGCAGTTCACTGACCAGGTGGGCGGCGTACTCCTGACCACAGGCCACGGCATACTGGCGTTGCTCGGGCAGTACACGGAAAAACAGGCTGAAAATGGCTTCGTCGTTGCGCTGCTGACGCCAGTAAGCCTGCGCCATGGTCAGTTCATAGAGATCCGTGAGCAGACACAACGCGTCTCGGTCCGGCCAAATGGCGGTCATCAGACTTCCTCATGCAGTATGCAGTGCTGTAGCCAGGCAGATTGGTCACTGTCCGGCGATTAGTATCACCCCGGCTTCCCGCAATGCCCGGTGGCACTCCTGCTGCCGATCGGCGAATACCGGCCGGGTGGCGGCCAGTAGCAAATGAGTGACCAAACCGTGGCGGCGGGCATCCAGAGCGGTATGGTAAACACAAACGTCTTCCGCCAGACCACCCAGCCACAAGCGGCGCACCCGGCGGCGGCGCAACCAGTGGGCCAGGCCGGTACCGTCAAAGGCGGAATAGGCATCCCGTTCGAAATGGCTCCCTTTGCTTACCCGCACCGCCTTATCCGGAATCCGCAGTTCCGGGTGAAAGGCGGCGCCCCAGCTGTCCTGCACGCAGTGTACCGGCCACGGCCCACCACGAGTATGAAACGAAACATGGTCCACCGGATGCCAGTCCCGCGACAGAATCACCGGCAGATTGGCGTCGGTGGCCGTGCCGATCCAGTGATTAAGGACCGGCACCACCGCGTGGCCGTCATCCACCGGCAGAGCGCCGCCGGGGCAGAAGTCGTTCTGCACATCCACCACCAGCAGGGCGTCTCCGGCGCGCATTGATGTGCCTGTCATGACTTACCTCCTTTTCCGGCTAACACGGACGCCAGGATCAGCCGGCCTCCAGCTCATCCAGCACCCGCCGATGCACTTCGCCCGCGGACGGATCAAACAATACGAAACGCACCAGTTGCAGCGATGATCGCTGCCCGGTCACCGCCCGTACCGTTCGCAGCGCCACCCGGGCGGCCTCTTCCATCGGATAGCCGAAGACCCCGGTGGAGATGGCCGGGAACGCCACCGAGGCCAGCTCACGGGACGCCGCCAGTTCCAGGGCATTACGGTAGCAGTCGGCCAGTAATCGGGCGGACGGCTGGTCCAGTTGGTAAACCGGTCCCAGGCAATGGATCACATACCGATTGGGAAGGTCAAACCCTCCGGTAATCACCGCCTCTCCGGGGCGGATCGGGGCCAGAGGCGCGCAGGCCCGGGCCAGTTCCGGCCCGGCGGCGCGGTGAATGGCACCGGCCACACCTCCACCGGGTTTCAACTCCCGATTGGCGGCGTTGACGATAGCGTCCATGTCCGCTTGTCGGGTAATGTCTCCCACGGTAATTTCCAAGGAAGTCATGGTGACGTCCTCCCGATCGGTGTTTGATGTCCTCATGCTGCTGCTCATCAGGGAGCCTGTAAATGCGTTTTGCCGTTGTTATTTTCGCCCTGCTGCTGTCCGCCTGCCAGACCCTGAGCGGTCTGGAAAAACCGGAAGTGTCGTTGTCCTCGGTACAACTGGAACAAGTCAGTGTGTTCGAGCAGCAATGGCATCTGGTGTTGCGAGTACGCAATCCCAATGACCGGGAACTGACCCTCAACAGCCTCGACTATGAAGTGTTTTTCAACGGCGAGCGCTTCGCTCGCGGCCTGACGGGAGAACGCGTCACCTTGCCGGCCATGGGCGATGCCCTGGTCAGCACCCGCATCACCACCACCCTGCTGGGGACGTTACAGCAACTGCAAGGCCTGCAGCGGCTGGACGAGCCGCTGGACTATGAGATCAAGGGCAAAGCCCGGGTGGCCGGTGTCGGCTTCCCGTTGCATTTCGACCGCAAAGGCCAGTTCACCCTGCCCGATACCTTGCCACGGGCACGCTGATCATGGCCGGCACGTTGTTTCACCGCAGTCCGCCAGGAGGCCGGGATGGGATTACGACGTGAACTGCTGGGTGGCCAGGCCACGCCCTTTCAGGCGGCGTTGGCCATGGCTCTGCGGGGGCTGTTGCGCTTCGGAGTACGCCCCGCTTTTCGCCCTGGCATGCGCCTGGGAGTGCAGCGTTTCTGGCTGAACACCGCCAGCCGCGCCAGTCTGGTCGCCGGTGGCGTACCACGCCACCGGGCCCGCTTCGGCTCGGTGCCGGCGGAGATATTGGGCCGCCCCCAGGGGCCGGTCTTGTTGTATCTGCACGGCGGCGGCTACGTCTCCGGCTCGCCCGCCACGCGCCGGTCGCTGACGTCCCATTTGGCGCGCCGTCTCAACGCCACCGTGGTGGTGCCGGCTTATCGACTGGCGCCGGAGCACCCCTGCCCGGCGGCGCTGGACGACGCCCTGATGGTGTATCAACGCTTGCTGGACAAAGGCCATGACGCCAGCCACATCGCGGTGGGGGGCGATGCCGCCGGTGGCGGGCTGACGTTGGCGCTGCTGCAACGGATCCGGGATTCGGCGCTGCCGGCGCCGGCGGCGGGCGTGCTGTTGTCACCGTGGCTGGATCTGACGGTGAATCAGGAGCAGCGCTCGGACATTGGTGAAACCCTGCTGAACGTGCCGTGGCTGGCCCAGGCGGCACGGCTCTACGCCGGCGACGACCTCGCCCGGCCGCAGGCGTCACCGCTGTATGGCGATCTCAATGGTCTGCCGCCACTGCTGATTCAGAGCGGCGGTGATGAGTTGCTGCGCGTGGACAGCGAACGGCTGGCGGATCGGCTGCGCGCCACCGACACGCCGAGCCGCTATCAGTTGTTTCCACGCCGCTGGCACGTCTTCCAGACCCACGCCGGCCTCCTCGCCGACGCCGACCTGGCCGTGGCGGAGATCGGGGATTTTCTGCACCAGAAATGGGAAAAAGCAGTGAATAATGAACAGTTAACAGGGAATAGTGAATAGTGAAGGAAAGTGGGGAGGTTGCGGATGCGCAAGTGTTCTGTGCTAATTCGCAATATCTGGTTGCGTCTTTTTTCAACTGTTCACTGTTAACTGTTCATTATTCACTGCTTTTTCTGGCGTCGATAACGCGCCGGCGTCTGTCCGGTCCAGCGTTTGAAGGCGTGAATGAAGTTGGAGACTTCGGAGAAGCCGAGGCGCGCGCTGATTTCCTCCTGCCTCAGCCCGCCACCCAAAAGCCATTGTTCCGCCAGCAGCCGACGCACCTCGTCCAGCAATTCCCGATATCGGGTGTCTTCGGCCAGCAGCCGCCGGCGCAGGGTGCGGCTGGTGACGCCAATCTCGTCGGCCAGTTGCTCCATGGTCGGGAAATGGCCGGGCCTGGCCAGCAGTAGCTCACGAACCCGTGCCGCCATGCCCACCCGCCGCCGGCGCTGCGCCAGCAATTGCTGGCACTGTTGCTCGCACAAGCGGGCGGTGACCGGGTTGGCCTGCGGCAAGGGCCGCTCCAGCAAGCCGGCGGCGAAGCCGATCCGGTTCACTGGCTGGTCGAATTCCGGCGCCAGCCCGAACACCGCCTCGAAAGGGGCCGTGGCACGGGCCGGCAGACGCAATTGCAGACGCGATAGCGGCATCCGGCTGGCAAACAACTCCTGCTGGATCATCATGATGGCGCTGGCATCGCGGGCCAGCAGATAATCGCGCACCCCTTCCGGCAGGTCACCGTCATCAATAACAAGCGCGGCCTGTCCGCTCTGTTCTTCCAGCGTCACCCGATTAAAGGCGAACGTCAGATCCAGGTAACGCTGCCCCAGCGCCACCGCTTCGCGGAAAGTGCCACTGCTGAGCAGAGCGAATCCCCAAACACCATAACTGCTCAGGTGATAACGCTGGCCCATGGCCAGCCCCAACTCGGCGCTGTCACCCAGTTCGGCGCACAGATTAGCAACCACCGCCAGCTCCTGCTCCGCTTCGATCTGCACGTCATTGCGCGTCAACCACCGCGGCTCGATGCCCGACCCGGGCAGCAGACTCGCCACGGGCACACCGTGCTCCGCGGCGAACTCCACCTGCATGCGTACGCTGGTCAAACTCCGGCTGGATGCGCTCATGGCTGTCCGTTTTCCACAACTTTTTGTCCTAGCATGCCATAAACAGCCTGCCCCCGCCCCGCTACAGTGGATCGATATCAATAAACAAAGTGGATACCACCATGGATGCGACTCACCAGGTCATCATTATCGGCGCCGGTTTCGGCGGCCTGGGCATGGCGATTCAACTCAAGACCCAGGGCCAGCACGATCTGTTGCTGATCGAGAAAGGCGATGATGTGGGCGGCTGCTGGCGTGACAATACCTATCCCGGCGCCGCCTGCGACGTGCCCTCGCATTTGTATTCGTTCTCCTTCGAGCGCCATTACCCCTGGAGCCGCCGTTTCGCGCCCCAGGCGGAGATCCTGGACTACCTGCGCCATTGCACGGACAAATACGGTATCCGGGAGCATATTCGCTTCGGCACCGAAGTCACCGAGGCCCGTTACCTGGACGCCCACGGTCTCTGGCAGCTAACGCTGAGCGATGGGGGGACCGTTACCACACGAGCTCTAATTACCGCCACCGGACAGCTCAATCAACCGGCCTACCCGCCGCTGTCCGGCATCGAGGACTTCCAGGGTCCGCATTTTCACAGCGCCCGCTGGGACCACGACGTGGATCTGACCGGCAAAACCGTGGCGGTGGTGGGCACCGGTGCCAGCGCCATCCAGTTCGTGCCGGAAGTGGCCCGCAAGGCGGGCAGATTGCTGCTGTTCCAACGCTCGGCGGCCTATGTGCTGGGCAAGCCGGATCGCCGTTACCGCCGCTGGGAACACCGCCTGCTGAAAACACTGCCGATAACCCAGACACTGGATCGTCTGCGTATCTACGCCGCCAATGAGTCCCGGGTACTGGGTTTTACTTCGTTGCAAAAAGCCATGACGGTGTATCAGAGGCTGTTCCGGCGGCACCTGGAAAAACACATCGCCGACCCGTCGTTGCGGGCAAAGCTGATCCCGGATTACCCGATGGGCTGCAAACGTATCCTGATGTCGAACCACTACTATCCGGCACTGGCCCGGGACAACGTGGAAGTGATCAACCACGGCATTCAGTCGGTGGATCACAGCGGCCTCACCGACAGCACCGGCGCCCATCATCGGGCCGACGCGATCATTTACGGCACCGGCTTCAGAGCCACCGATTTCCTCACCCCCATGACCATCATCGGGCGCCATGGCCTGACGCTCAATCAGGTCTGGCGGGACGGGGCCGAAGCGTATCTGGGCATCACCGTGCACGGTTTCCCGAACCTGTTCATGCTCTACGGCCCCAACACCAATCTCGGCCACAACTCCATCATCTACATGCTGGAAAGCCAGATTCACTATATCCAGCAGGCGCTGGCGCACTTGCCTGCCACTGGCGCGCTGGAAGTGCGCTCACGCACACAGAACGATTTCAACCGGCGCTTGCAGAAACGCATCCGCGACACGGTTTGGGATAAGGGCTGCGACAGCTGGTACAAAACCGAAAGCGGCAAGAACACCAACAACTGGCCGGGCTTCACCTTCGATTACCGGCGCCAGACCCGGGTACTGGACCTGAGCGACTATGACTACCCTCACTGATGCACTGCGGCGACGGCGCCGCCCCGACCAGCGTCTGTTGGCCGCCACTTTACGCCGTGCCTTGCAGTTGCTGTTCAAACCCGTGGCCCACCCTCGCGTCGGTATTGCCGCGCAGCGACGCTGGCAGGAAGCCCTGGCGCGCACCAACCCGGGGGCCAGTGGTATGCCCCATCACAACATGGAAGCGGGCGGAGTCCGCTGCCGCGTCTATCAGCCGGAGGGCGCCGACACCACCGTGTTGTACCTGCACGGCGGCGCCTATATCACGGGGTCGCCATCCACTCATCACGGTCTGACCTCTCATCTGGCCAGACACAGCCAGGCCCGGGTGGTGGTGCCGGACTATCGGCTGGCTCCGGAACATCCCTGTCCGGCCGCTATCGAGGATGCGGTGGCGGTATACCAGACCTTGCTTGACCAGGGCACCGATACAGCCCGGCTGGCACTGGCCGGGGATTCCGCCGGCGGCGGGCTGGCGGTGGCGACGCTGCTGGCCTTGAAACAGGCACGCCTGCCGCTGCCGGCGTCGCTGTTCCTGATTTCTCCGTGGGTGGATCTGACCCTGACCCGGCTGTTCGATACCGACCGGGACGTAATGTTGAGTCAGGCCTGGCTGGCGGACGCCGCTCGCGCCTATGGCGGCGATCATCCCGAGCGGCCGCAATGCTCACCGATCAATGGCGATCTGGCCGGACTGCCTCCGGTTCTGATTCAGGCCGGCGCTGACGAAATCCTGCTCAACGACAGCCACCGGCTGGCGCGAGCGGTCCGTGATGCCGGCGGCCAGGTCCGCGTTCAGGTGCACCCGCAACGCTGGCATGACTTTCAATTGCACGCCGGGTTGCTGGCCGACGCCGATCTGGCCCTGCGCGGCGGCGCCGGTTTTCTTCGGCACCATTTCCGGCAATCCGACCACCCGGCAGCGGAGCAGACACGGCCATGATCCCGTCCACCACGAAAAGTATCCTGATCACCGGCGCCGCCAGCGGCATCGGCCTGGCCACCGCGCGCCACTTCCATCAACGCGGCTGGCGGGTAGGCCTGCTGGACGTCAACGAGGCCGCCCTGGCCGGGCTGGCGCGGGACCTGGATAGCGCCTGGTTTCATCCTCTCGACGTCACCGACGCGGAGGCGTGCGCACGGGCGGTTTCCGCTTTCGCCGGCGACGGTGTGCTGGACGCGCTGTTCAATTGCGCCGGAATCCTGCGCATGGGGCGTTTCGAAGCGATCAGCGCGGAGCAGCACAAACGCATCATCGATATCAATGTCACCGGCCTGGTCAACATGAGTCTGGCGGCCCTGCCGGCCCTGCGGCGGGCGGACGCTCCGGTGGTCATCAACATGAGTTCCGCGTCGGCGCTTTATGGCGTGCCGCACCTGGCCAGCTATTCGGCCAGCAAGTTCGCCGTGCGCGGCCTCACCGAAGCGCTCAACATCGAATGGAAACGACTCGGCATACGAGTGGTGGATGTGATGCCGCCCTTCGTGAAGACACCCATGGTGGAGGATGCCGACTATCAGGCGCCGGTGGTAAGCCGTCTGGGCGTGAAGCTGAAGGCGGAGGACATCGCCGCCAAGGTCTGGGACGCGGCGGCGCGGGAGGTGCCGGTGCACAACCCGGTGGGGAGTGTATTCAAGATGATCAAGCTGCTCGACAAACTGCTGCCCAGTGCCTCGACACGCCTGACCATGACCTTTCTGAGTCGCGAGTAGCGGTTGGCTGGAGTGAAGGAAAGGGCCGTTTGGAGGCCGAGCCTGCGGGAGACGCGGACTCAAGTCTAGCGGTTCGCCGTCCGCACGTCCTGGGAAAGGGGCTCGAAACGGATCTTGACCTTGCGTTTCCCCCAGCGAAGCGCCGCGCCGCGATCCTCACCCATATAGATATCGATCTTGTTACGCCAGCGGCGGTGCATTTTGTCGCGCACGTACCAGATACCGTCCAGCCCTTCGATGGAGACCGGAGTACCGTAATCCAGACCGGCATCCAGCAGATCACGGGACACGGCGATAACCTTCATGCCCGGTTCCAGTTGATCGCCCCAGGCAGCCAGGCTGTGATCCTCTCCCGCGCCCTGCCCCGGCAACGAATTGTAGGCTGTGGCGGTAACGGTGCGGCGCTCGGAGAAGGTGGCCTCACCGTGTACCGGTATGCTGGCGGCGGCCAGCAGCAACGCCAGCACCCTTATGACGGCTCTCATCGGCGCCCTCGGACTCAAGTCGGATGATTTGGCGGCCGATTATACCTTAACAAGGCGGCGAAGCGGGCCATGCAACAATCTGCGTTCTACCCGCAACGCCCGATCCGGCGGCGCGACAGCCATAATCCGGCCGGCGCGTGCTACTTATCATGGCGACGGTTACCAAACTCCAACGAACCGCAAATGTCCCCGGCGGTCCCAATTTGTAAGTCTCGAAGCCTGCTCGAGGTCGCCGGGCAGAGCGCCCTGGCACAGGGCATCGGCGAGCCCGCCGTCTTCGAGCCCGCCGTCTTCGAGCACAGCGTCTTCGAGCACAGGGAGGAGCAATGAAGAAAACCGTACTCATTACCGGGGGGAATTCCGGGCTGGGATTGCACAGCGCCGAACAAATGGCCGCGCGCGGCGCCGAGGTGCTGATCGGCTGCCGGGACCGGACCCGCGGCCAGGCCGCCGTCGCGCACATCAAGAATCACCACCCGCAGGCGCGCGTGCGGCTGTTCGCGCTGGATCTGAGTGATCTTGCTCAAGTCCGCAGCGCCGCCCGGAGGCTGCGGGACGAAATCGGCGAGTTGGATGTACTGATCAACAATGCCGGAACGGTCCCCACCCGGCAGCAGTTCACCGCCGACGGCTATGAAATGCAGTTCGGCGTCAATTACCTCGCCCCGGTGTTGTTCACTCATTTGCTGCTGCCCCTGCTGCGGCAGGCCCCATCCGCCCGTATCCTGCATGTGGCCTCCGTGGCGCACTGGCTCGGGCGCATCAATTCCCGTACCTGGCGGGGCCGCTTCCCGTATCTGGTGATGGACGCCTACGGCCAGTCGAAGCTGGGCAACATCCTGTTCAGCAATGTGCTGGCCCAACGGTTGGCGCGTGAGGGCATCACCAGCAATGCCCTGCATCCCGGCGGGGTCGACACCGGCATCTTCCGCCATGTGCCCGGCCCGCTGCGGACGCTGATCCGACCCACTCTGATCACACCGGAAAAGGCGGCCCTGCTACCGGTTTCCATGGCTCTGGACGAGGACTTCGTCGGCGTTACCGGCGGCTATTTTGACGCCCGCGGGCGTGCTCGCCGCTCCCCCAGCGCACGCAACGGCGCGCTGGCGGCACGGCTCTACGAAGAGACCACGGCGTTATTGGAACTGACGCCACTGACAGCGGCTCAACCGGCGCGCGTGCCCGGCTGAACCGGGCGCTCCAGGGCGGCGTCCGCCACATGGGCACGCAATTCGGGATAGAAACTCAGAAAGGTGTCTTCCAGCGCCCCATAGTGGGCGCGAATATCCTCGATGCTGCCGGCAAAGGCATTGGCGAAGCGTAGTCGCCCGGCGATACGGTCCAACGCCACGCCTACCGTGTCCAGATCGGCGTAATGCCCGAACCAGTCGTGGCTCACCAGGCGCCGGGTGGTCTCGCGCATGGGCCCGGGCATCAACGGCTGACCGTATTGCAGATGGCGATAATCGGCACGGATCACTTGCGCCAGATCCTCATCATGGAAGCGGGACCAGTGGCGAATGAGAAAATGGTCGAACAAAACATCCAGCGCCACGCCCGAAAAGCGCCGCCGCTGCGGCGAGAAAAGCTGGCGCGCGGCACGCACCCGCGGATGATGATCGGTAAAGCGGTCCACCAGACGGTGATTACGCAAGCCCGCCCGAACCGGCTCCGATAGCGCCTCCTCCCGGATCCCACGCATAAAATCCCCCATCAGGTTGCCGACCTTGGAGGTCACCGTGGGCTGAGCCAGTACCAAATGAGCAAAATAATTCATTGTTTTATTGCGACGCGGAAGCGCCATCCACTTTTGTCTTATTGTAAAAATCATTGATTAATACAATAAGATGAGACATATATAACCATAAAAGATTAGAACGCGGATCAGCGCGAACCTTAAAACCCGTCGCTTTTGCGATTTCATGCCCGCCCGGTGCCGGATTCGGCGCTGCTTGGGCATTATTGGCGAGGATACCCATGAAAACTGGCCTGGTGGTGGATTCCGGTTGCGACTTGCCCTCTGACTTTATCAAAGAAAACGGCATCCTGGTGCTGCCGGCGTCGATCCGCATCGGCGACGAGATCATCGCCGATGACCGTTCTCCCCAACGTACCCGCTCCTTTTACGACCGCCAGCTACTGGACAAAGTCCATGACGCGCAGTCCCTGCCCGCCACCGTGGCGCAAATCAAACAGCTTTTTCTCGAACAGGTGGTAACCCACTGCGACTACGCCCTGGTGGAAACCGTACTGCAAAGCCGCAGCCCGATCTTCCACAACGCCACCGAAGCGGCCCACGGCATCCTGTCCGAGTACCGGGCGGTGCGTGACCGGGCCGGCCTGCAGGGTCCGTTCGCGGTGCGGGTGATCGACAGCCAGACCCTGTTCGCCGGTCAGGGCGCGCTGGCGGCGGAAACCGTGCGGCTGATGGCCACCGGCATTCGCGGCGCCGAATTGCGCGCCCGGGTCAGCGCCCTGGCCGGCAAAGCCACCGGCTACGCGGTGGTGCCCGATCTCTACTATCTGCGGCAGAGAGCCCGCAAAAAAGGCGACAACAGCGTCGGGCTGGTGGGCGCGCTATTGGGCTCGGCCCTGGATATCAAACCGATTCTTTGCGCGCGCGGCGGCGAGACTTTCCCGGTGGCCAAGATTCGCGGCTTCGCCCAAGGCGTGGCGCGCTTGTTTGAACACGGCACGCGCTGTATCGAAAAGGGGCTGTTGTCACCGGTACTGTGCGTGAGCTACGCCGGCGATCCCCAGGCGGTGTATCAAATGCCGGGCTTCGAGGCGCTGAAAAGCTGCGCCGACCGCCATCAGGTCAGGCTGCTGGTCAGCAGTATGGGGCTCACCGGCAGCGTCAATATAGGCCCCGGCGCCCTCAGTATCGGTCTGCTGACCGAACAGCAGGATTTCCGCTAGCTCTCCACTAATCGGGGCCAGGTACGTCCAGCAGAAAATCCAGATTCCGCCGCACCGCCGGCCATTCCAGATTGATGATGGAGAACACCACGGTATCGCGGTATAGGCCATCCTCACCCACCTGATGATTGCGCAGCACGCCATCCTGCTTGGCGCCGAGGCGCGCGATCGCTGTCCTGGAGGCGCGGTTGTGCCAATGGGTGCGAAACTCCACCGCGATGGCGTCCAGCGCTTCGAAAGCATGGCCCAGCAGCAGCCGCTTGCATTCCGTGTTCAGGCCACTGCGCTGGAAGCGGCGGGCATACCAGGTATAGCCCACCTCCAGCCGATGGTTGTCCTCGTCCACATGGCAAAAACGGGTGGAACCGATCACCTTGCCGCTGTCGCGATGGCGCACCGCGAACGGCATTTCACCGTGCTGATCACGACGCGCGAGGGCAGCGCTCACGTACTCCGCCACCGCGTCCGGCGCTGGCACGAAGGTGTACCAGAGCCGCCACAGCTCACCGTCCCGGGTCGCCTCGGTCAGATCGTCCACGTGCGCGTCCCGCAACGGCTCCAGCACCACTTGCCTGCCTTCCAGCGTGACCGGCTCTATCCATCGACTCATGGTCGCCTATCCTTTTTTCTGGGCATGGCCCCCGAGGATAGCCAATCCGCTACCGCAAAAGCACCACGTGTCCTTCCCGGGGCAGTCCGCCGTGATCGTTCAATGCACGGATCACCGGCCCCGCCGCCTCGAACCCCCGATGCTCACACAAGCTCATCCAGCCCGATACCGGGTCACTGACCGCCTGCAGAAAACGCCGCTGCGCCGCGCCAAAGCGCTCGCTCAGCACCGCCGGGCCCCAGTCCTGATTGCGCTTGCGAATCTGCACCGGCGCGAAGAAAAAGCGGGGCTCCGGTGTCAGTGTGGCGTCGGCCTTGAGGAATTCCGTGTTGGTGGCGGAACCGGCGTAGCAGTCGTACACCAGGGCCGGACCGAAATGGTCGTGGACGGCGTGCCGCAACGCCTCATCGCCGGAGAAGTCCACGTACAGAGTCGGTTGCCCGGCATCCAGCGACGCCAGTTGATCGTAGTCCACCACCTGCTGGTAGAGTCCCAGGCCCTCGACGTAGTCCCGATTCGATGGCGACGTCAGCGCGATGCGTACCGGGTCGCCCATTTCCCGCAACGCGAAGGCGGCGCCATAAGCGGTCTTGCTCGAGGCGCTGGAGACCACCAGCTGCCGCGCGCCGAAGAATTCATTGTCGGAGAGGAAGTCCGCCAGCATATAGGAAGTGAAGAACAGCGGCCGCAATAGCATTTGGTAATCTTCCAGTGCCTTCACATAGGCGCCGTCGGTGCTGCACCGGGTGTACTGGTTATAGGGCGAGGGCAATCCCTGGCGGTAGTCGGTGGCGTCATAGAAGCCGCGCTCACTGATCCGCTCCGGCCGTACCTTCAGCGCCGTGGCGATGGGGAAGTAACCATAGAAACGCTCCCCGGGGTCCACGCCCGGCACCCGCGAGTCGGTCACGGTGGCGAATCCCCACACCGGCATGTGGCCCCACCCTTCCTGCCCGGTGGGGAAGAAGGACCAGTAGTTCATGGCGTCACCGAAGGCGGCGTAGGTAATGTTGTTGGTGGTCAGGGCGAACCGGTCCACGGTGAGGATCACCTCGCCGTCACCGGCTTCCGGCAGTGTCTGGCTGTTAGAGCCTGTTCATAGTCTTTACGCCGCCGCGTTGCTGCTGGAAAAGCCGCCAGAGGGCGTTGGGGACTGCAGGCTCTGGTGGTTCCAAAGTCAAAGGCCACAGCGTCCTCTGGCGGCTTTTCCAGCGCAACCCGAAGGGCCGGGCCCCTTTTTCCGTCAGGCCGCGATTACGCTTGTTTATGTAGAATGACTACACGGCACAATCGGAATCACAACCTGACGAAAAAATGAACTCCGGCGCGGCGGCGTAAAGACTATGAACAGGCTCTTATCCAGCCGGGTATGGCCCAGGTCGGTCTTGTCGGTCAGCAGTCGCAAATTCGGGGTGCGCATGGTCGCTCCGTTGGTGATGATTAACGTGGCATCATGCTAACAATGCCCCTTCGCCAACGGGTTCGGATTCCCCATGACCAGGAAAACACCATCGAAGCCCCTGCCCCAACCGCATAAGCGGCCCTCCCAGGCGCGCGCGGTGTTCACCGTGCAGGCCCTTTACGACGGCTTTGTTCGGATTTGGCGCCGCGACGGACCGGCCGCCGCCACCACCCGCGCCATTGCCGAAGAGAGCGGCTACGCCGTGGGCACGCTGTACGACTATTTCCCCAACCGCACTGCGCTGTTATCCGGTTACGTGCGCCATTGCATGGATGTGCTTTGCCAGCGGCTGAGCGAGGAAGACACCGCAATGGACCGGCATTGCTGGGAGGAGCGTCTGCGGCGAGCGGTGTCACTGACGCTGGACGAGGACGGGCAAGCTCCCTACTTCGATCGGGAGATGTTGATGATGGAGGGGAAAATCGCCACCGCCGCCCACCACCAGCGTGCCTTCCGGCAGCTGGTGGACGCCTGGGGCGCGCTGGTGGCGGGCTGGCCGGACCGGCCCGGGCCAGCGGTGACCGCCGACACTCTGGAAACCCTGGTCCTGGCCCTTTGGGGGGCGCGGCGCTATACGCTGTTGCTGGACACCGACACGCCCCCGATCCCGCAACAGGTGGATCGGCTGGCCGTCATGGCCCGGGCTCTGCTGACCTCCTGAGCGGACACTGGGGTCAGGACTTGTCCTCCCCCGCGGCCTGGCGTTTGGCGTAGTCCTCCATGCGCTTCATCTGGTCCCTGGCACGTTCCAGGGAGGCGGAAGCGCCGTCACAGGCGGTTACCGTGCCCAGACAGTCCACGCATTGCACCAGGTCATTGGCGGCCATGCTCAAATGCACCTTGAAAGCCAGGGTTTGCAACGCGGCGGCCTCGCCGCGCAGGTTACGGGCCTGCTCCGGCAAGTCAGGGAAATCCGCCTTGCAGGCCTTTTGCGCCTCAGCGGTTTTGCTGTCAGGGTATTTTTCGTGCAACTCGCGGCCGGTCTGTTCCAGGGCGGCGATGCGCATCATCAGACTGTCGATGACTTTGCGCTCGGCGTCGTCGGGCAATTGCGCGAAAGCAGGCACACAGACGGCCACCGCCAGCAGGCCGATGATCCAGGCTTTACCATTCATCTTATTATCTCCTTTTGTTTTTAGGTGACGTTCGGGACCGTCACCTTTTATTAAGGTCCGGCGAAGCCGGTACCGGGGCTGCCCCCTGGAATTACGGGCTCAGCCCGGCGGCCAGTTGAACGGACGTCCCCCCATGACATGAACGTGCAGATGGAACACCGCCTGACTGGCACTGGCGCCATTATTCACGTTGACGCGGAAGTCCTCCAGCCCCTCCCGGGCGGCGACCTGGTTGCCGACCAGCAACAGGTGCCCAAGCAATGCCTGATCTTCCTCGGTGGCGTCGGAGAGCTTGGGGATGGGTTTCTTGGGAATCACCAGGAAATGCACCGGGGCCTGAGGGTTGATATCCCGGAACGCCAGGCATTGCTCATCCTCATAGATGATGTCCGCCGGGATCTCCCGGTCGATGATCTTGGAAAACAGGGTCTCGCTCATCTTTCAACGGTATCCAATGGCTTTACTGGGTTTTTGCGTCGCCGGCGCCGGGTATCCGCGCACGGGTGTTTTACCGGCGGGCAGAGCCAACCATAGAACAACAGGGCGGCACACGCCAGACAGCCGGTCACCGCTGGCCACCGCTTGCGTTTACCACCACCACCGGGCAGGATGCGCGCCACATCGCCGGGACGTGGTGCCGTTCACATCCCGTCCAATTCATCGCCACCGATCGCCTTCGGTGGGGTGAGCCGCACCGCCCGGGCCGCGTATACTATGGCCCTGGCATCGCCGGCGGCGATGATATCCGTGAACTCTGCTTTTGCTGATCGGAACGATATGGCCACTCTGTTCGTAGACAACCTGACCGTACTGGATTTCTCCTACCTGCACCCCAAGCGGGGCATGATCGGGGAATCCTGGATCGTGGACCTGGAACTGTCCGGTGATCTGGACGGCCAAGGCATGGTGTTTGATTTCGGCCAGGTCAAACGGCGGCTCAAACGCCTGATCGATGATCAGGTCGACCATCGTCTGCTGTTCCCCGGTGCCCATGAGGCACTGAGTCTGAATCAGCGCGAAGATCAGCAACTGAGTCTCACCTGGCAGTATGCTGCCGGGGAAATCCGGCTGGTGGCGCCCTCCGAAAGCCTGCTGGAAATCGCCGGCACCGAGGTGTCCAAGGCCTCCGTTACCCTGTTCCTGATGGAGCTGCTGGAGCCATCCCTGCCGGACAACGTCAATGAAGCGCGCATCCTGCTCCGTGAGGAGGACACCGGTACCGCGCCGTTCTACCATTACTCCCATGGCCTGAAGAAACACGACGGCAACTGTCAGCGCATCGCCCACGGCCACCGTTCCACCATTCAGATCTTCGAGAACGGCCGCCGCAGCCGTTACTGGGAGAAGCTGTGGGCGGACCGCTGGGAAGACATCTACATTGGCACCCGGGAAGATCTGGAAGGCACCTACTTCGTCGAGGAAGTGCCCCACCACCGGTTCCGCTACGACGCGCCCCAGGGCCACTTCGAACTGGTGATCCCGGAAGACCATTGCTATCTGATCGACACCGACACCACGGTGGAATACCTGGCCGACCACATCGCCCGGCAACTGGCCGAGGAAGCCCCCGGCAAGCACTTCCGCGTCCGCGCCTTCGAGGGCGTCGGCAAGGGGGCGATAGCTGAAGGGCAGTTAACAGTTAAGGGTGAATAGTTAATAGCGACGCGGAAGACGCCGGCAGACTCAGAAAGCAAAGAGGCCGCGCCCTCAACCAGGATGCGGCCTCTTTGTCTTTAAAGACACAGATCAGAGCGTCAGGCTTGCATACACACAAATCACCTTTGCACTATCGCAACCCTCTGTTTTTCGCTATTAACTATTCACCCTTAACTATTAACTGCCTTTTTCACGGGTCCTCCGCCAGTATCCGCTCGGCCTCCTCCTGGATCAGCTTGCGCAGCCAGCGGTGGGCGGCGTTGTGGTGCAGCAGGGGGGACCAGGCCATTTTCAGTTCGAACTCGGGAATGTCGAACGGTGGCGATTTGATCACCAGGCGGGGGTTTTGCGCCTGCATGCGTGCCACCCGGGACGGCAGAGTCGCCACCAGGTCGTTGTTCATGGCCAGCAGGGCGGGCATTTGATAGTGGCGGGTGAAGATACTGATCTTTCGGGTCCGTCCCATCTGTTGCAAAGCGTGGTCGATCCAGCCCAGCCCGCCCAGTTTTTCCGGGTTCATGCCAAAGCCCACGCCAAAACCGGTCTTGGACACCCAGATATGCTGGGCGGACAGGTAGCTGTCCAGATCGAAATGCTTGGCGATCGGGTTATCGCGGTTGAGCAGACAGGAGAAGGCGTCCTTCCACAGGGTGACCTGGTAGAAGGACCCCGGGATTTCGTTGAACCGGTTCACCGCCATGTCCACCCGTCCTTGTTCCATATCAGGATAACTGACATCCGACGGCGTCAGGAAGTCCAGAACCACATGGGGCGCCTCTTCACGCAGACGGCGCACGATGTGCGGCACCAGCGTGCCCTCGGCGTAATCGCTGGTCATGATACGAAAAACCCGGCGGCTTTCCTCGGGACGAAACACTTCCTCCGGATTGAACAGAGATTCCGCCTGTGCCATCAACTGACGAACCAGGGGCTGCAGCTCCAGAGCCCGGTCGGTGGCGGTCATGCCCTCGCTGGTGCGGATCAGCAGCGGATCATTGAACATCTGCCGCAGCCGTTTGAGGCTGTTGCTCATGGCCGGCTGGGTAATGCCCAGTTGTTCCGCCGCCCGGGTCACGTTTTTTTCCCGCAGCAACACATCCAGGTATTTCAATAAATTCAGGTCGGCGCCGGCGACATTCATGGCAGTGTGCTCTCTCTCCTGACAAAGCGATCATAACAGACGCCGCGACGCCACCCCGCATGCTCTTTCGCACTCGGCCTTGACCCGGGTCAAGGCCGATTAATAGCACCGTGCCATCATCGCGTGAAGTTGAAAAAGTGCGTAAGGTAACCGTTTTCTCGGGGCATATGACAGACACTATGAAGCAGGACGAGACCACGCGGGCCGAGAAGTTCGTGGTTCGTTTCCCTCCCGGCATGCGTGATCGCATCGCCCAGGCCGCCACTCACAGTCACCGAAGCATGAACGCGGAGATCGTGGCGCGGCTGCAACGCAGCATGGTTGAATGGCCCGGGGACCTGCCACGAGCTGAAGGCTGTGTTCCCCAGGGGCTGGAGGAAGGGCTGTTGCTGGACTGCTTTCGCCGCCTGCCCGCTGAAAAACGCCAGGCCCTGTTGGCTTTGCTGGTGTAGCGAGCCTTGCTGGTAAAACGGGCTCTGTTGATATTGATATAGTTGCGGGATATCTGGTGCGTCAGGCGCTATGCTGGGAACCTGAATGAATCTTTGGGGACGCTCTTCTCCCCGAACAGACTCTAAGGATCCAAGGTGACCCAAGACCCGCAACGGACGAGTACGCTTCCGTCCGGCAGCGATATACGGCTGCCCTGGCATTTGCGTCTTCCGGCGCCGCTGGAACGCGAATTCGTTGATTATTTCCGCGGCAACGTGGCCCGCATCACGCCCTGGGCCACCATTACCCTGGTCTCCATTCTGGCTCTGGCGGTGATTCTGGAGCTGAGCGTGGAACCGGATCTGGTCGCCCTTACCTGGCGCCCGCGCTTGTTCTGTATCATGCTGGCCGGCGCCACCGCGGTGGTCGCCCATCGCCCCGATTTGCGCCGCTGGCTGCATCCAATGATCATCCTGCTGGCGTTCGCGGTAGCCATCACCGGGATGTGGATGGGCCTGTCCATCGATCACCCGCAAGCGTTCTTGCTGTTCCTGCAAACCCCTCTGGCGATCCTGGTACTCGGCGTGCTGCTGCGCGTGCCGTTCCTGGCTTCCGCCCTGAGCACTTCGGCGATACTGGCGCTCCAGGCCCTTTGCACCCTGGCCCCCAATACTCTGCCACTGTCCCAGGCGTTGACGCTGCTGCTGTTCTCCCTGGCAACCGGCACCATGAGCTTGTTTGGCCAATATATTTATGAACGCCTGCTGCGCAGCCACTTTCTGTCCGAGCACGTGCTGTATCAGCACCGGGCGGAGCTGCATTCGGCCAACCGGGTGCTCGAGAGCCAGGCCACCGGGGACGGCCTGACCGGTTGCCTGAACCGGCGCGGCATGGAGTCCCGCCTCAATGACGCTTTGCATGGCCGTAGCCGGCACGCCATCGATAACGTCACCGTGCTGCTGTTCGATATCGATTTCTTCAAGCAATACAACGATACCTACGGCCACCTGGCCGGCGACGAATGCCTCAAGTCCGTGGCCGGCATTCCCCGTGGCATGGCCCAGGGCGAAGCCGATTTCGTCGCCCGTTACGGCGGCGAGGAATTCCTGGTGGCGCTGGCCAACACCAGCCTCAAGGACGCCCTGGTGTTCGCCGAACGGATGCGCACCCGGATCGAGCAACTGGGCCTGCCCCACGCCGGCTCCAGGGTCAGCCAGGTGGTCACCATCAGCGTCGGCGTGGCCAGCTCCTTGCCCGGAGAAAAGGACGTTCTCGCTCTGATCAAACGGGCCGACGAGGCGCTCTACCAGGCCAAGGGCGCCGGCCGCAATTGCGTGGCGTTCATGGATGAGCTGCAGCGGGTGCAGGCGCTGTAAGGGGCAGGGAATAGTTAATAGTGAATAGTTAACAGCGAAAAAAAGCACATTGCAGTACTGCAAAGGCTGTTTGCGTACCCGCAACTTCGGCTTATGTTAAAGGACAATCAGGCCCTGCCCAAGCGATGGCGCGGCCTCCTCGTTTCCCGATTCCCCGGCCTATTTCGCGCAACTGTTAACTATTCACTATTAACTATTCCCTGCTTTTCAGCGGTATTTGCTCACTTCCTCCACATCCCGCTGTTCCGGGTCCAGGGCTTCCAGGGCGTATTGGCGCCAGACGCCGGCGTCGAGGAACAGGCGGTAGAGGTCCGGGTCCAGGTGGTGGTCGTCGCGCATCTGGCGCATGATTTCCAACGCTTCCGATAACTTCAGTGGCGGTTTGTAGGGCCGCTCCCGGGAGGTCAGCGCCTCGAAGATATCGGCGATGGCCATGATCCGCGCCGGGATCGACATTTGTTCGCGGGTCAGGCCACGGGGGAACCCGGTGCCGTCCATGCGTTCGTGGTGACCGCCGGCGTATTCCGGCACCCGCCGCAGCTTGCGCGGAAACGGCAGCGACTCCAGCATCGCCAGGGTCACGTCCATATGCCCGTTAATGACCGCCCGCTCGTCCTCGGTCAGCGTGCCTTTGGGGATACACAGATTGCTTACCTCGTCTTCACTCAACAGCGGCTGTAACCGCCCCTGCGCATCGGTCCAGGTGCGCCCGGCCATCCCCCGGACCCGTTCCTGATCCTCCCGAGCCATGGTTTCCCCGCCCAGGTTGACTCGCTGCAACAGCGCCAGATCCGCTTCCAGCTCCGCCAGCGCCCGCTCTCTTTCCGCCGCCAGCGCCGAGGCCCGTTCCGGCTCCGTCCGTTCACGCTCGGCGAAGTCCGCCACCAATTCCGCCCGCAGCACCGCGAAACGGGCGGCGATCATGTCGATGCGGTCGTGCAGGGCATGCAACTTGGTGGATTTCTCCAGCACCGAGTCCGGTGTCGCCAGCTTGCCGCAGTCGTGCAGCCAGGCCGCCACTCTCAGCTCGTACCAGCCGTCCTCGTCCAGATCGAAGTCGGCGAAGGTGCCACGATCCTGGCAGGCAGCCCGGGCCAATAATTCGGTCAGCAGGGGCACCCGCTGGCAATGGGCGCTGGTGTGCGGGCTCTTGGCGTCGATGGCCTGGGCGATGACTTTGACGAAGGCGTCCAGCAGGTCCTTCATCTCCGCCACCACCAGCAGATTATTCAAAGCGATGCCCGCGTAGCCGGCCAAGGCCTCCGCCACCACCCGCTGGCGCCGGGAGAACGCCAGCCGGTGGCCCTGGTCGTCACGGGCATTGATCAGCTGCACCACACCGACCACCTCACCATCATGGTTGGGCAGCGGCACCAGCAGTTGCGCGGACACCTCCGTCACCAGATCCGGTACCCACAGCGCCCGGTCCTCTTCCGCCAGCCCCTGTCCCGACGCCAGCAACAGGGTTTCGCCTTCTTTCGCCACCCGCGCCACCGGGCACCCGGATCGCGCCAGAGGCACTTCGACCCCGTCCGTCACGCCGGTGCCACCTTCTCCCTGCCGAATCATGCAGACCAGGCGTTCATCACCGCCACCACCCCGGTACAGCCAGAGCGCACCGGCCTCCGCGCGGCACAGGGCGCGCGCCTCGGCGACGATGGTTTGCGCCAGTGTGGCCACGTCTCTTTGCTCATTGATACGCCGTGCCACCCGCAGCAGCGGCATCAACTGATCTCCGATCCTGTGCAGTTGGGGCATGCCGTTTCCTCGTCGTTATGGGTCAAGCAAACCACGTCATAAGGCCGCTGTCATGGCTTGGCGCTTGAAGCCACCGCGGCGATTGCCTACCATCCGTCGGTTCCGGGACGCAAACCCGTGCCCCCGCACCGGGCCTGCTTTCCACATCTGCCTGCTTCATTTGCTTTGGATTCCGTGTCACCCATGAGTGTGAGCTATCGACTGCCCGACGGGGCAACCCTGGAGTTTGATCAACCGGCCTCCGCCCTGGAGATCGCCGGGCGGATCAGCAAGAAACTCGCCAAACAGGCGCTGGCGGTGAAGGCCAACGGCCATCTCACCGACGTCTATCTGCCTCTCACCGACGGCACGGAAGTGGAAATCATCACCCGCGACCATGAGGACGCTCTGGAGCTGATCCGTCACGATGCCGCCCATGTCATGGCCGAAGCCGTGCAGGAGCTGTTTCCGGAAACCCAGGTCACCATCGGGCCGACCATCGAAAACGGCTTTTACTACGACTTCCACCGGGAGACCGCGTTCACCCCGGAAGACCTGGTCGCCATCGAAAAGCGCATGCAGGAGATCGTGCGGCGCAACGAAGAGATCCGCCGCGAGGTTTGGGACCGGGACGAGGCGATCCGCTTCTTCCTGGATCAGGGCGAGGAATTCAAGGCGGAGATCATCCGCGATCTGCCCGAGGGCGAGGAAGTCTCGCTGTATCGCCAGGGCGAGTTCATCGACCTGTGCCGGGGCCCGCATTTGCCCTCCACCAGCAAGCTCGGCGACGGCTTCAAGCTGATGAAAGTGGCCGGCGCCTACTGGCGCGGCAATGCCGACAACGCCCAGTTGCAGCGGATCTATGGCACCGCCTGGCGCGACAAGAAAGAGCTCAACGCCTACCTCAAACAGTTGGAAGAGGCGGAAAAGCGCGACCACCGCAAACTGGCCCGGGAAATGGACTTGTTCCATATCCAGCAGGAAGCCGTGGGCAGCATGTTCTGGCACCCGCGCGGCTGGCGCCTGCGCAAGAACCTGGAAAACTACATCCGCGCCAAGATGGAGAAGTACGACTACTCCGAGGTGTCCACGCCGCAGATGATGGACCGCGTGCTCTGGGAACAGTCCGGACACTGGGACAAATACAGCGACGACATGTTTACCGTCTGTACCCATGATCACCGGGAAATGGCGATCAAGCCGATGAACTGCCCCGGCCACGTGCAGATCTTCAACCAGGGCATCAAGAGCTATCGGGATCTGCCGATCCGCATGGGCGAATTCACCGCTCTGTTCCGTAACGAGGCCCATGGCGCCCTGCACGGTCTGATGCGGGCCCGCTCCTTCAGCCAGGATGACGCCCACATCTTCTGTACCGAAGGCCAGATCAACGAGGAAACCGCCGCCTTCATCACCATGTTGCGCGAGGTTTACCAGGATTTCGGTTTCGACAGCTTCCGCATCAAGTTCTCCGATCGGCCGGACAACCGCGCCGGTTCCGATGAAACCTGGGACCGCGCCGAGGGCGCGCTGCGCGAGGCGGTGGAGTCGCTGGGACTGGAATGTGAGCTGAACCCCGGCGAAGGCGCCTTCTACGGCCCGAAACTGGAGTTCGTGCTGCGCGACGCCATCGGTCGTGACTGGCAGTGCGGCACCCTGCAGGTGGATTTCGTGCTGCCCGAGCGTCTGGATGCCGAATATGTGGCCGAGGACGGCAGCCGCCAGCGTCCGGTGATGTTGCACCGGGCCGTGCTGGGATCGCTGGAGCGCTTCCTGGGCATTCTGATCGAATCCACCGCCGGCCATCTGCCCTTATGGATGGCGCCGGTACCGGTGGTGGTGGCCACCATCACCAACGCGGTGGATGACTACGCCGCCGGGGTGGTCGAGCAACTCAAGGCGCGCGGCATTCCCGCGGAGCTGGATACCCGCAACGAGAAGATCGGCTTCAAGGTGCGCGAGCATTCCCGTGCCAAGGTGCCGGTGATCTGGGTAGTCGGCGAGAAGGAAGCGGAGCAGAATCAGGTGGCGGTGCGGCGCCTGGGCTCCCAGGCCACGGATACCCTGGCCCTGGACGAAGCACTGGCGGCGCTGGCCGAGGCGACACGTCAGCCTATTTAAGTAAGTGCAACCACGCTTGCACGCACCATGCAACACGCTCGGCCTCCCGCGTGTCGGCGTGTTGCGTGTTAGCGTGAATGCCCAGCAGCGGAGCTGCTTATGTTCAAAGCCAACGAACAACAGCCGGAAGGTTTCAGCGTCGCCCTCTCCGAAGCGCTGGATAACCTGGCCTTCAACGACCAGGGCCTGGTGCCGGTGATCGCCCAACAGCACGACAGTGGCGAAGTGCTGATGTTCGCCTGGATGAACCGGGAGGCGATCGAGGAAACCGTACGTACCGGCCGGGTCTGCTACTACTCCCGTTCCCGCGGCAAGCTGTGGCGCAAGGGCGAAAGCTCCGGACAGGTACAGTATCTCAAGGAACTGCGGCTGGACTGCGACGGTGACGTTCTGCTGGCCAAAGTGGAACAGACCGGGCCGGCCTGTCATACCGGCCGCCGCGCCTGTTTTTACTGGAAAGTGGAGGGCGATCGGGTGGTGATCGACCGCGCCCCGATCATCGATCCCAACGAGCTATATAACTGAGCCATGCTGAAACTGCACAACACCCTGACCGGCCGCAAGGACGATTTCATCCCGCTGGACCCGGACCGTATCACCCTCTACGTGTGCGGGCCCACGGTGTACAACTACGTCCACATCGGCAATGCCCGTCCGGTGGTGGTGTTCGATGTGCTCTACCGGCTTCTGCGGCGGCTCTATCCCCAGGTGGTCTACGCTCGCAACATCACCGATATCGACGACAAGATCATCAAGGCGGCGGCGGATAACGGCGAGGAAATCAGCGCCCTCACCGCCCGTTTCACCACGGCCTTCGAAGAAGACATGGGGCGGCTCAACGCCCTTCCTCCCACCGTGGTGCCCAAGGCCACCGATCACATCGGTGACATGCTCACCATGATCGAAACGCTGATCGCCAAGGGGCATGCCTACCAGGCCGATGGCCATGTGCTGTTCGCGGTGGAATCCATGCCCGATTACGGCAAGCTTTCCGGGCGTAATCTGGAAGACATGCTCGCCGGCGCACGGGTGGAAGTGGCGGATTATAAACGCCACCCCGGCGACTTCGTGTTGTGGAAGCCGTCCAGTGACGACCAGCCCGGCTGGGAATCGCCCTGGGGACGCGGCCGGCCGGGCTGGCACATCGAATGCTCGGCGATGATTCACAAGCATCTGGGCGACGTCATCGACATCCATGGCGGCGGCCAGGACCTGATCTTCCCGCACCATGAAAACGAGATCGCCCAGGGCTGCTGCGCCCACGGCACAGACTACGTCCGTTACTGGATGCACAACGGCTACATCAACATCGATGGCGAGAAAATGTCCAAATCCCTGGGCAATTTCCGTCTGGTCCGCGAGTTGTTGAAGGAATACCCCGGCGAGGTGCTGCGTTTCGCGCTGCTCTCCAGCCACTACCGCTCACCGCTGAACTTCTCCGCCGAAGTGCTGGATCAGGCCGGCAAGAGCCTGGACGGCCTCTATTACGCCCTGCTGGGACGCGGCGAACAGGTCGAGCCCGATGCCGGCTACCGTCTGCCGGAGGACCACCCGGTGCTGCTGGCTCTGCGCGACGATCTCAATACCGCCGAGGCGATCAGCGCCCTGCACGCGGTGGCGGCGAAGCTGAACAAGGCGGAGCTGCCGGAAAAACCGGCGATCAAAGCCGAGTTGCTGGCCGGCGCCGAACTGTTGGGGCTACTTGAATCCGATCCGGTGGCCTGGTTCCAGAACCAGGGCAGCGCCGATGACGGTCTCGCCAACGACGAGATCGACGCCCTGGTGGCGGAGCGCACCGCGGCCAAGAAAGCCCGCGATTTCGCCCGTGCCGACCAGATCCGCGACCAGCTCAAGGACGCCGGCATCCAACTGGAGGATACCCGCGAGGGCACCCGCTGGAGCCGGGACTAGGTCCATCGCGATCCATGTAAGCAGGTCAGCAGATCCGCACGTCCATTCGCTGGCAAGCCAGCGAATACGATGGAAATTCAAGTCTCCCAACAGATAACCAAAATGCGCGACATGCCCGTACTTTTAGTTCGGGCTCCACAGGGCATTCTTGAGATAGGCTGGCTTCACCAGCTCAGGGTCCATCAGCTTTAGCTTGCGACTGGAGCCCCCTTTCAAGCTGTTTACCAGCCGGGACAGCACCACCTTTGGCGGGTATACGTGGCCGGAAAACGCAGTGTCTTCCTGTTCTGTGTGATTGTTGAGCATCCATAGACCAAGTATGCTCGAGCCCATGATACAGACCAAGACCCTCAAGGTTCGCGTGAAGGACAAGCATGCCGCCGAGCTCAACCGCATGGCGCATAGCGTGAACTTCGCCTGGAACTACGTGAACGAACTAAGTTCGCGGTCGATCCACGAGCGCGGGGTCTTCCTGTCCGCCTACGACATCCAGAAATACACCAACGGGGCCGCTAAGGAACTCGGCCTTCACAGTCATACCGTTCAAGAGGTCGGCCGGGAATACACCATCCGTCGCCAACAGTTTCGCAAGACCCGACTGGCGTGGCGCAAGTCCCGTGGTGTACGCCGCTCACTCGGCTGGGTGCCCTTCAAGTCGGGCGCGGCTAAGTGGAAGAACGGGCAGGTCACCTTCAATGGCCAGCACTTCAAGGTCTGGGATAGCTTTGGCCTGAGCCAGTACACGTTTCGCGCAGGCAACTTCAACGAGGATGCCCGAGGCCGCTGGTACTTCAACGTGGTGGTCGAGGTGGAGGTTCAGCCATCCAGTGGCCAAGGCGCCGTTGGCATCGATCTGGGGCTGAAGGACGTGGCCATCTGTTCCAACGGTGAGAAGTTGGAGAACGGTCGCTTCTACCGCAGTCTCGAGAACAAGCTGGCCGCAGCGCAGCGCGCCCGTAACAAGCGCCGCGTGAAGGCAATCCACGCCAAAATCAAGAACCGGCGCAAGGATGCGCTGCACAAGTTCTGTCGCCGGCTGGTGAACCAGCACGGCGGAATCTATGTGGGGGATGTCTCGTCCACCAAACTGGCGAAGACTCGCATGGCCAAGAGCGTCTACGACGCCGGCTGGTCACAACTGAAGACGATGTTGGAATACAAATGCGATCACGCAGGCATCGTCTTCCGAGAAGTCCGAGAATCCAACACCAGCCGTACCTGTTCGTCGTGTGGCTCGCTTAGCGGACCACAAGGCGTAAACGGGCTACGAGTGAGAGACTGGGAGTGCGTGGAGTGTGGTGTTCTCCACGACCGGGACGTGAACGCAGCCCGGAATATACTCAGTCTCGGGGCAGGACGTTGCCCTCCAGGAGTGGGAATCTCCGTCCTTTAGGGCGGAGAGGACGTCAAAGACAAATGTCATCTTCCTCGGGTATGCTGGCGGGGTTCTGATTGGGAGTCGCAACATGAAACGGGTTTTACTGGCCAGCCTGCGTTTCTACCAGGGCTATTTAAGCCCCTGGCTGGGCAATCAGTGCCGTTTCTATCCCACTTGCTCCGAGTACGCGCGCCAGGCGGTGGAGCACCATGGTGCCTTGCGCGGCAGCGCCCTGGCGGCGCGCCGCCTGTGTAAATGCCATCCCTGGCATCCCGGTGGCTTCGATCCGGTGCCGGGCCAGCCGCACCCGCTGCATGGCGACGCGCAGCATGATATCCCCCAGCAAAATGGCCCCAACACTCATGGCCCCAAAACCCACGGAAAGGACCATGCGTCCCCGTAGCTACAGGGCCTTCCCGGTTCGCCTCCTGCTACTTTCCCTGCTGTTGATCGCCGGGCAGTGGCAGATGGCGTGGCACAGCACCGAGCATTTGCCGACCGCCACGTCCCTGGCCGGCGGCACCCCCGACAATGACGGCACCGCCGTCGCCCCCCATTGCCAGCACTGCGCGCCGGTACAGATTGCCGTGCCGCCCGCCACGCTGGTTCAGCATAACCCTCCGGCGGAGCCATTCTGGCGCCCGCTGGCGCAAAACCGTGGCCATACCCAGGCCGGTCTGCGCGCCTACCTTTCCCGCGCCCCACCTCTGTCCGCCTGATCTCCGATTTCGCCGCCGCCTCAAGCGGTTCGGGTTTCGATAGCGCTTTTGTTATGATATAACATTCGCAGCTTGCCAAGGCATGCTCCACGTGCCTGTTCGATAGAGGAAAAGAGTCCATGAGACGCAAAGCTTTACCCCTGCCGCTGGCCCTGGGGTTGATGGCCGGTGCCACCCTGGCCGCCCTGCCAGCCTCGGCGCAACAGAACGACAACACCGACGACCAAGCGCCCCGGCAACCCTCCCATCAGTTGGATGCGGTCCAGGTGTCCGCACTGCCTTTTGACGAGGACGCCGCCAGCGGCGCCTCATCGTTCGGATTGCTGGAGGACAGTCTGCTGTTCCAACGCAGCAACGCCACCCTCGGCAACACGCTGGAAGGATTGCCAGGGGTTCATTCCGACACCTTCGGCGGTGGCTCCAGCCGCCCGGTGATCCGCGGCCAGGGGGCGCCACGGGTAAGCGTGCTCTCCGATGGCGCCCGTCTGTTCGACGCCTCCGATATCTCCCCGGACCACGCCACCACGGTGGAGCCCATGCTCGCCCGCAAGGTGGAGGTACTGCGCGGCCCGTCCACCCTGCTCTATGGCGGAGGCGCCATCGGCGGCGTGGTCAACGTCCTGGACGACAAGATCCCCACCCGCATGCCGGACCGTCCGGTGGAGGGCTTTGTAGCCGTCCGCGGCAATACGGTGGCTAACGAGAAGGCCGGTGCCGCCGGCATCACCGCCCGCGCCGGCGACCATTTCGCGGTGCACGTGGAAGGCTCACGGCGCCGCGCTGACGACTATGAAGTGAATGGCTTCACCGTGCCCGACATCGATGGCACCTACGCCGACAGTGACAATGTCAGTGTCGGCGCTTCCTGGATCGGCGAGCGTGGCTACCTGGGCATGGCGTATTCCTACCGCAGCGACATCTACGGTCTGCCCGGCCACAGCCATGAATTCGAGGGCTGCGAAGCCGATGGTGATCAATTGTCCTGTGATGGCGATGGTCACGACCATGACCACGACCACGGCGAAGGCGAGCACACGCCGCCTTATGTGGACCTGGACGCCCGCCGCATCGATCTGCGCGGTGAATACCGGCAGCCGCTGCCCGGTATCGAGAAGGTCAAGGTGCGCTCCAGCCACACCGACTATCGCCACCACGAAATCGAGGAAGGGGAAGTGGGCACCACTTTCCGTCACAAAGGCTATGAAACCCGGGTAGAGGCGGAACACGCGCCGATTGGCGGCTGGCATGGCGTGGTCGGTTTCCAGTACGCCGATCACCAGTTCAACACCCAGGGCACCGAGGCCCTGATGCCGAAGACCGACACCGAAACCCTCGGCGTATTCGCGGTGGAACACTACCGCTTCTCCGAACAGTGGCACCTGGAAGTGGGCGCCCGTCACGAGCATCAGCGCCTGGACCCGGTGGAGGATCCGCTGGACCGGCCTTCCTACAGCGACTCCGCCAATTCATTGTCGGCGGCGCTGACCTGGGCGTTTCTGCCGGACTACAACGTGTCGCTGTCCGCCACCCGCGCCCAGCGCATGCCTCATGCCCAGGAGATGTATGCCCGGGGGGTTCACCTGGCCACCAACACCTATGAGTGCGGCCTGGTCTCCAGCAGCTACACCTGCGGCGCGCCGGATGACGATTCCGCCATTCATAAGGAAACCTCGCGCAACATCGGCTTGAATCTGCGCAAGGTTCGCGGTGATCTGACCTTCGATGTGGGCCTGTTCCACAACCAGGTGGACAACTACATCTACGCCCGCACCCTGGATCAGATCGAGGAATTCCGCCTGATCAAGTACAGCCAGGACGATGTGGAGTTCACTGGCGCGGAAGCGGAGATGCGCTATCAGTGGACCCCACGCTGGTCCACCACGGTGTTCGGCGACATCGTCAAGGCCCAGTTCAGTCGCGGCGGCAATGAACTGCCACGAATCCCAGCGAAGCGCCTGGGCGGCCGCGTCAACACCTATTGGCGGGCGTTCGACGGTGAGCTGGAGTTCTATCGGATGTTCCCGCAGAACGACATCGCCGGCTACGAAAGCCGTACTCCCGGCTACGACATGCTCAACGCCACCCTCAGCTACACCCTGGAAGGCGCCCAGCGCTACAGCGTTTATCTGCGCGGCAGCAACCTGCTGGGCGAGGAAGTGTGGAACCACACCTCCTTCCTGGCCCGCACCGTGCCGGAGCCGGGCCGCAATCTGACCGTCGGCATGCGCATGGAATTCTGAGACCGGCCGGGCCCTCAAAGGGCCCGGAGCGCCCCATTACCGAAACGCTATAACGTCATAAAATCGCAACGAATTCAGGAACGACACATGAACAGCTCATTGCACTCCGCCCTGCCCCGCCTCGGCGCCTTGACCCTGGCCCTACTGCTGGCCGCCTGTAACAACGACACCGGCAGCACCACCCTGCCCGGTGGCGACGATGATCACGACCATGACCACGAGGAAAGCGCTGGCCGCCTGGTATTCACACAAGCCGCCGGCACCAACTCCCGCGTTTACGTGTACGATCTGGAACAACAGGCCACCATCGCCGACTTCGCTCTGACCTATCCGGCCACGGCACTGCATACCAGCCCCGGCGGCCGCTACGCCGTGATCATGCAACGTGACAATGATCAGGTGCAGATTCTGGATGGCGGTATCTGGCTGCACGAAGACCATGTCGACACCGGCACTCCCGGGCTCAGCGCCTTGACACTGCTTGGCGTTAAGCCCACCCATTACCGCGGCAACGACGGCCTCGGCACGGTGTTTTTCGACGGAGACGCCGCCACCGGTTCCCAGTTCCAGCTATTCAGTGACAGCAGCCTGGAAAATGACGACGTCATCGCCTCTCACACTCTTGAGCAAGCGCACCACGGCATCGCCGAACCGCGCGGCGAGTGGGTACTGAGCAGTAACGTCAGCGACGGAGCGAGCGCTGCCGACGGCATCGCGCTGTATCACCTGCACGGCGATCACTTCCATGCCGAGGGCACCCTGGCCACCGCCTGCCCGGGACTTCATGGCGGCGCCTCCAATACCACCCATTCCGTATTCGGTTGCGAGGATGGTGCACTGGTGGCGGAGCTGCACGGTGACCATTTTCACGATCACAAGGTCACCGCACCGGAACGTCTGGCGACAATCCTGGGCAGTCCCGATCTGACCGATTTCGCCGCCCTCTCCTACCCTGGCTATAACCTCTATCGGATAGCGCCGGATGCCACCGAAGCCGAGCAGGTGACGTGGCGCGAGAACACCGCCGCCGACGCCAAACCGCTCGCCTACGGCCTGGACCCGCACGGAGAGCATCTGGTGCTGCTCGACGATGCCGGCACCCTGCATGTGATGGATACCGCCGAGTGGCACCACCATGGGCAAATCACCGTATTGGATCAGCCCCCGGCCGACGGCGCCCCGGCACCGGCTTTGGCCTTCAGCGGCGACGGCCACGAGGTGTTCGTCTCCGACCCGCGGGCCCAGGCCATCCACCGTGTGGAACTGGAGTCCCTGACCGTGACCACTGAAGTGGCGGATCTCGGTTTCGCGCCGTTGGGGCTCGCCTGGACCGGTGCCGCCGGAGATCATGATGATCATGGCGAAGGGGAAGAGGAAGAAGGCGAGCACGACCACGAGCATTAAACGGTAAGCTGCGCGGGACATCCGACGTCCCGCGCTTTTGAATTTATGGGAAGCCCCAGCGCCCGTTCGCGAGCAAGCTCGCTTCCCGCGGAGGCCACGGAGCCGCCGTGGGAAGCCGCCTCGGCGGCGAATCGGCGTGTTGCGTGTCCAGCCTTTCTTGCGCAGCAAACTTCATTACAATGGCGGCACTCTATCGTGGTTGTGATGAAAGGATTGTTGTAATGAAGAAAACATGGCTTCTGGCCGTCTGCCTTGTCCTGCCGATGATCGCCAATGCCAGCGGCTTCGCCGGGTTGGACTACGTGAGCAGCAAAGTGGAACCGGATCGCGGCGGCAGCGCCAAACCCTCGGCGCTGCAGTTCAAGCTGGGCACCTGGATCAACCGCACCGAAACCCTGGGCGGCGAAGTACGCATTGGTCTGGGGCTGGATGACGACAGCCTGGGCAATGGCACCAAGGTGGAAATCGACCGCCAATACGGCGCCTATTTTCGCGGGCAGTTCCCTAACTCCATGCCGATCCGTCCCTACGGTCTGGTCGGTGTCACCCGGGTGGAAACCACCCATGACTATCGCGCCGGCGGCTCCAGTAGCAAGAACTACAGCGATCTATCTCTCGGCTTGGGCGTGGACTTTACCGTCAGCCCCAAGGTGTTTCTGAGTGTGGAGTATCTGCGCGCCGTGGACAGCAGTGGCGACGAGGTGAACAACCTGGCGTTCGGCGTCAACGGCCGATTCTGAGGGAATTCGCAGGAAAAACAACGGCGGCCGGTGAGGCTTGCTCCCACCGGCCGCGTTTCTTGTCAGAAAATCAGCGTCACGGAATCGGCAGGTAGCCGCCTTCCACTTCCTTGGTGACGATCGCCACCGCATTGTGGGCGTGCAGGCTTTCCAGGTGATTCACCCGCAACCAGAAATCGCGGTAGCAGGGTTGAGGATCCAGCGCATGCTTGAGACGGCGCGCCGCGTCTTCACAGAACATCAGATTCTGGCCATTCAGCAGCGCGAATTCCTGCTCGTCGATACGCTTCACCGCCGTCTGCACCGGCGTCTTCAGCGCGTCTTCGATGGAGTCGATCAACGCCGTGATCGGGAAGGATTCAGCAGCCTTATCGAGCAGCACCCGAACCTGCGCGATACTGCGCTGGCTATGCGGCGTGGCACGAATGCCTTCCTCGGTGCCGAGCCACTCGAACACTTCGTCCACATCCACCTTGCCGGACTGAAAGTCCTCGCGGAATTTTTCCTGAATCAACTGACGAGCCAGCGCCGCGGAACAGGGGCAGGTGGAAGAGTACGGCACTTCCACGTACATCTCGGTGCACAGCCCTTCTTCACCCAGTGACGCCTTGATGCTCACGGTATAGCTCTTCCAGCCGGCGTAACTGCTCTTGAGCGCCGGGCGGCGCATGGAGTACTCGAAATCGAACTGCACGAAACCACGGGTGCTGAGCCCCTCATGGGTTTCCAGGAAATTGCCGAGCAGCTGTTCGATGGAAGCCGGGCTCACCGAGTGATCCCCGAAGGTTTCTTCCAGCATCAAATACAGGCGCGACATGTGAATGCCCTTGGCATCCGGATTGGCCAGATTGACGTAGGCCTGAATGGAGGTACTCACCGGGCGCTCGCCGACCCGGGTATCACTGACCCGTGCGGGCAGGTGAATTTCACTCATGCCGACCCAGTCGAGGGTGCCGCCGATATGGTCGACCATGGAGTTGGATGCCACATCAGGCATCGCCTTGGTGTTGTCCGCACCGCTTTCGCGCTTCATGGAAATCTCCGATAAGGACGGAACGCGGGATGGCGCTAATCGGATGCCGGGACACAGAATGGCGCCCAACGAATCAGCACTGATGGCAATCCGACTGTCATCGTCCAATCATTCAGGGGCGCAGAGTGTAGCAGAAACCTTCAGCCAAATAGACCTATTGCTGTTGTGGAAATAGCCGTGAAAAGCCCTGATTACGGGCCCATGGCCGCACCAGCGCACGGTGGATTACGACACCGATTGGCACCTGAACGGTTATCTCATTGAAATATAAAGGGAAAAATACAGACATACTGTTGGCCCGAGCGCCGCCCTCACCCCGGCCAACAGCTTTCTCTCATGGCACTGACAGCATCGACCTATGGGTCAAGAAGCTCCTCGCCACCGACCACCGCCTGGAACCGGGGCAGGTCCCGCAACGGCTGGAACATCTCCTCCGCCCGGGCATGCTGGCGCAGCGCATCCGACTGATTCACCGCCTGCTCCAGATCACGCAGGGCGTTATCGGTTTCACCCAGCCCGGCCCAGGCACAGGCGCGCTGGTAGAGCGCATGGGAGTTTTCTTCGTCCACTTCAAGCACCCGGTCGCACAGACTCAGTGCCCAACGCTGCTCACCCAGCTCAAGCGCGGCGTCCGCCTTCCATGCCAGCGCTTCCGGATCGTCCGGACGCAGTTCCAGGATGCGGTCGTACAGCTCGATTTTCTCCTTGTAGCTGGGCTCCTTGGAGGCTTTCAACCACAGGCTGTGAATCTCGTTGGTACGCTCGATCTCTTCCTGGTTCTCGGCAATGGTGCGGGATTTCTTGCGCAGTTCCTTCTCCAGGTCCGCCAGCCGGGACTCGTACTCCACGGTCAGCCGGGACATCTCCTTCTCGGCGTAAACGCGGATGTTGTCCTTGAGATCCCGGATCGTGGACCAGCCCACCAGCGCCAGAATCGAGGCGGCGCCGGCGATCAAATAAAAGAAGTACGTCACCGTGTTGGTGGCGTAGCCCATGGCCTTGTCCGCCACCTCCAGTTCCCGGTCGGTGACCAGCTTGGTCATCTCGTTGCGATATTCCATCATGTCCTGACGAAGGGAACGCAACTCACCGAGAATCCAGTTCTCACGGAACTGGGAAATCACCGGCCCCTTTTCAATCTCGCTTTGCGCCTCGGGCCGGGGCCCCCCCTGTGAGTCTTCCGGAACCTGTGAGGTTTGGGCCTGGACCGCCAGCGGCAACATCAGACAACCGATCAACACACCCACTTTTCCGCCAACACGGCTGAGCCGCTGAAGCAGCGCTTTGCGGAACACGATTCACCTCTTCCTCTTGCTGATTACTGCCCCTGGGAACCTTCCAATGGGCGACGTTCACCCGAGCCGGTGAGGTGCCCCATGGCAAATACCAGCCAGGCGGCGACCATCGCCGGAAAAACCTCCGACATGGTCGCATTAAGCCCCGCCAGGCGCCAGCCAACCGCCACCACGGTGGCGGCGACGACCATACTTACCGCCACCGGCTCACCGGGACGGCCACCCAATGCATAAACCACCAGCAGACTGCCGAACGAAGCACCGAGAATCCCCCAGGCGAACAACACCAGATCAAACACATTCTCATTGGCGAACAGAGCGATCCCCAGGGATGCCACCACCACCAGCAGAGTGATGACACGGGCGGTCCCGTAACCGTGCCAACGGCTCGGCATCAGGTCCCGGGACAGACAGGCACTGCAACTGAGAATCAGAGAATCCACGGTGGAGATGGTGGCCGCGAACAGCCCCGCCAGCACCAGCCCGGTGGCCACATCCGGCAACAGTTCCTGGGCCATTACCGGCAATGCCAGTTCCGCGTCCAGCTTGCCGGCGTTCATCACCAGCGACGGGTCAACAACGCCTTGATCCATCAACAGCCGGGCCATCATCCCGACGCCCACCGCCAGCGTGTAAAAGGCGATGAACCAGGCGTAGTAATAACAACGGGCCCGGCGCACCGAACGGGGGTTCGCCACCGCCATGAAGCGCACCATGACATGGGGCTGACCGATCACCGCGGCACCGGCGAACGTCCAGCCCACCAGAAACAGCACCGGCCCTTGCCACCCCAGCGCCAGGCTCGCCTCGGAAAAGAAACGGAAGAAGTGATCGGAGACGCCATGCAACCCGGTCCACGCCGCCTCCCAGCCACCCACCATATGCACCGCGGTCCACAGCATCACCGTCATGGCCACGATCATCACCACCGATTGCGCCGCATCGGTCCAGATCGAAGCACGCAACCCGCCGGAAAAGCCATAGAACAACACCATCACCGCGCCAATGATCGCGCCGGTACGGGTATCCCAGTCGAACAGGGCATGCAGCGCCTTGCCACCGGCCTTGAACTGAGCCGCCGCATAAACCCCCAGCAGCACCACGGCGATAACCGCCGCCACCGTCTTCAATACTTTGAATTCCGTACCATTCCAGTTGGCCAGCAGTTCCGGAAAAGTAAGGCTGTCCCGCTTCTCCGCGGTCTCACGGATACGGCGGGCCACCAGGGTGGAGGCCATCCAGTCGCCCAGAATCCAACCCACCATCATGGTGAACGCCGGCAAACCCGTGGCGTAGGTGTAGCCGATCACACCGATGAACATGAAACCTGAATTATTGGTGGCGACAGCGGAAAGTCCGGTCAGGGACGGTGCCACGCCGGAGCCGGCGAGCAGGTAATCGGCCTGGCTTCGGGAACGCACCAGCACCGAAGCGAAACCGATCAGAAGAAACAACAACATGAAGCCAATGAAGCTCGCCAGAACCATCAGGCGCCTCCCCGAACAGCCAATTACTTTGACATCTAAATATTATATCTCTAAACTAGCCTACCACTTTGAGCCACGGAGGTCCCGGCCTTGCCGCCTGGTTAGCCGAAACCGATCGAAAAAATCCCTTTCAACTCGAAATTGCGTTTTTCTTTTTTCAGTCATATTGATTCGCTATCAAGGCAATAAACGGACATGGCCAGACACGACGAAGTGTTGATCGCGTTACGACAGATTATTCGCGCCACCGATTTGTACTCCCGGAAGTTGAGCAAGGTCGCCGGTCTTACCGCGCCTCAACTGCTGGTATTGCAGGCGATCGAACCCCATGGGGAATTGACCATGGGCGATATCGCCAATGAGGTATCAGTGAGCCAGGCCACGGTCACCACCATTCTTGACCGCCTGGAGAAACGGGGGCTGATCGAACGCAAACGTGGCGAACAGGACAAACGCCGCGTTTACGCCTCGCTCACCGGCGAGGGCGTCGCTATTCTAGAGCGAGCCCCCACCCCTCTTCAGGAGGAGTTCATGGCCCGTTTCGAGCAGCTTCAGGACTGGGAGCAGACGTTGATTCTCAGTTCACTGCAACGGGTCGCCGCGATGATGAACGCAGGCGACATCGACGCTTCACCGGTACTGGATCTGGGCGCCATCGATCGCGCTCAGCCGGTAACCGAGGAACGCCGGAGCCGCCATCGCACCCCTTCCCAAACCGACCAGAAGTGACACCATGCCTGCAGACGACACGACCGACAAAAAACACCAGGACGACGACCTGACCCTGCGCAAGCCGGAAAGCCAGGACGGCCCCCGGGTGCATCAGTTGATCGCGGAGTGCAAACCCCTGGATGAGAACTCCGTCTACTGCAACCTGCTGCAATGCACCCATTTCGCCGATACCTCGGTGGCGGCGGAGCTGGATGGCGACCTGGTCGGCTTCATCTCCGGCTACCTTCCGCCCAAGCAACAGGACACCCTGTTCGTATGGCAAGTAGCGGTGCATGAGAAAGCGCGGGGCCGGGGTCTGGCCAAGCGTATGCTGGCCGCCCTGCTGGAGCGCGACGAAGCCACGGATGTGCGCTACATCGAAACCACCATCACCCCGGACAATGAAGCTTCCTGGGGCATGTTCCGCAGCTTCGCCTACGAGCGCCGCATGCCCACCGAGGAATTCATCCTGTTCGATTCGCGCCTGCATTTCGCCGGCCAGCACCAGGATGAGCATTTGTTGCGCATCGGCCCGTTCAATCGGGACGACGCCTGAAAACGAATTCAGAGAGGACGACGGAACCATGGATACCGACATTTTTGAAAGCCACGAATCGGAAGTAATGAGCTATGCCCGCAGCTTCCCGGTGGTCTTCGACCAGGCCAAGGGCAGCTACCTGTACGACGAAACCGGTGCGGAGTACATCGACTTTCTGGCGGGGGCCGGCACCCTCAACTACGGCCACAACAACCCGATCCTGAAAGAAAAGCTGCTCGAATACGTCCAGCGCGACGGCATCGTCCATGGCCTGGACATGCACACCGCCGCCAAACGGGAATTCATGGACACCTTCTATGAGGTGATCCTCAAACCCCGCGACATGGACCATGTCATGCAGTTCACCGGTCCCACCGGCACCAACGCGGTGGAAGCGGCACTGAAAATCGCCCGCAACATCAAGGGCCGTCACAATATCATCGCGTTCACCAATGGCTTCCATGGCGTCACCCTGGGCGCCCTGGCCGCCACCGGGAACAGCCACCACCGTGGCGTGGCCGGCGTTACCCTGGGCGGCGTCAACCGCATGCCCTACGACGGCTATCTGGGCGACGCCTTCGATACCACCGAGTACCTGGACAAGGTGCTGGGCGATTCTTCCAGTGGCGTGGACTTCCCCGCCGCCGTGATCGTGGAAACCGTACAGGGCGAGGGCGGCATCAACGCAGCCAGCTTCGAATGGCTGCGCAATCTGGAAAAGGTGTGCCGCAAACACGACATGCTGCTGATCCTGGACGACATCCAGGCCGGCTGCGGCCGTACCGGCAGCTTCTTCAGCTTCGACGAAGTGGGTATCAACCCGGACATCATCACTTTGTCCAAGTCTCTCAGCGGCTATGGCCTGCCGTTCGCCATGGTGTTGCTGAAACCGGAACTGGACCAGTGGAAACCCGGCGAGCACAACGGCACGTTCCGGGGCCACAACCTGGCGTTTGTGACCGCCACCGCCGCTCTGAATCACTACTGGCGCGACGACAAGTTCGCCCAGGAAGTTCAGAAGAAGGCCGACATCATCACCGAGCGTTTCCGCGATATCGCCCGCAGTTACGATGATCATTGGTTCTACCTGAACGGGCGCGGCATGATGCAAGGCCTGGTCTGCCGCGACGGCGAGCTGGCCGAGGAAATCACCAAGGCCTGCTTCAAACGCAAACTGGTGATCGAGACCTCCGGCGCCGACGGCCAGGTGATCAAAACCCTGTGCCCGCTGATCATCAGCGAGGAAGATCTGAACCGCGCCATGGAGATTCTCAAGGACAGCGTGACCGAGGTCATGACCGATCGGGTCAAGCGCGGTGAAGCACACTCCGTAGGCTGATCCCACTCGCGCTCCCCCGCCCGGGGGAGCGCCTTTCTCCCCTGCCATACTCTGGAGCTACTTTAATGATCGTACGTACTCTGGCGGAAGCCGAGAAAACCGAACGCCGCGTGGTCGCGGAAAATGGTAACTGGCAGTCCGTGCGGCTGTCCCTGAAGGAAGATGGCATGGGCCACTCCTTCAACATCACCACCATCTTCAAGGGTACCAAGACCCACATCAAATACGCCAACCACTGGGAATCGGTGTATGTGATCTCCGGTAAGGGCAAAATCGAGATGGTCGAAAGCGGTGACGTCCACGAGCTGACCCCGGGCACCATCTACTTGCTCGACCAACACGACGAGCACTACCTGTACGGTGGCGAAAACGAAGACATGGTCGTGGCCTGCGCTTTCACTCCGCCGCTGAGCGGCAAGGAAGTCCACGACGAAAACGGTGTTTACCCCGCCGACCTGGACTGACTTTCCCGCCAGCCCCGATCCGGCGCGCGGTTCCGCGCGCCAATCATGGCATTGCCCCTCACCATGCGTATAATCGGGGCATGACCCGGATACTGATCGCCGACGACCACCCTCTGTTTCGCGCCGCGTTGCGCCAGGCGGTGGCAAGCAGCTTTGCCGATGCCCGTATTATCGAAGCGGATTCCCTGGCGGCGCTGGAGCGCCTGGGCCAGGACGAGGCCGTGTTCGATCTGATCCTGCTGGATCTGCACATGCCGGGCACGCACGGTTTTTCCGGGCTCGTCTATCTGCGTGACATCTATCAACGGGTGCCCCTGGCAGTGATTTCCGCCAACGAAGAGGTCGCCGTGATTCAACGGGCCCTGCACTTCGGCGCGGACGGCTTCATTCCCAAATCCGCCTCGGTGGACGCCATGACCGAAGCGCTGGAAAGAATCATGAACGGCGAACGCTGGGTACCGGAAAAAGCCCGCGGCCCCCGCCCTCCTGACCTCGCCGACTACACCGCCATGCGCGAGCGCATCACCAGCCTGACACCGCAACAATTCCGCGTCATGGGCATGTTACTGGAAGGCATGCAGAATAAAGTGATCGCTTACGAACTGGATGTCTCCGAAGCCACGGTCAAGGCACACATGACCGCCATCTTCCGCAAACTCGGGGTCCGCAACCGGACCCAGGCGGTGCTGGCATTGAAAGACCTTGCCATCGAGCCCCCCGGCGATCTCTGATTCACAGCGCCCGCAGCACCGCCAGCAAGGCGTCCTGATTCACCGGCTTCTGCAGAAACTGCACGCCCATCTCTTCCGCCATGGTGCGGATCTCCGGCCGCCGGTCCGCGGTAATCAAAACCGCCGGCACCACATCGTCCCAATAGCCGTCCAGCGCCTCGATAACCTGAAAACCGGTCTCGCCATGGTCCAGTTGATAATCCACCACCAGCAAATCCGGCGCCGGCTGATTTTTCGCCTTTTCTATCGCCTCGCCTACGGAGCCCGCCACCACCGGTTCACACCCCAGTGCGCGGAATAACGCTTCCAGACTGGCCAGCAAGGCGGCGTCATTATCAACGCAGAACACCCGCATGCCCTGAATATCCCTCTGCGGCTCCTCGATGACGTCCACCGGAGCGGCCATCGGCGTTTGCGACCGGATTCGTGGCACCGAGACACTGAACACGGTGCCCTTGTCCGGCCAGGAGCGTACCGTCAATGGATGCTCCAGCAGCCGGCAAATGCGGTCCGCGATCGCCAGCCCCAGCCCCAGCCCCTTCACCTGCCGTCGCCCCTGCTGCGGCAAGCGCAGAAACTCCCGGAACACCTGGGTCAGTTGGTCCTCGGGAATACCCGGCCCGGTATCCCAGATCTCGATACGGACCCAGTCGCCATCGCGGCGGCAACCAAACAACACCTTGCCTCGATCGGTATAGCGCACCGCGTTGGATAGCAGATTCTGCAGCACTCGCCGCAGCAAAGTGGGATCGGTGCGCACCTCCACGTCCGGCGCCACAAGATGCAGGCTCAGCGCCTGATCCCGCGCCAACACGCCAAATTCCTGTCCCAACTGCGACATCAGGGGCCGTAAACTCACCGGCGCCGGATGGGAAGGCATGGTGCCGGTGTCCAGCCGGCTGATCTCAAGCAAGGCGGAGATGATTTGCTCGGCGGCCTGCAACGAGCTGTCGATATGCCCCAGCACTTCTGTTTCGTAGGCAAAATCCTCTTCCTTGCGGCTCAGCCGTTGCCCCAGGGAAGAAACAAACAAGTGCGCCGCGTTGAGCGGTTGCATCAGGTCATGGCCGGCAGCGGCCAGAAACCGTGTCTTGCCTTCATTGGCCTGCTCCAGCTTGGCGTTCAATTCCGATAGCCGGCGGGTCCGTTCGGACACCATCTGTTCCAGATTCTCGTTGATCTGCCGCAGCGCTATTTCGTCACGCTTTCGTTCGGTCACATCCATATAGGTACTGACGAAACCGCCCCCTTCCATGGGGTTGCCACGCACTTCCACCACCACACCATTGGGCAACTCCCGCTCGAAGCGATGAGCATGCCCCTCCCGCAGCAACTGCACCCTTTTATTGACGTCCTCTTCCAGATCATCGCCATCGTAAAAGCCACGCCCGGCGTTATAGCGGTATACCTCTTCGATCGGCCTACCGAGACGAATCAGCCCCTCCGGGTACTCGAACATACGCACATAAGCCTGATTCCAGGCCACCACGTTCAGGTCCCGGTCCACCACGCAAATACCCTGACTGATGGTCTCGATGGTGGTGCGCAGCAGTTGATGATTGAACTGAATCAACTGGGACGCCTCGTCCATGATCCGCACCATCTCATCATGGCGCACATTTTGTTTGCTCAGCAGAGAGCCCATCACGATACGCGCGGTGGACGCTCCCATGGCGCCGGCCAGCAACCGCTCCACATAACGCACCAGATGCAACGGCGCCGGCAATTGCAGGTCCGCCGGCACCTGACGCCGCTCCAGATAATCGAAGAACAAGGTCCGCGCGCGCGGGTGCCCCAACCCTCTCTCACACACCTGCAGCAGCTCCGCCGTGGAGATCAGCGGATGCCCCATCTTCTCCCGCCACCAATCCGTGGGAGTATCGACAAACCGGGTAGCCTGGGTTTCATCCAGCGCCTCACGAAACGAGCGCCGGGAAAAATAGATATAGGCGGCCAGATTCAGACTGAGACTCCAGAACACGCCATGGGTCAACGGATCCAGCCCCTCGATACCAAACAGGGCGTGAGGCCGCAGCACACCAAGACCGAGCAGCCCATGAAGGTTGAGCCAGTCCACCGCCGGATCCGGCAGCATCAGCGGCAACAACAGACAGTACAGCCAGATCACGAAACCAACGATCATGCCGATAAAGGCACCGGCGCGGTGTCCTTTGTGCCAATACAACCCACCCAGCAGCGCCGGCGCGAACTGCGCCACCGCGGCGAAGGAAATCAGCCCCAGGTGGGCCAGCCCCTGAATGCGATCGATGATGGTGTGGAACAGAAACGCCAGGATCAGCAACAGCACGATGCTGAGACGGCGGAGAAAACGCAGCTGCCCGCTCAGATCGGACAGTTCTTCCTTGCCCTGGATGCGGTATTGCACCCAGGCCGGCAGCAGAATTTCGTTGGTCAACATGATCGCCAAAGCGATGGTCGAGACAATCACCATACCCGTGGCGGCGGCGATACCGCCGATAAAGGACACCAACAACAGCCCATGGTTGCCAGTGGCCATGGGCAACGACAACATGAACATGTCTTCCTTGGTGCCTGGCGGCAGCATCTGCAACCCCGCCGCCACGATCGGCAGCACGAACACCGCGAACAGCAGAAGATACAACGGCAATACCCAGCGGCTGCTGCGCAGATGACGAAGATCGTTGTTCTCCACCACTCCCACATGGAACTGCCGGGGCAGGCAAATGATGGCCAGCATCGACAACAACAACGCGGTAACGAATCCCTGGGAGAACAGGGTGGGTTCGAACAGCCCCCGAATGGTGGCGTCAGTGGTGACCCGATTCCACAGATCGAAAGGGCCACTGTAGATACCGAACAGGCAAAACAATCCGACAATGACGAAGGACACCAGCTTGACGAAGGATTCGAAGCTGACCGCCAGCATCAGTCCGGATTGGTGCTCGGTGGCGTCGATGTGACGGGTACCGAACAACAAGGTGAACAATGCCATCAGTGCGGTGACCACTAAAGCGGTATCCAGCGGTGGCGACACATCCGCCCCCAGCACGTGCTCGAACGACAAGGTCACCGCCTTCAACTGCAAGGCGATGTAGGGCAGGACGCCGATGATGGCCACCAACGTGACCAGCACCGCCAACTGGCGTGACTTGCCGTAACGGGCGGCCAGGAAGTCGGCAATGGAAGTAATGTGGTGCTGTTTGCCCACCGACACCAGCTTGTAGACCAGCGCGGCGCCGAACAGCACGGTGATGATGGGGCCCAGGTAAATAGGCAGGTAGGTCCAGCCGCGCTGGGCGGCTTCCCCCACGGCGCCATAAAAGGTCCATGAGGTGCAGTACACCCCCAGAGCCAGACTGTAACTCCAGGGATTGTTGACCACCCGCAGGCCGCGCCGCTCGGCACGGTCTCCCCACCAGGCGATGACAAACAGAATCAGAACATACAGCAGCGCCAGGCCGCCCAACTGCCACAGAGAAACCACCTTGCCTCCGACTACACCAACCACACGCGGCCAACCTGCCGACGTCTCTCAGCGTGGGCACGAAGCCGCTGTACGAGCTTGGTCCGGGCGGCGGGCCACTGCCAAACATCACCACAGCATCAAGGCACGCGCGAAGCGAATCACCACCGCCAGCAATAATAACAATACACCCGCGCGCTGCGCCTTGAACTCCGCCACCGACAGCGCCATGCCACGGGCCCAGAAGCGTGCCACGCCGCGCCAATCCCCGGTGCGACGCCAATAGTGCGCATAGGCACCCAGGACAATCAACAGCCCCAGGGTCAACAATGTGGTTTCCAAATACACCATGGTTTACCCCTCCTTACTAGCGCCGCTCAGCTCTTTTCCATCAATCTGGTGTACATCAGCGCGGCCGTGGTGGCATCACCGCGAGCGCTGTGTCTGCCCATAACCGGAACCCCCAAGTCCGCCGCCACCTGCTCAAAACGCAAATCCGCCACCTGCTCGGGCTGACGATGGCGCAGACGCTTCTGGTACAGATTGCTCAACTCGATACGGCGATTGGGGATCTCAAAACCAAACAGGGTTTTCGTATAACGATTGAGAATGGCCATATCGAAGCTCAGACACCAGCCCACCAGCGGCCGGTTATCAATAAAGGCGAGTAGTTGCTCCAGGACCCGGCGAACCTCACCGCCCTCACGTAAATCCACCGGCCGCAAACGATGAATACGAATCGACGTGGCATCCAGAGAGGCCGGCGCCTGAAGATGCAGGTTCAACGCAGCGCCCGCCCTCACTCGCCCGTGACTGATGGGCACCGCCGCCACCGATACCAGTTCCGCGCGGCGAACATCCAGCCCGGTGGTTTCGCAATCGATCGCCACCAGCTCATCCGCATCCGCCGGCAATTCGAACATATGAGAGAAGGGACCGTCGCCGTGCCGGTGGCGTTGCCAGATGCGCTTCAATGTATGCATGGTTCAGTACTCCGGATTCGGTGCTCTGGATTCAGTATTCAAGATTCAGGACTCAAGCGTCAGTACTCAAGATGGAAACGGCGACTCAGACTTTTCTTGAAATCATTGACCACATGCAAGGCGTCGCGCAGCATATCCCGCTCCAGGGACGACAAGCCGGCGACGTTGACCTGATTGCCGGAATCCAACGTGGCTCCAGGCTCGGACATGAATCTCATCTGCTGCCGCAGCCGCAACTCGGAAAACACCGACAACGCGCCGCCGAGATCATCGGCCATTTCCGCTTCCAGATGACCGGCATCGGCCAGGCGCGTCAGCCGGGCCAGGGTATTGGTTTCCCGTATGCGATAACGCAGGCTCAATGCCCGCACTCCGTGAACCAGCGGGAAAACACCGCCCTTCTTGATATCCAGGGTCCGGTCGCGGGTCTTGAGAGTACCGAACAAGGTCAGAGGCGTGGCGAAATGCAGAACCGGACGGGCAAATTGGGACAGCAGAATTTCGTCGTGACTGCAGTGCTCGAATAACAGGTCCCGCAGTCGTTCCACCAAACGCACCTGCCCCGCCACCGAATGAGCATCGGCCAGAATCGCCAGCCGCATCATAGCGGCGTCATCGCCTTGCCCCACCCAGCGCCGGATACGCCGGCGCCAATCGGTCAACGTACCCACCCACTCCGGATTCGACGCCATAATGCCACCAGGACAACGGGGGTAACCCAGACGCACCAGCGTATCGGTAAAAGCACGGGAAAGATCGCGTAGTTCCGGCCAGTTCAGATCCTCTTCCAGAATCAGGCCATTATCCTGATCGGTTTTCAGTATCTGCTCGCCACGTCCTTCGCTGCCAAAGACCATAAGACAACACTGCATCGCCCGCGTCCGAGGCATCAGAAACTCAAAGGCACGGGCAATAATGCGGCCGTTGAGCGCCGCCATCAGTTCCATGGCGAAACGCATGCGCACGCCCTGAGCCATCAGCGCCTGTACTAACTCAGGCAGACGGGCACTGGCCAATACCAGGGCATCCATATCCTCCGCCCGCTCCACTTCCAGCCCCACCACATAGGAGCGACTGGAAAAGAAACTGAGCACATCCGGCAATTCCACCACGCCCAAGGCGCGGCCCTCCGCCATCACCACCACCCGGGTCACCTGATGCCGGGTCATGCGTACCAGAGCGGCGAACAGGAATTCATCCGGATCAACGGTTACCAGGGCAAACGACGCCAATCCCAACGCCGGGCTTCGCGGAGTCAGCTCTTCCTCCACCAGTCCACGCAGCAAATCGGTTTTGGTGATCACCCCAACCTGGGCGCCCGCTTCCAATAACAAGCTGTCGACACCATGCTGGGTCAGTTCCGTGGCCGCATCGCCAATAGTCCCGTCCGCGGCCAGCAATACCGGCTCGCGCATGCACTCACTGACGCGCGCCAACATGAAACCGGCCAAGGTGACACCGCCTTCACGCCGCTCCGCCAGCAGCTGACTCTTTGCCGCCAACCTCGCCTGGAAGTAATCCGCGAAGGTGGGTTCTTCATTACACAGAGCCTGAAACAGCTCCGCCGGAATCAAATAGCAAAGCGCTTCTTCCTCCACCTTGAACCGGTAACGGCTGGTGCCGTTGAAGACGGTGATGGCGCCGAACAGATCATCATCGGTATAGACCGCAATCCGTGCCGACGCCTCCGGAGCACGGGGGTCCATCTCCACCACCACGCCTTTGTGGACCACATAGACATAGTCGGTGGCATCACCGGCGTCGAGAATCACGGTTCCGGCGGACAGAAACGTCATTTCCACCGCCTGGCGCAAACGGTCACGGCCCTGTTTTCCCAACAGGGAGAACGGCAATTGCTCGAAGTTCAGATCCACCTTTGCCCTGTCCTCCCGGAATCCCCTTCCTCCACGGAACGGGCCTACCGGATAAGCCATCCGGATAAACCAACCCTTGGATTGGCTTATCACGATGACCTGACTTTATAACAGTGCCCTGTTAGACGAAGAAGGGCGGAGCGCATCGCACCCCGCCCCCCGGTTTTCGTTCCTGATCCCGTGATCAGTGTTGTACCGCCGCGCCCGCGCCACGAGGTACCCGAATATCCTCCACAATATGTTGGATATGCTCTGGCGGTGCCTGGGTAACCCGGGAAACCACGAAAGCCACCACGAAGTTAAGAATCATGCCAACCGTGCCAATCCCTTCCGGAGAGACACCAAACAACCAGTTATCGGCGGTGTTCAGCTCCGGAGAGATGAATTTGAAGTAGACGATATAGCCAAAGGTGAAGGCCAGCCCCACCAGCATGCCGGCAATCGCCCCTTCCTTGTTCATGCGGCGATAGAAAATACCCATCAGAATCACCGGGAAGAAACTGGCCGCCGCCAGACCGAAGGCAAAGGCCACCACCTGAGCCACGAAACCGGGTGGATTGATACCGAAGTACCCAGCGATAACGATAGCGACGATGGCCGCAAGCCGCGCTGCTAGCAATTCCTGCTTCTCACTGATCCCGGGCATCAGGGTTTTCTTCAAAAGGTCGTGGGAAATCGCCGACGATATCACCAGTAACAATCCGGCCGCCGTCGACAAGGCCGCGGCCACGCCGCCGGCCGCCACCAGAGCGATTACCCAGGCCGGCAAATTACCGATTTCCGGGTTGGCCAGAACGATAATGTCTCGGTCAATGTAAACTTCGGAGGCATTATCAGTGGGAGTATTGGTCAGCACACGCTCCCCTTGTGCACCGGAGGCCTCCTCGCGGGAGCCGGAGAAAGTCGGCTTGCCCTCGAACGGAGCGCCCGCGGCCATCTGTACACGTCCGTCGTTGTTCTTGTCCATCCAGCCGATCAAACCGGAGTTCTCCCAGTTATAGAACCAGCCGGGCAGCTCTTTGTATTCCGTGCCGTTCACGGTTTCGATCAGATTGGTACGCGCGAAGGCCCCTACCGCCGGAGCGGAGGTGTACAACAGGGCGATGAAGAACAGGGCCCAGCCGGCACTGATCCGGGCATCACGTACACGCGGTACAGTGAAGAAACGCACGATAACGTGAGGCAGGCCGGCGGTCCCGCACATCAGGGCGGCGGTGATGAAGAACACGTCGATGGTGGATTTGCTGCCGTCGGTATAGGCGCCGAAGCCAAGCTCCTGAACCACCTGATCCAGGCGTTCCAGAAGATAGACGCCAGTGTCGTTACCGGAGGCATCCAACACCGTGGCGCCAAAGCCGGTTTGTGGCAGTACGTGTCCGGTCATCATGATGGACAGGAATACCGCCGGCACCAGGAAAGCGAAAATCAGCACGCAATACTGAGCGACCTGAGTGTAGGTAATGCCTTTCATGCCACCCAGTACGGCGTAGAAGAACACGATGGCCATGCCGATGATCACGCCGATGTTCACATCCACTTCCAGGAAGCGGGCGAACACGATGCCAACGCCGCGCATCTGCCCGGCCACATAGGTAAACGATACGAATATCACACAAATCACCGCCACCGTCCGGGCCACGTTGGAGTAGTAACGGTCACCGATGAAATCAGGCACGGTAAACTTGCCGAACTTGCGCAGGTAAGGCGCCAGAAGCATCGCCAGGAGGACATAACCACCAGTCCATCCCATCAGGTATACGGAGGCGTCATAGCCGGCGTAGGCGATAATCCCAGCCATGGAAATAAAGGACGCGGCGGACATCCAGTCCGCGGCCGTGGCGGCACCATTGGCCACCGGGGAAACCCCACCGCCGGCCACGTAGAACTCCTTGGTGGAACCGGCCCGCGACCAGATCGCGATACCAATATAGAGCGCGAACGACGCGCCCACGAAAATATATGTCAGAAGTTGGACATCCATACTCTTATCCTCATTGTTATCGAGCTGGTTTACTGCTCGTCCACGTCGAATTTCTTATCCAGCTTGTTCATGGAATGGGCATACATGACGATCAGTACCAGGAACACATAGATCGATCCCTGTTGCGCAAACCAGAAGCCGAGTTTGAAACCGAAGAACTGGATAGCATTCAGTTGATCCACGAGCAGGATGCCGAAGCCGTAGGAGACGACAAACCAGACAACGAGATAGGAGAAGATCAATCTCAGGTTGGCGGCCCAATAGTCGCGGGCGTTTTTTTCTCTCATTAGTTAACCCCTTTCCCAGTGACGATTCCCAGTGACGATGACGGCACTGACAGCGAACCCTTTCCGCAATACACAGCCAAGCTTTCACCGGACAGGCACGAACGGTCCGCATCTAAGATGCCTAAACAAAGCCGAATGGCGCGACAGTATGACTTTAGTCGAAGGGCGGAGCCGGCGGCGCTAGGGCCTGTTCACCCTATTTCCACCGCGCCTGTTGCGGCTAAAACGTCACCAATCCAGGCACGAGGAGAGAAGTTTGGTCATTCCAAATGAACGACGAGTAACGCACAGTGGTGACGTTTTAGCCGCAACCCGAAGGGCTGGAGGCCAAAAGGGCATCCAGCAGGCGCGATGGAAATAGGGTGAACAGGCCCTAGTCGCCGGCGTCCGCATAGGCGGGAAAGTTCAGGGTAAATGCGGAGCCCTGGCGCACCACGCTCCGGCACTGGATTTCGCCATTATGCTTGTCCATCACCGTTTTCACGAAGGCCAGCCCCAACCCCAGGCCGGTGGCCATGTTGTCGGCATCGAAGCGGCGATAGCTCTCAAACAGATAGGGAATATCATGGCTGGCAATGCCGACCCCCTGGTCGCTGACCTGGCAAATGACCCTGTCGCCGCTTTGCAGAACCGACAGTGTCACCACGCTTCGGGGCGGGCTGTACTTGATCGCGTTCTCAAGCAGGTTGAACACGGCCCGCACCAGAAAGCCCTGGTCGCCCCAAATAGGCCCGCCGTCATCGTCAAGGTTATCGCTTTCCAAGCGGATACCCTTGGCCTGAGCCAGAGGCCAGGCCCGGTCCAACGCATCCATGGCGATATTGGCCAGCAACACCTCTCGAAAATCCAGTGCGCCAAACTCCACCTTGGCCAGCTGCATGAAGTCCTCGATCATATCCAGAGCGGATCGCACCTGACGCTCCAGGCGCGCATGGAACTCCCGCGCCGGCAACGCCGCGGTACCGTTCTGCATATCGAGCAGGGCCAGCATACTGGCCTGCGGCGCCTTCATATCGTGGGACAAAAACCGCAACATGTGCGCACGCTGTTCCGCCGCGCGCCGTTCACCGGTCATATCCACCAGACTGATCAGCCAGCCGGCATCCAGCGTAATCGCCGTCCACAGTGGCGCCACTTCGATACGATAGTGATTTCCCCAACGGTCAAAAAACGCCTGACCATGCCAGTGACGCACATCGGCGAAACGCCCTCCCTCGGAGAGGAATACCGGCACGGCATCCGCCGGCACCACCGTCAGTAATGCATCCCGCAACTTCCAACTCTCCACCCCCGCGGGATTTCCCACCAGCCAGCGGGCTTTTCGATTGGCGGCCTTCACCTTGGCCTCGCCATCCACCAGAAACGTCACCACTGGCAGAGAGTCCAGCATGTCGGTGACGAACCGGCGGGAAGCACGCAGCTGTTGCACACCGGCTTCCAGGGCCATGACCCGGCGATGCAGCGTACTGCCCCAATGCATGCGGGAAGCACTGCCCGCCTCCGGCACCATGTTCGGCTCACTGCTCAGCGACTCGATCTCACTGCTGAACCAACGCAGGATCACACTCTGACTGCGCCATTGCCATAGCAGATAGAACAATACCAGTCCGGTTAAGGATGCCGCCGGAGGCCACCAGACTCCCAACCGCAAAGCCAGAGCACATGCCACCATGGTCAGTGTCGCCATCAACGCCATCAGGACGTGGACATAACGCAAGCGCGACACCAGCAAGGCGATCATCAAGGCCAGCACCGGCACCATGGACAGCAATATCCTCGTGGCTTTATCCAGCTCGGTAATAACATAGCCATCCATCAGGCCATTGAGCAGATTAGCCTGGATCTCCACCCCTGCCATGGTGCCCATACGGCCCGATACCGGTACCGCATAGCGATCTCCCAGACCGGCGGCCGTGGCGCCAACCAGCACGACCCTGTCTTTAAGCAGCTCGTCCGGAACCTCGCCGAGCAACACACTGCTGTAGGACACTCGCGGGAACGCCCCGGGCGTCCCCCGAAACGGCACCCGGACCAGATGATCCCGATGCCAGGAAGGAGTGTTGTGTATCGACTGGGTTTCCTCGCCCGGCATCGCCATTCCCGTGGCCAACCCCTTGCTCGCCAGGGAATCGAACAGCGCCCAGGTAAGATGCGGTACCACCTGATCAATAACGCCCTCGCACAGATACAGGCGCCGCACCTTGCCATCCATATCCGCTTCCACATTAATGTGTCCGATGCCGGCGGCATTGTCAGCGATGTCAGGCAAAGGCGGATAAACAACGGGGGGCGCCCCCGGCGTCGACATCGGAGCCCGCGCCAGGGGCACATAGACATTACCGGCACGGGCCATGGAGGCGCCCAGGCGCTGGTCCGCCTTGCCGTCACCTTCCGCTTCCAGAAAAAGGATATCCATCATCACGGCCTGGGCACCGGCTTCATGCAAGCGGTCCACCAACGCCGCGTGCACCAGCCGGCTCCAGGGCCAGCGCCCGATCTCACGAAGGCTACGGTCGTCCACGGCGACAATGAGAATGTCGTCGTTCACCGGCTGATCCGCCCAGGCAATCATACGGTCATAGACCGACGCATTGAGTTGTACGAAGTCACGGCTCGCCATCCAGCCGGTGGCGGCCAGAGCGATCAGTAACAGCACGCCCCACTGGAAAAACAGGCGGCGAAATAATGCTTCGCTGGTCAATATGGACATCAGGACAGCTTGCTGGCAAGGAGAATCGAAAAGCAAGGGGGCCTAGCGGTGGGCACCCACCCCGCGCAGGAAAAACACATGATGGGCTTCGCGCCCTTCAATGCCATTGGCATCGACCGCCGACAAGCGGACATGGTACGCCCCCGCGGGCACATCCTCGACGTTAAACTCACCATCATCCGATACCGCTTCACGTACCAGCTCGATGAAATCACTGTCCCTGGACATTTGCAGCCGATACAGGACAGCTCCCGGTAACGATTCAACCCGGGCGTGCAGAACCCCGCCCGCGCCACGCCAGTCGGGCAGCAAGGTGGGCGCGGGCAACAACGCGACACGCATCAACCGGCCATCGCTGTCCAGGCGCCCGCCCTCACCTTCACGCACCTGCTGCTGAGCGTGGCCATCGTGACTGATCGCCACCGCTCCGCGCAGCACGCTGGTGGTGGCGGCACCGGTCTGTTCCCGTACACGAAAATGGGTACCACGCACGCCGATAATACCCACCGGGGTTTCCACCTGATAGTGCTCTTCGCCGGGACGCGAGGTGACTTTGGACTCCACCGCGCCGCTCTCCAGGCGGACGCGGACAATACCCCGATCACGCTCCTTGGCGAATCGAACCCGGCTGCTGGATGGCAAAACCACCTTGGAACCGTCTTCCAGGCGCAAGGATACAAAGGCGAAAGGACCAGTCACCACGGTTTCGGTTGTATCCAGTCGCATGCCCGTCAACAGCTGTTGACGCTCACCATCCACGCCCTCGGCCCAGACCTCACCTTCCAAGTGAAGCACATCCATACTTAGAGGGCTGTTCTCCTCCAGTATCAGCTTGGTATCGGGTTGCAAACGGTAAGGGTCGGACAGGTGATTGAGGTCACGAACACGGCGCCAGGCCCGAGCGTCCCCCAGATAGTCTTCGGCGATATCCCAAAGCGTATCGCCGGGACGCACGATATGGTATCCCGGCGAGGATGGGGACTGTGGATTGGCCGGCGGCGGCGCGGCCATCGCGGTGCCGGCGAGCAGCAGTCCGCCAAGCAGACCTCCGATCACGCCTTGTGTCATGGCCACGATCCGTGGCGGCCACCCTCCGGGCCGTCGCCGAAGCGATGCCGGAAATTGCTTCCGGCAATTTTTTGTCACGCCTTGCATGGTCCACCCTCTTCTGCAGGCCCCGTCCACGGGTTGAGTCGGCGCGTTCCCTCGCTGTTGGCGTTGGAGTCAGTTGTATTCGATGGTGAAAGTAGCGATCGCGCGGGTTTCACCGCCATTGACAGTGGGCGCGGTCTGGTAATAACGGGCCTTCAGCGGCAGTTGGAATTGATGGTTCCCAGGCGTCACCGTACCCAGTTCGACACGATCGCCATTGGCGATGGGCGTGGAGGTACGGTTGTCCAGCAGCTGGATGCCCACGCCACTGGCGGCTTCGGTGCCACCATCAATCTTGATTACTCCGGCGGCGCCACTGGGATCCGGGGTGTACCCGAAAGACAGCTTCACCGTGTCCTGCCCATGACTGGGGCCAACGCAGGACAACCCCACCTGAAATTCCCTTTCCGTGTTGGTGCTGCCGACGCCGGCGAAAACAGAGCGGGATACCGTGCCGAAGTCCACGGCGATATTGCGGGAGCCCATATCCACCTCACAGGCGGAGGAGACGATGGTGATGGCGCTGGCATCCAGCGTGGAGGTCAGAATCGGGCGCCCGGCCCCGGTGCCGTCGGCGTAGTAGCGGGTGTACTGCCCCGATACCAGTGTTCCCGACCCGGTTTGTTCGGCGATCTTGATGATCTCCACCCGGAAGTACCCTTCACTGAGATTCAGGTTGGTGTTCCTGAAAGGGCCTAATTGATGGGGATAGACCACGGTCTGGCTCAGCCCTTCGATACGCCGGGAAAGCCGGATGCCGATGCCCTGAACATTAGTGGTATAAATCTGCGGATCATAGGTACTCGGATTGCCAATCAGAGTCTGACCAATCATGTAGCCCGATCCCCAGGTACAATTGGCGTAGTTCGTGACCGGAAAGATTGGAAATTCCTGCATGGCCAGCACCGTTCCCACCGGCACATTGGGCGTCAGAGTCACCTGCCCCATGGTCATCTTGATGTCCTGAGGCACGATATACGAGCGGACGTTACACGAAGCCCAACCCAGGGAGGGCAATAAAGCCGCCATCAGTACCAGAGCAATTCGCCGCGCGGACGGGAGCAGAAGTTTATTCACAACGGGCCTCCAGATGATGGTAGGCGCGGGCCGCGCTTGCGTCCTCGTCGGACTCCGGCACGCGATAGTCGATGTCGCAGCTCTGGTTCGCTTCCTCGCCCCACTTGACGCTCAGACGGCCGCTCTCTTTTTCCGTACGCAGATAGACCCGGCCGCTCTGGCCCACCAGCCCCACCGGCTGACCGGCCTCGTCGTACACTTCGGCGCCGAATGGAACCGGTTCACCATCCGGTCCTTTAGCCTTGATCAGCAGCGCCTGACCGCTGACGGTATCGAAGGTGAGCTTGGCCACGGCCCCGGCGTAGGGCGCCACTTGCTGGCTGCTGGTCTTCAGTTCCACTTCGGTGGACATGTCGTTGGGATCCAGCGTCACCGAGTTCAAGCGGTAAGGCGAAACGTACGGCACCACCGCGTAGCCGCGTTTATCGATGCGCACACCGGACATGTTGGTCACGCGAGCCCCAGCGGCCGCTGGCGCTTCCACCAACACCATGGTTTCACCGCGCTGAGGCGTCAGCGTCACGCCGCCGCTGTGCGCCACCATGCTGCCGCTGACACCGGCCCCCATCTGCGTAAAGTTGTCGTTATGGCTGTAAGAGGCCCGCAGCGTGGCATAGGGCGCCCGGTATTCACCGCTGAGTTCACCGGTGGCGCCGCTCTGATCCTGGTGGCTGACCGCCACGTTATAAGTCATGTTGCCGTCCACGCCGGCACTGCCGGAGACGCCCAAACGGCTGCTCTCGTAGGCGCTGTCACGCATGGTCCCGGAGCCGATCAGGCTGGCGTTGCCAGCCACGTTGTCCAATGGCACCGAGAAGTTGAAGTTGTACTGAGTGTCGTCGTAGCCGAATTCGTCCTCGGTCTTCAGCGCCGAGAAACCGTAATGGAAAGGCCCATAGTTGTTGTTGTACCCCACCTGGTATTGCGTGGTTTCCCCTTCGCTTTTCCAGTAATCACGAACGGAACCAGTGAAATACATCGCCCCCAAACCGGCGCCCAGGGTCTGATTCACGGTGAGCTGGAATTCACTGCGCTGACGACGCACCGCATCGAAGCCCAACTGACGATCTTCGTAATCGTGGGCGATGATGGCGTCACGCAACCCGAGGTAACCGGAGGTGGAATAGCGGTAGGCCGCCACCGTCACATTGGTGCCGGTATCGGGCATGAATTTGCTGTAGCCCAGTTTGTAGCTCTGGCCATTGCGATCGCCATAGCGATCGAAGCCGGTACGGGCATGGGTGACATCGGCGGAGAAGGCGCCAACGGGCGTGCCCACCGCGACACCGGCCAGATAAGCCTGGTAGTCATCACTGAACGTGGCCCCGGTGTAACCCGTCAGCCGGTTGGTCAGGCCCTTTTGGTAGGTGGCCTGCATCAACCAGGGATCATCATCCAGGCTGGTTTCGCGCACCTTGCCGGCGGTGACGCTGTACCGGGATATGCCCGGACGCAACATCTGCGGCACGGAGGCGAAAGGCAGACTGAATCGACGAATACGGCCATCCGCTTCGGTAACGGTGACCTCCAGGTCGCCGCCATAACCGGTGGGGTACAGATCATCGATGACGAAGGGCCCCGGCGGCACCGTGGCCTGATAGATCACCTGACCGTTCTGGCGTACTTCCACCACCGCGTTGCTTTCCGCCACGCCACGAACGGTGGGCGCATAGCCGCGCAATGAATCCGGCAGCATGCGATCATCGGACGCCAGACGGGCTCCACGGAAGCCCATGGAATCGAACAGGTTGCCTTCAGTGTAAGCGTCGCCCACGGTCACCATGCCACGGATCGACGGAATCGGCCGGCGCAGATAGGTAGCGGTGTTCTGCCAGTCAGTGCCCTGCCCATCACGGCGTGACACATTGGAATCATGCCGCAATTGCCAGGCACCGATGTTGATGCCGCTGTTGAGCATCAAGTAGGCATTGTCGTAGGTGCTGTCATTACCGCCGTAATGGGTTTCGGTACGCAGCGCGTTGAAGTTGTAACTCAGGAAACCGGCATTGATACCCGGATCCCAGAATGCCGGATCCACATAGCCACGCGCGCTGCGGCGCATATTGGCTTGCGGGATACTGATATCCAGACGCATGTTGCTGCTGTCGAAACGGGCCTGGGCGCCCGGCAACCAGCCTTCCAGGGAACGGCACTCATCGCTCAGCGCGTCACCGACCCCCTCAATGGTGCTGACGTCCACGCCATAACCGGACAGCATGCTCAGGGTAAAACAGGTGTGCGCGTTGATTTCACCGGGGGCGGCTCGAAACGCCAGTTCATTACGGCCCTTCCAGGAACCGTTGACGTAGACATCCAGATAGTAGTCACCCGCCAGCGTCGGATTGCCCTGGGCATAACGGGAAACGTCCATATCCTTGGCGGCACCGCGAAGGAAATCACTGTTGAAGGAGGCCGCCGCCACCTGAGTCCCGGTTTGAGCCAGCACGGCCTGCGTCCAGGTCAGCAGAGCCAGACCACCAAGCAATTGGACACCGGCACTCAAACTGACCGTCCGGCGTGACACAACGCACTTTTGATTCATGAGACACCCCGCGTCCATGGTTTTTTTGTTCAGGCGTTTTTTGATCAACGGCCCACCGGCACATCCCGAGCCACCCGACCACCGAAGTCATTGATAGTGGTCATACGTACCTGGCCAATCGCGGCCGGCGCATTAGCGGGCAAGGGGAATTCCAGGCTGCCACCGGGGGCGATCATGCCTTCGTCCACGGGCACCGGGACCAGCGCGCTTTCTCCACGGAGGATTTCCAGACGGCTGACGGTGACGTGGTAAGGCGTGGGGTTTTTTGCTTTGAGTACCGCTTGTCCGCCGGAGCGGGACAGATACCATTGCAGTTTTTCCGGAGCGTCGTTGGCTTTACCGCTCAACCCCTTGGGCCGGTAAAACAACTTGATGCGCGAGCGAACCGCCAACTGCAGGAAATTCTGGGGAATCCCTTCTTCGGCTTTCGGTGCCGGCGGAATGTCGAGCACATTCAACCAATACACGGACTCGCGGTCTTCCGGCGGCATCTTGCCACCGGTAAAGGAAATTCGAAGAACCTGACCGCTGCCGGCTTCCACACGGGAAATCGGCGGCAGCACGATGAAAGGCACATCGCTTTGTTCCGGAGCGGCGTCGGCGTCGCCGGCGTCGATCCATACTTGCACCAGGGCCGGGTTTTCGCCGTCATTGGTCAGTTGCACCGAGACTTCACGATCGCCACCGGGATAAATCACCCTGGTACCGCCGATCACCACGGCGGCCTGCGCGGCTACACCCGCGGCCAGCAATGTGAATGACAACAAGCAAAGGAGAAAACGCTGCATAGCCACCACCCGAAACCTGGAAGGACAAACAAGAAAGTGTCCGGGGCCGGCAAGCCGGCCCGCGGAAACCATGGGGATTACTGATAGATAATGGTGTACTGAACGCTGGTGGAGACGTCGCCAGCGCCAGCGGCGGCGGTAGCGTAGTACTCGGCGTAGTAGTTCAGGTCAGCGCCGTCACCTTCGTTGGCAACCGTCACCCACTGGGAGTTGGTTTGCGCACCGTTGGCACCAGCGGCCAGCACCGGCAGGAAGCCGTTGTTCTCACCCAGCAGCTGGATTTGAACGTTGGTGGCACCATTGCTGGCGGCGTCGATCTGGTTGTTCAGACGGCCGGTGTTGTAGTCCACGGTGGGACCCGGTTCGAAATAGGTCGCCACTTGCCCGGCGGAGCAGTTGGACAGGTTGATGGCGAAAGGAGTACGACCAGCAACTTCACCGGCGGCGGCCAGCGTCTGAGCGGACACGGTCGGCAGGGTTACGGTGAAATCGGTGCCACCCGGGGTGGTGATTTCACAGGTTTGGTCGGTGATTTTACCGTTGAAGGTAATGGTGCCGTCCGCGGCGAGAGCGGAACCAGCACCGGTCAAGCCGAAAACTGCCAGAGCAATAGCGGTTTTATTCATTTTCATAACAGATGCATCCCATCCTGATAACGTATTTTGGGACCGGCACGCCTGTTCGGGAGCCGTTCCGCGGCCTTGCGGCCTACCGCCCTGGCACCTTGCCCACTGGGCCCGGCATCAGATGCCGCCAAGAAATGCGATTGTGTGACGGGGTCGGTAGACTACGGGGAAGGAGAATGGCGAGGAGCTAACAAACAAACAACAGTCCGAAACCATTGTTCATATTCCGTTGACAGTTATTTTATATTTTCCACCAAAAGTACGACCAAATGACCAAAACCGTTAATTTATTTAATACTTTTACATTAGACAAATTGTCTTCATTTATTTAAATAAGCACGAAATGCGTTAACAATTTTTGCCTTATCGTGGATGACTTTGCCGGTTCACCGCCCTAACATTCCGCCCGGGCAAAGGCGCCCCGAACACGCCTGATCCCGCCCTGCCGCGAAGCGCGGCAAAAGGGCGCGGATGCAAAACATTAATAAAAATAACGTTCCGATTCCCCCGCCGCGGCCCGGGTCGGATAACAATCCGTACAGGCGTGCCGGAAATTTTGTCAACGCCTTGGAAACATGACTCCATAAAACAATGCGCCGTGTCACTTGAGAGGGAACTGGGACCATGCATATCGCCATACTGGATGACGAGCCTGCCGTACTGGCCCAGGTCAGTCAGGCCCTGACTGGCCCATGGGGACGACATAAAGTCACACTGAAGATTTCCACCTTCTCCACTTGCAAGGAATTGATCCAGGCGACCAAACGCCACACCTTCGATCTGGCCATTCTCGATTGGGAATTGCCGGACGGCAGCGGGGTGGAAGTACTGACCTGGTTCACCTCCTACCTGGAGTCGCCCCCTCCGGTGATCATGCTCACCGTGCGCAATAGTGAACAGGATGTGGTCGAGGCCCTGACCAGCGGTGCTGAGGATTTCATTAACAAGCCCTTCCGGGCGCGGGAACTGAAGGCCCGGGCCATCGCCGTGCTCCGCCGCCGCAATGGCCCCTTGAGTGTGGAAAAAGGGAGAGAGGAAGACCCCAGCCACGGCAACATCGTGTTTGACGTGAATCGTCAGACCCTGCATCGCGACGGCCAATCGGTCAAGCTGACGCATCAGGAATACCGGCTGGCCTTCCTGCTGTTCAGCAATCTTGGCCGCCCATTGGCCCGGGCGTATTTATACGAGTATGTCTGGGGTAAAGACGAACAATTCTCGTCACGCACTCTGGATGTACATATTTACCGTGTCCGCCGCAAGCTGGGACTGACCCCGGACCACGGCTGGCAGCTCAATGCCGTTTACGGCTACGGTTACCGCCTGCAGGAAACCGACCCTTCTTAGCCCTGGGACAATGGCAAGCCGCTGCCTTCCCACTCCGTGTACACCAGCACCGCCCCGCCCGTCGTCAGCGCCCGCTCGAACGCGTCACGCACCGCCGGCCGGGCCTGGTGCAACTGCCCTTCGATGAGAACCCCATCCCGGGCGACAAGAACCTCGACCCACCCATGTTCCCTGGCCACCCGCTCCATGCGCGAATAGTCGTGGTATCCACAGAGACGGTATTGGCGGGAGAACACCATCAACGGCTGCCAGGCCCCCACCCAGCCCTCTTCCATCGCCTCACCGACAGCGAGAGCACAACCAATGAACACATGGATCTCGTAGGTGGAATTGGCGCCCACCATTGCTCAGCCCCTCTCTTATTATTGTTTACTGCCGGCCAGGCCGACTTTTCTATCGAAAGGGAACGGCGGCGGGAAATAAACAGCCTGAAATAAGGGGACAGATAAAAGATGCAAAATGACCCGAATGAACCGGCATCTGGGGTCCAGAGAATACAGCGGGGAGGCAACACAACAAGCGGGGCAAGAGCCCCCGCCGGTACCGCAAGCGAGACGCCATAGGGAAAGGAGATCAGAGGAAGAAGCGGCTTGCGGCGGCCGGCGGGCATTTCACTATAGGCGCCCCATCGGAGCCCCGGAAGCCCCCTGTTAGACCTATTTGGAATCAATGACGCCTGCTCATTCCCGGCCCCGGCGAGGACATTCCAGAAGCTCTCCAACTGCATTGAATTTAAAGGAAAAAACCATCCTCCCACTAACCCACGAGCTGCCTCTTGAGAATGCCTCTGAAGCGCGGGATAGTGATTGCCACGGCATCTTGTGCCAGCGTTCAATAGGCCATAATTCGCTTATCAACCATCACCGGGGAACACCATGACAAGCTATCAGGGCCGCTGCCTGTGTGGGCAGGTCCGCTTCCGGATTTCCGGCCCGTTCAAGCAGTTTCACCTTTGCCACTGCAGCCGCTGCCGGCACGCCACCGGAAGCGCCCATGCCTCCAACCTCTTTATCGGCAATGACCAGATCGAATGGCTGGCCGGCGAAGAGCGGATACAACGTTTTGACTTGCCGGAGGCACAGCGTTTCGCGCGCGCCTTCTGCCGCCACTGCGGCGCGCCGGTGCCGCATCAAAGCCGGGACGGCAACGGCTTCATCGTCCCCGCCGGCAGCCTGGATCAGGCTCCGGACCGGCAGCCGGACGACCACATTCATTTCGACAGCCGCGCTCCCTGGTATAACGGCACCTTGCAGGCCCCCCGATTCTCCGCGGCGCCGGGCTCGCCACCACCAATTGACCCGGCCTGACGCCTCCGTTAACGTTGCGCCGCCCACGGAGGAAAACGATGGCCAAGCAAGTCCCGCAATTGGAAGAATCCCTGGATAATCTGGAAGCCCTGGTGGAACGCATGGAATCCGGCGAGATGACTCTGGAAGAGTCGCTGCGCGCTTTCGAGGAAGGGGTAAAACTCACCCGCCAGTGCCAACAGGCGCTGTCCCGGGCCGAACAGAAAGTACAGATCCTCCTGGAACAGGACCCGGACGCCGAACCGGCCCCCTTCGAGACCCCCGATGGCCAATGACAATCTGGGCCTGGGGTCTTTCGCCGACGACGCCCGCGCCCGCCTGGAACAGGCACTGCACCGCTATTTGCCGGAACCCGCCGCCTGCGATGCACCGCGCCTCGCCGAAGCCATGCGCTACGCCGCCCTGGCCGGCGGCAAGCGGATCCGTCCATTGCTGGTCTACGCCGCCTGCCAGTTAAGCGGCGGCACGCCGGAACAGGCCGATGTCCCAGCTACCGCGGTGGAGCTGATCCACGCTTATTCGCTGGTACACGATGATCTGCCGGCCATGGACGACGACGACCTGCGCCGTGGCCAACCCACTTGTCACCGTGCCTTCGACGAGGCCACCGCGATTCTCGCCGGCGACACTTTGCTCACGCTGGCCTTCGAGCTGCTTGGTGACGCCGGCGATTACCCCGCCGCCACCCGGGTCGGCATGGTACGCACCCTGGCCGGGGCCGCCGGGGCCACCGGCATGGCGGCAGGCCAGATGCAGGACATGGAAGCCGAGGGCCGCTTGCAGCAAGTCAGCGCCCTGGAACGCATGCACTATCTGAAGACCGGCCGCTTGATCACCGCTAGCCTGCATCTGGGTTATCTGGCGGCGAACCGTCCGGATCCGGCCCTGGAACAAGCGTTATTGGGCTTCGGTGATGCCATCGGTCTGGCATTTCAGATTCAGGACGACATCCTTGATGTCACCGTGGATACCGCGCAATTGGGCAAACCCAGCGGTTCGGATGAAAAACAGGGTAAAAGCACCTTCCCCACCCTGATCGGCCTGGAGGCCAGCCGCGAACGGGCCCAAACCCTGTGCCAGCAGGCCCGCGGGCACTTGCAGGGTCATGGTGAAGCGGCCCGGCCGTTACTGGATCTGGCCGACTACATCGTCCGCCGCGGTCACTGACGGGGTTGCCACAACCCCGTTATAATGACGTTTTTCCGCACCCTCGGCCTGGACCGGCCGCCGGCGGCGGAACATCGCAGCTCCGTTCAGAGGCAGTTATGCCAAAGACCTTTACCGACATCCCGCTCACCCGCCCGGCCACGCCGCTGCTGGACAGCATCAACGCACCGGCGGATTTGCGCCGGCTGGCGCCACACCGGCTCGAACAACTGGTGGACGAACTGCGTGCCTACCTGTTGTTCGCGGTGGGCCGCAGCGGAGGCCACTTCGGCGCCGGCCTCGGCGTGGTGGAGCTGACCGTGGCACTGCACTATCTGTTCGATACGCCCCATGATCGTCTGGTCTGGGACGTCGGCCACCAGTGTTATCCGCACAAGATTCTCACCGGCCGCCGCGAGGCACTGACCTCCATTCGTCAGCAACACGGGCTGTCCGGCTTTCCCAAACGAAGCGAATCCCCCTATGACACCTTCGGCGTGGGCCACTCGTCCACCTCGGTCAGCGCGGCTCTGGGCATGGCCCTGGGCGCCCGTCAGGGCGATAAGGACCGGCGCACCGTGGCAGTGATCGGCGATGGCGCCATGACCGCCGGGCAGGCGTTCGAAGCCCTCAGCCACGCCGCGCACACCCGCGCCAACCTGCTGGTCATCCTCAACGACAACACCATGTCCATCGGCCACAACGTGGGCGGTCTGGCCAACTATTTCGCACGCATCTGGGCCTCCAAGACCTATATCGCGCTGCGCGAAGGGGGCAAGAAGGTGCTGTCGGCAATGCCGGCGGCCTGGGATTTCGTGCGTCGTACCGAGGAGAGCATGAAGAACATGGTGAGCCCGGACATGCTGTTCGAGGCCATCGGTTTCAACTACATCGGCCCCATCGACGGCCACGACCTGGACGAGCTCACCGCCACCCTGGAGAACATGCGCGACCTGGAAGGGCCGCAGCTTCTGCACGTGTACACCACCAAGGGCAAGGGCTTCGCTCCCGCCGAGGCGGACCCGGTGGGCTACCACGCGCTCAACAAGATCGAACCCAAAGCCAAGGTGGAAGTAGCCAAACCGGCCAAGGCCAAGGGCCCGAAGTATCAGGACGTGTTTGGCCAGTGGCTGTGCGACATGGCCGAGCGAGATCCGCGCGTGGTGGGGATTACCCCGGCCATGTGTGAAGGCTCGGGCATGGTGGCGTTCCGTGACCGTTTCCCGGACCGCTATCACGACGTGGCGATCTGCGAACAACACGCGGTGACGTTGGGCGCCGGTCTCGCCTGCGAAGGTCAGAAGCCGGTGGTGGCGATCTATTCCACCTTCCTGCAGCGGGGCTACGACCAGTTGATCCACGATGTCGCCCTGCAAGAGCTGGATGTGACCTTCGGCCTGGATCGCGCCGGCATCGTCGGTGAGGACGGCGCCACCCATGGCGGCGTTTTCGATCTGGCCTACCTGCGCACCGTGCCCAATATGGTGATCGCCGCGCCCAGCGATGAAAATGAATGCCGGCAACTGCTCTACACCGCCTGGCTGCACCAGGGGCCGGCGGCGGTCCGCTATCCACGCGGCACCGGCCCCGGCGCCGTCATTGAAGACACCATGACGCCGCTGCCGCTGGGCAAGAGCCGGGTGCTGCGGGAAGGCAAGGGACCGGTGGCGATTCTGTCCTTCGGCGCTTTGGGCGAAGCCGCCCGGGAAGCCGGCGAGGCCCTGGACGCCACCGTTCTTGATATGCGCTGGGTCAAGCCACTGGACCGCGACGCGATCCTCGAGGCCGCCGCCAGCCATACGTTGCTGGTCACCTTGGAAGATCATCAACGCATGGGCGGCGCCGGTTCGGCGGTTAACGAGCTGCTGATGGACGAAGGCGTGGTGATGCCGGTGCTGAATCTGGCGTTACCGGATGAATTCGTCCACCACGGCAAGCGGGAAGCGTTGCTGGCCGACCATGGCCTGGATGCCGCCGGGGTCGAGCGCCGGATTCGGGACCGCTTGCAGCGGCTGGACGCGGCCCTGCCCAACCGGGCGTAAGCGCGGCATTCGCTGCCAAGGCAGCTTCCCACAGAGGGGGCTAGGGATCCGCCGCGGGAGCCTGCCTGCAAGCGAATGCCCCAGTGCCCCGGCCCATTAACGACCATGCTCCCAGGGTAATGGCCGCGACACCGCGATCACGGCGACGGGGAACGCAGCCGCCAGACACACCGGGCCACCATCAGCACGAGCAAGGCGTACAAGCCCGCCACCAAATCGTCCAGCATGATGCCCAACCCACCCGTCAGGTTCTGGTCCACCCAACCCACCGGCCATACCTTGAGCACGTCGAAGAAACGGAAGCTGGCCAAACCAAGCAGCCCCCAAAGAGGATGCCGGGGCACTACCGACAGCGCCAGCAGCAGTCCTCCCAGTTCATCCCAAACGATGGCGGGCGCATCCTCAACGCCGATCACGTCGGTCGCGAAGCCACACAGCGGTATCCCCACCACCACCACGCCGCCCAGAACCATGGCATAGAGTCGCCGGGAACAGGCCGCCAATGGCCACCAGAACAGCATGAACAATACACAGCCCATGGTTCCGGGCGCCCAGGGCGATAGCCCGGCCCCCATGCCAATAGCCAGCAGAAACAGGATGGAAGACGGTGTCATGGGCTCGACCTCGCTACCCGAAGTGACGCCAGCCACCGGGTTCCGCGTCGCTCACGCGCCCATCGGGATAATGCAATCGTACCCCCGGGCCATCGGTGACCCGGCCGATGGCCCGGGCCCCTGCCGGGACCGCGACACCGGCCGGCCAGGTAAACAGCAGACCATAATCATCGCCGCCGGACAGTTGCAGCGCCCAACGGTCTTCCGCCTCCAGCGCCGCCAGCTCGTCGTTCACCGGCAGGTCCGCCAGCACCAGCTCCGCCCCCAGGTCGCCGCTGGCGCGCAGAATATGCCCCAGATCCTGCAACAGGCCGTCGGACACATCGAGAGCGGCACCGGCACGCCCGGCCAGCGCCGCGCCCCACTCCAGCGCGGGGCGCGGGCGGGCGAAATGCCGCGCGCTTTGCGAATCGCGAACACCGGCCCGCCAGTGACGCAGCCCCAACCCACCCTGCCCGGGCACGCCGGTGACCGCCAGGGTTTGGCCCGGCTGGGCGCCATCCCGGCGCAACGCGCGCCCCGGCAATACCGAACCGGTGGCTTGAATGGCAATGTTCAAGGGCCCCCGGGTCACGTCACCGCCCACCAGAGAGATGCCGGCCTGATCGGCCAGTTCGAACAGGCCGGCGCTGAAATCGCGCAGCCAGTCGGGATCGGCTTCCGGCAAGGTCAGGGACAACAGAAACCAGCGGGGCGTGGCACCCATGGCGGCGAGATCCGACAGGTTCACCGCCAGGCAGCGGTAACCGATATCGGCGGCGGGCATATCCTTGGGGAAATGACGGCCGGCGACACTGGTATCCAACGTCATCACCAGTTGCTCACCGGCCGGGGGCGACAGCAGGGCGGCGTCATCGCCGGGGCCGAGGACCACGTCCTCGCCCTGGCGATGATGAAAGTAGCGGCGGATGAGAGCGAACTCGTCCATGCCAGCTCCTGTTCATGAACGAAAGGTCGGGAAAAGCGCGTCAGGAAGGCGGCGGATCGTCGGGCGCGGCGCCGCCGGGCCGGGTTTCCGCCGCGCGCGCCCGGCGGGCCAGCTTGTCCAGAACCCCATTGACGTACTTGAAGGAATCATCGGCACCGAACACCTTGGCCAGCTCGATACCTTCGTTGATCACCACGCGATAAGGCACATCCAGGCGCTCCCGCAGTTCGAAGGCGCCGATTCGCAGGATCACCTTCTCCACCTGGGACAACTCTTCCACCCGGCGGTCCAGAAAGGGCCTCAGCGACTCGTCCAGATCAGAAACCCGGGCGGGCACGCCGTGGAGCAGATCATGAAAATAGCTTCGATCGACCTTGCTCATGTCGTTCTGGGCCAGAAACTGAGCCTCGATATCGCTCAGCGTGGTCCCCGCCAGTTGCCATTGATACAACGCCTGCAAGGCGTAACGCCGGGCTTTGCGACGGGCGGCGGGGGTGGAGGACGAAGCGGGAGTGGTCATTAAAGGGCCTTGAACAGAGAAACCATTTCCAGAGCGGACAAGGCAGCTTCCGCGCCTTTGTTGCCCGCCTTGGTACCACTGCGCTCGATGGCCTGTTCGATGCTGTCCACGGTAAGGACGCCGAACGCCACCGGCACACCGGTGCTGTTTTGTACCGCGGCGATACCTTTGGCGGCTTCACCGGCGACGTACTCGAAATGCGCGGTACCACCGCGAATCACCGCGCCGAGGGCGATGACGGCGTCATAATCCCGTTTCTCCAGCACTTTCTTCACCGCCACCGGCAGCTCCCAGGCCCCCGGCACGCGAATGATTTCAATATCCGCGCGTTCCACGCCGTGCCGCACCAGAGTGTCCACGGCGCCAGCCAGCAGCGCTTCCACCACGAAACTGTTGAAACGCGCCACCACCAGGGCGTAACGGCCGCCCACATTGCTCAAAGTGCCTTCAAAGGTTTTGATGTCTTGCATGATCCCATCCTGCTAACCCACCGCACCAGGTAACGCCAGTGCTTACGGTGGTGTCTACTGATGGCCAGACGCTGGACGCCCGGCGCCTGACGCTTTTGGGGTTCAGCGTCTCGCGTCCGGCGACTCGCGTCCAGCGTCTACTGTTCCGCGTCCACGTATTCCACGATCTCCAGGCCGAAGCCGGACAGCGCGTTGAACTTCATTGGCGAGCTGAGCAAGCGCATTTTACGCACCCCCAGCGCGGTGAGAATCTGTGAGCCGGTGCCGATGTTGCGGTAGGCCCGGGACTGTCCCTTTGGCTGCGTGGCGGTGCCGTCGAAAAACGCCTCGATCCGATTCAGGGTCGGTGCCGCCGCCTCGTCGTCCTGACCAAGGATGATTACCACCCCGCACTCCGCGCGGGACACGGCATCCAGCACCCGGTGCATGTTCCAGCCGGTACGGCCGTCGATCTTGGCGCTCATCAGGTCCCGCAGCGGGTCCACCTGATGCACCCTCACCGTCACTTCCCGGTCCTCGGTGATCTCGCCTTTCACCAGCGCCACGTGTACGTGCCCGTCCACCGTGTCGCGGAACGCCACCAGGCGGAAGTCGCCGTACCAGGTCTCCAGCGGGTGCTCACTGACCTGTTCCACGGTCTGTTCATTGAGGGCGCGGTACTGGATCAGGTCGGCAATGGTGCCGATCTTGAGGCCATGCTCCTGGGCGAACGCCTCCAGATCCGGCCGCCGGGCCATGGAGCCGTCTTCGTTCATCACTTCGCAGATCACCCCCGCCGGCTCGCACCCCGCCATCATCGCCAGATCACAGGAGGCCTCGGTGTGACCGGCACGGCGCAACACGCCGCCGGGCTCGGCCATCAGCGGGAAGATATGCCCGGGCTGGACGATATCGGACGCCTTGGCATCACGGGCGGCGGCGGCCTGCACGGTGCGCGCCCGGTCAGCGGCGGAAATACCGGTGGTGACGCCTTCACGGGCCTCAATGGAGACGGTGAACTTGGTGCCGAAACCACTGCCGTTGGCGCGCACCATCAGCGGCAGATCAAGTTGCTCGCAGCGTTCCTTGGACATGGGCATGCAAATCAGCCCGCGCCCGTACTTGGCCATGAAGTTGATCGCCTCGGCGGTCACATGCTCGGCCGCCATCACCAGGTCGCCTTCGTTTTCCCGGTCTTCATCGTCCATCAGGATCACCATTCGGCCCTGACGGATATCCTCGATCAGTTCTTCAACGCTGTTGAGCTGCATAATTCAAACCTGCCTGCGGACCGGCGCCGGGCCGGTCCCTGATGAGTCGTCGCTGATGCTTTACTTCACGAAACCATGTTCCGCCAGCATCGCCATGGTGATGCCGCCGGAACCGGGCTCCGCCGCCCGTTCGCCGAGCAGTAACCGTTCCAGGTAACGGGCAATGATATCAACTTCCAGATTCACTGGCGTGCCCGCTTTCCAGTCCTGAATGGTGGTCACGTCCTGGGTGTGGGGAATGATGTTGAGAGAGAACACCCGGCCATCCACCTCGTTGACGGTGAGGCTGATGCCATCCACGGTAATCGAACCCTTCTTGGCGATATAACGGGCCAGTTCCGCCGGCGCTTCGATGTCGATGCGCACGGATCGGGCATCGGGGGTCAGGGACACCACCTTGCCGAGACCATCCACATGACCGCTGACCAGATGACCGCCCATGCGCGTGGACGGAGTCATCGCCTTCTCCAGGTTGACGCGGCTGCCCGCCTTGAGCTGCCGCAGCGAGGTCAGCGCCAGGGTCTCACCGGAGACGTCGGCGGAAAAGGTGTCGCCGCTGGCCAGCTCGGTCACGGTCAGACATACGCCATTGACGGCGATGGAGTCGCCCAGCCGCACATCGGCGAAATCCAGGTCGGCGCTCTGGATGCGCAGGGTCACGTCACCGTTGCTGGGAATCAGGGCGTCGATATGGCCCTGGGCCTCGATAATGCCTGTAAACATGGTGGTACCTCTGAATGGTCCGGGCGGACAGGGACAGACCGCCGCGAAGGCGTAGAGCCCCGAAACAGGCTCTCAGGCGCGGCAAATGATAAACGTCCAGGGGGCTGGAGCCAAATCCGGCGCGCTCAACGCCGCCCGGGGTAACCTTCGGGATAGCAGGGCAGATCGTCATCGATCGGCCACCAGTTGGCCTTGGAGGCGGTGTAAGCATGCCAGACAGGGCGCACATCCAGCGGCTCGTTGATCAGGCCGGCGCGGATCCGCACCACATCCGGCAGATCGGCACGCCGGCTGAACAGCGGCGAACCACAGTGGCCACAGAACACCCGCTCCTTGCCCGGAGTGGACTCAAAGCCCTTCAACAGCGCCTCTCCGGCATCCAGGTGAAAAGCGCTGGTGGACACCGGAATATTGGTGGCGAAGGGCGTGCCCTGAGCGTGCCGGCATTGAGAACAATGGCAGACCTGCACCGGAGCCAGTTCCCCCTCGATGCGGAAGCGCACCCCGCCGCATAAACATTGTCCCGTGTACATTGCCGCTCCTCATCTGATGGCCGTTGCTGGTAATCGCCAGCTACAAGGCCGGCGCCAGTGTTACCGCGCTCCGCTCACAACACAAGGAGAGGATACAAGAACATCGGGACCTTCTCTCTTAGTCAGGCGCAGGCCGGCACCGGCTCCTGGATTCGCCGCAGCTCATCCACCAGGGCATCCACCCGGGACAGCGCATCGGCGATGGACGCCTCCAGGCGCTCGCCGCCCTCCTCCTGGTGCTCAATGGCGATCTCGTGGAAACGTTCGATGCCAATGAATTCCAGCGCGGTGCGAATGCTCGCTTCCAGATGATTCACATGTGCCAGCGGTCCACCGGGATTCATGCCGAACCCGCCCCGCGAGGACAGAATCACCGCATGGCGGGGCCGGTCGGCAAGCAGCGGCGTGAACGGGTCTTCCGGATTGGACGGGTCAAAATCCACGGTACGCCCGACCCGCACAATATTGTCGATCCAGGCCTTGAAGGCGGCGGGATAGCTGAAGTTATACATGGGCACCCCCAGCACCAGAATGTCCGCATCCAGTACTTCCTGAACCAGGGCATCGCTTTCCGCCAGCACCTCCTTCATCCAGGGCTGATGACGGTCGGGGGCGGTGAACGCGGCCTGAATCCACTCCACAGTGGTCAGCGCCGGAGGCCGGGAGCCGATATCCCGGCGCATCACCGCGTCTCCAGGCCGCAGGCGCCGCCACTGCGTGACGAAATGATCGGTCAGACGGCGTGTATGGGAGCCGTGCTCGTCAGTCCCTGAACGGCCGGGACGGGGGCTGGCGTCGAGATGCAATAACGTGGTCATGGCTCTGCTCCTTATTGAATGAGATTAATTCAATCGTTGTTGACATGAACCCCATAAAGCCAGAGCCTGACAACCGCGACAAACGACGTTTTTTTGTCGATTCCGGAAAATAAAACTCATCCATATAGGCAACATCCATGAGTGCCCGACGCCTGCCCCCGCTATCCGCCCTGCGCGCCTTCGAAGCGACCGCACGCCTGCGCAGCGCCAAAAAAGCCGCCGAGGAGCTGTCGGTAACTCCCACGGCGATCAGCCACCAACTGCGGCAGCTGGAAGAGCATCTGGGCGTCCCCCTGTTCATACGCCGCCCACGGCAACTGACTCTCACCGCCCAGGGGCAGGCGCTGCGAGCGGTATGCACCGACGCCTTCGACGCCATCGATGACGTGGCGTCACGACTGAGACAGACACCTCAGCGACAAAGCGTCACCCTGTCCACCATTCCGTCGGTGGCGGCGCGCTGGCTGCTGCCCAATGTCTGTTATCTGAGAGAAGAACAACCGGACCTGAATCTGAGCCTTCAGGTGACTTATGACGTACTGCCACTGGACGGCATCGCCGCCGACATGGCAATCCGCTATGGCCACGGCCCGTGGCCCGGACTGGAATCGGAAAAGCTGTTCGATAACGTCTTCGTTCCCGCCTGCAGCCCGGCGCTGGGGATCAGCCAGCACAGCGACCTGCATCACCACACCTTGCTGCATTACCAACCCGCCACCGCTTCCGGAGCGGCGCTGGGCTGGCCCGCCTGGCAAAAACTGGCCAGGGTAGCGGGGTTGGATATCGATGCCGGCCTGGCACTCTCGGACGACACCCACATCGTCAGCGCCGCCCTGGACGGTCAGGGTATAGCGCTGATGAGCCGGGAGTTGATTCGGGATGAACTGCGCAGCGGCCGCCTGGTGCAACCGTTTGGACCGGAACTGCTGGCGCAGCCATTCCACCTGGTCTATCCAAAGGAACGGCTACGGGAGCAGGGTATCGCCGCGGTGCGGGACTGGGTGATGGGACTGGTTAGATGATCGCCGGATAAGGGCGAATCGCGCCCCCCGGCACTACCTCGGTAACAGACGAATACGATAATCGTGACTGACGGAGGACGGCTGGGTTCCCGTTGCGCGTTCGTAATCCGGATGAACTCGCAGATAGTACAATCCGGTTTCCCCCGCGACGATATCATGACGAATCCCTTCGCAGTTCCGGGCTCCCGGGCTCGATGCCACCGTTTCATAGCCCTGCCCACTGACCTTCGCCAACAGCATTTCCATGCCCCATGCCGGCGGCAACGCCTCATCGCCACAGAGGAAATTATCCACCACCAGGGTTTTGCCCCCCACGCCGACATAAAAGAAGTAGTGCGAGAAGCTGTTTTCCGTGGCATATGCCGAGTGTGTCAACGGCGGTGTACTGCTGCCATCACGGATTCCCGCTTTGCCATGGTGTGGCACACGATCCGGGGCAATCACCATCGGTTGCTGCGGGTGCCCGTCTCCCAGGCGCTCCACATAAACACGTACTTGACGAGCTTCGCCCCCGGTTCGGATGCGAAAATACATCCGACTACCTTGTCTTCTGGCCGAGGTCGCCACCGAGCAATTGCCGTGGTTTTGACACTGCTCATAAAGACTGGCATTGCCATTACCGGCGGAAACGCTCTCCAGATAGACAGGCGCATCATTCGGAACGGGATCGGACTGCTGCACGACAACCCGATAACTGGCGTCCGTCGGCGCATCCAGATAGAGCCCGGCTTGCCCATACTCACCGCCGACCATCAACGACTGCCCGTCGCCACCAAGACACAGGCGCCGGTTATGCTCCGAATGACTTCCGTCCGGCCCCGGCGAGCAACTGGGCGCGTACCCTGCCAACAGGCTCTGAACACCGCCCAAATAAGGCGGAAACGCCTCCCCCGAGGCGTGCGGATATTGCCCCGACAGATGTCCCTGGAGATGGGTCAGAAGCGCACTCTCGTCATTATGCTCCGCTATTAGTTCGGCATAGCCCGTCCACATGGTCTGCCAGAACGTGCGGGCCTCTTCATTCTCGGCGCCACCGGCGGCAAAGCCTTCCCGCGCCGCCGCCAGCCCTTCCATGCCCCCCTGTGCCATTGCCGACAGAATCATCGGCAAAAGGCCGATTTCCTGATAGTAGGCCACATCCAGCGTCTCGCCGACGATAAACCCTTTCAGCATGTCCAGTGCCCCCGGCGGCATGCGCAGCCCCGTCAGCGCGTGGTATTCCAACAGGGTGCTTTGCAGCGCCGCCGGATAATCGTCATCGTGCTCCGCCAAAGCCGCTTGCAAGCGCGCGCTGATCAAATCCGTGAGCGGATTAATGTTGCCCTTGCCGTCCGCCACGTTCACCACCGCTCTCAGCGTTATCGGCTCCGAACTGAACTGGCCGTTACGCTCGTCGAACCAATAGCCCTGAACTTTCAGCAATGCCGGGCCGCTCAGCCCGGTCGCCGCAAACGCATAGCGGCCTTGCTCGTCCACCGTGGTTTCCAGAACTCGCGCACCTTCATCCACGGCCCCCAGAATCAATGGCACCAGCGTTACCTTGGATCCCGCCTGAAAAGGCCCTTTTTGCACCACTCCCGCCAACGGCCCACCCTCCGGCGGGGACGGCTCTTCCGGGGGATTGTCCTGCTCGGGATCTTCCAACGGAGGCTCGTCATGATCCGGTAAAGCGCCTGACGAAGCCGGCCCGCTGGATGATGAACCACCACAAGCGACCAGTAACATCAACACTGGCAACATGGCCCAAATACGCAATGTCATTATTTTCCCCTCCCAGGACCGCCCGCGGCTTGCCCCACTCACCCGGGTATTGAGACCATGGAGCAAGAACCAGCAGGCTTATCCGGCTTGTTATACCAAGGTGGTTGAATTAGAAGCCCGTGACCGGACGCTGCTCGCCGGTGGGATCGTCAATGACTTTGCGCAACGAACCCTGCTCACGGGTGTTGGCGTAATACACCTCGGTGGTGTCGTCATCCCGCTGTACCTGAATCAGGCGGTGCGGGCCAGGGGCCAGACCGTACATGGAAGCGGAATAGCAAACGCCGGCTTCACACTGGCCGTTATGCTGGCCCAGCACCACATATCCCGCCTTGGGATCGGCGGCGCTGACGGCGGCGATTTCCCTGTCATTGGTTTCCAGAAACACCTCGCTCAGCTCTGTCATATTGCTGATGGCGTCGCCGTTACCGCTGAGAGAAGCACCGATCCAGCGGGCGTCCTCGATCACCACGGCATCACTGCCGTCAATCTTTCTGGCCACCGCGTCATCACGACCGGTGATGTGCGCACGGGTATAGAAGATCCAACCGTCGCGGCTGCCAAGCACCTCGCTCTGGATACTGCCGCTCCAGTCCGCCTCGGTGGTATCCAGCACTTTTCGATCACCGCCCTGGCTGTTCCAGCTCACCACGCCATTGCCAGCCGAAGCCACCACCCGCCCTTCATCAGCAATGATAAAACCAAGCTCCCAGCCAAGCGGTTGTTCCTGTTCGGACAACACGGACCAACCCTCGCCTTCCACCCGGTAGATATCTTGTGGGGTCATACCGAAAAGTTCAGCGATACCGAAATACAGCACGCCGCCCTCCCGGGCCAGATGCCGTTCCTGAGGCACTACCGCCCCTCCGGCAATGCCCTCGGGGAAAACCAGAGGTTCATTGCTTTCATCCAGAACCTGAACCAATTTTTCAAATGGCTGAGTGGCGTCGTAACGCCATAAAGTGCCGCCTTCGGAAAGACAAGGGCGCCCGGCAATACCCGTATCAATAACCGTATCAATGATCAGATATTGGGAGCCATCGTTCAGCGGACCACCCAGCGGAACCGCTCTTTTTGCTTCCCTGCCGCCTGGCAGCAGGTTTGTATTGGAAATACTGTTACCGCCTTCGGGGTACATATGATCCATGGCCAGCCGATAGCCCCCATCACATTGAGTGCCGCCATAGTCACTGAGAACAAGATAGGTCTGTCTGTTCAGTGAATCATTTGCACCAAAGGCATCAATATCAACAACATGATGGACCGTTCCTCCGCCACTTGACCCTGGCGCATCGCCAGGCCCAAAGGTCATCCGCACGCGCTTTTCATTACCTGGCAAGCCATACACCACCGCCGCATCGCCCGAGTCCGAGTAATTCTGGCGAACCAGGGTGCCGGCGCCGGTCACCGCCGCGCCGAGATAGGTTTCCGACGACACCCGAACCGGGTCGGGTGCCCCCACCTCCGCGCCCACCCGGGCAAAGCCCTCGGAGGTTTCGCTGCCGTTCAAGCGGTTATGCAGAAACAGCACGTCCGCCACACGGTAATCGCTGACGCTACCATCGCTCGCATCAATGTTCGCTTCATAGAGCGGCACATAGTGGCTTCGCCCCATATCATCACCCTGTGCGGAATCCCGGGTATCCAGCGGCAGCGCTGTCGGCATCTCGGGGTTGGCCGGGTCCAGGGCGTAAAGCACCGAACGATACATGGTTTGGCCAGTGCCCGGGTTCTCTCCGGTCTCGTAAGAGTGGCTGAAGTACAATAGATCCTGATTGTCGGCATCACCGGTCAGGCCGGACAGCGTTCCGGCCCCACCATCAGAGCCATCACCGGGATCATCACCTCCTGAAACATTCCCGCGACTACCCGAACCGCCACCTCCGCCGCCACAGGCGGCAATGGCAATACCCAGCGCCAATACGGCCGCACCCTTCCATACCTTTCCGTCATTATTCATAGCTTTATTCCTTATATTCCCCTGTTGATATGAACCCGGCCTTTTTCCATCGGACGATTTCCAGTTTTCTCGTGGCGACCGCCCCAGGCGGGGCCACACGAAACGCCTCTCACTCCTGCTCATCCCCCGGCCGTAGACGCACATCAAAGAACAGATCCAGCGTCAGCGAATCGCCGCCGGAGGCGTCTTTGCCGATGCCTTCCAAACGCTCCAGGGAGCCCTGGTAGCGCCCTTTGAGCACCACCGTGTCCTCTCCACTTTTCAGATGCTCAAGAGTGAGCTTTCCCCCGCCTTGATTGCTATACACCGGGAAAAGACTGTTTTCGGGAAAGTAGGACACTTCCGGAGTGCCAATAAGGCGGCCGTTCATCGCGGTGAAGGAAAGCGCCACGGATTCCGCTATCGCGAACTTTTCCTCCGCATGGCCCTGCACCTGGTACACCACCACCCCGGGCGCAACATTTGAAAAGCGGGCAGTGGATGTTTGACCGTCACGCAACACATGCCAGGAGCGGGACTCTCCGCCCAGTTCTCCCTCCAGAGTATCAGCGCCCGCCGACTCAGCTTTCGCCGTGAGCAATACGACCAAGACCGCGCCCTGAATCGTACACATCAACAGATCAGTCCCTTTCTGTTTCATCAAACCTCTCCCTTAATGCCACTCTCACCACAAGAGGAAGGGACGGTGCCAAGGACGTCCTGCCCTTCATGGTCATCGGTCATGGCAGCATAGAGAGACACCGCCGCAAGCCCAATCCCACAAACGGGTACCCTCAAAGGGGGGATGGGCGGGCAACGGGGCCGCCGATACGGTTCCCGATCGATGTGAATGAATGGAGTGCGATGTGGTATATGTGTTCGGGTAACCGGGGAGAGGGGAAAACCAATGAAAACGGCGCTCATTGTTGAAGATCACCGGGAAAGCAGGGAATGGCTCACTGACCTGCTTCGGCAGGCATTCCCCGGTATATCCGTGGTAACGGCGGATACGCTATCCAATGCCAGCGCGAAGGCCAGCAAGGAGAATTTCAACCTGGCCGTGGTTGATATCAGCCTGCCCGACGGTAGCGGCGTGGATTTGGTAACCGAGTTGCAGGCCACGGCACCGGACACCTATATCGTCATGGCAACGATCTATGATGACGACAATCATCTTTTCTCCGCTCTGCAAGCCGGGGCCCTGGGCTATATCCTGAAAGACCAGCCTCGAACCCGCTTACTGGCTCAACTGCAAGGTATCGCCCGTGGGGAACCGCCCCTTTCTCCCAGCGTGGCCCGCCGAATTCTCCGGCACTTCCGGCGCACCTCCCTGCCCGAGGAGGTCCCCGATCTGACCCAGAGAGAAACGGATGTACTGCGTTTACTCGCCAGAGGCTTTACCCGCGGAGAAATCTCAGAAGCGTTGGATATCACCGCCAACACCGTAGCCAGCTATACCAAGACTATTTATCGGAAGCTGGGCGTTTCCGGCCGTGCCGAAGCCGCGCTGCAAGCGGCACGACTGGGGGTCATCAACAATGATCTCTGACACGTCACGATGGAGGCTTGCCCCCCTTCAGACGCTTTTGATAGCCAGTTTCCTTCTCCTCGCAACCATAGCACTTGCCGCCTGGCTGGCCACACGCGGGCCTTGGCTTGGCGTGAAGCTAATACCCGCTGACACTGAAGGACTACAGGTAACGAAGGTCGATCAACGGGGCCCCTTGGCTGGACGACTGCATCCCGGCGACCACATACGCGCTCTGATCATCCACGGCCGCCCGTTTTCGCTAAAAGGTTATGATCACCATCTCCAACCCCACGCCGAGCCCACCTTCCATCACTACAACACCTATCTCGACGTGGAAAACCAGATAGCACAAGCCCTCCGCGCACCCACCGTGACATTGATAGTCAACAACGACCAGCCTCTGACGTTTGAGCCCGCGCTTCATCGCCCACTGTCGTCCCTTCCGTGGACGTTCTGGTTGCTACATACCTATGGCTTGATTGCTTTTCTGGTCGGCCTTTCAGTATGGGTTTTTTTACCCGCCAACTGGCCCCCTCGCCTGCTCGCCATTTCCGGCTCAGGCATGTTCCTGGCCACTTGGCAACATAGCTTGTGGGAAGTCCGCGAACTCGCCTTGCCCGCATGGCAATTCGATGCCTTGATGAGACTGAACCATATTGGCGTTCACCTTCTTCTTGTTGCCTTTCTTGTGCTGTTGATCATCTACCCAAAGCCCTTGAAACATGCTTCGAAGCTCATTTTCCTTATCACCACCGCGGTCGTGCTCCAGCAAATCAACGAAAATACCCAGATGCTGGATCTTCCTCTACACAGCTTCTATTTGCCTCTGGTGCTCTACTATCCCCTTGGCATAACTCTCGTTGTATCCCAGTGGCGACGCGCCAGGAACAATCCGCTGGACCGTGCCGCGCTGCGCTGGGTTTTCCTTTCAATCCTTATCGCCATGGGGGCAGGGTTGGTGGTGTATTTCCTGCCCGTGGCCTTCAAGGTAAGCCCCATCGCCAACCCCGCCACTATGGTAGGACTGGTGGTCACCTTATACCTGGGTTTCGCACTGGGCATTCTCCGTTACCGGTTATTCCAGTTGGAGCGATGGTGGTTTACCGCCTGGGCCTGGTTTCTCGGTGGTCTCACCGTGGTTCTGGTGGATATCCTGGTGATTTCCGCCTTCGGCCTGAATCATGCCCATGCACTTGCCTTCTCCGTCATCGCGGTGGGTTGGGTTTATTTCCCCGTTCGGCAGTGGCTGTGGCGGCGGCTGGCCGCTTCCTCGGAAGTAAACATGGAGCGTCATCTTCCGGACTTCGTCGAAGCGCTATACAGCAATCCCGATGATCGCGCCTTCCCGCTTTGGCAGGAGCTACTCCGGAAAGTATTCCAGCCCCTTTCTCTCGACCGGATCGACGAAACCATTGAAAAGGCACGCCTTGCCGGAAATGGTTCCCGGCTTCTCCTTCCCTCGCCAGGCACGCCTTCAGGTGGGCTCTGTCTGCTCTATGGGCAAGGAGGCCGCCGGCTCTTCGGCAAGCGGGATACCGAGATCGCTCAAGCGCTGGTTTCAACCGCGAAGCGGATCAACAATGTAAGGCAAGCACGCGAAGCCGGCGCCATCCAGGAGCGCCAAAGGATCATGAGGGATTTACATGATGATGTTGGTGGGCGTCTTCTTACCCTGATACACACCGCCCCCAACGAACATAACGAAGAGTTGGCGCGCAACGCCCTAACCGCCTTGAGAGAGGCGATTCACGCTCTGGATCACAGGCACTGCTATGATCTTCAGGCGCTACTCGAGGACTGGTACGGAGACCTTCGGGAGCGACTGGGGCCGCGCTTCGACCTCAACTGGTCAATATCAGGCGATATGGATAAAACCTCCCTGCCCCCGCGTCACTACATAAACCTGCGGCGTATCCTGGACGAATCGGTCACCAACGCGCTCAAACATGGCGTGCCAAACACGCTGACCTTTAATGCTCAGTTGGACCAGCAGGGAGAGCTCTGTTTACTGCTGTGCAATGAAGTGAACCGCTTTTCTTGCTCTGAATGGAGCGACGGCCTACCCGGCCGTGGACTCAGCAACATGCGCACACGCATTGAAGAGATCAGTGGAGAGCTGTCACTTTACTGTGTACCTGGGAGTCCACGGCAGTTTTGCATGGAAGCACGCATTCCCCTACCAAAGGCCGACGCGAGGTACTTCATTACCGCCAAGTGAACCAGCCTTTCTATCCCACGCCGGCTTTTCGAGGCGCCTGAATCCCCAGCGCCCCTCCTCAGGTTCCCCCCCTATTTCAGACGCCGATCAAACACATGCTTGGCCTTGCCTTCGGAACGCGCCAGCGAGCCGGTATCGGCCACCTCCACCTTGGTGCTGATACCGATGTGGGTTTTCACCCGCTGCTGCAGCGCCCTGGCCACATCCGCCGCTTCGGCGGAGGACTCCGGTTTGCGCTCGACCCGCACCGTCACACAGTCCAGATTACCGTCCTTCTCCACATGAATTTCATAGTGCGGAGCCAAATCCTCGATCTTGAGAATCTGCTCCTCCACCTGGGTGGGGAAAACATTCACGCCACGGATAATCAGCATGTCGTCGCTGCGGCCGGTGATTTTATCGATGCGTCGCATGGGGCGGGCCTGGCCGGGCAACAGCCGGGTCAGATCGCGGGTCCGGTAACGCACGATAGGCAGTGCTTCCTTGGTCAGGGAGGTGAAAACCAGTTCACCGTATTCGCCGTCCGGCACCACTTCTCCGGTTTCCGGATTGATGATTTCCGGATAGAAGTGGTCTTCCCAGATGGTCGGGCCGTCCTTGGTTTCGATGCATTCCATGCCAACGCCCGGCCCCATTACTTCGGACAAACCGTAGATGTCCAACGCACTGATACCGAGACGGCTTTCCAACTCCTCGCGCATGGTCTGGGTCCACGGCTCGGCGCCGAAGATACCCAGCCGCAAACTGGACTCGCGCGGGTTCATGCCTTGCCGTTCCATTTCGTCGGCGATGTTGAGCATGTAGGACGGTGTCACCATGATGATGTCCGGCTCGAAATCGCGGATCAGTTGCACTTGCTTCTCGGTCTGGCCGCCGGACATGGGAATCACTGTGCAGCCAAGGCGCTCGGCACCGTAATGGGCGCCCAGGCCACCGGTGAAAAGGCCATAGCCGTAGGCCACGTGCACCTTGTCGCCGGCATGACCTCCGGCGGCACGGATGGAACGTGCCATCACATCCGCCCAGTTATTGATGTCGTTCTGAGTATAGGCCACCACCGTGGGCTTTCCGGTGGTACCGCTGGAGGCGTGCACCCGCACCACTTCCCGCATGGGCGTGGCGAGCATGCCGAACGGATAATTGTCGCGCAGATCCGATTTGGTGGTGAACGGGAAATGACGCAGGTCGTCCAACGATTTCAGATCGTAAGGATGAACACCGGCATCATCGAACGCCTTTCGATAGAACGGCACATTGTTATAGGCATGCGTGAGGCTCCAACGAAGACGCTCCACTTGCAGTTGCTTGAGCTCATCCACGCTGACCCGCTCCACCGGATCGAAACGATTCTCCAGGTTGAATGGCATGTTCATGCTCCGCCTCTCGTTATTCTGTCGTTGAGTCTGTCCGCGTTGCTTTCTGTTCGTTTAAAGCCGCTCGATCACCACGGCAATGCCCTGTCCCACGCCGATACACATGGTGCACAGCGCATAGCGCCCCTGACGCCGCTCCAGCTCGCACAAGGCGGTGGCGATGAGACGGGCGCCGCTCATGCCCAGCGGATGCCCCAGCGCGATGGCGCCGCCGTTGGGATTCACGTGTTCGGCGTCATCCGGCAGCCCCAGTTCCCGCAGCACCGCCAGGGACTGTGACGCGAACGCCTCGTTCAATTCGATGACATCCATATCGACCAGATTCAGGCCGGTCTGCGCCAGCACTTTCCGCGTCGCCGGCGCCGGACCGATACCCATGATGCGCGGCTCCACTCCGGCGGTGGCCATACCCACCACCCGGGCACGGGGTTTCAGGTTCCAACGGCACGCCGCCACTTCATTGCCGAGCAACAGAGCGCAGGCGCCGTCGTTGACACCAGAGGCATTGCCGGCGGTGACCGTGCCGCCTTCCTTGCGGAACGGCGTTCCCAGCTTGGCCAGTGCTTCCGCCGTGGTATCCGGACGCGGATGCTCATCTTCGCTGACGATCAGTGGATCGGCTTTGCGGCGCGGCACGCTCACCGGCACGATCTCGGCGTCGAACACGCCGGCGGTCATGGCACGGCCAGTTCTCTGCTGGCTGCGCAGGGCAAAAGCGTCCTGATCCTCACGGCCAATTTTGAATTGCTCCGCCACGTTCTCGGCGGTTTCCGGCATCGAATCGACGCCGTACTGTTCTTTCATCAGCGTGTTGACGAAACGCCAGCCGATGGTGGTGTCGAATATTTCCGCCCTGCGGGAGAACGGCTGCTCCGCCTTGCCCATCACGAACGGCGCCCGGGACATGGACTCCACCCCGCCGGCCAGCATCAGACTCCCTTCACCACATCGCAGAGCGCGGGCGGCGGTACCCACCGCGTCCATCCCGGAACCGCAAAGACGGTTCAGCGTCACGCCCGGCACACTTACCGGCAGACCGGCCAGCAACGCGCTCATTCGCGCCACATTGCGATTGTCCTCGCCGGCCTGATTGGCGCAGCCATAAAACACATCGTCCAGCTGCGACCAATCCAGATGCGGATGGCGCGCCATCAACGCCTTCATGGGCACCGCCCCGAGATCGTCGGCGCGCACCGTCGCCAGAGCGCCGCCGAAGCGTCCCACCGGGGTGCGCACGGCATCAAAAATCAGCGCTTCATTCATGCCTGGCTCTCCTCATCGTGAATCACCGGCCCGCGAACGCGGTAGGATTTGCCGCGAAACAAGGCCACTAACTGGCCGTCACCGCCGGTGACACGCACGTCGTAAACACCGGTTCGCCCTTTGCGGGTCAGCTCCCGCGCTTCCGCGGTGAGCACATCACCGCGCAATCCCGGCGACACATACTCAATGGAACAACCGGAAGCCACGGTGGTTTCGTTATAGGTGTTACAGGCAAAGGCGAAGGCGGAATCCGCCAGGGCGAAAATAAAACCGCCATGACAGGAGCCGTGCCCCTGGATCATGTCATCACGCACCGGCATGCACAGTACGGCGCATCCCGGAGAAACCGTTTTCAGCGTCATGCCCAGTTCGCGGGTAGCGGTGTCCCGCTGGTACATGGACTCGGCACAACGGCGGGCCAAAGCAACACTGTCCAGCGCCGCGGCGGCGGTATTCGAATCGGCCATGCAAATCTCCAAACGGGAGGACAGCCTCAGCGGCCTTTGAATTGAGGTGCGCGCTTTTCCATGAACGCGGCGACGCCTTCGCGGTAATCCTCGGTACGGCCCGCTTCACGCTGCAAGTCCCGCTCCACGTCAAGCTGCGTATCCAGATCGTTGTCAAAGCTTTGGTTCAATGCCTGTTTGATCAAGGCAAGCCCCCGGGTCGGCTGAGTGGCCAGATGGCGAGCCAGGTCCGTGGCGGTGGAACGCAGCGCGTCGTCATCCACGCACTGCCAGATCAAACCCCAGGCGGCCGCCTGCTCGGCGCTCAGCTTGTCACCCAACATGGACAGCCCCTTTGCACGGGCCATACCCACCAGGCGCGGCAGCTGCCAGGTGCCACCGGAGTCCGGAACCAGACCGATCTTGCAGAAGGCTTGAGTGAAGCTGGCGGAACGGGCGGCGATGACCAGGTCGCAGGCCAGGGCGATATTGGCGCCGGCACCGGCGGCGACACCATTGACCGCGGCGATCACCGGCATCGGCAAACGCTGCAGGGTGCGAATCAGCGGGTTGTACCAGGTTTCAATGGAAGAGCCCAGGTCGGGCACTTCGGCGCCAGGCGCCACGCTTCGGTCGGACAGGTCCTGGCCGGCGCAAAAGCCACGGCCATTCCCGGTGATCAGCAGAGCCCGCACGGCTTGGTCCTGCTCCACCACGGACAGGGCTTCCCGCACTTCTTGATGCATCTGCTCATTAAAACTGTTCAGCCGTTCCGGTCGGTTCAGTGCCAGGGTGGCGACACCGCCTTCCAGATCAAACTCAATAGTGGCGAACTCCATAATCCGGTCCTGCCCTTTTCTTGGTATCGATGATCAGACCTGCCGGACCGTGATCCGCCGAGCAGTTCCGACGCCAAACTATGGTTGGAAAGCATAGCTCAGACATGACACAAGTCAACACAGCAAATCCATATTTATGTATCGAATTAGGAAGGTAAAACAAGAACAGGATCCGTAATAAGGCATTTTTTTCTTTTAATTTCAGAAGGATAAGCTCAGAATTCAGGTCACCCCCGTTGTGTTACCAAAATTCTCACAAGAAAACTCAATAAGGAATCAGGGAGGACTACGAAGCCGCTGTAGGAGCTTGCCTGCAAGCGAATGCCCAGGGCCCGAAAGCACAATTCGCTTGCAGACAAGCTCCTGCAGCGGCCTTGTGGCCAGCAGCGTTTTTCAGTCAATCCAGCCCGCCAAAACGCTGATAGAAACCATCCCCCGGCTCAGGCAAAGGCCCCTCCGCGGTTTCCGTACGTTCGCTCATCCAGGCTTCCGCGCCACGGTAAGTGAGGCGGTAGAGATTACGGCAAAGCTGGCGCGCGGCGCGGCCCTCCCAGTCCGAAGGCAGAAGCTCTTCCGGCAATAGCGGATCACGCAACAGCAGTTTGCGATATTCGTGAATCAATAACGTCCGCGCCAGAAAACATTCCATCGGCGGTGGCGTCTCCAGCTTGCTCATCTCCTGCCAGAGCGGACGAAACTGATCGAGAAATTCCCGGTACCCTTCCGAGAGCTGCTCCAGATTCCAGGCATCTTTCACCTGCAGGCGCAACGGCCGTGAAGCGAAACTGTCCTGGGCCCGGGTCTCGAAGATGATCGTATCGTCCAGCGCATTCTGTTCCTGGAGCGTCGCGTTCAGCTCGGCCCGGTCCACCATCGGGTGGGCCACCATGCCCGGCGTCAAACCGCCAAACCCCATCCATTCCAGTTCCTGGCGCACATCGCGGCGAGTGTCTGGATCCAATTGATTGAGGATGACCAGCGTCCAGGCGCCGTCCCAGGTCGGCTGCACACCGGAATACACGCGCTTGAAAGCCTTCTCGAAACGGCGGCGGCCGGCGGCGGTGAGTCCGTAATAGCTGCGGCGGCCTACTTTCTCCGCGATAAGCCAGCCCTCGCGGGTCAAACGGAACACCGAGGTACGCACCAGACGCTGATTGATGCCCATGGGTTCGAGCAGATCGATCAGGCTGCCCAGCCACACCGCGCCACCTCTGGGCACGATGGCGTCACCGAACAGAGTAATGATCAGGGAACCGGTACGCAGCGGCCGACGCTGCTGAAAACGTTCTATCAAGCGTTCCAATTGCTCACATTGCAAATCCACTGGGCGACCTTCCTATCTCCGAGCCCTTTCCGGGGCGTCCAAATCAGCGTGATACCGGCCTTTCCGGCGGCGCGACATGCTACCAAACCCTCCTGTCCGGAGACATAAAAGGCCAATGAATAGCACCATAAAACAGCCACTTGGGCCAATATAGCAACCTTTATGACACATTAAATTTGATCTTGACTTAAAATTCGTATCGCTTTATACCTGGAAAAACAAGGACGCTGATGGGACGTCCCGCGCCACCGGACTCCGGCCAGGCGCATAAAAACAAAAGCCCCTCCGGGGGCATACGCAGATAGGTGTGATAATGAAAACAATGCTGAAGAACCTGGCCGTGGGCGCCGTGGCGGCGCTGGGTCTGGCCTCCTTGTCCCCGGTCGCGAAGGCGGAAGACCCCATTCGCATCGGATCCTTCCTTTCCGTCACCGGCCCGGCCGCGTTTCTCGGCGACCCGGAACTGAAAACCCTGGAACTGTATGTACACCAGTTGAACGAAAACGGCGGCCTGCTGGGGCGTGAAGTCCAGCTGGTTCACTATGACGACTCCGGTGACGCCTCCAAAGCCCGTACCTTCGTCACCCGGCTGCTGCGGCAAGACAAAGTCGATCTCATCATCGGTGGCAGCACCACCGGCGCCACCATGGCGGCGGTGCCGGTGATCGAGCAAGCGCGGGTGCCATTCATCTCCCTGGCCGGCGCGGAAACCATCTCCACCCCGGTGAAGAAATGGGTGTTCAAGATGCCGCAATCCGATCGCCAGGCCGCCCGACGCGTACTCACCGACATGAGGGAACGCGGTCTCACCCGGATCGGTCTGATCTCCGGCACCGGCGGCTTCGGCGCCTCCGGACGTAACGTGACCCTGGAGGAAGCCAAGGCCATGGGGATCGAGGTGGTGGCCGACGAGACCTACAACCCGAAAGATACCGACGTCACCGCCCAGCTCACTCGCATCCGCAATACCGATGGCGTGCAGGCGGTACTCAACTTCGACTTTGGTCAGGGCCCGGCCATCGTCACCAAGAACTACAAGCAACTGGGCATTGAACTGCCCTTTTACCAATCCCACGGTGTCGCTTCCGACAGCTTCCTGAAACTGGCCGGCGATGCCGCCAATGGTCTGCGCCTGCCCGCCACCGCCCTGTTGGTGGCCGACACCATCCCCGACAGCGACCCCCAGCATGGCGTGGTCACCGGCTACAAAAAAGCCTATGAGGACCGTTACAACAGTTCGGTGTCGACCTTTGGCGGCTACGCTTACGACGGCTTCCAACTGGCGGTGCAAGCGATCAAGCAAGCCGGCTCCACCGATCCGGCGAAAGTGCGCGACGCTCTGGAAAGCATCCAGGGTTATGTCGGAGTCACCGGCACCTACAACCTCAGCGCCAAGGACCACATGGGGCTGTCCTATGATTCCTTCCGCATCCTGGAAGTGAAGGACGGCCACTGGACGCTGGTGGAGTAATCCACTCTCCGGGCGCCATGGACGGCATCCCGAACGCTTGCTCTCACCGCCCTCTTTCCAGGCAGGACCGAACATGTTCAGCGAGTTTTTTCAGTTCACGTTCTCGGGGATCACCCTGGGCGCCATTTATGCCTTGGTGGCGCTGGGTTTCACCCTGATCTACAACGCCAGCCATGTCATCAATTTCGCCCAGGGCGAATTCCTGATGATCGGTGGCATGGGCACGGTGGTACTGGTGGGAACCGGCCTGCCGTTGCCGGCGGCCATGGTGGGCGCTCTGGTGCTGGCCACGGTGGCGGGCATTTTACTGCACCGCCTGGCCATCGCTCCGGCGCGGGACGCCGACGTGGTGACGTTGATCATCATCACCATCGGCGCGTCCATCTTCCTGCGGGGCCTGGCCCAGTTTTTCTGGGGCAAGGAGTATCATGCGCTGCCCCGCTTCAGTGCCACCGAATCGCTTTCCATTGGCGGCGCTACTCTGCTGACGCAAAGCCTGTGGATCCTGGGTATCGCCGTGGTGCTGGTGGTGGCATTGGCGATGTTCTTCAGCCGCAGCAAACTGGGCAAAGCAATTCTCGCCACCTCCATGAACAAGGACGCCGCCCGGCTGGCCGGCATCAAGACCCAGGTCATCCTGGGTGTGGCCTTTGGTATTTCCGCACTGCTCGGCGCCGCCGCGGGCCTGATCGTTACCCCGATCACTTTCACCGCCTATGACGTCGGCATCATGCTGGGTCTGAAAGGCTTCGTCGCCGCCGCCATAGGCGGTTTGGGCAGCAGCACCGGCGCGGTGGTCGGCGGTCTGTTATTGGGCCTGAGCGAAGCCTACACCGCCGGTTATATCTCCTCCGATTACAAGGACGCGGTGCCGTTCGTGATCATCCTCGCCATTTTGTTTTTCCTGCCCAACGGCTTGTTCGGCAGCCGGGCCGCGGAGCGGGTGTGATGAAGGAAGCGCGCGCGATGAAGAAGAATATTCTGATCTCCCCTTATGGGGGCTTGCTGCTGCTGGCGCTGATCCTGGCACTCATGCCATTGGCGGTCAGCAACGATTTCCACTACGACCTGCTGACCAAGATTTGTCTGACCGCCACCGTGGCCGTGGGGCTGAATCTGCTGGTGGGCTACGCCGGCCAGGTCAGCCTCGGCCACGCCGCCTTCTATGGTGCCGGCGCCTACGCCAGCGCTATTCTCACCAGCCAATACAATCTGAGCCCGATGGTGGCCCTGCTCAGCGCCGCCGCCGGCGTTGGCGTAATGGCCTGGCTGGTGGGGCGGCCGATTCTGCACCTGAAAGGTCACTACCTCTCCATGGCCACACTGGGCCTGGGCGTGATCGCCGCCATCGTACTCAACAACGAAGAGCAACTTACCGGTGGCCCGGACGGCGTCGGTCTGCCGCCGCTGTCCCTGTTCGGTCACGAACTGAGCGTATTCGGCGAATATCAGTTCGCCGGCCTGACATTCACCGGCGTGGAACTGTGGTATCTGCTTGCCGCCGCGGTCCTGGTGATCGCGGTCCTGCTGGCGCTGAACATCATCGACTCCCCGTTGGGCCGGGCGTTGCGTGCCCTGCACGGTTCCGAGATCGCCGCCCAGGTGGCCGGCGTGGACACCGCCAAATACAAGCTGCGTGTGTTTGTGATATCCGCTGTCTACGCCAGCGTCGCCGGCAGCCTTTACGGCCACTACAGCGGCTTCATCACCCCCACCGTGGCGTCCTTCGAACATTCCATCGAGCTGATTACCATCGTCGTACTTGGCGGAATGGCATCCACTTTCGGTGTCATCATCGGCGCCGCGATCCTGGTGCTTATTCCCCAGTTCCTTACCGATTTTCAGGAGCTGGAGATGGTGGTGTTCGGCGCTATTCTGATGGCGGTGATGATCTTTCTGCCGCGGGGCCTGCTGCCCAGCGTGCTCCAGCGACTGCAGCGAGGTGCCCAATGAGCGCTCTGCTTTCCGTCACCAATCTGAGCAAGGAATTCGGCGGCGTGCATGCCATCGAGGATCTGTCCTTCGAGGTACAACGTGGCCATGTGCACTCGATCATCGGCCCCAACGGCGCCGGTAAAACCACATTGTTTAATCTGGTGACAGGTCTGTACCAGCCCAGCGCCGGCGCGGTCACCCTCGGAGGCCGCGACATCACCGGCCGGGCACCCCACAAGCTCTGCGAAATGGGCATGGCCCGGACGTTTCAGAATCTGCAGATCTGCATGAACATGAGCGCGCTGGAAAACGTCATGCTGGGCCGTCACCGCCATCTCGGCAGCGGCGCGCTCGCCGCCATGCTCAAACTGCCGGGACTGAGAAAGGCGGACCGGCACTGTCGCGAACACTGCCGGGAACTGATGACCTTCGTGGGTTGTGGTGATTATCTGGATCACGCGGCTTCCGCCATGCCCTACGGCGCGCTCAAACGCCTCGAAATCGCCCGAGCCCTGGCGGCGGAGCCCGACATTCTGCTGCTGGATGAACCCGCCGCCGGTCTCAACGCCACCGAAACCGAGGCCTTGAAATCGGTGATTCAGAAGATCGCCGGTAAAGGCATCACCGTGGTGCTGGTGGAGCACGACATGAAATTGGTGATGAACGTATCCGATCATCTTTTGGTGATCAGCTACGGCCGCAAACTGGCGGAAGGCACTCCGGAGCAGATTCGCGAGCACCCCGAAGTCATCGCGGCCTATCTCGGCGGGGGAACTCGCGAACGTCAGGCACAGGAGGTTCCGGCATGACCAGCGCCGCCCCCTTCACTCCCCGCCCCGAACCGACGCCGTTGTTGTCACTCAACAACATCACCAGCGCCTACGGTCGCATCGAGGTGCTTCACGAGCTGGCATTGACCATCGCCCCGGGAGAAACCGTGGCCTTGGTGGGCGCCAACGGCGCCGGCAAGAGTACCCTGCTGCGGGTGATCTCCGGCCTGCAACCCGCCAGTGGCGAGATCCGCTTCGACGGCGGCGATTTGTCGCGCGGTGACGCCGCCGATCGCGTTCGTCGCGGCATCGTTCAAGTACCGGAGGGGCGCCAGGTGTTCTCCGGACTGTCGGTGGAAGACAACTTGATGCTCGGTGCCTATACCCGGAACGACAAAGCCGCTATCGCCGAGGACCTGGAAAAACAATATCAACGCTTCCCCATCCTCAAGGACAAGCGGCGTCAAACCGCCGGCACGCTGTCCGGAGGCCAACAGCAAATGTTGGCCATGGGCCGCGCCCTGATGGGACGGCCAAGGCTGCTATTGCTGGACGAACCGAGCATGGGCCTGGCGCCGCTGATCATCGAGCAGGTTTTCGACATCGTGCGCGAGTTGAAAGCGGAGGGCATTACCCAGTTCGTGGTCGAACAGAACGCCGCCGAAGCGCTGGCGGTGGCCGACCGCGGTTATGTACTGGAAACCGGGCGCATCGTCGCCAGTGGAGAAGGCACCGCGCTGCTGGATAACGACAGCGTCAAGGCCGCCTATTTGGGCGGGTAAGTGATTTGAGCGGATGGTTTTTCGAGCAGGCGCCGTGCTGGCAGGCGCGGCGCTTTTTTTTGCTCTCCCCTGATCACCAGCTCAACACAATTTTGCCAGCCATGTTCGCGGCGGGAATCATGCCGAGGTAACGGCTGTCACGGCTGTTGTCGCGGTTATCACCCATGACGAAAAAGTGCCCTTCCGGAATAACGTAATCGAATCGGCGCCCCGGCCCGTCCGTCATCAAATACTGCACCGAATAGCGTTGGCCACCGAGTGTTTCGTCGGCGAGTCCCTCTCCGTCCCGAAAGACCGTGAGTACCGGCCCGCCGTTGATGACCAGTTGCTTGTTCGCGTACTGGATATGATCCCCCGGCAAACCGATCACCCGCATTACAAACAACTGCCCGGCCATTTCCGGCGGCCGGAACACGAACAGCTCTCCACGACGTGGCGGTGTACGTTCAGCCACTTCGGTTTCGTGCAGAGTCAGACCGAAAGCACCATAGACGCCGTACCCCCAGCGCTGCATCACCGCGTAACCGCCCGGTTGCAGCGTTGGCGCCATGGAGGAAGACGGAATCCGGAACAGGTCGAACAGAAATGCTCTCGTGATGAAGACAACCAGAACGAAGGCCAGCGGCAGGCTGAGCGTGCCCCACCAGGTGTTGAACCAGCGTCGCCGGCCATCGAAACAAACGCGCCCGGCAAGAACAAAGGCGTGCACCGCGGCGGCGATGGACACCAGCAGCCCGATACCGGATGGAGCCCCCTGGCCGGCCAAGGCCAGATCCGCCCCACCGGCCGCCAGCATTGCCAGCAAATACACCAGCACCCACCACCAACGTGACAGATAAACAAAGGCCAGAGGCGGCACTAATACGCCCATCACGGCGGCAAACCAGCGGTCCGGCATGATCCTTCCTTTATCAAAAGTGCCTTGAAAATACGGCTGTCTGCCGTCAAGGGCCAATCACCGCTACCGGGGTAATCGCCAGTGCAAGACGGTGGACATTGTCAGCGCATAGAGATCACGGCCCTGCGGGGAGAATGCCAGCGCCAACACGGATACGCCGGACGGTACCTTGAGCGCCACCGGTGTGCGCCCTGTACGCGCTTCGCGAAGCTGCACCTGGTTGGCCACCGCCATGGCCAGCCAATGCCCATCCGGCGACGCCGCGGCAGCCCTGATCTGGTCCCTTCCATCAAGCACCGCGGAATACAGATACTCCCCTTTTTCCGTATCGAATACATGCATGCCCGCCACTCGCTCACGCTCCGGTGCTGGACGCAACTGGAACCCGCTGGTCACCCATTGGCCCCGGGATGAGCCCACCGCTGTCCATGACGAGGGATGATCACGTAGATCCGGGCTGGGCGGTGGCCCTTCATGCGGGAAAACACCATAGCGTTGCGGCGCTTGAATTACTTTTCGTACCCGGCCATTTGCGGGGTTCAGCTCCGCCACCCCGTAGAGATCCTCTACCCACAAGGCATCGCCAGCCCAACGCACCGGTCGCAGCGGCTGCGAAAATAAAGCCGCGCGCGGCACTTCGACAGCGTTGTAATGCCAGCGCCCGCCTTCTTCACGCTGATACCGATAAATCCGGTCCACCCGATAGCTGTACAAGCGAGGACGCCCCTGAGCATCCAGTTGCCAGCGTGGAACGTTGCCCGGGCCGGGCAGACTTGACGGCGTTGCCAACGTCACCGCCTGCGGCGCTTTCTCATTTCCGCGATAGCGGAATAATGTCCCGTCGCCCCCGTTCAGCGGGCGCCCCCAGAACCACAACGTATCGGCGCTCTCGTCCAGCAGTATCGAGTCCGCCCCGTCCAGCCCCTGCCACAAGACCGATAGCGAAGCCTCTTCCGGTTGCAGTCGCCAAACCTCGGCAATCCACTGGCGCTCACCATCGACCTGAGCCGGCCGCTCGACGCCGATGGCCAGACTGCCATCGGACATCACCTGCAACGTTCGAGGGTCCAATGGATCGTCACTGGTCAGGGTGTAAATTTCGGGGATCACTTCACTATCGGCTTTTCCGGCCTGTTGAAGTCGTGGCGCGGGAGGCTCTGGTGGTGCCTTCACCGGCGCTTGCCAACGCGCCGGATCCTCACTGATTTGCCAGTCGCTATCAGGAAGATGTTCTTCCAGTGCGCTCATTACCGCCTGAAACAGCTCTGCGGGCACCAGTGACTGAGAGAGCGTGGTGGGCACACCATCCGCCACCAGAATCTTTCGGTGCGCCGGATTGGGAAAGGATTGGCGACGATGGATGTCGATTACCGTCGCCGGTGAGCCCAGCAGCGGCTCGGCATCAAATACCGTCACCGTTTGCTTCACATGATATTGCTTGCGCCACCCTTGCACCCATTCACGGGATGATTCCGCTCGCGAATACAAGGACTTCATCCGGGGCAGGGAAAGCAGTCTCTTCGGCGAAATATCCAAGCGTGCCAGGGCCTGGTTTCGGCGCCAGTCCCGCTCTTCCGGCATCAAAGCCCCTTCACGCACCGCCGCGTCCAGATCCGGTTCAGAGCCACTGTGCGCCAGTATGTCCCGCCACTGAGGGTGCCGGGATAACATCACTCGCCGCCAAGGCTCATCCAGCGTGAGCAAGGGCAATGGTGTTTCCACCAAGGTGACTTTACCCGCCAGCGCCTCGGACACCACCGGCCGAACCTGTTCATAAGAGGCCCTTACCAGAAGATAAGCACGTTCCGCCCCCATCGCGTGTTGGTCCCCCAGCACTACCACCGGAATACGTAATGCATCGGGCGTATGACGGTGCAGGCCGTCTTCAACTATCCGCCAGTCGCTCCCCTCGGATTCCGGAAACGCTTTCATGGCTTCCTCCCCTTGGGCAAGCGATGTCAACAAGACCACCATCAAGGCCACAGCCGGGTTTACAATGTTTCGATCAAGCATGGCCCATCCCGCTCAATGTAAATGAACCGGCAGTGGCGGCCGGCCCGGTCGCTGCCAGCGCCCCACCAGATCCCCATCATCGGTCCACCGAAGCGTAAAGGTCTCGGTAGTCTCACCCTCATCGCGACGAGTCAGCACCAGGACTCCATCCCGGCTCGCTTCCCGATGCAATCGTATCGGCACTTTATACTTGTCATAGGCATACCAGGCCGGGCCGGACCAGGCTCCCAGAACCAGTGTTACAGGAAAACGGCCATCCATTTCTCCCATGAAGACGCCCTGGTAGCCGGGTTGCGGCGGCGGACAGTCGGCCCGCTTCTCCACCAACAGACAGCGACCGTATTCACTCAACCAGGGCGCCAATGTGTCGTAATCGAATCGACTTTCCTCAATACCCAGATCGTCCAATGCCCGAACCGCATGGGGAAAGCCGCAGCCCCGGGTCATCACCAAGGCATCGGCTCGCAACTGCCACTCCCTCTCATCGTACAAACCGGTCCGCACGTTCTCGCAGCACTCCCGGTAAAGATCAGCCTGGATTTTCGCCTCCTCCTGATCCAGGCCGTTTGGCTGGGCGGCCTGCAAAAAAGCGTCGATATCATGAACCTGCATCGCGTCGACCCGACTCTGGAGCTCCTTCACACCGTCTTCGGTAAACAGTGTTGCCAGGAACAAGGGCTGGCCGGTCCGGGTCTCAAACTGATAACTCTGGGAAAAAGCCGAAGGATAGGCACCGGTGTACTCGCCATTGAAAACGACGGAGAGAAATCCGATGGCGTTGGTCACCACTTGATAGTCCAGGTAAGTGACCCCGGTCCATTCCCCCTCCTGGGGCCATACGGCATCGAATGGCGTCTCTCCCGGGCCGCCAGGAAAGCGCTCCAGCAAGCTGACCTGAAGCCACGTATTGATGCGTCGCGCCGTTTCAGTGTCTCCTGGCACCAGAGGGAAACGAAACTCAGTGTGATCTCCCAGCGTCCTGTGCTCAGCGGACAATTCCTCAACAGCAACTTGAGACCAGGCCGCCGGCGCCGCGCCCGCCAAAGCGGCCAACGCGACATAACCCAACCCCTTGATCATCGCGCCATACAGGCCACCCATCCCGCCACCATCCCAAGCAGAAAGTGTTTGAAGGCGTCGCCAATGAATATTAAATCGAGGAGAAGCAGCAACCAGAGCCATGACCACATCCTGTGCCGGAAGATTATTCGAGATCCAGCCCCAACCTTAGCATGTCCTTATGCTGGATCCCCATTTCCATCACCGGTTCATCATAATGGTCAAGAAAGAAATCGCGGACCACACGCTCTACCCGAAAACCCAGGCGTTGGTAGAACGCCAGCTGATAACCAAAAGTACCGGTACCCAGCTCAATACGGCGCACGCCTTCAGACCGGCACCGGTCGATCACATGGCGCAGCAGGGCCGATCCTACACCCTGACCCTGCATGTCGGGCGACACCGCTATGTTGAATAACTCCAGGGCACCGTCGCCGATGGTATTGAGCACACAAATACCCACCGTAGTGCCCTTATCCTCGACGGCAACGCACCGGGCACCTCGCAGGTAAGCACGCACATTCGTTTCCGATGGATCAGCGATCAATAAGAGTGACATGGGTACGGAATCGGGATCCAGGGAATGGAAGGTCATCATTCTTTCAGGCTCTCCGCACAGGTATGTCCCATTGTATTGAACCCTGGAAGAATTCACACATCACGGCACCGCCCTAACAACCATACCGCTGGCAATATCGCGACCGCCTTATCGTTGCCGACCGCCATATCCCGTCCACAAAACGGCCACCAGACTGTCATCACCACGTCCTAGGATGCGCACCGACTTGTCTTCCTTTTATCCGAATCGGAGTTGAATCGTGGCTATTTCCAGAACTCTTCCGGCCCTCACATTAGCCGGCTACGCTCTATTACTAGCCGGCTGCGGGAGCGACAGTGACAATGACAACCCGGCACCAGAGGCCAAGCCGCTGCGGCTGCAGGTGCTGCACACCAATGATCATCACTCCTATTTCGAGGGACAGAGCTACGACCTGAGCCTGGACTATGATCCAACGCTGACCGGTGCTGAAACCGTGCGTGTTGACCTCGGCGGCTTTCCACGTATCGCGACCGCTATCGACGAATACCGCGACGATCACACCCTGGTCCTCAACAGTGGCGAGTTGAACGGCACCCTCTATTTCAGTCTGTTCAAGGGAGAGGTGGATTTCAAAGTGTTCAATGCCATCGGCCTGGACGCCTACGAGTTGGGTAATCATGAGTTCGACGAGGGTGAAGCGCATCTCGCCGAGCTGTTGAAGACGGTCAATTTCCCGGTGATCGCCGGCAACGTTCATCCGACCACGGACAGCCCGCTGTTCGGTTCCGATATCGCACCTTATGTGGTCAAGGAAATTGATGGCGAGAAAGTGGCGGTGATCGGTGTTCTCAAGGTAGAGAAGACACAAGAATCCTCCCTGGTTACCGATGCGGTGGAATTCGATGACGAAATCACCTCGGTGCGTGAGCATATCTACGCTCTGAAAGACGAAGGCATCAACAAATTCATCGTACTCAGCCATCTGGGCTATGACTTCGATCAGGAACTGGCCGCCAGCGTCCGTGATATCGATCTGATCGTCGGCGGTGACACCCACGACGTTCTCGACGCCACCGGCGAGTTCGAAGCCATTGGTTTGGATGTGGACGGCGACTACCCCACGGTGGTGAACAACCCGGACGGACAGCCGGTCTATATCGTTCAGGCCTGGGAGTACGCCAAGGGGCTGGGCAAGCTGGAAGTCAACTTCGACGCCGATGGGGTTATCACCGACATCGGCGGCAATGTGGAACTGCTGGTTGGCGAGAACTACCAGGTGCAGGATGCCAGTGGCGCCTGGGTGGCGGCCAGCGGCGAACAGACGGCGCAAATCAACGGTGTGATCGATGGCTTGACCACGGTGCGGGTCGCGGAGGAATCCCAGGCCATTCTCGACATTCTCATGCCATACAAGGCGGAAATGGAAAGCTTCAAACAGGAAGCCCTGGGACAAGTGACGCAGTACATGCCGTTCGAACGCATCCCCACACCGTTTCAGGCTGGAGAAACCCCTACAGGCAGCTACGCCGCCCAGGTCGTGGCCGACGCCTTCCTCACTTACCTGCCCAAGGCCGATGTAGCGATTCAGAACGCCGGCGGCGTGCGCGCCCCGCTCGAGGATGGGGAATTCACCGTGGCGGACGCCTACAATATCCTGCCGTTCTCCAACACCGTGGTCACCATCGATATGACCGGCGCGGACATCGTCAAAGTGCTCAACGAAGCACTCGACTACGCCCAGGGCATCTCTGCCTCCACCGGCGCCTTCCCCTATTCCGCCAACCTGCGCTACGACGTGGTGCTCGGCGCGCCGGCCGGCACCGGTATTCAGAACGTGGAAGTCAGGGATGAAGGCGGAACCTGGGGCCCCATCGACAACGGCGCCGTCTATTCCGTGGCCACCAACTCTTTCACCGGGCTCGGTAAGGACGGCTACGACACTTTCGGTGAAGTGCAAGAGGCCAACCCGGAGGCTTTCGAGAATTCCGACGTGGCCTATGTGGTGCCACTGCTGGAGTACTTCCGTGAGGAACTGCCGGACAACACACTGCCGGCGCTGGATCCGGAGCTCTACTGCCTGAAGTCCGTAACCCAGCAATAAGCATCAAACCCGGAGCCGGGTGCCCGCTGCCCGGCTCCATCAATCAAGAGAGGTACCCGTAAGCTTCCGCCTGAGCCGACAGCCAGAACAGCAGACCAACCCCGGCGGCCAGTCCCAGCGCCACGAATATCAGAAAACCCACCCGCTCACCCGGCGTCATATGCCGCACGCCTTCCAACGTGCCAGGCCGCACCAGGACATAAAACAGCCCCATCCCCGCCAGGAAAGGTCCACCGACGGTCTTCCACCAGGAATAGGACACCACGGACGCGCCGGCGGCAAGCGCCTGCAACGTATCGCGAACGTAATAGACGCTCCACCCCAGCCCTAGTGCCAGAAACACCAGACCGACAATCAGAGCGCCCGTTTTCGGATCCGGCGTCTTCGCCTGCACCGGTGTTTCTGGCACGTGACGGGCCGGATCCTGGGCGATTTCCATGGCCCGTTCATGAGCCTTCTGGCGACTACGATGGCGCACCAGGGAGACAACTCCCGAGAGCAGCATCAACGCCCCCATCGTCAACATACCGAGCACCACGCCCTGGTCTCCGAAACGCTGATACAACCAGCCGGTACGCTCCTCCGCGGTGGCCGGCTCGCCCCAATGCATCAGGGCAAACGCCATACAGACCACACCAAAGACGGACAAAATCAGGGATCGGGCTACCGCCAACATGAGCAAACACCGGGAAGATCAGACAGGGGGGCTCAACCTACCCAGCGCGACGGGCCGGGTCAACGGCGAACGCCACAAATCAGGCGGAAGTCGGATGCCGGCAGGCACCGGCTCCGAGTCTAGAAGCGCGGCTCCGTCACCACCTCGGTGAGCACCGAGCTGGCAATGAAGCACTCCTCATGGGCCAGATGATGCAGTTTTTCGATCTGCTCCGGCGAAGGCCGGCGATCGCCGGAGAACACCACCCGGGGACGCAACGTCACCCGGGTCACCGCCAACTTGCCGGCCTCATTCTCCGCCATCACACCAATGGCCTCATCCTCGTAGCGATCCACCACATAGCGCCGCTTGGCGGCGATGCCCAGGAACACCAGCATGTGGCAACTGGACAACGACGCCACGAACGCCTCCTCCGGATCCACGTTCTCCGCCACCGAATACGGCAACGGCACGATGTGCGGCGACGCCGATGCCGGCACCGTCACCCCGCCGTCGAACAGCCATTCGTGAGCCCGGCTATAACGGTTATCGCTGAAGGCCTCCCCCTCATGGCGGTGCCATTGGATAGTGGCGGTGTATTCGGCCATCTCTCCTCCTGACAGGATTATGGATACTCGCTCTTACCCGGCACTGTATTACTCGACACACTCGAACGACGATGCCGACATCGGGTCACCGCCCTCCACATAACGGGGCCACGCCGGGTAGTCGCATAGCGGCCGGGTGCGGCCCGGTGCGCCGATCAGGTCCATGGTGACCTGATCTTCGGGTGCCATATCCTGCTCCACCCAATTTTCCAGGGCGGTCAGGGAATCCCAGGTGGCGTGAAAATGCGAGCTGGCGCCGTGGCCGAATCCCGGGATTTCGTAATAGCGCACAAAGGAATCCACCTTTTCCTGCCCCATCTGCTCCAACAGCCGCTGGTAGTAAATTTCCGTGGCCCGGGAGCTCACCAGCACATCCGACAGCCCATGCGCCAGCAACAGCTTGCCGCCCCGGTCGGCGAAGGCCGAGATATCGGTGCCGGAATTAAGCATACCGCTCAGCTCGCTGATCCGTTCCGCGTACTGCGGCTCCGGGTTGACCGGGTCCAACTCGAAGGAATTGAAATCCGCGTCACCCGCCACCGAATACTTCACCCACTGATCCACCAGCACGCTCAGGTATGGCGCGTTGCGAGGCATATCCGGCTGCACCGGCTGCGCGGTTCCCAATGCGAGAAAGACCACCGTGGGCTGCACCGGCGTATCGATGGTGGTGATGCCAAGATCCGCGCCCCAGACGTTGCTGCCGGGATAGCCGGTTTCACCGCTGGCCAGCGGAAAATTGAAGTCGACGCCGTCATTCATGGCGTTCAACGCCTCGATCTGAGCGTCGGACAGGCAATGGTCGCCGTCGTCGGCGCCCCCCGGACAACGCAGGTTATTGCCATCCACCAAGGCGGTCGCCGGATCAAAGGTCTCGTTGCATTGGCGCTGATCACTGATCAGGCCGTCCTCGACCCCATCCATCGCATCGCAGGCTTCCAGGGCCGCATCGAGTAACTTCTGGCGCTCGCCGGAATCCGGGTAAGCACCGGGTTCCGCCAGAGCGCGGCTGAGGTATTGCCCGGCAAGCAGCGCGGCCACGTTGTTCCAGGCCGGATACCAGGCGATGGCGCCATCCCAATCGTCGGGCCAACGTTGAATATTGGTCAGTGCCTCGCGGCCGCCAGTAGAGCCGCCAGCGAAATAACGATACGTCGGTTCGTCGGCGTAGCGCTTCTCGATTACGAAGGTGGCGGCGTCACGGGTTTTCTTCAGCGCCTCGCCGGAAAAGTTGCACACCGCTTCGTCATTCAGACCCCAGCGACCATCCTGGGAGCCATACTCATTGGCCTGGTGCCCGGAATCGCTGGCGAAGGTGGCGTAGCCCCGGCCCAGCGGCGTCGGCTGATCCGGCGCGCCCTGGGATATATCACCGGTGATCGCCGGAATGGAGCCATTGAAACCGCCACCGCCAAACATCAGCACTTTCGAATTCCACTCGGTGGGCAACGCCACCTTGAATTGAATGTCCGGCGCCTGCGGATCCACCGGCGCAATGCGCCCGGATACCAGACAATGCTCCGGCACCGCCGCCGCGCCACTGCCGCTGGCCTCGACCACTTCCGCCGCCGTTACCTCACCGCCGGAGGTGGATAATTCCATGGCGTCGGCCGGAATCGCCAGGCCGACCAGCTGATCACAGGACATCGGCCGTTGCGCGTGCGAACTGCTACTGTCACCTCCGCAGCTCACAAGAGCGACGGTGGAGATCCCGAATAGCGCCATACCCAGCCTTGTCAGGCCATTTCTTGTTTTCATGCTGCTCTCCCGGTTTTATCGTTATTGGATGGGTGCTGCTTTTGTTGCTTATACCGCCCCGGATGGCTTATCCGATGATGCTGCCGGACAGCAAGCCGCGAACAGAGTGTCTGGGGATCATAGGTCTTTTTCGTCGAGTGTTCACTCGGGAGTGGAGGCATCAAGAGGCGGAAGCGCTACCGCGGCCTCCGCAGCTTTCACAATCTCCACCAACTTGGCATTAAAGCTGGCAGCATCCTTAGAGTAATGCGCGCGTCGATGACAGTTCGGGCACAGAGCGACCACATTCTCCGGATGGTCCGGCCCGCCATCAGCCACTCGATGAAGATGGTGACACTCCAAGTATGGACCTTGTGCAGAGGAAAACGGCGCCGCCTGGGTGCAGCCCTCGCAGTGACCATTGGCACGAGCCAACGCATAGCGGCGGATGGCTTCAGCCCGATAATAAGCCACTTGCATTCGGGCCTGGGGCTCGGCCGTGCTCACAGCTTTCGGGAGCGCCGCATCTCGAAGCTGCACCAGCGAATAGCGCTTGAGCCGATTTGTATCATCCGGGTCATAGACCGGGGGCACTTCCCGCACCGAAGAGGGAACAGGCGACGAGTTCACATCAAGATGAAACACTAGCGCCTTACTCAGCTTGCCATCCCGGCCGGGCCGCTCTTCCTGGTGGTAACCGATGCAGTCCGCCTGCCCGATATAGCGAACATAGCCGCGGCGCGTGTATTCGAAGAGATGCAGAGTCTTGCCATCCTGCTGGTGGCGGGCAATAGCACGATTACCTCCCGTAAGTGCCATATGCCCGACTTGGCCTGCCCCAGTTTAGAAGAAAACGCCCTCCTTGAATTCGTCCGTGTAACCATGCCGACTGCCCGTCTCCGAGATGAACAGAAATACATAGGGATTATCTGGAGCACGATGAATCCAAGCCGTCCGATGCACTTCGGCAAACCACTTAGCCTCCAATTATAGGCACAGTGACGGGCAGCAAAGGCGTACACGCTTCACCCTTCGACATATCGATGTTTGATAAGAGCAAGCACGACCGCAGCCACCTCGCTCATCGGCCACCTCGCGGCGTGCCAGCCGTTTCGAGCCCAGGGTCTAGGCAAAGCGCTGATCGCAGACGCCATCAAGTGACTGGTCACACTAAGAGAATCGCTGAGAGTGTCGCTCATCATTGCCGACCCGTTGGGCGAGGATGTGGTCGCGTTCTATGAGTGATTCGGCTTCGAGGAGGCAGACGCAGGGTTTCTGTATCTGCCAATGAAGACAGCTGTGGCCGCCATGCCGAAGGCGGCGAGGCGCTAGTCGCCCCAAATACCCAGCCAACGAAGGTGGGAATTCGGCTCACAAGGAAAGGCCGCCCCACAAGGAGCGGCCACACCAAAGAAGCCTTGAAGTAACGAATAATGACTAACTTACCGCACGGTAGTTATGCGTCCCCTTTCTTCTTCGCCACCAGCGTCAGGATGTCGTAGCTGGCAACCAGTTCGTCGTTCTGGTTGGTGACCTGCACGTCCCAGACCACCACGCCTTGCGGCGTGCCGTCGGGGCCGGCTTTGCCCTGGTCGATTTTGCGTTTGCAGGTGAGGCGGGCGCGGATGGTGTCGCCGGCGCCGACGGGGGTGATAAAGCGCAGGGTGTCGAGGCCGTAGTTGGCCAGTACCGGGCCGGGGGCCGGGGAAACGAAGAGGCCGGCGGCGGCGGAGAGGAGGAAGTAGCCGTGGGCGATGCGTTTGCCGAATTGGGAGTCTTTCGCCGCGATTTCGTCGAAGTGCATGTAGAAGTGGTCGCCGGAGAGGCAGCCGAAGTTGACGATGTCGGCCTCGGTGACGGTACGGCGGTGGGTGAGCAGGGATTCGCCGATGGCGAGGTCGTCGAAGTGGCGACGGAAGGGGTGCACTTCGGTTTCGAGCACTTCCGCGCCACGCACGTATTCGCCGGTGACGGCGGCGAGCATGGATGGAGAGCCCTGAATGGCGGTGCGCTGGAGGTAGTGGCGCACGGCGCGGATACCACCGAGTTCTTCACCGCCGCCGGCGCGGCCGGGGCCGCCGTGTTTGAGCATGGGGAGCGGCGCGCCGTGGCCGGTGGATTCCTTGGCGGATTCGGCGTTGAGCACTTGCAGGCGGCCGTGGCGGGCGGCAAGCACGGGGATGGCGCGGGCAGCGTTTTGCGGGTCTTTGGTAGCGAAGGTGGTGACCAGACTGCCTTTGCCTTTGTCGGCCAGGGCGATGGCTTCGTCCAGGTCGCCATAGCCCATCAAGGTGCTGACCGGGCCGAAGGCTTCGATGTCGTGGGCGCCGCCGTCGGCGTGGGGGTCTTTGCTGCGCAGCAGGCGCGGACCGAAGAAGGCGCCTTTGTCGGTGCCTTGGCCAATGGGCCGCGGGTCACCGTTGCCGCCAAAAATACATTCGCTGGTGTTGAGCAGGTCGTTAACGGCGGCGGCCACGTCTTCTTTCTGGTCCAGGGAGGCCAGCGCGCCCATGCGCACGCCTTCTTCGTCCGGGTCACCCATGGTGACTTTTTCCAGGCGCTGAATCAGGCGGTCGGCGAAGGCATCCAGGTGCTGCCGGGGCACCAGGATGCGGCGGATGGCGGTGCATTTCTGGCCGGCCTTGACGGTCATTTCGCGGACCACTTCCTTGGCCAGCAACTCGAATTCCTCGTCGTCCGGGGTGACGTCCGGGGCGAGGATGGCACCATTGAGAGAATCTGCTTCCGCATTGAAGGGGATGGAGCGGTTAATGATGTTCGGGTGCGCGCGCAGTTTGCGGGCGGTGCTGGCCGAGCCGGTGAAGGTGACCATGTCCTGTTCGTCGAGCTGGTCGAGCAGATCCCCGGTGCCACCGATGACCAGTTGCAGAGCGCCGTCCGGCAGCGCGCCGGAGTCCTGTATCAGGCGCACGCAGGCCTCGGTGAGGTAACTGGTGGCGGTGGCCGGTTTGACGATGCAGGGCATGCCGGCGAGGAAGTTACCGGCGAATTTTTCCAACATGCCCCAGACCGGGAAGTTGAAGGCGTTGATGTGCACGGCGACGCCACGGCGCGGCACCAGAATGTGGGTGCCGGCAAAGTGGTTGTTCTTGCCGAGGGGCATCACCGGACCTTCATGGAGGACATTGCCGGAGGGCAGTTCCTTACGGCCCATGCTGGCGTAGGCGAACAGGGTGCCGAAGCCGCCGTCGATGTCAAAGGCGTTGTCGCCTTTGGTGGCGCCGGTGTGGCGCGAGAGTGCGTAGAGTGCTTTTTTGTGCTCTTGCAGGTAGAGCGCCATGGCCTTGAGGCGGGCGGCCCGTTGCTGGAAGTCGAGCTTGAGCAGTTCGCGGGTGCCGGTGGTACGGGCATAGTCCACGGCGGCGGCGAAGTCGGGGGCATCGTCATGGGTGTGGGCAACGATTTCGCCATTGATGGCGCTGGCCAGGGGTTTGGCGGCCTGGCTGCCGAACCATTGGCCGGCAAGGTAGCTTTGGAGGACGGTCATGGCGTGGCTCCTGTTTTGTCTGCGTATACATGGCGGCTATTCAGCGAACCATGGTGAATGGTCTGTAGCGATCCGGAGCCTCCGGGCGATGCCGGCGTCGCCCGGAGGCTCCCTATGGCTGATCGAAGTCGAGGACGACCTTGTCGGTGATCGGGTAGCTCTGGCAGGAGAGCACGTAGCCGGCGGCGACTTCGTAGTCCTCCAGAGCAAAGTTGTTGTCCATTTCCACTTCGCCTTGCACCACCTTGCAACGGCAGGTGGAGCAGACGCCGGCCTTGCAGGAGAACGGCAAGTCCGCACCCTGCTCGTTGGCGGCATCAAGGATGTTCTTGGAGTCACGGGGCAGTTCAACGCGCACTTCGCGGCCGTCGGCGATGATGGTGACTTCCGTCCTGGCCTCGTGCGCGGAAACCTCCTCCGGACGCCGGTGCGGACGTTGCGTCCGCCCTTCCACGCCGAACAGCTCAAAATGCACCCGGCTTTTTTCCAGACCATTGGCGACAAGACGGTCGCGCACGGTTTCGGTCATGGATTGCGGGCCGCAGAGGAAGGCGGCGTGCAGGTTCGGGGTGTCGAGCCAGCGGGAGAAGATGGCATCGCATTTGTCGGCGTCGAGGCGGCCATTGTAGAGATCCACATCCTGTTGCTCGCGGCTGAACAGATAGATGATGTTCAGGCGACCAAGGTAGGCGTTCTTCAGGTCGCTGAGCGCTTCCCGGAACAGGGTGGAGTTACTGGAGCGATTGCCATAAAGCAGCGTGAAGCGGCTTTTCGGTTCGGTTTCCAGGGTGGTTTTTATGATCGACAGAATCGGCGTGATGCCGCTGCCGGCGGCCACCGCCAGGTATCCGGCTTCCCGCGCCGGGTCCAGATCGATGTAGAAGTGGCCACTGGGCGGCATGACCTCCAGAGTGTCGCCTTCTTTAAGTTGGCCATTGGCGAAGGCGGAGAAACGGCCACCGGGCACTTTCTTCACCGCCACACGCAGGTCTCTGTCGTTGACACCGGTGCAGATCGAGTAAGAACGACGCACTTCCTCACCGTCCATATGGGTACGAACGATCAGGTGCTGGCCCTGGGTGAAACGGAAAGCGTCGCTCAGTTCCGGCGGAATATCGAAAGCGATGGACACCGCCTCGCGGGTTTCCGGCCGCACCTCGCGAATTTTTAATGAATGAAATTGGTTCATGTCAGGCGCTCTTCTTTTAAAGGCACTTGAAGTAGTCGAACGGTTCCAGGCAATCGCGGCAACGATAAAGCGCCTTGCACGCGGTGGAGCCGAATTCGCTGAGTTGCTCGGTGTCGATGCCGCCGCAATGCGGGCAGGCCGCCGGCCCCGGGTCCCGCAGCGTATCCCGGCCCTGCCCTCTCGGCGGAGGCGCGATGCCATAGGCCTTGAGCGCCGCACGGCCCTGGTCGGTAATCCAGTCCGTGGTCCAGGCCGGGGCCAGCACTCGCTCGATTCGCGGGCTGTGAAAACCAAAGTGCTCCAGCGCGTCTCTGACATCGCGCTCGATCACCTCGGTGGCCGGGCAGCCGGAGTAGGTGGGCGAGACTTGCACGTGCAAGTGGCCTTCTCGCCACGCCACCGCGCGGATCATGCCGAGATCGACGACGCTGACCACCGGCACTTCCGGGTCCATTACCTGCGCCAGACAGTCCCAGGCGCGCTCGAGATCCGCCTCACCAAGGGGCGTTCCGGTGAACGCGGCCCGCTCACGGAAGATCAACTCACCAGATTGCATCGGGGTACGCCCGTTGCAGGTACTGCATCTCGGCCAGCAAAAAGCCAAGGTGCTCGGTGTGCTTGCCGTTTTTGCCGTCCATGTAGAAGTGACGTGCCGGCTCAGGCTGCTCCAGGCCGGCTTCACTGAACACCCGAGCCACCTCGGTGCGCCAGGCATCGCCCACGTTGCCGGCGCCGATGCCCGCTTCGGCGAGCCGGTCTTCAAGGGCATCGGTGTCGGTGAGTTCATAGGTGAAGCGCCACAGGTTTTGCACCGCATCGGAGAGACGGCGATAGCTTTCCTCGGTGCCCTGCCCCAGCCGCAGCATCCATTCGGTGGAACGGCGGCGGTGGTAGGTGGCTTCCTTGAGGGCCTTGGCGGCGACCGCGGCGATGCGTTCGTCACCGGATTCGGTGAGCCGGGAGAGCACCAAGTGGTGCCAAACGTCGAACAGGAACTGCTTGGCGGTGGTGACGGCGTAGTCGCCACGGGGTTGCTCCGCGATCAACAGATTGCGGTATTCCCGTTCATTGCGGCGGAACGCCAGATGATCGGCATCGCGGCCGTCGTCGAGCAGTTCGGCGGCGTAGTCATACCAGTTGCGCGCCTGGCCGAGCAGGTCCAGACCCACATTCATCATCGCCACTTCTTCTTCCAGCGCCGGGGCGTTGCCGCACCATTCGCAGAGCCGCTGCGCCAATACCATATCGGTGTCGGCCAGGCGTAACAGGTATTCGGCCAGCGCGTTCCGGGTGTCGGAGAAAGCGTTTGTCATGGTCGCGCTCCTCACATCTGATCCACTTCAGGGGGCAGCTTGTAGAAGCTGGCGTGGCGGTAGACCTTGTCGTCGGCCGGGTCGAAGAAAGGTTCTTTCTCGTCGCCGGCGCTGGCGGTGATCTGCTCGGCGGGTACCACCCAGAGGCTCACGCCTTCGCTTCGGCGGGTGTACAGCTCACGAGCATTTTCCAAAGCCATTTGGGCGTCAGCGGCGTGCACGCTGCCCACGTGTTTGTGATTGAGGCCGTGCTTGCTGCGCACGAAAACTTCGTAGAGGGTCCAGTCAGCCATGTTCGTCTCGATGGGTTGATTCAGTTCAGGCGGCGCTTTTCGCTTTCTGTTCTTGCTTCCGGGCATAAGCCACGGCGGCGTCACGCACCCACCGGCCTTCGTCGATGGCGCTTTTACGTTGTTGGATGCGCTCGATACCGCAAGGGCTGTGGCCCTTGAGCACGTCGAAGAACTCCTGCCAGTCGATCTCACCGAAGTCGTAATGACCGGTTTCCTCGTTCCATTTCAGATCCGGGTCCGGCGCGGTGCAGCCGAGGAATTCAAGTTGCGGTACGGTCTGGTCAAGGAAACGCTGGCGCAGTTCGTCGTTGCCGTGGCGTTTGATTTTCCAGGCCATGGATTGGGCGGAGTTCGGCGAATTGGCGTCGGAGGGACCGAACATCATCAGCGATGGCCACCAGAAACGGTTGATGGCGTCCTGCACCATGGCTTTCTGCTCGTCGGTGCCCTCGCGCATCATGGTCAGCAGGATTTCGTAACCCTGGCGCTGGTGGAAACTCTCTTCCTTGCACACGCGGATCATGGCGCGGGCATAGGGTCCGTAGGAGCAACGCTGCAGCGGCACCTGGTTGACGATGGCAGCACCGTCCACCAACCAGCCGATGGCGCCCATGTCGGCCCAGGTCAATGTCGGGTAGGTGAAGATGGAGGAGAATTTCACCTCGCCGCGATGCAGCTTTTCGATTTCCTCGTCGCGGTCGGCGCCGAGGGTCTCCATGGCGCTGTACAGATACAGGCCGTGACCGGCTTCGTCCTGGATCTTCGCCATCAGCTGCAACTTACGCTTCAAGGTCGGCGCCCGGGTCAGCCAGTTGCCTTCCGGCAGCATGCCGACGATCTCGGAATGGGCGTGCTGCGAGATCTGCCGGATCAGCGTCTTGCGGTAGCCTTCGGGCATCCAGTTCTTCGGCTCGATGCGCACTTCCGCATCCACCTTCTCCTGGAAGTGCCTCTCTTCCGGACTCATCTCCTCCAGGTTTTTCAGGCGCTTGGCGCCGGTATCCACCTGCTGTGCGTACATGAGGTTCTCCCTGCTCCGTCGTGGCGGTGGTGCCACCCATAGGGGCAGTATTATATGACACATAAATTTATGTCAATAACAAGTTTATGTGTCATGTTTTGATATCCCTTTTCATTATTTCACTATATTTTATTTATACCTTTATTAATCAATAAGTTAAGGAACATTAAAGCCAACACCCCATACCTGGGAAAGACATATTCAGAGCCCTGTCTACCATCAATCCGATACGGTAGTACCGAGCACGAGGAGTCAAATCGCGGACTCTTTGGGGAGCTTTCCGCGCATGACAAAACGCCGGTCGGGCATGCGGACCGGCGCGGCCATATGAATCAGGAAGGACTTAACCGGCGGGCACCGGCTCCACCCACTCCTCGGTGCCATACCGGGGAGTGACGAACAGCACCTTGATGGAAGGGGTATGCAGAGTGGCCGTGTGCGGCAGGCCACGGGGGATCAACAGCGCATGCCCTGGAGCGAGCTCATGGGCCAGCAAGGCGCCATCCGGCTGCCGCACCCGCATGGTCATACGGCCGTCCAGGATCACCAGCAGCTCATCGCCACGTGGGTGGCGCTCCCAACTGCCATCGGGACGGGTATTGTGAATGGTGATCACCCCGACCATGGACTCCTCGTCGCAGCGATGGTGGCCGAGCAGGGAAAAAGGCTGATCGTCGGGAATGGTGTCCAAGGCTTGTCGCAGATTGACGGCGACGGAGGACATAGCGGGCTCCTTGTTTGCAGTAATGGATGACAGTGGTTCGAAGCATGGCGATGTTGTTGCGCTTCAAAAATTATGCGAGTGTTTCCTCATATTTCCCATTCGCATTCCGAGCCCCGCCATGCCGCCCTCACCGATACCCACGGAACCCCGTAAACAGCCGCGTCAGGCCCGTTCCCGCGCCACCGTGGAGGCCTTGCTGGAAGCCACGGCTCAGGTTTTGGTGGCCCACGATTACAAGGGCAGCACCACCGCCCGCATCGCCGAACGGGCGGGCGTCAGCATCGGGTCGCTGTATCAGTACTTTCCCAATCTGGAATCGCTGGTGGCGGCGCTGGTGGATCGCCATGCCCAAGGCCTTCTGAAGGTGATGGACAGGGCTTTGGAGGGCGATGAAGCGGCCAGTCTGAAGGATGGCCTGCGGGCATTGATTCACGCCGGCCTGGACATGCAACGCCTGGACCCGGCGCTGCACCGGGTGTTGATGGAGCAGCTCCCCAACGTGGACCGCCTGCGCCGGGCGCGTGACACCAGCCGCCGCCTCACCGGCCTGATCGAGGCCTTTTTATGCCGTCACGCCAGTCAGCTGGCTGCCGGGCGCGAACCGGCGCTGGCCGCCGTGGTGGTGGAAACCAGTCTGGAGGCGGTGGCCCACCGGGCAGTGAGTGATTACCCATCAGCGCCAGAACAACAACGGCTTCAGGACGAGCTGTACGATCTGCTGCTGAATTATTTGACCGGTCCATCCATTGGTTAGTCCCGATCCGGCGCGCCCAAGGGGAACAAAGGCCGATAAGGCCTGGCCTCTTCCACGGCGCGGGCAAACGCCGGCCGCGCCAGCAGGCGCCGCCGGTAGGCGGCCACGCGGGGAAAGCGGCCGTCCATCGGGTGAGTCCAGTCCGCATAGAACAATGACGGCGCGGCGGCGCAATCCGCCAGGGTGAAGGCATCCCCCATGGCCCAGGGGCCTTTTCCCAGGTTGTCTTCCAGCCATTGATAGGCGATATCCAGTTGCTGCCGGGCCAGGGTAACGCCGTAAGGATCCCGGTCACCCGGCGCGCGCAGGGCATCGAACACAATCCGCATCTGCGGTGCGCTCACATAGTTGTCGAAGAACCGGTCCAGGAAACGAACCTCCAGGGCCACATCCGGCGACGCCGGAATCAGTGAAACCGGGCCGGGATAATGGACTTGCAGATATTCGATGATCACCGTCGCCTCCGGCACCGGACGATCCCCCTCCACCAGCAGCGGAAACCGCTTGATGGGCCATAGCTCAGCGAACGCCGCCTGATTAGCTTCATGCTCCGGCGACAACATGCGCAACTCAAAGGGGACATCGTTTTCGTAGAAGGCGATTAGCGCCTTTTGACAGTAGGACGAGAAAGGATGGGCATAAAGGATCAGCGGCATGTTCGGCTCCCGTTCGGACCACAGCTACCTTGTGGTCGAACGGAAAAGCCGGGATTCGACAACCGCCACGGCTTGCGAAGCGGTCCACCCTGAGAACTCAGGATCACTCGCCCTCAGGGGCGTCCCGGAGCCACTGCAGACCGGGGTACGGTTTCATCCCCCCTTGCGGGGAGCTGGGAAGCGAATGCCATGAATCGCTATCACCTCAATATCCTGGCACCAGCGTCAGCCGCAGGTCGTTGCCCAGTTGCCGCACATCGGCCCAGCGCAGGGATACTTTTTCCGCCATGCGTACCAGCGGCAAGGTGAGCAGGCCACGGGCGTCGGTGCCGAGCAGCGCCGGTGCCATGTAGACAATCAATTCGTCGAACAGCGCTTCGCGGACGAAGGCCCCGGCCAGGGTGGCGCCGCATTCCACTAGGATTTCGTTGCATTCCTGCCGACTCAGGTCCGCCAGCAACGCTTTCAGATCCACGCCGGAGCCGGAGCTGGGCAGGTGCATGACTTCGGCGCCGGCCGCTTCCAGGGCACGTTGCCGTTCGGGATGGGCTTCGCCGCCGACGACCAGGCAGGGCCCGGCGGCGGTGACCACGGGGACATCCACCGGCGTGCGCAGGCGCCGGTCGAGGATCACCCGCAAGGGTTGGCGTACCTGATCGGAGCCGTATTCGCCCAGTCGCCACTGATCCGCGCGTACGGTGTAGGAGGGCCGGTCCGCCAGCACCGTGCCGATGCCGGTGATCACCGCCGAGCTGCGCGCACGCAGCCTCTGCACGTCCTCGCGGGCCTCCTGGCCGGTGATCCACTGGGATTCGCCGCTGGCCATGGCGGTGCGTCCGTCCACACTGGCGGCCACCTTGATCCTCACCCAGGGCCGTTCGCCGCGCATACGGCGGATGAAGCCGGGGTTAAGCGCCCGGGCTTCACTCTCTTGCAGACCCACGTCCACCTGAATGCCGGCGGCGCGCAACGTGCTAAAACCATTACCGGCCACTTGAGGATTCGGGTCCTCCATGGCCGCCACCACCCGGACCACGCCAGCCTCGATCAGAGCATCGGCGCAGGGACCGGTACGGCCGGTGTGGGAGCAAGGTTCCAGAGTGACATAGGCGGTGGCGCCGCGCGCTCCGGCGCCAGCGGCGGCGAGGGCATGACGTTCCGCGTGAGGTTCGCCGGCGCGGGCATGGAAGCCTTCGGCGATGATCCGCCCGCCCTTGGCCAGTACACAGCCCACGCGCGGGTTGGGGTCGGTGGTATAAAGTCCTTGCCGGGCCAGTTGCAGGGCCCGGATCATGCAGTGCTGATCAAAGGCCGGATCGCTCATGCACCGTCCTTGCCGTCCTTTTTATCACCAGCCCGGCTTCGCAATCGATCCACTTCGGCGGCGAATTCGGAAATATCCTGGAAGCTGCGGTAGACCGAGGCGAAGCGCACATAGGCCACGTCGTCCAACTGTTGCAACGCCTCCATGACGAATTCCCCCAGCTCCCGCGCCGGCAATTCCCGCTCACCGGTGGCCCTCAGTTGATGACAAATGCGACTGATGGCGGCTTCCAGATCCTCCACGCTCACCGGACGCTTCTCCAGTGCCCGCTGCATACCGGCACGAAGCTTGTTCTCATCGAACGGCTGACGGGTACCGTCGGACTTGATCACCCGCGGCATCACCAGCTCGGCGGTTTCAAAGGTGGTGAACCGCTCATTGCAGCTCAGACACTCACGGCGACGCCGCACCTGGCCGCCATCGGCCACCAGCCGCGAATCGATCACCTTGGTATCTTGCGCGCCGCAGAAAGGACAGTACATGGGAAGACCAGTTGACAGTTAAAAGTGAACAGTGAATAGAGGAAACAAGCTCATTATCGCTGACTTTTGGCGGTTTTGATAATGGCGATCAAGATCCGTAACAGTTCCTGACAGTCAGCGCGCATGGACAGACCCGCGTCCGGGCCAAAGTAGCCTGCTTCCGACAACAGATCTATCCAGTAGTCCGTTTCATTGGCCTCTTTCAGAGCCATATGCATCTTGTGTATGAAGTCAGCCCGGCTCTCCGCGTACTCGGCCTCCCGAACCAGGGCGCCAATAGCCGTGCCGCTACGCAGCAACTGTTTACTGAGTACGTACTCGCTTTTCCGAGTCCTCAGGTATTGGCAGCTTTTCACCACCCTCAACGCAAAAGCGCGGGATTTCCCCCGCGCCACATGCCGGTCCGTCATCCATGACCCCCGTTTTTCGCTGTTAACTGTTCCCTGTTAACTATTCACTTTGTTACCGCTCATAGACCGGCAACCGCGCGCAGATCTCGGCGACCTTCCCGCGCACTTCATCAATGACGCTCTCGTCGCCCATGTTCTCCAGGATGTCGCAGATCCAGCCGGCCAGCTCGGTGGCGTCCTGCTCGTTGAAGCCGCGGCGGGTGATGGAGGGGGAGCCGATGCGCAGGCCAGAGGTGACGAACGGGGAACGCGGGTCGTTGGGAACGGCGTTCTTGTTGACGGTGATGTGGGCGCGGCCGAGGGCGGCGTCGGCATCCTTACCGGTAATGTCCTGCTTGATCAGGCTGAGCAGGAACAGGTGGTTTTCGGTGCCATTGGAAACCACATCGAAGCCACGGTCGATGAACACCTTGGCCATGGCCTGGGCGTTCTTGACCACGTTCCGCTGGTAGCTCTTGAAGGATTCATCCATGGCTTCCTTGAAGCAGATCGCCTTGGCCGCGATCACGTGCTCCAGAGGACCACCCTGGCCGCCGGGGAAGACGGCGGAGTTGATCTTCTTCTGCAGGTCTTCGTTGGCTTTACCCATGATCAGGCCGCCACGAGGACCGCCCAGGGTCTTGTGGGTGGTGGTGGTGGTGATGTCGGCGATGCCCACCGGACTCGGATAGACGCCGGCGGCGACCAGACCGGCCACGTGGGCCATGTCCACCATCAGCACCGCGCCCACCTCATCGGCGATGGCACGGAAACGCTGCCAGTCCACCACCTGGGAATAAGCGGAGAAGCCGGCGACGATCATTTTCGGCTTGTGCTCGCGGGCCAGCTCTTCAACTTGGTCGTAGTCGATCAGGCCGGTGTCGTTGTCCAGACCGTACTGGATAGCGTTGTACATCTTGCCGGAGAAGTTCGGCTTGGCACCGTGGGTCAGGTGACCGCCGGCGTCCAGGCTCATGCCCAGCACGGTGTCACCGGGGTTGAGCACCGCCATGTAGACGGCGGCGTTGGCCTGGGAGCCGGAGTGCGGCTGCACGTTAGCCCAGTCCGCGCCGAACAGCTGGCAGGCGCGATCGATGGCCAGTTGCTCCACCACGTCCACGTGCTCGCAGCCACCGTAGTAGCGCTTGCCCGGATAGCCTTCGGCGTACTTGTTGGTGAGTACGGAGCCTTGGGCTTCCATCACCCGCGGAGAGGCGTAGTTCTCGGAGGCGATCAACTCGATGTGCTGCTCCTGGCGCAGACGCTCGGCGTCGATGGCGGCCTGGATTTCCGGGTCGAACTCGGCGATGGACATGGATTTGGGGAACATGGGCTACCCTCTACGGTACGGTCTGGTTGGGGATTCAGGGGCGCGTATTCTAACCAAAACCCCGCCCTTTGGCACTTGAATGGCGCTCATGGGGACTTGAAGGGCGGCCATGAGTGCTCGCCCCTTCTATCGGCCGCTAGAACGACAGACGCATATCCACCATATAAGCCCGTCCCGGGCCGGGCAGACGCCCCACCGGGCTGACATCCACACCACGGAAGTAGTAGGCCTCATCGGTCAGATTGTTCACCGCCAGGCCGATCTCCGCGGCGCGGCCCTGCCCCAGCGGCAGCTGGCGGGCCACCCGGGTGTTGACCAGCGTGTAGGCCGGCAGCTTGCCGGCGGCACCGTTGGCGGTTTCCTTATGGGTGTTGGCGGCGTCGCTGTAGCTGCTGCTGGTATGGGTGGCCGTTAGCGCCGCGTTCCAGAGCTCATGCTGGTAATGCAGGCCGGCACTGAGTTGATGGCGCGGCGCGTTGGGCACGTCATTACCGGCGAAGTCGCCATTGCGCTGCTCGCTGTCCAGCCAGGTGTAACTGCCGCGCACGTCCCAATCCCGCGCCAGCTGCCAACGGCTTTCCAGTTCCACTCCCTGGTGGCGGGTGGCCCCCAGGTTCTCGAACTGAACCTGCTGATTGTTGAACTGGATCTGGTCGTCATAGTCGATGCGGAACAGCGTGACCGCGCTGTACAACGCCGGTGTATTGAAGCGCACGCCAGTCTCGTAGTTCCAGCCCACCTCGTTGCCCACGTCGCCCTCGCGGATCACCTGGGCCACCTGCACCGGCACCAGGCTGCGTTGGGTATTGGCGAACCATTGCCAATGACGGTTCAGTTGGTAACTCAGAGTCAGGCCGGGCAGCCATTTTTCCGCCTGGTTGTCGCTGCTGCCATCATTGAGGTTGTCGGCGAAGCGGGTGTTGACCTTCTCGAAACGCACGCCGGGGGTCACCAGCAAACGGCGGTCCATCAGGTAGAACGTATCGCTGACATAGGCGGCCACCGCGTCCGTGTGGAAACGCCAGTCCCGTACCGCGCTGTGGTTGGCGGAGCTCAATTCCTCGCGATTGACGTCGAAGTCCACTTTCTCGCTGACGTAACGGGCGCCCACCGTGAGGCTGTGGTCGTCGAAATGATAGGTCAGTCGTGGCTCGGTACCGGCCACGGTGAAGCTGCGCGGAGAATCCGCCACATGAGTGCTGTCGGCCCCCGGATCGGCCCAATGGCCAGCGCCGGATAGGTCTTGGCCGAACCAGAAGGTACGGTTGGCGCGATGGGCGAAATTGCGCCATTCCACCTGCAGCCGGCTGTCGGGCTGATAGAGATAGGTGAAGGTACCGCGCACCATGTCGGCGTCAAAGCGGTCATAGGGGCGCTGGCTATCGGTACGGTCGTGCCGGTATGCATCGGCTGTCAGCGCACCGGGTAGATCCGCTTCCACCTGATAGTACTGCAGTTGGCTTTTCAGGGTGACCGCATCGGTGGCGAAGAACTGGCCGTCCCAGACCAGGTTATCCACCTTTGTATCGCTGTGATCGCGGAAGCCGTCGCCGCGCAGCGCATTGAGCTGCAATTGCATCGCCAGCCGGTCGGACAGGTAGCCGCCCACCCGATAGTAGCTGTCGCTCAACAAGTTACCGGTTTGCTCCGATATGGTGATTTTCTGGCGGAGGAACTGCCGCGTCTCCAAGGGAATCTCACGGCTATGCAGATTAAGGACACCGCCCACGTTGTTCGGGCCGTAATGCACCGCCGCGCCACCGCGCACCAGATCAGCCTGCTCGAGCATTTCCAGGGTCACCGGAAACAACGACAGGCCGATGTTGGTGTAGGGGCCAATGGCTATAGGATAACCGTCCATTAACACTTGCAGACGCTGGCTGCGCAACGGGTTGAGCCCGCGCACGCCGATGTTCGGCAGGATGCCGGTGCCGGTTTCATCCAGCACCTGGACACCGGGCACCTCGCGCAGGGCGTCCTCCAGATTCAAAGCCCCGTTGTCCTGCAGTTGCTGTTCGGACACGCGGGTACGACCACCCGGATACCGCATCAGTGATCGCCGGTCATTGGCGCCCAGCCAGTCACCACCAACGCGCACCGCCTCCAGCTCATGAGGTTCCTCGGCCACCGTCACCTGGCTACTCGCCAGAACGGCCGCCGCCAAACCAACAGCAGTAAGCCCCTTCTTCATCGTCGCTACCCCAGCACATCGTTCAGGGCGGCGACCTTATTAGAGAACGATTATCAGTATCAACCTTGCATTTGTATCGTTCCGTGACGCTCCGCCTCAAGTGGGGCGTCACACGCGCCCCTCACTGAGCCGGAAAGCACCGATCACCGCGCTCAGGGACTCCGCCTGGTCGCGCATCTCTCCAGCGGCGGCGTTGGTTTCCTCGACCATGGAGGCGTTGTGCTGGGTCATGGTGTCCAGCTCCGCCACCGCCGTGTTGACCTGGCCGATGCCCAGGCTCTGCTCCTGAGCGCCGGTACTGATCTCGGCGATGACACCGTTGACCTTTTCGATGGCGGCGAGAATCTCTTCCATGGTGCGGCCCGCCCCTTCCACCTGGGCGGCACCGGAGCGGGTCCAGTTCACCGAGGTGTCGATCAGGTCGCGGATTTCCTTGGAGGCCTCGCCGGATCGGCTGGCCAGAGTCCGCACCTCCTGGGCCACCACGGCGAAGCCCTTGCCGTGCTCACCGGCACGGGCCGCTTCCACCGAGGCATTCAGCGCCAGAATGTTGGTCTGGAAGGCGATGCCGTCGATCAGGGTGACGATATCGGCGATGCGGGTGGAGGAATCATTGATGCGTGCCATGGTCTGCTCGACTTCACGCATCGCGTTCTGGCCACGGCGGGCCACCTCGACGGTACCGCCGACCAATTGCGTTGCCTTGCCGGTGGCGTCCGAGGTGTTGTGAACGGTGTGAGTGATCTGCTCCATGGACGCGGAGGTTTCCTGCAGGTTGGCCGCCGTTTGCTCGGTCCGGGCGGAAAGTTCCTGGCTGCCACGGGCGATTTCCTCGGCGGCGGTCTTCACGCTCAAGGCGCTGTCGCGGACTTTCGACAGGGTACCGTCGATGCGCCCGATGAAGGCGTTGAACTGATCCGCCAGTTCACCGATCTCATCACTGCGGCGGCTGTGGATGCGGGCGGTCAGATCGCCGTCCCCTTCGCTGATCTCACGGATACGCCGGGTGATCTGGCGGATCGCCCGGGACATCAGGTGCGGACCGATCAGGGCAATGGCGATCGCCAGCACGCCGATGATCACGGCGAAGACGCTGATCGCCAACTGCTGGAGACGCACCTTCTCCAAGGTTTCTTCCTGCAACGCCTGGATGCGCGCGGCGACATTGTCGCCGGCCTGATCATAGAAGGCGCGCAGGGCGTCGAAGCTGGCCTGGGACGGCCCATCCAACTGCTCCATGGCCTCCCCCACCAACTCGTCATTATAAAGCTGGAACACCTTGGCCGATTCACGCCGCCAGGTTTCATAGAGCCGCCGGTACTCGTCGGCCTTGTCGCCGGTATCCATGTAGCCGTCCATCAGCTCCGCCATGCGCGCGATGCGCTCCTGGGCCTGGACCGCGTTCTCCTCATAGAAAGCCTGATTGGCCTGCGCTTCCGGCGTACCGGGAATGCCACGCAGAAAAGCCATTTCCGCCAGCCGGGCCTGATACAGGTCGCGGTCGGCGTTGACCACCTCGGTGATGGCCGGCGTGAACCGGTCGCCGAACTCCAGCATCCGCTGCTTCACCGAGTTCACTAGCAACACGTTCACTCCCACCACGATCCACAACGCCAATGCCACCCCGATAAAGGCGACCCCATACTTCACATTGATCCGGTTGAGTTTTGCCAGCACGGCCTGCTCCTAAAAGGTCCAACACACCCGCTTCGAAAAGTGGAATCGGGTTTCGTGGCCGTGTTATCGGCGGAGCCCACCGGTTCTTGAGGGTCCGGACACGCACCGGGCTTTCATCCTCCCCCGCCTTCGGTTAGTTTAGGCGCCACACCCCGGCCCCCGCCTAGCGGGGCCTTAACGCACTGTCAGGCAAGCCATTTTCTATGTCTCAATACATCTTCACCCTGGACCGGGTGGGCAAGGTGGTCCCCCCGAAGAAGCAGATCCTGAAGGACATCTCCCTGTCATTCTTCCCCGGCGCCAAGATCGGCGTGCTCGGTCTCAACGGCGCGGGGAAATCCACCCTGCTGAAAATCATGGCCGGGGTGGACAAGGACTTCATCGGCGAAGCCCGCCCGATGGCCGGCATCAATATCGGCTATCTTCCCCAGGAGCCGGAGCTGGATCCGGAAAAGAACGTACGAGAGATCGTTGAAGAGTCACTGTCCGAGATCCGCAACGCCCAAACGCGGCTGGAAGAGGTGTATGCCGCCTACGCGGAAGAAAACGCCGACTTCGACAAGCTGGCCGAGGAGCAGGCACGGCTGGAAGCGATCATCGAAACCGCCGACGCCCACAATCTGGAGCGCAAACTGGACATCGCCGCCGACGCCTTGCGCTTGCCGCCCTGGGACGCCTCGGTGAAAAACCTGTCCGGGGGCGAGAAGCGCCGGGTGGCCCTGTGCCGGCTGCTGATGAGCGCCCCGGATATGCTGTTGCTGGACGAGCCCACCAACCACCTGGATGCCGAATCGGTGGCCTGGCTGGAGCGCTTCCTGCACGAATTCCCCGGCACCGTGGTGGCGGTGACCCACGATCGCTACTTCCTGGACAACTCCTGCGAATGGATCCTGGAACTGGACCGCGGCGAAGGCATCCCCTGGAAAGGCAACTATTCCTCCTGGCTGGAGCAAAAGGAGCAGCGCCTGGAGCAGGAAGCCAAGAGCGAATCCGCGCACCGCAAGACGGTGGAAAAAGAACTGGAGTGGGTGCGGCAGAATCCCAAAGGCCGCCGCGCCAAGAACAAGGCCCGGGTGTCCGCCTTCGAGGAACTGGCCAGCCAGGAATTCCAGAAGCGCAATGAAACCCAGGAGCTGTACATCCCACCGGGCGAGCGCCTTGGCGAAAAGGTGTTCGAAGTGAAGGACGTCAGCAAACACTTCGATGACAAGCTGCTCTACGAGAATCTGAACTTCTCGGTGCCACGCGGCGCCATCGTCGGCATTATCGGCCCCAACGGCGCAGGTAAAACCACGCTGTTCCGCATGTTCGCCGGACAGGAGACACCGGACAGCGGCGAGATCGAGATCGGTGACACCGTGGATCTGGCCTACGTGGATCAGAGCCGCGAGGACCTGGACGGCAACAAGACCGTGTGGGAAGAAGTCTCCGACGGTCTGGATATTCTCAGGATCGGCAACTATGAAGTGCCCAGCCGCGCCTACCTGGGCCGCTTCAACTTCAAGGGCGCCGATCAGCAGAAACGGGTGAAGGACCTGTCCGGCGGCGAACGCAACCGTCTGCACCTGGCCAAGTTGCTCAAGCAGGGCGCCAACGTGCTGCTGTTGGACGAACCGACCAACGACCTGGACGTGGAAACCCTGCGGGCCCTTGAGGAAGCGCTGCTGGCGTTCCCTGGTTGCGCCATCGTGATCTCCCACGACCGCTGGTTCCTGGACCGGGTGGCTACCCACATCCTCTCCTTCGAAGGCGATGCCCAGGTGGAGTGGTTCGAGGGCTCCTACACCGAATACGAAGAGTTCAAGCGCAAGCAGCTGGGCGACGATGCCCTGCAACCCAAGCGCATGAAGTACAAACGTATCGAGGTGTGACCATAAGGGCGCCCGCCGCGCCGGGCGCCCTTAGCAAGCGGAAACCGCCGCCAATGAGCGAATCGCAACTGGAAACCCCCGACTTTGTCGAGCGCCTGCGTGATGGCGACCGCGCCGCTTTCGCCTTGCTGGTAAAGCACTACCACCCCCGGCTTCTCGGTACCGCCCGCCGCCTGCTGCAACCGGCGGACGCCGAGGAAGCGGTACAGGAAAGCTGGATCGCCGCCCATGGCGCCCTGGCCCGCTTCGAAGGCCGCAGCACCGTGCTCACCTGGCTCACTCGCATCGTCATCAACCAGGCACGCATGCAACTACGCCGTCAGGGCCGCGAGATCCAGTTCGATCCCACCGAGGACACCGGCGATGCCCTGGCCCATCGCTTTCGCGGCGACGGTCACTGGCAAACGCCGCCGCTCACCTGGACGTTGCACGGCCCGGACGCGCTACTGACCCGGGACGAGCTGAAGCACTGCATGGAAAAGCATATTGATGCCATGCCGGACAATCAGCGGCTGGTATTGGAGTTGCGCGATATCCAGGGCCTGGATTTCGGCGCCATCTGTAACATTCTCGATATCAGCCCATCCAATGTCAGGGTACTGCTGCATCGCGCCCGCACGCGGCTGTTTCAATTGGTGGACCATTTCCAGGAGACCGGCGAATGCTGAAATGCAAAGAGGTGGTACAACGCGCCGACGCTCTGATCGATGGCACGCCGCTGAGCTTTGGCGAACGCCTGGCTCTGCGCACCCATCTTATGATCTGCCGCCATTGCCGCCGCTATGTACGGCAATTGGACGCCCTCACCGAACATCTGCGCCAACAGACTCCGGTGGCGCCGTTGGACGATGGCGAGGTGGACGCCATCTTGGCCCGGTTGCCACCCCCGCCTTCCTGACCGGCGCCACCTGTAACATTCACATCGCCACCGCATCCATATCTCATCTTCCCCAAAACAGGATGCCGGTATGTCCCTCCCCGCTCTCGCAGGCTCTCGCGTTCAGGCGCTGCTGGATCGCGCCCGTTCCCTGGACTTTCTGGCGCCGCTGGCGCTGCGGCTGTACCTGGCGCCGGTATTTTTCAGCGCCGGTCTCAACAAGCTGAGCGCTTTCGACGCCACCGTCGCCTGGTTCGGCAACCCGGATTGGGGCCTGGGCCTTCCTTTTCCCTGGCTGCTGGCGTTCATGGCCACCGCCGCCGAATTGATCGGCGGTGTTCTTCTCCTTCTGGGCCTCGCCACCCGCCTTGTCAGCGTGCCCTTGATGGCCACCATGCTGGTCGCCATCTTCGCCGTGCACTGGCCCAATGGCTGGTTCGCCATTGCCCCTTCCAATGCGGAAACCAGCATGGCGCGGCCACTGGCGGCGCTGGGCATCCCCGCCGCCGAGGCAAGCCTTGAAAACAGCGCCGGGGTCGGCGAGCGGCTGGGGCAAGCCCGCCGCCTGTTGCAAGAACATGGGCACTACGACTGGTTAACGGAGAAAGGCTCTTTCGTGGTGCTCAATAACGGCATCGAGTTCGCCGCCACTTACCTGCTCATGTTGATGGTCTTGTTTTTTCATGGCGCGGGCCGCTTCCTGAGCCTGGATTACTGGGTCGCCCGCTTTCTGACGGCAACAGGACAGAAAGACTCAGTTCCGCTGGCCCAGCCAGAGAGCCGTTAGGGCGGCGCGGCTCCTGACATTGAATTTACGGTAGATACTGCCGACATGCTTATGGGTGGTGTCGGCCTTCTGGTCCAGCTTCTCCGCGATCTGCTTTTCCGCCAAGCCAGTCAACAGATGATGCATCACCTTCTTTTCGGTGGGCGTGAGTGGCTGCCGGGCAATCAACAGGCCATGGCCGAGCAGCACCTTTTTGTGAAACCACCCCAGGCTGCGCAACGTCTCCGCGGCCACATCCAGTTCGGCTTTGCCAAACGGTTGCTCACTGCCGACCCGATTGAAGCAGAAATAGACCTCGGTGTCGGTATTGACCGGCGCCGCCACGAAGAGGGTGTCGGTGATGTTGCGGCGTTGATAATAATGCCGATAGTGTGGTCCGTTGAAGAACTCCGCCGAAACGTGGTCCCGCATCAGCGTGGCGCGAAAACACCCGGCCTGGCGCACATGATTACGCGTGCTTTCATCCACCGGGTATTCCCCCGCTTCGAACTTTTCCATGTTGTTCTTCACCACCGACTTGTCGTCGGGCATTTCCTTGTAGAAAAACATGGGGCCAGGCCGCCAGCCCAGCATCGGGTCCTTATCGGCATCCAGATGGCCGAGCAGGAAACAGCTGAGCCAATAGCCATGATCGGCATCAATCAGCTCGCTGATGGATTCCAGCAGGTAACGCAACCCATCCGTTCCCAGTAGCGGCTCGGGAAAATCGGCCAGTCGATCCCAAATACGATGAATGTGCTCGCGAACGGTATTGGACATGAAACGGATTATTGTTGACCCCCAGGGCAGGCTTGCGCCCATTCTACCCATCATCCGCCACGATATACCAAGTCCGGCCCTTGCCCACGTCTCATCTCCTGTTCCTCATTCGATTGCGTTATGGTTCCAGTAAACGCTAATAAGAGGTGAATCATGGGTGTGCGCTGGTGGTTAGGCCGCTGTCTGGTGCGTTATCTGGCTCGTCCCCGGCCGCATCTGTCGCTGGCCCCCGCCACCGGGCTGCAGCGGCTGGCGGACACGGTGCAAGTGGGCGACGTACTGTTGGTGGAAGGCACCAGCCGTTTCAGCTCGGCGGTAAAATATCTGACCCAGTCCACCTGGTCCCATGCCGCTCTGGTGGTCGACACCGGCCCCTCACCGCGGCATTGCCGGCTGATCGAAGCGGATTTGGAACAGGGTGTACGCGAGGTTCCGCTTGATCACTATCGCGGCTTTCACACCCGGATCTGCCGAAGCGTGGGGCTCACCGCCGAAGACCTGGCGCGGGTGGTGAGCTACGCCCGTGAGCGGGTGGGATACCGCTATGATCTGCGCAATATCATCGACCTGGCCCGCTACCTGATCCAGACACCGCCCGCCCCCAGCCGCTGGCGCCGCCGCATGCTGGCGCTGGGCAGTGGCGATCCCACCCGCGCCATCTGCTCCACGCTGATCGCGCAGGCGTTTCAGTCGGTGCGCTATCCGATCCTGCCCGAGGTTGAATGGGAAAATCAGTGCGATCCGGCCCAACGGGGCTACTGCCGGGAAATCCTGCATATTCGACACTACAGTCTGTTCGCGCCAAGAGACTTCGACATTTCGCCGTATTTTCAGGTGATTAAGCCGTCTCTGCGGGGTTTCGATCCCTATCGGGTCAGCTGGTCACCGGAAAGCGCGGCGACGGTATCGGATCACTGATCCCCCTTTTCCATCGCCGCTAGGCCCGCTAGAAGTCCAGACTGTAACCCACCGTCACGACACGGCCACGTCCCTTGAAATACTGGCTATTGGTGGTGGTTCCGGATTGTGAGTAGTAGGTGAAATAATCCTCGTTGAACAGGTTTTCCAGCCCTCCACTCAACTGCCCCTTCGGTAACTGATAGATCACGGACAGATCCACCAGGTTGTAGCCCTCGAAGCGTTTCTCCGGTTCGTCGAAATGTCGGCTGAAGTAATGGGTACCCTGGATCTGGGAGCGCAGCTTCCCGGTCCAGTTGGCCTGCCACCTCAGCGTCAGGCGATCCGGCGCCACATTGCGGCCATCCAGTTTGGTGTCCACATGCCCGTCCTCGTTGCTGTCATAACGGCCACGAACTTTGGCGTAGCTGGCACTGAGGCGGTGTTTTTCCAGAACCTGCCAGCCCACACTGGCTTCCAGGCCGTCAATCTCGGTCTTCTCTCGGCGCACCTTGGTGAAGCCATCGGGATCCTGTTCAAGACGCTGCCCCAGATCGGAATCGGATTGGTAGTAGCTGACCTCGAAGTCCACCGGATGCTGGTGAAACCGCAGCCCGACCTCGCGGTTTTCGGTAATGATCGGGCGCAGGTCCAGGAATTTCTCGAGGTCAGTGTTGGGATCGTCGATCTCACGCAACACCCGGCCCACATCCGGCAGCCCGAAGCCTTCCGCGTAGCTGGCGAACAGCTGCCAGCCGTCCGTGATCTGATAGGTGAGACCGGCGTTATAGAGTGTTTCATCGTAGCTGGGGGTGCCGCCTGTGATGTGGGCACCGCCATAGGATGCCAGCGTGGTGAAGTCATCCACGTCCAGCTCAGCGTACTCATAGCGAACACCGGCCTGGGCTGAGAGTCGCTCATTAACTCGCCAGAGCCCCTGCAGGAAAGGCGCGATATTGCGGAACCGGGTCTCCGGCACCCATTCCCGATGGGTCAGCACCATGATCTGGCTGGTCTCGTCCTGAATCACGTCGAAACCGGCGGTGAGTTTGACCCGGCCATCGAAAAGACCATCCCGGTTCAACGTGAACTTGCCGCCAATCTTGTCGGCCTCGTTTTGCGATTGGTCGTACAGGTTGTTATCGGGATCAATGTCCGGATCCTGAAACACCGAAAAAACACCACCGCCGTACCGGGCCCGGAACCGTTGCGTATACACCTGGGCCTGCACGTCGTTGCCCAGAAAATCACGGTGATGATAGTTGAGACTGGTGGTCAGCACTTCGTTGCGGGGCGGCTTGCCACCGGGATCGCCCTTGACCGAGGTGGTAGGCCTGCCGATGGAGCGATCGCCATCCACGGTCATGTAGTCGTGGTTGCTTTCGAGAAAAAAGCGGTTGGCGGTGAATTGCAGATTCTGATTGTCATCGAACCAGTAGCCGATTTTCACCATCACATCATGGCCCTGGGAATCCATGATATCGCCCTGGCTGCGGTCGATGCCCACCGGGTCTCCCTTGGCGTCATGGAACAAGCCACGGGAGTGATAGGTGACGCCGGCGAGGTAATCCCAGTTACCGGCGATGCCTTCCACCCGATAGCTGCCCATGTAACTGACACCGTCGGAATCGAATCCGGTGGGGGCGCTGATATTGGTGGCGATGTGTTGGCGGACATCGTCGCCTTGCGGGCGCCGGGTGACAAAATTGATGATACCGCCAGTGGCGCCCAAACCGTGCTCGGCACTGGCGCCGTGGATAACTTCGATGCGATCCACCATGGACAGATCGATGGTGTAGCTTTCCCGGCTGCTGTCTCTCAGCGGGTTCGATTGCGGCACGCCGTCAATCAGGAACAGCGGCTTGCGGCCACGAAAGGTTTCACCGTAGTTGGTCAGCTTTTGCCGGCTCGGCGCATAGGACGGAATCAGGCTGCTCAGCACCAGGGACTGGTCGCTGGTCATGGCCATCTGTTCCTCGATCTGCTCCCGGGTGATGACGGTGACCTTCTGCGGTGTTTTCCCCAATTGCGCTTGCGACCGGCTGGCGGTAACGGCCACCGGTTCCAGAACCGCCGGAGCCGCCGCTGCCGTCAGCACCACCGAGCGCTCATCCACCCGCCGCCAGCCAAGACCGCTTCCAGCCAGCAGTCGCTCCAGCGCCTGTTGCCGGGTGTAGGCGCCCCGCACCCCTTGGGTATGGTGGCCTTCCGTCATCGCGGCATTGGCGGAGACGATCCAGCCGGATTGAGCGGCGAAACGGGCGAGCCCTTCTGCCAGAGGGCCGGCGGCAATGTCATAGTTTTGCTTATCAGTTACCGGCGCGACGGTCGGTGCCTCCTGGGCCCATACCGGGCGTTCCACCAGGCAGGGCAGCAAAAGGAGGGAAAGAGCCAGCACCAAGGGCTGGCGGCGAAGCCTGAAAAGCATGTCGTTCTCCTGTTTTTCGTTTTGCGCATGGGCCTTTGTGATCTAAGCCCCGCGAAAAGCGAAAACCGGAAAAAAAGTTCGTCGCGATTTAAAAGGAAACAGAATTGCTCTCCATCAGGGACAGCGGCAAGCGCAGGTGTTCTTCTGGTCTTGGAGACATAAATTCTGAGGTCGCTACAACTCCGCTGTAGGAGCCCTTTCTGTGCCAGCAATCCGTCCGCCCCGTGCTCCCCCATTGAGTGAATATCAGCGTGACACGGATTCGACCTTGACCCACCAGGGTGTCAGGCGTGTCACTTTCACCGGCAGGGTTGCTTCCAGCACCTGGAGAATGCGATCCGTGTCGTCCAGCGGAAAACCGCCACTCAGTTTCAGATCCGCCACGCTCGGGTCATAGCGGAGCACCCCGCGCCGGTAACGGGCCAGCTCATCGAGGAAGTCCCCCAGGCGCCGGCCATTGGCCACCAGCAGCTTGTCACGCCAGGCGTTCTCTTCCGCCGATGGGCGTATGCGCTCCCGGCGCCCCTCGCCATCGACGACAACGCCCTGCCCGGCTTCCACCAGCCACTCCCCGGCGTCACCAACGGCGGCGTTCACCGCCACCCGGCCACGGTCGACCCGCACCCGAAGATTCTCTTCGGTGAGGCGTACACCGAAGGACGTGCCCAACGGCATCGCCGAGCCCAAGGCGGTGGTGACTCGCATGGGCCGGGTATCCCGGGCGGTCTCCAGATACAGCTCACCAGCCCACAGGTGCAATTGGCGGTCAACAGAGCTGAAGTCGAGAGACACCGCGCTGTGGGTGTTCAGCCACAGCCGGCTGCCATCGGGCAACGTCACTTCATGAATTTCCCCCACCGCGGTGCGCAGGTCCGCCCTTCCCAGACCGGCGGGCAACTGCCGCCAGCCCCACCATCCCAGCGGCGCCAGCAACAGCCCGCCGCCCAGACCGCGCAACAGGCGCCGTCGGCGACGCCCGGCATCGCTCAGGATCTCACCGGCGGACTTTACCGGCATGGAGTGAAAGGCGCGGTCGATTCGCTCCACCCTGTCCCAGGCCCTTTGGTTGCCGGCGCTGGCGTTGAGCCACTGACGCCAGTGCGCCCGGTCCTCTTCGCTGACGTTATCGGCACCAAGGAGGGCGAACCAGCGGGCGGCCTGCTCCAACGCCTCATCGGAAACCTCCGCAGAGCTCATGGTAGTAGCCCCGGATCCGCCTTCAGGCAATGGAACATAGCTTGCTCCATGTAGTTACGCACTGTCCTTTCCGACACTGCCAGCCGGGTGGCGATATCGACATAGCGCATGCCATCCAGGCGGGACATCAGAAAAACCCGCCGTACCTTGGCGGGCAGCGCATCCAGCAGCACATCAATGCGGTAGAGGGTCTCGATCACCAGGTAGCGGGTTTCCGGCGATATCGCGACGGGTTCCGGCTGCTGCTGGAGCGTCTCCAGATAGGCCTGCTCGATGGCCTTGCGACGCCAGTAATTAGCCAGCAACCCGTTGGCGATACGCCCGAGAAAAGCCCTCGGTTCGCGGATATCGACAATGTCGTCTTCACGGTGCAACAGCCTCGCGAAGGTATCCTGGGCCAGATCCGCGGCCAGTTCGGAGCAACCCGAACGCCGGTACAACACCGCTCGCAGCCAGTTATGATGGTGCCGGTAAAGCGTCTCCAGTGACGGATCGGACATAGGGGCTGAGCTGCCACGTGGACAGAAGGGCAAATGAGTGACGAATGGAAATGATAACCATCATCAATTATGGATAACAAGGGCCCGGATGTGTTTTTCTGTACACCATGGAGAAACCGCTGATTAAGCCTTCGTTACAACGCTTTGCCGCCCACCCTGTCCAGTAGCGCAGCATCGGCGCCCGGACGAAACCGCGACGGTCGTCTTCATCCGACAGACTAAAATTGCCCGGCGGTCCGTAACAACCGCCGCCGCCGGGCATCCAATTCACGGAACCAAAGAAGGAAGACAGTGATGAGAGACGACGTTCAGGACTATTACGGCAAGCGCCTTTCCGGCAGTGGCGACCTGCAAACCAATGCGTGCTGCGACCAGACGCCTCCGGACTACCTCAAGCCGCTGCTGGCACGCCTCCATGACGAAGTGATCAGCCGTTACTACGGCTGCGGCCTGGTGGCACCGGCGGCTTTGCGCGGCGCCAGGATCCTGGATCTGGGCTGCGGCTCCGGCCGTGATGTGTATCTGCTCTCCGCCCTGGTGGGCGAGCAGGGCTCGGTGGTGGGTGTGGACATGACCGGGGAGCAGTTGGAGGTGGCCCGTCGCCACCAGGATTTTCACCGTGATCAATTTGGCCACGGCCACAGTAACGTTGCCTTTTTTGAGGGCTACATCGAGGAACTGGATCGACTGGATCTGCAGCCCGGCAGTTTCGACGTGGTGGTCTCCAACTGCGTGATCAACCTCAGTACCGACAAGGCGAAGGTGATCTCGGACGTCAAACATCTGCTGAAACCCGGCGGCGAGTTTTATTTCTCGGATGTGTACGCGGACCGGCGAGTGCCGCAGTCGCTCACCCAAGACCCGGTGCTCTATGGAGAATGCCTGTCGGGCGCCCTCTACTGGAATGATTTTCTCACTCTGAGCAAGCAGTGTGGTTTTGCCGATCCCCGGCTGGTGGAGTCCCGCCGGCTGACCATCGACAACCCGGCCATCGAAGCCAGGCTCGGCGACATTCGCTTTTACTCAGCCACCTACCGTTTGTTCAATCTCGACGGTCTGGAACCCGCCTGTGAGGATTATGGCCAGGCAGTGATCTACAAGGGCACGGTGGAAGAACACCCCCACGGCTTCATGCTGGACGGACACCACTACCTGCCCACCGGCAAGGTCTTCCCGGTATGCGGCAACACCTGGCGTATGCTGGCGGAAAGCCGATTCCATTCCCACTTCGACTACATCGGCGATTTCAGTACCCACTACGGCATTTTTCAGGGCTGTGGCACGAGCTTGCCGTTCGAAGACACGCAAAGTTCCTCCAGCGGCGGAAGCTGCTGTTGAGCACACCGACGAGGTGACGATGACAGCGAAGAAAGGTTTTCTCCTGCTCCTGATTGCCGCGCTGGTGGCGGCGTTTTTCCTGTTCGATCTCGGCCAGTATCTGAGTCTGGACTACCTGAAGTCCCAACAGGCGGCCTTTCAGGAGCTGGCAGGGGAACACCCCCTGCGGGTACTCGGCGGTTTCTTCGTGCTGTATGTGCTGGTCACCGCCCTCAGCTTGCCCGGCGCCGCCATCCTGACTCTCGCGGCCGGCGCCCTGTTCGGGTTCTGGTGGGCGTTGCTGCTGGTGTCGTTTGCCTCCAGTCTGGGGGCTACTCTGGCGTTTCTGGCTTCCCGGTTCCTGTTCCAGGACGCGGTGCAACAGCGCTTCGGGGAGCGGTTGAAAAAGATCAACGCCGGCGTGGAAAAAGACGGCGCCTTTTATCTGTTCACGTTGCGTCTGATCCCGGTGTTTCCGTTCTTCGTCATCAACCTGTTGATGGGGCTCACACCAATCCGCACCGGCACCTTCTACTGGGTTAGCCAACTGGGCATGCTGGCCGGCACGGCGGTATACGTGAACGCCGGCACCCAACTCGGACAACTGGAGAGCCTCTCCGGGATCCTCTCACCGGGGTTGATTGGCGCTTTTGCGCTGCTGGGCCTGTTTCCCTGGCTGGCGCGGCTGCCTGTCCGCCTTTGGCAGACACGGCGGATTTATCACGGGTATCAGAAGCCCCGCCATTTCGACCGTAACCTGGTGGTGATCGGCGGCGGTTCCGCCGGCCTGGTCAGCGCCTACATCGGCGCCACGGTGAAGGCGAAGGTGACCCTGGTGGAGCAACAGCGCATGGGGGGCGACTGCCTCAACACCGGTTGCGTGCCCTCCAAGGCCCTGCTCAAGAGCGCCCGCATCGCCCATCTGGAAAAGCAGGCACACCACTACGGTTTCCGTTCCATTGCCAACGAATTCGACTTCAGCGATATCATGGCCCGGGTACAGCGGGTGATCAGCAAAGTCGAACCCCACGATTCCGTGGGGCGCTACACCGAGTTGGGGGTGGAGTGCCTGCACGGCCATGCCCGCCTGATCTCCCCCTGGGAAGTGGAAGTGGATAATTCGACCGAGGGTAACGAAGGCACCACCCGGCTCACCACTCGATCGGTGATCCTGGCCACCGGCGCAGCCCCCTTGGTGCCACCGATCCCCGGCATCGACCAGGTGCGGGCGCTGACCTCCGACACGCTGTGGCAATTGAAGGCTTTGCCTGAGCGTCTTCTGGTGCTCGGCGGCGGGCCCATCGGCTGCGAACTGGCTCAGGCGTTTTCCCGCCTTGGCAGCCAGACCACCCAGGTGGAAATGCAATCACGCCTGATGCCCCGGGAGGACGAAGACGCCGCCGCGTCCGTCACCGCGGCCCTGGAAGACAGTGGCGTGCGTGTACTCACGGAGCATAAGGCCCTGCGTTTCAGTGTGGAGAACGGCACCAGCCAGTTGCATGTGGAACACCGGGACCAGGAGTCCGTGCTGCCCTTCGACGCGGTGCTGGTGGCGGTGGGCCGGCGCGCCCATACCGAGGGGCTGGGCCTGTCGGCCCTGGGCATCACCACCCGGGCCAACGGCACCATAGAGGTGAATGAGCGGCTGCAGACCCGCTTCCCCAACATCTATGCCTGCGGTGATGTGGCCGGCCCTTATCAGTTCACCCACACCGCCGCTCATCAGGCCTGGTACGCGGCGGTGAATGCCCTGTTCGGGCGGCTGAAATCCTTCAAGGTGGATTATCGGGTGATTCCCTGGGCCACCTTCACCAGCCCGGAAGTGGCCCGCGTGGGTCTGAATGAGGACGATGCGCGGCAACAGGGTATTCCCTACGAGGTGACCAAGTACGGTATTGATGATCTGGACCGGGCCATCGCCGATGGCGTGGATCAGGGCTTCGTCAAGGTGCTCACCGAGCCCGGCAAGGACCGTATTCTTGGCGTCACTATCGTCGGCGAATCCGCCGCCGAACTGATCAGCGAGTATGTGCTGGCGATGAAGCACGGACTGGGGCTGAACAAGATTCTTGGCACCATTCACATCTACCCGACCCTGTCGGAGGCCAATAAATACGCCGCGGGGGAATGGAAAAAGAACCACAAACCAGAGCGATTGTTGCGCTGGGTGGAACGTTTCCACGCCTGGCAACGCTGACCGCCGCAACGGAGATTTCCCTATGCGCCCCGTGATAGTCACTCTGCTGCTGCTATTCACCGGCATCGCCCAGGCCTTCGAACACGCCACCTGGGACGCCCTGCTCAATGCCCATGTGCAATGGGTACGCGGTGGTGCCACGTCACAGGTGGATTACGACGGTTTCGCCGCCGACCAGGCACGTCTGGATCACTACCTGGACAGCCTTGGCACCGTATCCGAACAGCAGTTCAGGCGCTTTCAGCGGGATCAACAACTGGCGTTCCTGATCAACGCCTACAATGCCTTCACGGTAAAGCTGATCCTCGATCAGGATCCGCGCCCGGATTCCATCCGTGATATAGGTTCCCTGTTCTCCGGGCCCTGGGATCAGCGCTTCTTCGAGCTGCTGGGCACGCCTCGTACCCTGGATGAAGTGGAGCATGACCTGATTCGCGGCAATCCGGAGCTCATGGATCCGCGCATTCATTTTGCCGTGAACTGCGCTTCGGTGGGCTGCCCGGCGCTGCGCCCGGAAGCCTACACCGCCGAGAGACTGGATCGGCAGTTGGAGGACAGCACCCGCCGCTTCCTGTCCGACCGGCAACGCAACCGCTATGACGCCGATCGAAACCGCCTGGCGATCTCCCCCATTTTTAAATGGTACCGGGATGATTTCGCCGACGCGGCCGGCACGCTCCACCGCTGGCTGGCCCGCTACCATGCTCCCCTGGCGCTGTCCGAGGACACCGCCGAAGCACTGCGGAGAGGCATCCTGGACCTGAGCTTCATGTCCTATGACTGGTCCCTGAACAGTGCCCGGTGACGCCGCTGGGCACGCATTGTCCTAGCACTTTGGTACCGCTGTTTTAACCATTCGGCAATAGACAACGATTCTCATTTGTCTTAGTGTCAGCGCCCGTCCTTACAAACGATACATAACTCTCACCAACAAAAAAGGAGAACGCCCATGCGCCCTCTCCGCTTCGGCGTGCCTGTCTCTCTGCTGTCACTGACCCTGGCCCCCCTGGCCATGGCCGAAAACGATCCTCACAAACTGGATGCCGTCACGGTCACCGCCAGCCGGTCCCAGGGGGAAGTGGGTAAAACACCACAGAAAGTCACCGTGATCACCCGCCAGGAACTGGAAGATCAACTGGCCATCACCGGCGACCAGGCTCAGGTACTCAGCAACCTGATTCCCGGCTATGCGCCGAGCCGGCAGAAACTGAGCAATGCCGGCGAGAGCTTCCGGGGCCGCAATCCATTGTTTCTGGTGGACGGCGTGCCCCAGTCCAATCCATTGCGTGACGGCAGCCGTGACGGCTACACCATTGATCTGTCCATGGTGGAGCGCATCGAGGTGATTCACGGCGCCAGCGCCGAGCACGGCCTGGGGGCCACCGGAGGCATCATCAACTTCGTCACCCGCCGCCCGGAAGGCGACCGTGTGCGCCAGCACGCCGGCGTCAGCGTCAGCGCGCCCACCGACTATGAGTCCGACGGCCTCGGCTACAAAGCGGACTATCGGGTGGAGGGGCTGCATGGCAAATGGGACTACCTGGCCGGCGTCACCTACCAGTCCCGCGGGCTGTTCTATGACGCCAACGGCGATGCCATCGGCGTGGACAACACCCAGGGCGATATCATGGACTCCGAAAGCCATGACGTGATGGTGAAAGTGGGCTACTGGTTCGACGACAACCAGAACCTGCAATTGACCGTGAACCGCTTCTTCCTGGAAGGGAATCACGACTATGTCATCGAGAATGGCGTTCGAAGAAACCGGACGCCCACCACCTCCGAAAAAGGCGATCCGGAGGGTAAACCCACCCGTAACGAGGTGCTCACCACCAGCCTCAACTATCACAATCTGGATCTGGCCGGGAACGACCTCCAGCTTCAGCTTTACACCCAGCGGTTCCGCGCCCGCTACGGTGGTGGCACGTTCGATACTTTTCAGGTCGACCCGGAGGCCCTCGGTGAAGACAGGATCTACGATCAATCCCAGAACGAGTCCGACAAGGTCGGTGGCAAAATCACCCTGAACCGGGACGGCCTCTTCAACGGACGGGTCAAACTCACCACCGGCCTGGACGTTCTGCAGGACGAGACCAGTCAGGTACTGGTCCACACCGATCGCGAATGGGTACCAGAGACCCGGTTCCAGAACATCGCTCCTTTCTTGCAAGGGGAATGGCGCGTTACCGACCGCCTTACCGCCCAGGCCGGGGTCCGCTATGAGTACGCCAAACTGGATGTGGATGACTTCACCACCCTGGCCTACTACGGTGATGACCACAAACAGGGCAATCGCGTCGTTGGTGGCGACCCCAGCTTCGACGAGACCTTGCTCAACGGCGGTCTGACCTACCAGATCACGGAGGGCTTGCAATTGTTCGCCAACTACTCGGAAGGGTTCGGCATGCCGGACGTCGGCCGTGTGCTGCGTGCCATTGGCGACGATGGCGCGCGAGTGGATGACTTTCTGGATCTGCGCCCCATCGTCACCGACAATCGCGAAGTGGGGATTCGCATCAATCAGCACCCGGTGACCTTCGAAGCCAGCTACTTTGAATCCGACTCGGACCTGGGCGCCCGGCTGGCCGACAATGGCAGTGGCTTTTTCGAGGTCAAACGGGAAAAAACCGAGATCAACGGCGTGGAAGCCCGGGTCGGCTGGCAGGTGGAAGAAAACCATCATCTCAGCGCCAGCTACGCTCACACCAGCGGCAAATACGATGGCGACGACGACGGCCATTTGGAAAGCCGCCTGGATGCCCGCAATATCGCCCCGGACCGTGTGACACTGCGCTGGCAGGCCCGCTGGACCAGTCGCCTGCGCTCTCAAATTCAGGGCTCCCATTATTTCAGCCGTCACTTCGATGACGACAACACCAACTTCGACGGCTACAACCTGGTGGATCTCTCCCTGGTCTATCAACTGCCCAAGGGCCAACTCTCCGGCGGCATCGAGAATCTGTTCAACGAAGACTATTTCACCTACTACTCGCAGAGTGCCACCAACCGCGAGGATCAGTACTTCAAGGGACGCGGGCGCGTGATTACGGTAGGCTACAGCCTCGATTTCTAAGGACCGTCATTCCCCATGCGCAGGCTGATCTTTACCCTGCATCTGTACGCCGGTCTGGGCTCGGGCCTGTTGCTTGCCCTGATCGGCGTCACCGGCAGCCTGCTGGTGTTTTATCCACAGCTGGATCAATGGCTGACGCCGGCGCTGACCACGCCGGCCTCCACCGCCACCCCTTTGCCGCTACAGGACATTCTGTCACGGGCCAGCGATGCCGTGGATGGCGCCGAGCCTCGCCGGCTCTACCTGCCCGGCACCAGCGGCGACTACCATCTGGTCCGTTTCGATACCCCACCGGACGCGCCGGGGCCCTTGCAGGTGAACGTGGATCCCTACACCGGCAAGGTCGCCGCCGTGCGGACCTGGGGGGCGTATCCGATGACCTGGATCTACCGTCTGCATTACACCCTGCTGGCCGGTACCACCGGCAAGTACGTGGTCGGCGTATGCGGCATTCTGCTGGCGCTGTTCGCGATTACCGGGGTGTATCTGCGCTGGCCCAAACGTGGGCGCTGGCGGCGCGCTCTCGCCATCGAACGCGGCAAGGGCCGCTTCCGTTTCTATTTCGACCTGCACGGCGCGCTCGGTCTGTATTTATTTCCGGTGCTGATGGTGGTGGCGCTGTCCGGGGTGTTCATGGTGTTTCGCGCGCCGATCACCAGCGCCGTCGCCACTCTGGCCACCGTGACGCCGGCACCTAATCCCCGGTCGGCGCCATCGGCATCCACCCCGGTGACTCTGGACCAGGCAGTCGCCGCCGCGGCCCCGGTCTTCCCCGGAGCCCGGTTGAGCCGGGTCTACCTGCCACGTTCCCAACGGGACAGCTACCGGCTGGCTTATGTCCTGCCCGAATCCAACTGGCAGCGCTACGCGGCCAGTTCGGTCTGGGTGGATCAATACAGCGGCGAGATTCTGGAAGTGTGGGACGAACGCAAACTGGGCGCCGCCGATACCGTGCTGGCCTGGCAGTTTCCCCTGCACAATGGCGAGGCGCTGGGGCTGCCCGGACGCTGGCTGGTGTTCGTGTCCGGCGGGCTGCCTGCTCTGCTGTTCGTTACCGGGGTTTATTTGTGGTGGCGCAAACGGCGGCTGAAGCGGCGGCGCTGAGCGCCCCTCGCCGTCCCGTAAATTCAAAAACGTAGGAGATATGAAATTAGAGGTCGCTACAAGGCCCTATTCGCCAGCAGGGCTGGCTCCTACACATGTAGGAAAGGACCGCAATGAGCCCCATTCAAACCATCAGCCAATTTGCACGCGGTCCTCGACGTAGCGCAATTTCGGTATTTGCGGCCGCGCCAGCGAGAACGCCAGAGCCAGCGGTCCGATGCGGCCCATGAACATCAGCATCATCAGCACACACTGGGACGGCCAGGACAGGTCCCCGGTAATGCCCCGGGACAAGCCCACTGTCGAGAACGCTGAAAACGCCTCGAACAACACGTCCATCACCGCCAGCCCCGGCTCCAGCACCACCATCAGGAATCCGCTCAACGCCACCGCAAGCAGGCTCAGCATCACCACCGCCTGGGCCCGGAATACCGACTCCACGGCAATGGCGCGCCGGAACACCGTGGGCCGCTGGCGACCGCGCAAGAACGCCCTCGTGGCCAGCAGCATGACCATGAAAGTGCTCACCTTGATACCGGAAGCGGTGGAGTTGCTGCCACCGCCGATGAACATCAGAAACATGATCAGCAAGACCGTGGGCGCCATCAGGCCGCCCATGTCCACGGTATTGAAACCGGCGGTGCGGGGTGTCACCGCGGTGAACCAGGCGGCCCAGAGCCGGCCGGATTCCGGCAATTCCCCCAAGGTGCGGGCATTGTTCCATTCAAAACCGAGCACCAGAAACCAGGCGCCGAGACACAGAACCAGGGTGCCGGCCAGGGTCAGCTTGCTGTGCAGGGAAAGCGTGCGCCATTGCCGTTTGCGCCACAGATCCAGCAGCACGGTGAAACCCAGACCACCGATAATAAACAGCGCGGTGATCACCAGGTTGACCATGGGATTGGCGGCCCATCGTGACAGGCTGTCCGGCAGTAAAGCGAAGCCGGCGTTGTTGAACGCCGAGACACTATGGAAAACACTGAACCACAGGCCCCGCGCCACCCCCAGCTCCGGAATCCAGACCACACTCAGCAACCCCGCTCCAATGGCTTCCATGACCAACGCCAGCAACGCGGTGTGCCGGACCAGCACCAGCATATCCGCCGGCGAGGTTTGGTCGGTGGCCTCGCGTACCAGACGTTGGCCGCGCAGTCCCAACCGGCCACCCAGCGCCATCAGCGTCAACGCGGCGAAAGTCATCAGGCCCAGGCCGCCCAGCTGCATCAACCCCAACACCACCGACTGGCCAAACGGGCTGAGATGAGAACCGGTGTCCACCACCACCAGGCCGGTGACGGTAACCGCCGAGCAGGCGGTGAACAGGGCCTGGAAGAGCGTCAACGGCGGCGTGCCGGATACCGGCAGCCATAGCAAAACCGTGCCGATCACGATCAGCAGCAGGAAGCTGCCGGCAAGAATCGCCGGAGGACTGTAACGCCAGGGATGACGCAGGGACAGGACCGCCTCGGTGCGGCCCCTGAGTCCGGGAAACCAGGTTCTCATAAACTCTCGGAGAATCGGCGCAGGGCCGGTTCTTCACCGAGCAGCACCAGATGATCGTTGCGCTTCAGCCGTTGATGCGGACTCGGTTGCAAATCCACGTTCTGGCCATGTTTGATGGCCAGCAGACGCACGCCAATCTCCTCGATCTTGAGATCCGACAGCGGGCGATCCTCCAGCACTTCGCCGGGGCGGATCTCGATAACGAAGTAGTTATCCCCCAGGCTGATGTAATCCAGCATATTGGGGTGGGCCATGGTCTGGGCGGCACGCAATCCCATTTCATATTCGGGATGCAGAACGCGGTCGGCACCGAGCTTTTCAACGATACGGTGATGGACCGGCGTAATGGCTTTGACCCACACTTCCTTCGCTTCCAGGGATTTCACCGCCATGGTGCAGAGGATACTGGCCTCGATATGTTCGCCGATGGCCACCAGCACGGCATCGAAACTGGGCAGGTCCAATTCACGCAGGGCGTCCTCGTCGGTGGCGTCGGCGATCACCGTCTGCGTCAGTTTGTCGACCAGACGATTGGCCTGGCTCTCCCGATTATCGACACCCAGTACCTGATGCCCCAAACGCATCAGTTCCAGCGCCACGGCTTCGCCAAAACTGCCCAGCCCAAGCACGGCGAATTGCTTTTTCATAACGGCTCCCTTGTCCCGGACCCAATGTCAGAGCGTGATGCCGGGTTTCTCATCACAACTGCTCCAACGCTTCCGCCAGAGTGCTCACGGCGATCAGTTCCACCCCGTCCGGCAGGTTGCGCGGCTGATTGGATTTGGGGATCACGGCGCGGCGAAAACCATGTTTGACCGCTTCGTATAGCCGTTCCTGGCCCTGCGGTACCGGACGGATCTCTCCGGACAAGCCGATTTCCCCGAACACCACCAGATCCCGTCCCAACGGCCGGTCGCGGAAGCTGGACACGATGGACAGCACCAGAGCCAGATCAGCGGAGGTCTCGCCTATTTTGACGCCGCCGACCACATTGGCGAACACGTCCTGATCGCCGACCTGGATACCGCCGTGACGGTGCAGCACCGCCAGCAACATGGCCAGCCGGTTGGCTTCCAGGCCCACGCAAACACGCCGGGGGTTGCCGAAATGACTGGCGTCCACCAGCGCCTGCAGTTCCACCAGCAACGGCCGGGTACCTTCCCACACCACGGTGACCAGGGAACCCGGCGCGATTTCCTCGGCGCGGTTGAGGAAAATCGCCGACGGATTCTTCACTTCCTTGAGCCCCTCGCCGGTCATGGCGAATACGCCCAGCTCATTGACCGCGCCGAAGCGGTTCTTCAAACCACGCAGAGTGCGAAAACGGGAATCGGAGGAACCCTCGAGCATGAGTGAGCAGTCGATCATGTGCTCCAATACTTTGGGCCCGGCCAGGGTGCCGTCCTTGGTGACATGGCCCACCAGCAGCAGCACGGTGCCGGTCTGCTTGGCGAAGCGGGTCAGCGCCGCCGCGCACTCGCGCACCTGAGCCACCGAACCCGGCGCCGATTGCAGGCCGGCCAGATACATCACCTGAATGGAATCCACCACCAGCAGGCGCGGTTGTTCCTTGCGAGCCAGCTCGATGATGCGCTCCACATCGGTTTCCGCCGCCAGCCGCAGCTTGTCCTTGGGCAGCTTCAGACGATCGGCGCGCATCGCCACCTGGGACAAGGATTCCTCGCCGGTGACATAAAGACAGGCATGGGCATGAGCGAGACGGCACAGCGTCTGCAACAGCAAGGTGGATTTGCCGGCACCGGGATGGCCACCGATCAGAATGGCGGAACCGGGCACCAGACCACCGCCGAGCACGCGATCCAGCTCGCCCATGCCGGCACTGATGCGCGGGGTTTCCTCGAGAACGATCTCATCCAGATTGCGTACTTCCGCCAGTTGCCCGCTGAAGCCGCTGCGACCGGCGGCGCCACCGGCACGGGACGGGGCGCTGTCCACCACGAATTCCTGCAGGGTATTCCATTGCCCACAAGCCGGACATTGGCCCTGCCATTTGGGGAAATCCCCGCCGCATTCGGTGCAGACAAAAGCGGTTTTCTTCTTCGCCACGGACTCTCCTCGACGCCGGGTTCGGGGGCGGTGCCCCTCGCAGTCAGCCGACCACCCGCTCCGGCCGGGCGGTGATCTGACAGAATAACTCGTAACTGATGGTGCCGCAGGCCGCGGCCACCTCATCCACGGAAACGGTGTCTCCCCACAGCTCCACTTCGTCGCCGACTCGGGCCTCGAGGCCATCCAGTCTCACCGTGATCATGTCCATGGAAACGCGGCCGACCAGCTCTGTGCGACGGCCGTTCACCGCCACCGGCGTGCCATTGGGAGCGTGGCGCGGGTAGCCGTCGCCGTAGCCCACCGCCACCACGCCGATGGTGCCACTTTCCGGGGCACGCCAGGTGGCGCCATATCCCACTGTCTGTCCGGCGCCAATGGGATTCACGGCGATCAGCCGGGCGCTGAAGCGCTGGGTCGGGCGCAGTCCCAATTCACTGGCGGAGCGCCATGGAAACGGCGATGAGCCATACAGCATGATGCCGGGGCGGACCCGCCGCCGGCGCGCCGCCGGGTAGCGGATCAAAGCCGCGGAGTTGGCGGCGGTCACCGGCAATAACAGCTCCTCGGACAGTGCCAACACTTCCGCCAGCTGCCGTTCACTGAGCGGATCGTCCTGCTGATCGGCGCAGGCAAAGTGACTCATCAGGCCGAGCAGACGCACACCGGGAATGGCCCGCAGTATCGCCGCCTGTTCCCGCGCCTGCTCCGGCACCATGCCCAACCGGTTCATGCCGGTATTGATTTTCAACCAGACACCCAGGGGCGCCGGCCGTTTGCTTAACAGGGCCACCTGCCAGGCGGCGTGCACCACCACTTCCACATCCAGACGGGCCGCTTCCGCGATCTCCTCTTGATCGAAGAAGCCCTCGGCCACCAGGATCGGCTCGCGGGCGCCGTGTTCACGCACCGCCCGGGCCTCCTCCATCAATGCCACGCCCAGGCCGTCCACCTGGCCGGCCACGGCATCGGCGGCCAGCGTGAGACCATGGCCGTAGCCGTTGGCTTTAATCATGGCGAACACCTGGGCGCCATCCGCCAGTGTCCGGGCTTGGCCGGCGTTATGGGCCAGAGCCGCAGGCCGTATCTGTAACCGGGTACCGCGCATGATGTTCTCTCCCGCCCCGGCTATTCGTTGTCCTGATACTGCTGGTAGTACTCCGGCGCCAGATCGTCGAAGCGGGTGAACTCGCCGCGGAACGCCAGCCGCACGGTACCGATGGGCCCGTTCCGGTGCTTGCCGATGATGATCTCGGCGATGCCCTTCTCCGGAGTGTCCTTGTTGTAGACCTCGTCACGATAGAGGAACACGATCAAATCCGCGTCCTGCTCGATCGCCCCGGATTCCCGCAAGTCGGACATCACCGGCCTTTTGTTCGGGCGTTGCTCCAACGACCGGTTCAACTGCGACAAGGCGATTACCGGGCAGTTCATCTCCTTGGCCAGCCCCTTGAGGTTCCGGGAGATCTCCGAGATTTCGTTAACCCGGTTATCGGCGCCGGGCACCTGCATCAACTGCAGATAGTCAACCATGATCAGGCCGATCTCCCCCCCGCATTCCCGCGCTACCCGGCGCGCCCTGGCGCGCATTTCCAGCGGGCTGAGCGCGGCGGTGTCGTCGATGAAGAACTTCTGTTCACTGAGCATCTGGATCGCCGAGGTAATACGCGGCCAATCGTCCTGCTCCAGACGCCCGGAACGGATCGCGCCCTGATTGATGCGGCCCAGGGAGGACAGCATCCGCATGACGATGGCATCGGCGGGCATTTCCATGGAGAACACCAGCACCGGCTTGCCCGCCTTGATCGCCACGTTCTCGCACAGGTTCATGGCGAAGGTGGTCTTACCCATGGACGGCCGCCCCGCCACCACCACCATGTCCGACGGCTGCAGACCCGCGGTCATCTTGTCCATTTCCTCGAAACCGGTGGTGACCCCGGTCAGGGAATTCTTGGTGCGGTACAGCTCGTCGATGCGGTCCACCGCTTTCTTCAACACCGATTTGATGTTCTGCGGACCAGAGCCCTTCTTCTGCTGTTCGGCGATCTCGAAAATCGACGACTCGGCGGTATCGAGGATTTCCAGGGAAGGCTTGCCCTTGGGATTGAAAGCCAGATCCGATACTTTGTGCGATACCTGGATCAGCTGCCGCAAAATACTGCGCTCGCGAACGATCTCCGCATAGGCGTTGATATTGGCGGTACTTGGCGTGTTGCGGGCCAGTTCCGAGAGATAGGTGGCACCGCCCACGTCGTCCAGCTCGCCACGATGAGTCAGGGCCTGGGAAACGGTAACCAGATCGCTGGGCTTTTCCTCTTCCACCAACTGGCCGATCACCTGGAAGATCAGCCGATGCTCTTTGCGGTAGAAGTCCTTTTCACCGACCCGCTCGGCAACGTCGTCCCAGGCCTCATTATTGAGCAGCAGCCCGCCCAGCACCGCTTGTTCCGCTTCCACGGAATGGGGAGGTATACGCAGGCTGTCGGGAAGATGGTCATCCAACGCAAGAGACTCGTTCATGGTGGGTCCGTTTTGATTCAAAGACTCGGAGAAAGGGTGATACGAATCGGGACATCATATAACAAAAAGGCACTGCCCGATGGTCGGACAGTGCCTTGATTGTGTCACCGCGCCCCGGGAGGGGCAAACCGGCGCGGGATAGCGGCCGTGATTACTCGGCCGGTACCACCGCCAGTTTGATGGTCACGGTCACATCGGCGTGCAACGCCAGGTCGATTTCGTACTCGCCGGTTTGACGCAGCGCGCCGTGCGGGAGCTTCACTTCGGCCTTGGACATTTCCACACCGGTCTGCTCGGTGATGGCGTCGGCGATGTCGCGGGTGCCGACGGAGCCGAACAGCTTGCCTTCGTCACCGGACTTGGCGCCGATGGTCACGGACGCTTCGGCCAGCTTGTCAGCGCGCTCTTGAGCGGCCGCCAGCTGCTCGGCGGCTTGTTTTTCCAGTTCCGCGCGACGAGCCTCTACTTCGGCCAGGTTACCCTTGGTCGCCGGCAGGGCCTTGCCTTGCGGGATCAGGAAGTTACGGCCGTAGCCGGGGCGAACGTCCACCACGGAGCCCAGATCACCCAGGTTCTTGATGGTTTCCAGCAGGATCACTTGCATGACGGTCCCCTCGGCTTAATTGTCGTGGCTGTCGGAGTACGGCAGCAGCGCCAGGAAGCGGGCCTGCTTGACCGCGCTGGCCAGCTGGCGCTGATAACGTGCTTTGGTGCCGGTGATGCGGCTGGGCACGATCTTGCCGGTTTCGGTGATGTAGGCTTTCAGCGTGTCGAGATCCTTGAAATCAATGTACTCAACACCTTCCGCGGTAAAGCGGCAGAATTTGCGACGGCGATAAAAACGGGCCATGGTTTTCTCCTCGATTCCTAGTCCAGGGGCTCCAGTGTTTCCACGATCAACTGCAAACGGTCCCGGGCTTCACCCTTGTAGCCGGCGCGGCTGAGAAAGCCGCCGACTCTGACCCGTTGTCCTTCCTTCAGGTGCTTCGCCAGGGCGGTCTTGCCGCCGGCGAGTACCAGCCCGATGCGGGCCTGGACTTCACGGGGATGGCCGTCTTCAAGCTGCCGGGACCGGTGCTCCAGCCAGAGACGCTGGCGGGGCACGCCACCCGGCGTTACGGCCACCTTTTCAAGGGTGACGATGATGCCGGTGAGCTCGCAGTGATTACGCTCGGAAATCAGCTGGCGGCCTCCTCCTTCTCGTTGGATTTCGCCAGCGGGGACGGCTCGGTGATGGCCTTCTCGCGACGAATTACGAGGTGACGGATTACGGCATCGTTGAACCGGAAGGTGTTTTCCAGCTCGGCGAGGGTTTCGCCGTCACATTCAATATTCAGCATCACATAGTGTGCTTTGTGGATCTTGTTGATCGGGTAAGCCAGTTGACGGCGGCCCCAGTCTTCAAGACGGTGGATGGTGCCTTTGCCATCGGTAACGATCGCGCTGTAACGCTCGATCATGGCGGGCACTTGCTCGCTCTGGTCCGGGTGGACCAGGAACACGATTTCGTAGTGACGCATTGTTGGCTCCTTACGGATTGGGCAGCTTCCCGAATATCGGTGAAGCAAGGAGTCCGCCCGCCACCGGGTTGGCGGCAGGCGAAGGGCGGGGATTCTATCTCAGAAGGCGCGCGGGCTCAAGAGCGGCCGCGGGCACGGAGGTGGAACAGCATCACCCCGGTGGCCACGGACACGTTCAGGCTCTGCACATCGCCGGCCATGGGGATCGACACCAGGTCATCGCAGCGCTCCAAGGTCAGGCGCCGCAGCCCCTCGCCTTCGGCGCCCATGACCACCGCCAGGCCCGGATCGGGCTGGTAGTCGAACAAGGACACACTGCGCTGATCCAGGGCCGCCCCGGCCACACGGATGCCCCGTTCCTGCAGCGCCGCCAGCAACTGGGCCAGATTGCCCACCTCGAAGTATCGCAGCGATTCGGCGGCGCCGGCGGCGCTGCGGCAGGCCACCGGTGTCAGCCCGGCGGCGTGGCGGCGCGGCACAATCACCGCATCGACACCGGCGGCGTCGGCGCTGCGCAGGCAGGCCCCCAGATTATGAGGGTCCGTGACGCCCTCCAGGATCAGCAGCAAGGGCGGCCTCTCAAGCCCATCCAGCAAGACCGCCAATTCGGATTCCCCGCCCGGCACGCGCGGCCGGGCCCGGGCCACCACGCCCTGATTCTGCGGGCCCGCCAGCTTCTCCAACGATTCCCGGCGCGCGGACTGCACCGCTATGCCCTGACCCAGCGCCTGTTGCATCAACGCATCCAGGCGGGCCTCGCCACGTTCGGCCCGGCGGTCCAGGACAAACAGCTCCAGGACCGCTTCCGGCCGGTGCCGCAGCAGCGATTCCACCGCATGGATACCGGAGTACATCACCGGCTTGTCCATGGCACCTTTACGGGACCCCGATTTGCCCCGGGGCGGGGCGGAGGGACGCTTGCTCATCCGCGACGGCGCCCCCGGCGGGCGGACTTGGACTTGGGCTTGCGCTTACCGTCCTTGGGAATCTCGCCCTTGGCCAGCTTTTCCCGGGTGCCGCCGCCCTTGGCGGCCGGCTCGGCGGCCTGTTTCGGCGCCTTGGCGGCCTTCTTGGCCTTGCCGGAGCGGCCTTTCTTTCCCGGCCGCGCGGACGTGGAGCTGATCAGTTCCAGGTCGATCTTGCGCTCTTCGGTGTGCACCCCGGCCACCTTCACGCAGACCGCGTCACCGAGACCATAACGGCGCCCGGAGGATTCCCCCACCAGCACCATGTTGACGTCATCGAAGCGGTAGTAATCGCTATCCAGGTTGGCCACATGCACCAGGCCGTCGATATGCAGATCGTTGATTTGGACAAACAGCCCGAAAGCCGCCACGCCGCTGATCACCCCATCGAATTCCTGCCCCAGGTGCTCCTCCATATATTGGCACTTGAGCCACTGCACCACATCACGGGTGGCGTCATCCGCGCGCCGCTCGGTCATCGAGCAGTGCTCGCCCATGGTCACCATGTCCGCCGGACTGTAAGGCAGGATGCGTTCGCGCGGAATCGCCGGCAGCTCGCCGGGATTGTCCACATGGGGACTGTCGGCGCCGGAGCGGATCAGATAGCGGATGGCCCGGTGCACGAGCAGATCCGGGTAACGCCGGATCGGCGAGGTAAAATGGGTATAGGCGTTGTAAGCCAGACCGAAATGCCCTTTGTTGCCGGCCTCGTATTTGGCCTGGCTCATGGAGCGCAACATCATGGTCTGAATCACCTGCCGGTCCGGGCGCTCGGCGATGTCCCCGCCCAGTGCCTGGAACACGCTCGGCAGGATTGGCCCGTCGGACCAGGCCAGGCTCAGCCCAAGCCCGCCGAGGAACTGCTGCAGATTGCTCAGGCGCTCTTCCTTGGGCGGCTCGTGATTACGGTAGAGCGTCGCCACATCGGCCTTCTCCAGCAGGCGGGCGGCACAGATGTTGGCCGCCAGCATCGCTTCCTCGATCATGATATGCGCCACATTGCGCACCACCGGCACGATGGCGCGAATCTTCTGATTCTCGTCGTAGAGAATCCGGCTCTCGTCGCTGTCGAAGTCGATGGCGCCACGCAACTCCCGGCGGCTGCGCAGAGCCTGGAACATCTCGTGGAAGGACCAGATCATATCGATGGACTCGTCGTCCAGCGACGCCACCGTTTCCTGGGCCAGCTCGGATTCCGGTTCCTCGATCATCGCCCCGACCTTGGTATAGGTCAGGCGGTGGCGGGAGCGCATCACCCCTTCGCGAAACACAAAGCGCGATACCCGGCCGTTGGCGGAGACCAGCATGTCGCAATAGAGACACAGCCGGTCCACATGGGGGTTGAGTGAACACAGCCCGTTGGACAGCGCCTCCGGCAGCATCGGCACCACCCGGTTGGGGAAATACACCGAATTGCCACGCTTGTGAGCTTCGTTATCCAGCGGACTGTTGGGATGCACATAGTGGCTGACGTCGGCGATGGCGACGATCAGGCGCCAGCCGCCACGGCGGCGGCGGGACACGTATACGGCATCGTCGAAATCGCGGGCATCCTCGCCATCGATGGTCACCAGCGGCAGGTCGCGCAGATCGACCCGATGAGCCTTGGCCTCATGGGGCACTTCCGCGCCAAAGCGGGCGGCGGCTTCTTCCACCCCTTCCGGCCACTGGTAGGGGATCTCAAAGCGGCGCAGCGCCACCTCCACTTCCATCCCCGGCTGATCCGGCGTGGCAATGATCTCCTCCAGTCGCACCAGCACATGATGGTCACGCGAAGGATACTGGGTGATGACGCCGCGAACGTGATCGCCCGGGCTCGGTTTGAGGCCATTATGGTCCTCCACCAGAACTTCCTTGGCGATACGCCGGTTCTCCGGCTCGATGAAACTGACCCCCGCCTCGCGACGGAAACGGCCAACCACCTCGGTCACCGCCCGTTCGGCGATCTCGACAATACGCGCCTCGCGCTTGCCGAAGCGGTTGAAGCCTGCTTCGTTCACCAGCACCCGGTCGCCGTCCATGACCTTTTCCATCTGGCGCGGCGCCAGGAACAGATCGGACAGGCTGCGATCATCGGGGATCAGGAAACCGAACCCGTCGCGGTGGCCCTGCACGGTACCGGCGACCAGATTCATGCGAGAGACGATACCCAGTTTACCGTTGCGGTTTTCCACCAGCTGGCCGTCACGGAGCATGGCCTTGAGCCGGCGCTCCAGGCCAATCAGGCCGTCTTCGCCCACCGCCAGCAGTTCCGCCAGTTGCCGCTGATCCAGCGGCTTGCCCTGGTCATTCAACACTTCAAGGATCAACTCTCGGCTGGGAACCGGATTCTCGTATTTCGCCGCTTCCCGATCCGCGTGGGGATCCGTGTAGCGTTTTTTTGATGACATTCAATACCCTCAAAAACAAATGTATGGGTTGGCCGGCGCATAATGCGCCTCAATTTGGCTCGTGGGAAAAACGTGGCAAGCCGGTCTCCCTGGCAAGGCGTTGTGGGCGCCGGAGATGAAACCAATATGAAGCAAATGGGACGACTTTTTTGCAGAAACCGTTTGACATCGGGCCATCATATACTAGAATGCACGCGCTTTCGCGATGAACGGCCTGATTTTTTCAGCCTTTCACGCCAAGCCGAGGTGGTGAAATTGGTAGACACGCTAGCTTCAGGTGCTAGTGGGGGCAACCCCGTGGAGGTTCAAGTCCTCTCCTCGGCACCAATTTAAAAAAGGCTCCCAAACGGGAGCCTTTTTTGTTTCGGCGAGGTTCGGACTCCCGGCCCACGCAAAGACTCACAGCGGGCGATATCCCGCTGTGGCGTGGGCGCGCAAAGCCATGCTTTCCGCCCTCTCCTCGGCACCAATTTAAAAAGGCTCCCAAACGGGAGCCTTTTTTCGTTATGGCGAGGTTCAGCCCACGCTCCCTCCTCACCCCCCTCCTTCCCATATACAACAACCAACATAAAACCGTCATAGCGGCTCATTAGCATCGCTCCCACCCAATAACCTGACAGGGAAGAGCACTATGAGACGCCTTACTCGTCGTGATTTTATTCGTGCCTCGGCGCTGGGCATGGGCGCGGTGGTGGTATCCTCCGGCCTGACCGGCTGCGGCGGCTCGTCCTCAAACCGCAATTCGGACAATGGCAATGAGCGCCTGGTGGCGTTCCACCATGGCGTCGCCAGCGGCGACCCGCAGACCCAGGGCGTCATTCTGTGGACCCGGGTGACCCCGGAAGACGGTGATACCTCACCGGTATCCGTGAGCTGGGAAGTGGCCAGTGACGCGGACTTCACTCAACTGGTCAATGAGGACAGCACCGAGGTCCGGCAAGCCTACGACTATACCCTCAAGGTGGATGTTCAAGGGCTGGAGCCCGGCAAAACCTACTACTACCGCTTCCATGCCGCCGGCGTCACCTCCCCGGTAGGCGTTACCCGCACCCTGCCGGAAGGCAATGTGGATCAGGTCACCTTCGCGGTGCTGTCCTGCTCCAACTATCCAGCGGGCTTTTTCCATGTCTACGCCGAGGCCGCCAAGGAAGCACGGCTGGATGCGGTACTGCATCTGGGTGACTACCTCTATGAGTACGCCACCGACGGCTACGACGGCGACCAGGCCGAGGAGATGGGCCGCGCCCTGCCGGAAAACAACGACCTGGAAATGATCCAATTGGTGGATTACCGCCGCCGCTATGCGCTCTACCGCACCGACCCGGACCTGCAGGCCCTTCACGCCAAGGCGCCGTTCATCGCCGTTTGGGATGACCACGAAATCGCCAACGACGCCTGGATGGAAGGCGCCGAGAACCACGATCCGGCCACCGAAGGCGATTATCTGATGCGCAAGCAGCGCGCCCTGCAAGCCTACTTCGAGTGGATGCCGATCCGGCCGTTCGACGACAACGACCGGGAAATCATCTACCGCAGCTTCCACTATGGCGACCTGGTCAGCCTGCACATGCTCGACACCCGCATCATCGGCCGGGACGAGCAGCTCAGCTATACCGATTACCTGACTGATACCGGCCTCGACGCGGAGGCGTTCACCGCCGCGGTCACCGATCCTAATCGGCACCTGCTCGGCACCACGCAGTTGAACTGGCTCAGTGAGGCACTTGCCACCTCCAGCGCCACCTGGCAGGTACTGGGCCAGCAAGTGCTGATGGGACGCATGCTGATGCCCGCGGAAATGCTGCAGGGCCTGCTGGCTCCGGCCCCCGAGCTGGTCACCCTTATTGAAGAACTGACCACTCTGAAAGGACGCTATCTGCAAGGCGACCCAACCCTGACCGAGGAAGAGATCGCCCGTATCACCACTGTCCTGCCCTACAACCTGGACGCCTGGGACGGCTACATGGCCGAGCGCGAGGTCCTGCTGCAAACGGCCAAGCAGTTGGGCAAGAACCTGGTGGTGCTGGCCGGCGACACCCACAATGCCTGGGCCAGCCATCTCACCATTGACGGCGGCGAGGGCAAGCAAAGCGTCGGCGTGGAACTGGCCACCGCCTCGGTGTCCTCGCCGGGCCTTGAGTACTATCTGCAATTACCTACCGAAGCCATTCCCCAGGCGGAGCAGGCCATCACTCTGCTGGTGGATGACCTGCAGTACCTCAACGCCAGCCAGCGCGGTTATCTGCGAGTCACCTTCACCGCCGAGGAAACCCGGGCGGACTGGCGTTTTGTATCCACGGTGAAAAGCAGCGACTATCAGGTGGACGAGGCACGCGGGTATTCGATGACGGTGCAGGCAGGGAGTCCGGCTCTGACCCAGGCGGACTGAAAACAGCGGGGGATGGTGAACTTGCATACGCCGCCGAAGTGGCCCAATATCCGGGCCGCACGCAGACTCGAGCGATAACGTGGTCCCTATGCAAAAGAATCAAGCCACCCCCGCCCTTCATGCCTCCCGGGGCCGTCGCCTGCCCGTATTGGCACTGGCCCTGTTTCTGGCCTTGCAAGCGCCAGCCTATCTGCCGGCAACCGCGCGGGCCGAGGTACACCCGGAAATTCAAAAGGCCAACGAACAGCGAGCCCGGGCGGAGAGGCGTCAGAAATTTCTGCTGCTGTTTCCCGCCGCCGCCCTCGGCATCACCATCGCGCTGATCATCATCAAACGCCGCTGAGCCTGCTCACGCTCTCTACACCACCGCTCAATCAAGCAGGTCCGAGTAGTCCCGGTTCTTGTAACCTTTCAGGGTAGTCCAGGGAGCCGGCTCCGGATCGGCGATTTCCCTTGCCTCGATGGTGCGGCCGGACAAACCGTGTTCGTCCCGGGAACGGATGGACACCGCGTAGCGGCGCTCGGGATTCCACACCAGGGTGATATGCTGGGAGCCACGTTGCATCTGGTAGGTTTCGACACCGTCAGCCACCGAGGACGGCTCCAGGGAAGACAGGCTGGCCGGATCCACCAGCGCCCAGGTTTCCACCCAGTGGCCGTCGTAGCCTACGTTGCCATAATACGGCGGCGCGATATCGATCAGACGCTGTTCGTAACGATCCACCAATTTGACGTCGACGTTGCCGCTGTCATCCCGCTGAATCCACAATGGCGCGCCTACCACGTCGGCGTGTTTGTGGCCAAGACCACCATGATGATGATCATCGTGATCCCGTTGTGCCGCCTCGGGCACTTCCCGTTCCACCCATAGGGTGTTTTCCTGCCGGTACAGTTTTTCCGCGTAGGACAACTCCTGCCGCACACCGTCCTTGCCCACCTGCCACTGGTGGTACTCCACGCGCAATGCGGAAGCGGCTTCCGCCCAGGCGGCCGCCGGCCAGGCCAGGGCCATCACCACCCCCAGCATGCTCAGCCGGGCCAGACTTTCGATTCTTCCAACAAGCATCATTTAACTACCCATAAAAAACTGCCGGGAGCAATTTTAACGTTGCTCCGCGACGGCCCGAAGGGTGACCGCCACGGACGGCGGTCATAAAAAAGGGTGGCCGAAAGACCACCCGTGAACACCGGAAAACTCAGAGCCCCATGGCTTCGTGGATCAAATCAAATACTTCCACGTTATCCAGGGTACCTTTGAACAAATCGCTGCCGGCGCCGCCCGCGTTCAAGCGAACATCACCGCCACCGTGAGTTTCAGTGCCCGGTCCACCCAGTTTCACGCCCACTTCCTGCAGGTAATCGTCCTGCAGCACTTCGTCCTCGGTCAACGTGGCCCGATCCGCTTCACGGGGGCCGCCGCCATTACCGAACACCAGGGTAGTGAAGGGCTTGCCCTGAGCGTCCAGCGCCAGCCCGCCGGTGCGGTATTCCTTCAACAAGCCAAGCACCGGATTACCGATCTTGGAGTAACCATTGAACGCCATGACGTGATCGTGATCCGCGGTAACGATGATCAGAGTATTGTCCAGATCCACTTTTTCCATGGCAGCGGCAATGGCCTGGTCGAATGCCAGCGTGTCCTCCAGCGCGCGCTTGGCATTGGTGCCGTGCAGCGCGTGGTCGATACGGCCGCCCTCCACCATCAGGAAATAGCCGTCCTGATTGCGGGACAGGATATCGATGGCGGTGCTGGTCATCTCCGCCAGACTCGGCTCATCCAAATCGTTATTGACCCGATCCAGCTCGTAGTTCAGATCACTGCTGTTGAACAGACCCAACAGTTTGTCCGTGCTGCCCGGATCGACATTGCCCAGCTCCGAGCCACTGCTCACGTAAGTGTAACCGGCGTCCTGCATTTCCATGATCAGATCGCGGTCATCACTGCGGCGCCCCTCGGGGGCCGGCAGGAAGTGACGGCGGCCACCCCCCAGGATCACATCGATACCGTCGGCCCCCAGCGCACTGTTATAACCGTCACCGCCGGGCACCATCTGCGTGGCAATGGTATTTTCAGCATTGCGGTTACAGATATGAGCATAGGTAGTAGCAGGCGTTGCATGGGTGATACGCGTGGTGGTCACCACGCCAGTGCCGTAGCCCTTGGCCTTGAGGATCTCGAGCAGGGTTTCCGCCGCCTCACCGTTACCGGTTTCCGGGCAGAGGCTGTCACCATCGCTCTGGTACGGATTGCCATCATCATCGTTGGGGTTGGTATCCGGCGTCATCGAAATCACTTCGTTCTTGGATTTCATGCCGGTCATATAACTGGCCATACCGGGAGCGCTGTCGGTGGTCTGGGCGTCCTCGGAGTAGGTCTTGATGCGCGCGGCGTAGTCCAGCTTTTCCATCGCCAGTATATGGGTCTCCGGCACTTCCAGTCCGGCTTTTTCACCGGCGTAAATGCGTGCCGCGGTTTGTGTTACCGGGCCCATGCCGTCACCAAGGAAGAAAATAATGTTCTTGGCCTGAGCGGCGCTGACCGGCTGGGTCATCAGAGAGGCGGCACAGCAGATCAGTGCACCGCCAATAACGGAACGTTTCATGTTTCTCTCCTGCTTTAATTGGCGGTTCAATCCAGATCCAGGGCGGCCTTGATCTTGCCGAAAACTTCGGTGTTGTCGATGACACCGTGGAAGACGTCGGCCCCCATACCAACCGCCCCCAGGAATACGTCACCACCACCGTGGGTTTCACTGCTGAGCTGAATGACCGCTTCCTGCAGGTAGTCATCCGCGGCGGTTTGGGTCTCCGTCAACGCGACGCGGGTAGCGGGACGATTCGGGCCATTACCGAAACCGAGAATGGTGTAGGGGTTACCATCAACATCGGTGCGCGGCTCCCCTTTGTTCGGACCGTTGGCGTAGTTACGAACCATGCCCAGAACACCGGCATGCTCCTCCGTGGTCTTGCCGGTACGCTCGGCGTAACCATTAATCACCAGAGTGTGATCATGGTCCGCGGTGACCACGATCAAAGTGTTTTCCAGACCCGGATCAATCTCTTCCATTTTCTCCAACGCGGTTTTTACCGCGTTATCGAACGCGATGCCGTCGGTCAGGGCACGCTTGGCACTGGTGGCGTGCAGCGCATGGTCAATACGGCCGCCTTCTACCATCAGAAAAAAGCCATTGTCACGGGGGCTGAGCAAATCGATGGCCTTGCCGGTCATTTCCGCCAGGCTCGGCTCCTGCGTGGGAATGCGGTCAAGCTCATAGCTCATATCGCTGCTGGTAAAAATGCCAAGCAACTTTTTGGTGTCGTCGGCCACACTCATCAAGGCATCGGTGTTGTCCACGTACTGATAGCCGGCGGCTTGCATTTCCTCGATCAGGTTGCGGCCGTCGGTACGGCGACCGCTCTGATCCGCGGGCAGGAAGTGACGGCGGCCGCCACCGAGCATGACGTCGACACCATCACCAAGGGCGGCATTGAAGCCGTCCCCGCCCGGCACCATCTGCGCGGCGATGGTGTTTTCACCATTCCGGTTGCAGATATGGGCGTAGGTGGTTGCCGGAGTGGCGTGAGTAACCCGGGTGGTGGTGACCACGCCGGTCGCGAATCCCTGCCCTTTCATCAGCTCCAGCAGCGTTTCGACCGGAGCGCCGTTATCCTGCTCACAAGTGCTGTTGCCGTCAGCGTCCACGTATTGGGAACCGTCCGGTGCATAAGCATTGGTGGCGGTGCTCATGGAGATAACTTCATTCTTCATCTTCACGCCGGTCATGTAAGCGGCCATGGAGGGCGCGCTATCGGTCACCTGACCATCCGCGGAGTAGGTACGGACGAAAGCGGTTTCCGGCAGTGTATCGATAGTGATGCTACCCGCCTCGCCAGCCTCGAAGATGCGCATGGCGGTCAACGTGGTGATACCCATGCCATCACCCAGGAAAAACAATACGTTTTTTTTGGTGGTGGCTGGTGGCGGCGCATCATTGCTGTCGCTGTCACTGCCGCATCCGGTCAGCGTTACGGCCAGGGCGAGCCCCGCCATTTTGAGCATTTTCATCAGCACTTCCTGTCTCATCGTCATGTCTTCGGCCCCCAACTGGGCAAGGGGCCACCCCGGCAAGGAGTATTCGAAATGTTTATGACAGTTTTTAGATACTTTCAGAAATGTGCAGCGAAATGGCCGTCATCTGCTTTTATATGTAACGATATAACAAATCACAGTGCGGCAAGGGCCATGCAAATCGAAGTCCTGAATTCGTCGCCGGCCGCTATTTCCAGATCACGAGAAATATTTTTGTCATTTTTCTCTCATTAAAACGCCATCCTCGCCCCCCACTCTGTTCGCACCCCAATTCCAAACAATAGTAGACGGAGCTATTCATGTCTCTGAGGAACGACGCTTTTAAACTGGGCGCGCTGGCGGTTGCCATTTCCATGGCATTGACCGGCTGCGGTAGCGACAGCGACAACGATGACAACGTCGGCGGCGACCCTGATCCGCAGCCGCAGATGGAACGGCTGACCCGTATCGCCACCCTGCCGCTTGGCGCGGAAGCCACAGGGCTGTTCTTGAAGGAAGACGGAGAGGTCTTCACCAATATCCAGCATCCTTCCGACGCCAACGTCACCCAGGATGCGGACGGTAACACCTACAGCCTGGCCACCGTAGGCGTGATCGAAGGCGCCGATGTCAACGAACCCTTCGAATCCGTTTCCGTGCCGGAAACCGACGAAGAGAAACAGGTGATGCGCGTGGCCCTGGGCCGCTACAACGTGCTGGGGCAGCAGGGCAAGGACTGGGGCGGCGCGCCTGAACCCAGCGGCCTGGGCGCCATCAACGTGAAGGACGGCAGCGCCACCATTCGTGTTTCCAACGACCCGGATTTCAATGGCTGGATCCCGGTCAGCGAAAACGAAGGTTATCTGTTCACCAACTGGGAAGACCGCCCCGGGGGTATGAGCCGGCTACACCTGATGCGCGACCAGGATGGCCGTTGGACGGTACAGGATAATGATGCCTCCATGGTGGATTTCTCGGCAGTGAACGGCACCTGGGTGAACTGCTTCGGCACCGTGTCCCCCTGGAACACCCCGCTGACGTCGGAAGAACTGTACTTCGACGACACCATTGACTGGAACAATGAAAACTACCCGTACTATGGTCAGGCGCAGGATCTGGCGGACTATCTGGCCGGCGAGATCAACACGGATTACAACGCCACCTTCCCGAACCCCTACGATTACGGCTACATCGTCGAAATCACCGACCCCACTGGTGCACCGACACCGGTAAAACATTTCACGCTGGGTCGCTACTCCCACGAAAACGCCGTGGTTATGCCCGACCAGAAGACCGTCTATATGAGCGATGATGGCGGCGGCGTGATCCTGTTCAAATTCGTGGCCGACGCCGCCGGCGACCTGAGCAGCGGCACCCTGTACGCGGCCGCCGTTCAACAGGACACCGTGCCCATGGACGCCGCCCAGGCCGGTTTCGATATCGAATGGGTGGAGTTGGCCAGCGGCAACAACGCCGAGATCGAGGGCTGGGTGGACGAATACGACGGCATCACCCCGAACGATTACACGGAAGGTGCCAACAGCTACATTAGTCAGCAACAGATTGACGACTGGGCGGAGAGCAAGCTCGGCGAGGATCTGGACAACAGCGGCGACGTGGCTGCCAACCCGTTCGGCGATGATCGCGTGGCCTTCCTGGAGTCTCGCAAAGCGGCGGTAGCCCTGGGTGCCACCGGCGAGTTCAACAAGATGGAAGGCATCAACGTCAACATCGAGCGCGCCAAGGCAAGCGTCGAAGGCGACGGTCCGCAGGCCTACGTCTACGTGGCCATGTCCGACATCAGCGGTGCCATGACTGACAGCGAAGGCCTGGTGCAGCTGACCAACGAAGATGCCAACTGTGGTGGTGTGTTCCGCATGCCTCTCGGCGCTAACTACGATGTAGCCCGCCTGGAAATGGTGGAGCTGGGTGGTCCGTATCAGCCCGAGGACGCCGCCAACACCTGCAGCGTGGACGGGCTTTCCGGCCCGGATAACGTAGCGGTCATGAACGATGGCCGCGTGCTGATCGGCGAGGACACCGGCGGTCACGAAAACAACATGGTGTGGTTGCTGGATCCGGAAGGCTGAGTACGCCCTTCGGACCCATACCGGGGAGGAGCGTCTGGCGCCCTCCCCGTTTTCCGTTCTGACACTTTATTTTCAATCAATCGGTTCCTCGACCATGAAAGCACTACTTTACGCGACCGGAATCGCTATGGCCGGCCTCGCTCTCGTCGGCTGCGATCAAAACGACAGCAACACAGAGATCGGCGACACGGTACCTGCCGCCGCCCTGGAGCGGAAACTCCCGCCGAACCTGTCGACCATTTATAACCAGGAGGCACCGATTCCGCCGCAGTGCTATACCCGCACCGAGGGCCAGTTCAACCCCTGCTACACCTGCCACCAAACCTACCCCGACCGGGGCCGGCCCAACACCATGGGCGACGGCTACCTGCAAGGGAGTTACGATTTCTCCGAGTTGGGGGAAACCAATCACTGGCTTAACCTGTTTGTCGACCGCCGCGAAGCCGTGGCCAAAATGGACGACCAGGCAATCCTGGACTACATCAACCAGGACAACTACACCGATTACATGAAGAATCTCGCCGACTCCAATGACTGGAGCGGACCGGTACCCTATATCGAGAACCTGGCCAACGGCTCCGCTGCTTTCGATGATCTGGGCTTCGCCAAGGACGGCAGCAACTGGGTGGCGTTTAACTATAAGCCGCTGCCCAGCACGTTCTGGCCCACCAACGGCAGTACCGATGACGTCATGGTGCGGCTGCCGGAAAAATTCCGCGCCAGCACCTGTCAGGCTGGTGAATCCCGCGACGTCTATCTGGCCAATTTGTCGCTGATGGAAATGGCGATCAAGGAGCTGGATAGTATCGATACCCCGCCCCTGGACGAGCAAGCGGTGTGCACGGACCTGGACGGTGACGGGCGGCTCGCCACTGCCACCACCCTGCTGCGCCGCGACCACTACCTGGGCGCCGCCGCGGACGTGCCAGTGGTGGACATGCTGTACCCCGTGGGCATTGAGTTCCTGCACACGGTACGCTATGTAGGCGTGGGCGAGGACGGCACCATCGGGGTGCCGAAGCGCATGAAGGAAGTGCGTTACATGAACAAAATCCGCTTCTACGACACCAGTCACCTGCGCTCACTGTTCGCCAACGAGCACCAGGAAAAAATGGAAGGCAATCTGCCCACCTACGCCAACCATGGCGATCGAGGCATGGACAACGGCTTTGGCTGGATGGTGCTGGGCTTCATCGAAAAGGCGGACGGCAGCCTGCGCCCGCAGAGCAACCAGGAACAGCGTTTCTGTATGGGTTGCCATACCACCATTGGCACCACCATTGACCAGACCTTCGCCTTCCCGCGCAAAGTCACCGGTGCCGAGGGTTGGGGCTACATCGATCTGAAAGGCATGCCGGATGCGCCGGCACTGAATCAACCGCTGGGTGAAATCGCCCAATACCTCGGTCTGGTCGGTGGCGGTAACGAGTTCCGTGAGAATGGTGAAATGCAAACACGCTGGTTCAACGAGGACGGCAGTATCGATCTGGAAAAAGTAGCCAAAGCCGATGTCTACGAGCTGATCACGCCGAGCCGCGACCGCGCCCTATCACTGAACAAGGCCTACAAGTTGATCGTCGAGGAACAGAGCTTCCTGTACGGCCGCGATGCCACTCTGGCGCCGGCGGAAAACGTGTTCCGTCATATCAACCCGGACGACATCACACCCCTGAAACCGGAAAAACGCATCGACGGCTATGAAATTCGACTGGATTGGTCCGCTGACACGGACTGAGAGTCAACTCTATTCAGGACGGGGCACAGATATAAAAAAGGCCGGCTATTGCCGGCCTTTTTTATCAGCCGAAGCGGAACTCAGGAGAACGGATTACGCTTGATGATGGTTTCCACCCGGTCCGGTCCGGTGGAAATAATATCGATGGGCGCGCCGGTCACTTCCTCGATGCGTTTGAGATAGGCCTGCGCATTTTCCGGCAGGTCCTCGAGCTTCTTCACACCCAGGGTCGATTCCTTCCAGCCCGGCAGGGATTCGTATACCGGCGTCACTTCGGCGTAGCTGTCCGCGTCCCAGGCGCACTCCAGTTTGTCACCGGCGGCGTTTTTATAGCCCACGCAGATACGCACTTCTTCCAGGCCATCCAGCACGTCCAGCTTGGTCAGACACAGACCACTGATCGAGTTGATCTGGATAGCCCGCTTCAAAGCGATGGCGTCAAACCAGCCGCAACGCCGGGCGCGGCCGGTGGTGGCACCGAACTCGTGGCCTTTTTCGGCCAGATAGCGGCCGGTCTCGTCGAACAGCTCGGTGGGGAAGGGGCCGCCACCTACCCGGGTGGTATAGGCCTTGGTAATCCCCAGCACGTAATCAAGATACAGCGGGCCGAAGCCGGAACCGGTGGCGGCACCGCCAGCGGTGGTGTTGGAACTGGTCACGTAGGGGTAGGTGCCGTGGTCGATGTCCAGCAGCGTGCCCTGGGCGCCCTCGAACATGATGTTTTCACCACGCTCGCGCGCGTGATGCAGCTCCGCGGTGACATCGCACACCATCGGGCGCAGCTCTTCCGCCATGGCCAGCAGGTCGTCCAGCGTCTTCTGGAAATCCACCGGCTCGGCGTTGTAAAAGCTGCGCAGGATGAAGTTATGGTAGTCCATCACCTCGCCCAGCTTGGCGGCGAACCGTTCGCGGTGGAACAGATCACCAAGACGCACGCCGCGGCGCGCTACTTTGTCTTCGTATGCCGGACCGATGCCGCGCCCCGTGGTGCCGATCTTCTGGGCACCGCGCGCCACCTCACGGGCCTGATCCAGCGCCACGTGCACCGGCAGAATCAGCGGGCAGGCGGAAGACAGACGCAGACGCTCGCGCACGGGCACGCCCTGCTCCTCCAGCCCCCGCATTTCCTTGAGCAAAGCGTCCGGCGCCAGCACCACGCCGTTACCGATCATGCACTGCACGCCGTCGCGAAGAATGCCGGACGGAATCAGATGCAGCACGGTCTTCTTGCCATCGATCACCAGGGTATGGCCGGCATTATGCCCGCCTTGGAAACGGGCCACGTAGGCCACCTGATCGGTGAGCAGATCGACGATCTTGCCCTTGCCTTCATCACCCCATTGGGTACCGAGAATTACGACGTTCTTGCCCATGGCTATCGCTGCTTCGCTGTTCAGGAGGAAATGGGTTGAATGGTCCAGCCATTGTCGGCGGCCACCAGTTGCCGGTCACACCCCAGTTCGCCGGGGTCGTTATCGGCGCCGGGCAGAGCCAGCACCACACGTTCACCATCCGCGCGCAACGCCGCCACCTTGGCGGCGAAAGCGGCATCGGACAGCTTGCCCCGGGCGAGCACACCGCCCCCCCGGGGCACGGCGGCCAAAGCCGCCAGTTTCTTCAGGTCGGCACTGAAGCCGGTGGCCGGGCGAGCCCGGCCAAACACTTCACCGATATGATCATAGCGGCCGCCCTTGGCCAGCGGTTCGCTGTCACCGGGCAGATAAACCGCCAGCACCACACCGGTATGGTAGTGATAGCCGCGCAGCTCACCGAGATCCAGGTGCAACCGGGCCGGACAACCGGCCAGCGCTTCAGCCAGCGCCTCAAGGGCGGCCAGTGCCGCCAGGGCCTCGGGGAAATCCGCCAGCAACGCCCGGGCGTGCCCGAACACGGCACTGTCGCCGTCCAGGAAAGGCAGTTCCGCCAGCGCCCGGCTGGCCGCCGCCGGCAGCGTCCGCTCGGTCAGAAACGCATCCAGTTCCGTGCGCGCCTTGCGCAAGTAGATGTCTTCCAGACGGGCCTGGTCGGCGGCGGTCAGATCGCAGGCCGCCACCAGGGAGCGGAAAATGCCGACGTGGCCAAGGTCCAGCACCACCCGATCCTGGATTCCGGCCAGAGCCATGGTTTCCAGCATCAGCAGAATGACTTCCAGATCACTTTCGGCGCCATCATGGCCGAACAGCTCCACGCCCAGCTGATAAGGCACGCGGCTGCCGCCGGCCTGGGCCGGGCGGGCCCGCAGCGCGGTGGAGCAGTAGCACAGCCGCGTCGGTGCGCCGTGCCGCAGGCTATGGGCATCCATGCGCGCCACCTGGGGCGTCATATCCGCGCGCACGCCCATCAGGCGGCCACTGAGTTGATCGGTAATCTTGAAGGTTTCCCGCTCCAGGTCACGGCCGGCGCCGTTGAGCAGGGATTCCAGGAATTCGATGAGCGGCGGAAATACCAGCTCGTAGCCCCAGGACTGGTACAGGTCCAGCGCCCGGCGCCGCAGGTGCTCGATGGCCCTGGCGCGTTCGGGAAGGACTTCTTCCACGCCATCGGGGAGCAACCACTGTTCTTCCTGATTCATTGTCATGCTCTCAAAGTCACATGCCCGGCCGCAGGAGCAGCAGGATACCCGCGCCAACCGCCATGGCCACCAGGCCACAGACGCGCAGTATCCGGCCATCCAGACGGGCCAGTTCGAGGGCGGCGCGGCGCATGCGCTCCGGAGCCAGTGCCAGAGGCAACCCCTCGATCACCAGCACCAGACACAACGCCTTGATCAGCAGAATCCAGTCCATCCGGAGCCTGTTCACAAAAAAACCGGGTGCCAGGCACCCGGTTACGGCATTCTACCATGGACCAAGGGCCGACGACTAACGGCCGCCCTCGGAGTCCTTCAGATACCTGAAGAAATCGCTGTCCGGTTCCAGCAGCAGGATGTCATTGGGCGATTTGAAGCTTTCCCGATAGGCTTGCAGGCTGCGGTAGAAGCGGAAGAACTCTTCATCGCGGGAATAGGCCCGGGCGTAAATTCCGGTGGCCAGGGCATCCCCTTCACCACGGACTTTCTGGGCTTCTTCGTAGGCCCGCGCCACGATCTCGGTTTCCTCACGATCGGCCGCGGCACGAATCCGCTCCGCTTCCTCGCGCCCCTCGGAACGGTGCTCGGCGGCATCCCTGGCCCGCTCCGCGCGCATCCGGTCGAACACCCGGCCACGCACTTCATCCGGCCAGTCCACCTGCTTGACGCGCACGTCCACCACCTCGATGCCCAGATCCTGGAGAGTGGCGGCATTCACTTCCTCGGCCACCGAGTTCATCAGCTTCTCACGCTGATCGTGCTTGTCCTCCAGCAACGCCTGGGTGGCGCCCTTTTCCTCTACCTTCTTGCGGAACTCCTCGTCCTGTTCGTTGACCAGTTCCTGCTCGGTCTTATCGAGAATCTCACCGGTGCTCACCGCCGTTGGGTCCAGCGCCTCATCGGGCAACTCACCGCCCCGACCGGCCACCACTTCCTGCACGGTGCGGGCGGCGAACTGGTTCCGCAGCGCCTCGTTGACACGCGGATCCAGCAGTTCCCGGGCGCGGCGCTCCATCACCATGCTGTTGTTGGAGCCGGCACCGACACTGACGATATAACGTTGGACATCGGCGATGCGCCAGGTCACGAAAGCATCCACGTTGAGCAGTTTCTTCTCGCCGGTCAGGAAAGACTGCGTCGGCACATCATGGGTCAACAGGCGGCCATCCACGCGAATCACTTCGTCGATCAGAGGCACCTTGGGATACAGCCCGGGTTTGATGTCCGTGCTTTCGATCCGGCTGAAGCGCTTGAGCACCGCCTTCTCGGTTTCATTGACGATATAGAACGAATCAAATGCCAGCAGCAACAGCACACCCACCGCCACCAGCATCAGCCAACTGCGTGTACCCATCAGCGAATCTCCGTGCGGTTGGTGTTGTACAGGCTGCGTGGCGCCTGGCGCCCGCTGCTTCCACCGTCATCGGCACCGGCGTCGGTGCTGGTGCGCGACGCCCCGCTGGAAGAGGATCCCGTGCCGCTTTTGCCGGCCCCTTGTGCCTCCCTGGGCTTCATCAGTTGATCCAGGGGCAGATACATCAGGTTATTGCCATTTTTCACGTCAACCAGAACCTTGCTGGACGCGCCCAGCACTTCCGTGATGGTGTCCAGGTAAAGGCGGTGCCGGGTGATGGTCGGCGCTTTTTCGTATTCGGCCACCAGGTCCTCGAAGCGCGCGGCGTTACCCTGGGCTTCGGCCACCACCTTGGCTTTGTAAGCCTTGGCTTCCTCGGTGATCCGGGCGGCCTTACCACGAGCCTGCGGAATGATCGCGTTGTAATAGGCTTCCGCTTCCTTCTTGAAGCGGTCCTCATCCTCGCGGGCCTTGGCCACGTCGTCAAAGGCGTCACGCACGGCATCCGGCGCCGCGGTACGGTCCAGCACCACCTGGTTGATCACCAGGCCGGTGTTGTAGCGATCCAGGTACTCCTGCAGCCGCTTGCGCACTTCCAGACGAATATCTTCACGTTCGTCCTTGAGCACGCCGTCCATGGTGGAACTGCCCACCACATGGCGCAGGGCGGAGCTGGTGGCATGTTCAAGAATGGCCTCCGGCGATGCCACTCGCAGCAGGAAAGCCTGGGGATCCAGCACCTTGTATTGAACGCCCAGGGTCACGGAAACGATATTGGTGTCGCGGGTGAGCATTTCCTCGCTCAATTCATAGCTGCGGTTCTGGCTCACATCCACCTTCATCGCCTGTTCAATCACCGGCGCGCGCCAGTTCAGGCCCGGCTCCACCATGCGATTGAACTTGCCGAAGCGCAGCACCACGCCCTGCTCCCGCTGGTCCACCTGGTAAAAGCCCATCATCACATAGCCGACCACCAGCACCAGAGCGACGATGATCAGTAGTCCTTTCGGTACGCCAGCGCCTCGTTTGCCGCCGCCACCGCCGCCTTTACCTCCGAACAGACCGTTGATGCGATCCTTCAGGTTCTTCAGCGCTTCATCGAGATCGGGTGGACGTTGATCTCCGCCACCGCCCCCACCCCAGGGATCCCTGGGTTTATTGCCGCCAGGTTCATTCCAGGCCATTGATTTCTCCGTTATCCCGCTTTGTGCGAGCGTTCTGGATTGTAGGAATGGGCCGAGCCCTCTGCAACCTGAGGCGCGGACACCAATACATCCTTTTCGCTGAGACCCGCTTCTCGCAGCAGGCGTTCAAAGTGCACCCGGTTCAGATGCACCCTCAGCAACATGGCGCCGTCGGTGCCGGCTTCCTCCGCCAGCACCTCGCCCGCCTCATGCAAACGCGCTCTCAAGCGCCCGGCCTCCGGCGGCAAACGCAGCCACCGGTCCACCCAGTGTTCAGCCAGACGTTCGGCAATCGCCTGGTGCAACAAATCGAACCCTTGCTGCTCCCGGGCCGACAGCCACACTCTCCACGGCCGCCCCTGTTCATCCCGGTCCAGCCGGGGCGTCTCACCGAAACGATCCACCTTGTTATAAACATGCAACACCGGCACCTGGTCGGCGCCGATCTCTTCCAGCACCTCATTCACCGACGCCACGTTATCGTCACGCTCTTCGGCGCTGCAATCCGTGATATGGAGCAGCAAGGAAGCGTTGATGGTTTCCTCCAGGGTGGCCCGGAAGGCTTCCACCAACCGGTGAGGCAAATGGCGGATGAAACCCACCGTATCCGCCAGAATCGCCGGCCCCACACCCGGCACCCGCACCTTGCGCAGGGTCGGGTCCAAAGTGGCGAACAGCTGGTCCGCCACATAAACCTCGCCGGTGGTCAGCGCATTGAACAGAGTGGACTTGCCGGCGTTGGTATAGCCCACCAGGGAAATCAGCGGCGTCTCCGACCGGTCTCGGGCCCGACGCCCCTGTTCTCGCTGCTTGCGCACCTTCTCCAGACGGGCCTCAATGGCACGGATACGATCCCGGATCAGGCGGCGGTCCGTTTCCAGCTGTGTTTCCCCGGGGCCACGCAGGCCAATACCACCCTTTTGCCGCTCCAGGTGGGTCCAGCCGCGCACCAGCCTTGAAGCCAGATGCCGCAATTGGGCCAATTCCACCTGCAGACGCCCTTCGTGGGTACGGGCACGCTGGGCGAAGATATCCAGGATCAGGCCGGTACGGTCAAGCACCCGGCATTTCGCCGCCCGCTCCAGATTGCGCTCCTGGGCCGGACTGAGCGCGTGGTTGAACAGCACCACATCGGCCTCTTCCTGGCGTACCAGTTCGGCCAGCTCCTCGCTCTTGCCACTGCCGATGAACAGCGCCGGATCAGGGCGGTCGCGCTTACCCAGCAATTCCGCCACGGGCACCACGCCACTGGACACCACCAGATGATGGAATTCCTCCAGATCCTCCCGCCCGAAGGCGTCGGGCAGGTCCATGTGCACCAGAATGGCCCGTTCGCCAGCCCCGGTGCGTACCTGTTCAGTACGTTCGAATAAATCCATGGACCTCAGTGTACCCACAGTCCGCGGGAACGCCACAAATACGACGGACCGAATGTGATTTCCGGCGTCACCGCGGCAGCGCCGTGCCGGGTGGTCGACAAAACAAAGCCACGCCGCAAGGGCGTGGCTTTGCATAAGCCGGAACAGGCGACGCGGCTATTGATTACCGTATTCGTCACCCGCCCCAGCCTGGCCGCCGCCGGCGGCACCGGTGGTGCCATGCATGGCCGGATTGCCACCGCCGGACGCACGCGGGTTGCGGGCGGGCACCACGGTGGAAATGGCATGCTTATACACCATTTGGCTTACCGCGTTTTTCAGCAGTACCACGTACTGGTCGAAAGACTCGATTTGCCCCTGCAGTTTGATTCCGTTAACCAGAAAGATAGAAACCGGAATACGTTCCTTTCTCAGCGCATTGAGAAAAGGGTCTTGTAGCGAATGCCCTTTTGACATGGCAGTTCTCCTCAGCATCCAAATATAAAAAGTAGCGCCCAACGGTTCGGGCAATCAGCGCATTGAATCCGCGTCCCGCGGGTGTTCAATTCAATGTTATACCCCGGTCGTCCGAGACCGGCCTTCGAGACCGGCCATCCCTGACTCCGGGCCCTGAATCCGTTCATTGATTCATCCGGCAACATGACCTTGAAAAAGTTTCACCCCAGATCATTCTCACCGCTACTAAACACGGATTTACAAACCTGCGCAAGCCGCGCCGCGCACGCCTTGCGCTGGTTCTCCTCGGTACTGTCGTACCACTGCAATCCAGGCCATTTTCGCAACCAGGTGAGCTGCCGTTTCGCCAGCTGGCGTGTCGCAATGATACCTTTTTCGACCATGGTCGGGTAATCCCATTGGCCGTCCAAATAGGCCCATACCTGTCGGTAGCCCACGGCTTTGATCGCCGGCAGGTTTTCGTGCAAATCGCCGCGGTGGAACAGTCTTTCCACTTCTTCCAGCAACCCGTCCCGCAGCATGGCGTGGAAGCGCTGCTCGATACGCCGATGCAATTCCTCACGCGGCGGCGCCACCGCCAGACTCAGTACCGGCGAGGGCAGGCCACTGAAACGATAAAAACCCTGTTCCAGAGCTTCCGCGCGGGTCTCGTGCCGGGCATGGAACGCCGATAGCGGCTCGCCGGTGAGCCGGTACACTTCCAACGCCCGCTGCAGCCGCTGCCGATCACCGGGTTTAAGGCGCCCGGCGCTGGCCGGGTCGACCCGGGCCAGCTCCGCGTGCACCGCGGGCCAGCCTTCCCGCTCGGCCAGGGCGGCGATTTCCGCCCGCACCGCCGGGTCCGCCGGCGGCATCGGCGCCAGCCCGTCCGCCAGGGCCTTGAAATACAGCATGGTGCCGCCCACCAGCAGCGGCACTTTACCGCGCCGCTGGATATCCTCGATCTCGGCCAGCGCGTCAGTTCGAAAATCCGCCGCCGAATAGGGCTCCGACGGATCCCGGAACCCCAATAACCGGTGGGGCGCCTTCGCCAGTTCTTCCTTAGTGGGGCATGCGGCACCGATTTCCAACCCCCGATACACCAAAGCGGAGTCCACATTGATGATTTCCATTGGCAGCCGGCTTACGGCGTCCATGGCGAGAGCCGTTTTGCCCGCGCCCGTGGGGCCCATGAGGAAGACAACCGGTCCGCGCTCGTTCTTTCGGCGTCCGGCGCCCGGCATCGAGCGTCCAGCGCTCACTTACTGCCCCCGCATGAACAGGCGATCCAGGTCCTTGACACTCATCTGGGTCCAGGTCGGGCGACCATGGTTGCATTGCCCGGAACGCTCGGTGGCTTCCATGTCCCGCAGCAGGGCGTTCATCTCCGGAATGGTCAGCTTGCGGTTGGCGCGTACGCTGCCGTGGCAGGCCATGGAGGACAACAGCGCATCCAGATGCTGCTCGATACGCTCACTGCTGCCGTGGGCGAGCAGATCGGAAAGCACATCGCGAACCAGCGTCTCGCTGTCGGCGTTACGCAGCAACACCGGCACTTCCCGCACCATCAGGGTTTCCGGCCCGGCCCGCTCCACCGCGAAACCGAGACGCTGGAACACTTCCGGCTGCTGCTCGGCGAAATCCGCCTCCCGTGACGACACCGCCATGGACACCGGCACCAGTAAGGGCTGCCCACGCACTTTCTCCTCGGCCCAGTCCCGCTTGAGCCGCTCATAGGTGATGCGCTCATGGGCCGCGTGCATATCCACCAGCACCATGCCGTGCTCGTTCTCAGCAATGATGAAAATGCCGTGGATCTGCGCCACCGCGTAGCCCAGCGGCGGCGTCTGGCCCGGTTCCGGCGCCGGCATCGGCATGGCTTCCGGGCGGGGCGTCACCAGCGAACCATAGGCACTGGCCTGGCGGTCACCATCGGCAACCGATGGCGGCGGGCGATAAGCCGGCGCCGCGCCCCCACCCTGGTACCCATTTCCACTGACACCCGCCCCACTGTCGCGGGCCTGAGTCAACGGCATGGCGCCTTGAGTCGGCGCTGACCAGGACGGCATGGCCTGCGGTGACGCCGGCACATCCAGCCGGTCCGCCGGGCGCACCTCGGCGATCGCCCGATGCAGGGTCCGATAGAGGAAGTCATGGACCATGCGCTGCTCGCGGAAACGCACTTCGTGCTTGGTGGGGTGCACGTTCACATCCACCAGGGCCGGATCCAGTTCCAGGAACAGCACGAACGCCGGGTGGCGGCCATGGTAGAGCACATCGGAGTAGGCCTGCCGTACCGCGTGGCTGACCACCTTGTCGCGAATCACCCGGCCATTGACGTAAAAGTACTGCAGATCCGCCTGGGAACGGGAGAAGGTCGGCAGTCCGAGCCAGCCGTGCAGGCGCAGGCCGGCGTGGGACACGTCCACCGGCATCGATTGTTCCATGAAGGCACTGCCGCACAATCGCGCCACCCGGGCAGCCCGCAGCGCCTCGTTGTCGCCACTGGGCAGTTGATGCACCACTTTCTGGTTGTGGCTGAGCCGGAACCCGGTCTGGAACTCACTCAGGGCGATGCGCCGGAACACTTCCTCCAGATGGTTGAACTCGGTTTTCTCGGTGCGCAGGAAGCGACGCCGGGCCGGGGTGTTGAAGAACAGGTCACGCATGGTCACGGTGGTGCCGCGCGGATGCCCCGCCGGCGTCACCGACGGGGCCATGTCGCGGCCTTCCACCACCACTTCCCAGCCTTCCGCCTGCTCACCGGTGTTGCTGGTCAGGCTCAGCCGCGACACCGAACTGATCGCCGCCAGCGCCTCACCGCGGAACCCCAGGGTACCGATGGCTTCCAGGTCCTCGGCCACATGGATCTTGCTGGTGGCGTGCCGGGACAACGCCAACGGCAGTTCGTCCCGCTCGATGCCGCCGCCGTCGTCGCGAACCCGGATCAGCTTGGTGCCGCCCTGCTCCACGTCCACGGTGATCTGCCGGGCACCGGCATCCAAGGCATTTTCCAGCAGTTCCTTGAGTACCGACGCCGGCCGTTCCACCACCTCGCCCGCGGCGATCTGGTTGGCGAGGCGGGAATCCAGCAGTTGAATCTTGGACAAAATGGTCTCCCGGGGTCGCGGCCCCTGCTTTATTTCCGCTTTCCGGGATCAGGAGCCCGGAATGGTCAGCAACTGCCCCACCACGATACGGTCGCCGTTGAGATTGTTGGCGGCGCGCAAGGCGTCCTCGGACACCTGATGGGCACGGGCGATGGCGGACAGGGTATCACCGGGCTGGATACGGTACTGATCCCCCTGCTGCCGGCGCTGGGCGGCGAAGTAGCTGTTCGGAGCCGGGTGGGTCTGGAAATAGCGTTTAACGCCATTGGTCACCGCCCTGGCGATACGAGCCTGGTGGGTACTGGAACGCAGCAGGCCCTCTTCCTCGCGGTTGGAAATAAACCCGGTCTCCACCAGCACCGATACCATTTCCGGCTCCTTCAATACGGCGAAGCCGGCCTGCTCCACCGTGGTCCGGTCTCCATGCAGCTTGGTGACACCGTTGAATTCCTGCAGGATCTGCCGCCCCAGATAGAGACTGTGCGCCATGGAGCCGGACATGCGCATGTCCGCCAGCACGCTGAGCAGGTTGGAGTCGTCCTTCTCTTCCTCGTAGACCCCGGCGACGCGGTCGGATTCGTTGGCGATCTTGGCCAGATAACGGGCCCGGGCACTGGTGGCACCGCTGTTGGACAGCGCGAACACACTGGCGCCCCGGGCGCGGGCATCGGTGAAGGCATCGGCGTGGATCGAGATGAACACGTCGGCGTGATTATCCTCACGGGCGATGCGTCGGCGCTCCGCCAGCGGCACATAGTAGTCGCCATCACGCACCAGTACCGCGCGCATGCCAGGCTCGTTGTTGATCATGTTGTAGATCTTCTTGGCGATCTGCAGCACCACCACTTTTTCCTTGGTGCCCCGGGGTCCTCGGGCGCCGGGATCCTCGCCGCCATGCCCGGCATCCACCGCGACGATCATTTCACGGGGCTTTTCCGCCGAGGCCTTGGGTTTGGGAATGGTCTTCGCCGGCGGCGGATCCTTGTCGAAGAGATCCACCACCAGACGCCAGCCATGCGGCGCTACCGGTTTCAGCAGATTGGTGCGCGGCCGCACCGCCGCCTTGAGGTCGAATACGATGCGGGTTTTGTCCGCATGCTGTCCCACACGGATATCCGCCACCGGCCCGTTACCCGCATCCAGCGTTTTCACGTCAAAGTTGAAATCGGTGTCCATCAGGTCCACCACCACCCGGTCCGGGTTGGCGAGGACGTCCACTTTGTGCTCCACCGGGTCCGGCAGATCAAACACCACCCGGGTATGATCCGGAGCCCGGTGCATGCGCACGGAATCCACTTTCACCGCCGCCTGTGCCGCCATCGTCAGAAGGCCGCCCAGCATGCCGAGAAGCAGACGCCATGCCATCATTCCGCGGACGGACTTTCGCTGATTTACACCCATAGTTCGGCTATGCCCACTCCAAATTCGCATTACGCCCCGGCGGCTGCACGGTCAGTGTCACGGTGAGATCCGGCGCCGGAATCACCCCCGCGCCTTTTTGCGGCCATTCCAACACACACAGCCCGTGGCCGTCGAAATAATCCCGGATGCCGATCAACTCCAGCTCCTCGGGATCCGCCAGCCGGTACAAGTCAAAATGATAGATATGGACGCCATCGAGGTCATAGGGTTCCACCAGCGTATAAGTCGGGCTCTTCACCGCCCCCTGGTGTCCCAGCCCCCGCAGCAGCCCGCGCATCAGGGTGGTCTTGCCCGCCCCCAGGTCCCCCAACAGGTAAACGCATTGGCCGGATTCGAGCACGGCGGCCAATTCCGCGCCCAAGGCCAGAGTGGCCGTCTCGTCCGCCAGATAGCGGGACCCGGTTGGTTTATTTTCCATTCAATTCCCATCGTAACGGCGGTAAAAGATCCGTGGCCAGCAACCCGCGCTCGCCATGCTCGGCGGCGGCCCGGTCGGCGGCCCGGGCGTGCGCCATGGCGCCCAGAGCGGCGGCCTGATACGGCGGAACCCCCTGGGCCAGCAACGCGGCGATGACGCCGGTGAGCACATCGCCCATGCCACCGCTGCCCATGCCGGGGTTGCCATCGCTGATCAGAGCGCAACCGCCTTGGCCACGCACCAGCGTACCCAGCCCCTTGAGCAGGGTGGTACCGCCGTAGCGGCTGGCCAGGGCTTCCACGGCGGCAAAGCGGTCCCGTTGCACAGTGGCGCTGTCGCTGCCCAGCAACCGTCCGGCCTCACCAGGGTGGGGCGTCAATATCCAGTGATCGTTGGCGTCCACGCCCCAGTCGGCCAGCAAGTTCAGGGCATCGGCGTCCAGCACCAGCGGCAGGTCCGTCATCAGCACCCGTTTCAGCAACGTTTGCCCCCATTCGCCGGTGCCCAGCCCCGGCCCCACCGCCACTACCGTGGCACGTTCCAGCAACGGCTCCAGCCCGGCGACGTCATCCACCGCCCGCGCCATGATTTCCGGCTGCCGGGCCAGTACCGCGGTCAGATTCTCGGCGCGGGTGGCAAGACTGACCAAACCGGCGCCGCAGCGGGCGGCGGCCTGGGCACTCATGGACGGCGCGCCGGCGAAACCGTGATCGCCACCGATCACCAGAACGTGACCGTAATGCCCCTTGTGGCCATCCCGGCTCCGACGCGGCAGCCAGCGGCGCAGGTCCAAGGGGGTCGGTCGCCAAACCGGGTCGGGTATGGCCTGGTACACGGCCTCGTCCACGTTGAGGCCGGAGAACACCAGTTGGCCGCAGTGGCATGGCCCCACCCCGGTGAGCAGGCCGCGGTTCACGCCGATGAAGGTAATGGTGCAATCCGCGTTCAACACGGCACCGGCGCTGGCCCCGGAGTCCGCCGACAAGCCGGAGGGAATATCCAAAGCCAGCACCGGCTTGTCCAAGGCATCCAGCGCCTGCAGCAAAGCCCGCATGTCGTCGCGCAACGCCCCGCTGATGCCGGTTCCCAGCAGGCCGTCCACCAAGAGCGGCGCGGCCTGCGGCAAATTATCCAGATTCAATGGCTGCATCGGCACCCCGGCATCACGGGCCGCCTCCGCCATGGCCAGGGCATCACCGCCAAGGCGATCCAGCGGACGCCACTGATACACCACGGGCCGCAGCCCGGCTTCCTGGGCCAGGCGCGCCACCACATAGCCGTCACCACCGTTGTTACCCGCACCGCACAGGATCGCCGGCTCACGCACCTCCGGCCAACGCTGCAGCATCAGGTCAAAGGCGGCCTGTCCCGCCCGGGCCATCAGCGTGGCGCCGCTGACGCCCCCGGCAATGGCGAGCCGGTCCAGCTCCCGGGTCTGGGCGGCGCTGTAAAGTCGATTGGGTAACGGTGCCATGGCCATCGCTGCTATCCTGTCGCGAACATCGCCCATTATACGTTGACCACGTACAGTTCTCGATCACTCCATGGATTTCACTCATTTCAAAACACAACTGGCCGAACAGGCCAGGCTGCTGGGTTTCCAGCAACTTGGGGTGGCCGATATCGACCTCGGAGAGGCCGAGACGAGGCTGCGACGCTGGCTGGACGCCGGATACCACGGCGAAATGAAGTGGATGGAAGCCCATGGACACAAGCGTTCAAGACCACGGGAGCTGGAACCCGGCACTCTGCGGGTGATCTCCCTGCGCATGAATTATCTGCCGCCGGACACCCAGCCGGTGAAGCTGCTCAAGCAGGGCGAGAAGGCCTATGTGTCGCGCTACGCTCTGGGACGCGACTATCACAAGCTGGTCCGCAAGCGGCTGGCGACCCTGGCGCGCTGGATCCGCGAACAAGTCAGTGACAGCGAACTGGCCCGGGCGTTTGTCGACAGCGCGCCGGTGATGGAAAAGCCGCTGGCCGCCAAAGCCGGACTGGGCTGGCAGGGCAAGCATACGCTACTGATCAATCGCGAAGCCGGCAGTTGGTTTTTTCTCGGCGAGATATACACCGATCTGCCATTGCCAGTGGATCAGCCGGTGGAAGACCGCTGCGGCAAATGTTCCGCCTGTATGACGGTCTGTCCCACCGACGCCATCGTCGCCCCCTACCAGCTGGATGCCCGGCGTTGTATTTCCTACCTGACCATCGAGCATCCGGGCTCCATCCCGGAGTCCCTGCGCGCCGGCATCGGCAACCGCATCTTCGGCTGTGACGACTGCCAGCTCATGTGCCCCTGGAACCGGTTCGCGCAGTTCACCAGCGAGGGCAATTTTCACCCCCGGCATCAGTTGGAAAACAGCGATCTGGTTACTCTTTTTTTGTGGGACGAAGCCACTTTTCTGCGTTGCACCGAAGGCTCGCCAATCCGCCGCGCCGGCTATCAGCGCTGGCTGCGCAATCTGGCGGTGGCGCTGGGTAATGGCCCGGCCAGCGCGGAGGCCATCGGCGCGTTGCGCTCACGGCGGGACGATCCCAGCGAGCTGGTGCGTGAGCATGTGAACTGGGCCCTGCATCGCCTGTTGACCTGAAAGGCCGCCTGGCCAGGGAACCTTTTCCCAGTGCAAAGACCCTACGTTTTATCCGACAATCAAGTCACGTTCTGTCAGGGAGAGTCCAATGAAGAAAGTCAGCCTGTTGATTCCGGTGCTTGCCGCCGGCCTGCTCAGTGCCTGCGGCAAAGGCCCAAACGAGGCGGCGGAATATCGCGAATCCGTGTTCAAGGCCACCGCCTGGCATTTCGGCACTCTGGGTGCCATGGCCAAGGGCGAGCAGCCGTTCGATCAGGCGGTATTCGAGGAAAAAGCCGGCATCTTGGCGGACCTGTCCCGCTTGCCCTGGGAAGGTTTCACGGACGCCGGCTCCGTCGATGGCAGCCACGCCAAACCGGCGATCTGGGAAAACCGTGCCGACTTTGAAGGCAAAGCCCAGGACTTCCAGGACGCCGCCGCTGAGTTGGCCGAAATGGCTGGCGGCGCCGATCAGCAGGCATTGTTCGCGCAAGTAGGCAAAGTCGGCGAAACCTGCCGTGCCTGCCACACCGAATATCGCGAACGCTAAACCGCCCACGCCCCGGGGCCGCCACTGGCGGCCCCGTCAGCTCACCAGCCAGTAAATCGCCCCGGCCACCGGCAACGCCACCAGCAGCGCCCGCCACCAGGGGACGAAGGCCAGGTCCGGGCCGGCTTCATCAGGCACCCGCTTGCGCCCGGTCAGCATGGCCGCCAGCAATGGCTCCCCCAACAGCCGGTGCAACAAGACCGCCGCCACATGCGCCGCGATCAGAATCAATAGCAGGTCAAAGTTCCAAAAGTGTACGTCGGTAAGCGCGCGGGCCGTGGCGCCACCGACCTGACCGCTCAACGGCCCTTCCAGTGAGATATCGTCGGTGGCGAACAACCCGGTAGCGGTCTGCACCAGCAGTGACAGCAACATCAACATCACCATCCAGCCACCCAATGGATTGTGGCCGGCGAACACCGGCGCCCGTCCGCGGGCAAAGGCCTTGCCGTAGTCCAGTGTCCGTCGCGGCCCGGCCAGAAACGCCGCGAAACGGCTGTGGCGGGAGCCCCACAACCCCCAGATGATGCGGAAAATCACCAGCCCCAGCACCAGATAGCCGGCGCGCATATGCCAGACCATCAGCGCCTCACCCTCGCCGCCGGAATACCAAAGGAAGCCGATAGCGGCCACCAACAACCAATGAAACAGACGGGTGGGCAGGTCCCAGACACGAATGGTGTCCATGTTCTCTCCTTTCGATCAGCGCGCTCCATGGCCGGCCAATGCCCGGCTTAACAGATAAAGTGACGCTACTCGCGGATGAAATGTTCCCGGTAGTAGGCCAGTTCGGCGATCGATTCGCGGATGTCGTCCAGCGCCAGATGCTTGTTCTCTTTTTTGAAGCCGGACAGGATTTGCGGTTTCCAGCGCGCGGCCAGTTCCTTCAAAGTGGAGACATCCAGATTGCGATAGTGGAAGAACGCTTCCAGGGCCGGCATGTAGCGCGCCAGGAATCGGCGGTCCTGGCAGATGCTGTTGCCACACATCGGTGACATTTTCTCGTCCACGTATTGCTCCAGGAACAGCAGGGTCTGCCGCTCCGCCTCCGCTTCGTCCACACGGCTGGCGCGTACCCGGTCGGTCAATCCGGAGTTGCCATGGTGGCGGGTATTCCATTCGTCCATGGCCGCCAAACGTTCATCGCTCTGATGCACCGCCAGCACCGGTCCTTCCGCCAGCACATTCAGATTGGCGTCGGTGACGATGGTGGCGATCTCAATGATGCGATCCTGCTCGGGGCTCAAACCGGTCATTTCCAGGTCGATCCAGATCAGGTTGTCTTTCGATGGCATCTCAGGGGCCCCGTGCGGTAATGAATTTGACGTCATGGTAGCAGAGCCGGAGCCCCAACCGTGCCATAATGGCGCCACCTCAACCGACCTCCTCGCGAACGCATGGCGAAACGCAATCTCAACCGGCGACAGCGCTGGCGCATTGAAAAGATCCAGGCCGAGCGCCGCGATCGCATGCAGCGCAAAGCGGAAAAGGAGCAGCCCGTGGCCACCACCCTCGGCGAGGAGCAGTGGGGCACGGTGATCGCCCATTTCGGCGGCCAGGTACTGGTGGAGGCCCGGGACGGCAGCCGGACCCGCTGTCACTTCCGCGCCAATCTGGAACAACTGGTGGTCGGCGACCGGGTGCTCTGGCATCCGCCGCACAGCGAGGGCACCGGCGTGGTCACGGCCGTGGAGCCACGCCATTCGGTGCTGAAGCGCCCGGACAATTACGGCAATTTGAAGCCCGTGGCCGCCAATGTGGACCGCCTCCTGGTGGTGTTCGCTCCACGCCCGGCGCCTTCCAGCGCCCTGCTTGACCGCTATCTGGTGGCGGCGGAATTGTCCGGCATCGAGCCGGTGCTGGTGCTGAACAAGACCGATCTTCTGGACGACGGCAATCGCGACCACGCCGAGCATATCTGCGCGCTTTATCGCCACCTGGGCTATCAGGTCATCACTCTGTCCGCCCACGGAGACGGCCACCAATTGGCCTCCTTGCGCGCCGCCCTCGCGGACGCCACCAGCGTCTTCGTCGGTCAATCCGGGGTCGGCAAATCCTCTCTGGTGAACGCCATCCTGCCGGAAGCGGATCTGGCGGTGGGCGAGATCTCGGAGATGTCGGGGCTGGGCCAGCACACCACCACCACCGCGCGCTTGTTCCATTTTCCCGAAGGCGGCCATCTGATCGACTCCCCGGGGATTCGCGAATTCGGTCTCTGGCATATCGATGAGCAGGAGTTGCTGCACGGTTATCGGGAGCTGTCCGAGCGAGCCGGCCACTGCCGCTTCCGTAACTGTACCCATCGGCATGAACCGGGCTGCGCTCTGCGGGAAGCCGCCCAGGAGGATGCCTTCATACACGAACGTCTGAACAACTACTTCCAGATCGCCGACACCCTGGACGATGAGGCCCGCGCACGATACTGAGCGATTCGCGCCGCGGCCATCAGAACGGTCCCGCCTGGATAAAGGCCGGCGGATATTGGACAATGATTCCATGCACGAGGCGGTGAAATTTTATTCACACCCTCCAAATTCCCGACCCACGACCGTTTGATTGACTTATGTCCCTGCCCCTGTTGCTGGAACCCGCCGAGCTGGCCAATCATCTTGATGACGCCAATCTGCTGATCGTTGATCTGAGCAAGGAACAGGTTTACGCCCAGGCCCATGTGCCCGGCGCCGTTCACCTGGATTTCAAACGCCTGCAGAAAGGTACTCAGCCGGCCCCCGGCCTGCTGCCCGATGACGATACCCTTTCCGACCTGTTCTCCGAGCTGGGGCTGACCCCGGACACCCAGGTGGTCGCCTATGACGATGAAGGCGGCGGCTGGGCCGGGCGGCTGCTGTGGACCCTGGATTACATCGGCCATGCCCACTACACCTACCTCAATGGCGGCATCCATGCCTGGCTGGCGGCGGACCTGCCCACCAGCAGCGAACCACATACCCCCACGCCCAGCGATTATGAGGTTGGCCTGCACAAGGCCGGCGTCAATGTGGACCTGGAGACGGTGCTGGCCGAATACCAGAACCCGGACGTGGTGATCTGGGATGCGCGCTCCGAGGAGGAGTACGCCGGCATCCGCGCCTTCGCCCAGAAAGGTGGCCACATTCCTGGCGCGGTGCACTATGAATGGACCGATGCCATGGACAAGAACGACCACCTGCGGGTGCGTGATCTGGATACCCTGCGCCAGGAACTGGCCGCGCTGGGCATCACCGCCGACCGCAAAGTGATCACCCACTGCCAAACCCACCATCGCTCCAGCTTTACCTGGCTGGTGGGTAAACTGCTGGGTTTCCCTCATATCGCCGGTTATGCCGGTTCCTGGGCGGAATGGGGCAATCACCCCGACACCCCGTTCGAAAAATCCGAATAACAACCGGCCGCATTTCGAGGTGCTCTTGAAGGACTTATGGCAACGCCTGTTCGTCGCTCTGCAATATCTGCTGCCCCACCATGCCTTGTCGCGGCTGGTGGGCATTCTGGCCCGTAGCGAAACCCCCTGGGTGAAGGACACCTTCATCCGGCTGTTCATCCGCCGCTTTCAGGTCGATCTGTCCGAAGCGGAGATCACCGAAGCCGAGCGCTATCCCCATTTCAATGCGTTCTTCACCCGTGCCCTGCGTGAAGGCGCCCGGCCACTGCCGGAACAGGCCGATGCCATCGCCTGCCCGGCCGATGGCACCGTCAGTCAGCTCGGCGCCATTGAAGGCGACCGGATTTTTCAGGCCAAGGGACATAACTACAGCCTGTTCGAGCTGCTCGGCGGCGACCATGATCTGGCCACGGAATTCCTTGGCGGCCAGTTCGCCACCGTCTATCTGTCACCAAAGGATTATCACCGGGTGCACATGCCCGCCGCCGGTACCCTGCGGGAAACGCGCTACGTACCCGGGCGGCTGTTCTCGGTGAACCAGGCCACCACCGAACGGGTACCCGGGCTGTTCGCCCGCAACGAACGGCTGGTGTGCATTTTCGATACCGAGCAGGGGCCGATGGCGGTGATTCTGGTGGGGGCGATGATCGTCGCCGGTATCGAAACCGTGTTCTCCGGCCAGGTCACACCGCTGCCTCGCCACGTGACGCACAGCGACTACCGGAACCGCCAACCGATTACTCTGCAGCGGGGCGAAGAACTGGGCCGCTTCCTGCTCGGCTCCACCGCCATCGTGCTGTTCGCCCGTGGCCACGCGGAATTCGATTCCGCCCTGGCCGCCGAAAGCCCGGTGCGCATGGGGCAGGCGATGGGGACACTACGCTAGGGCCTGTTCACCCTATTCCGCCAGCGGCAAGCGGATCACCAGAGTGAAGCCCTGCCCTTCGCCGGTGCTTTCCGCCCAGATCCGCCCGCCGCTCTGCTCGATCATCACCCGCGCCATCGCCAGAGACAGGCCGAACCCGTCCTCGTGGTGGCGAGACCCCATGATGAAGAAGGGCTCGAACAGACTCTCCAACTGATCCGCGCCGACGCCGCGGCCATTATCACGCATACGGATTTCGCCCACGCCATCCAGACGCTGACTGCTGATATCGATGACTTCTCCAGCGGGGCTGAAACGGATGGCGTTATCCAATGCCATCGCCAGCACCTCCTGCAGCTCACTCTCGTTGGCACGCACCCGCAGCCGTTCCGAAACCCGGTTCTGCACCTTCAGACCACTCTGTTCCAGGCACTCCCACCGGCTGGTGGTGAGCGCCTCCACCAACCAGTAGGGGTCGCACACGGTGATCAGCGTGGGGCTCTCCCGATCCGACAGGTCGAAATAACGTAGCGACGTGCTCACCAGCCCCATCAGACGTTGCTGCCCTTTGCGCACCAGATTCCAGGTATCCCGGCGATCATCATCGTCGCTCAGGGTATCCGCCGCGCCGAGCCAGTTGATGGGGGTGTTCAATTCGTGGCTGACATATTGCAGGAAGGTGGACTTGTCCCGGTTCACGCGCTCCATTTCCGCCACATGCCGTTCCAGGTTGCGGCGGGATTCCTCGAACAAACTGTTGCGCTCACGTTCCAGGAAACGAATGCGGTCCCCCAGGGCCAGCGACAGCATCACCACCACCCACAACGTGGCCAGATGCGGCAGGATGGTGATGAACGAGGTGTAGGGAAGCCAGCCGACGATACCGAGAATGAAGATGAACACCAGCAGCATGAAGACCCACCAGGCCAGCACGTACAACCGTGCCGCCCGATATCCCTGGGACAGAACCATCCAGCCAAGCCAACTGAACAGCACGACCGTGACCCCCACCAGGGCGGTGGACAGATAGTAGGACCAGGGTGGCGCGATCATCAGCTGCACCGCCAGCAACACAAGCGCGCCGATCAGGTAGTGCCGCAACACCCGGTCATAGCGTGGAAAGCGCACGCGTAACTCCAGAAAGGCCCGGGAGTACATGGCCAGCGCCGGACAGCTGATGTAAATGCCAAGCCAGTAATATTCATTGAGCTTGGGCCACAACGGCCAGACAAACTGCAAACCGAAGCCATTGATGTTGAGGATGAAGATCACCATCCCCACCAGGAAAGCGACGAAATACAGATACACCGGCTCCCGCAGCGACAATGCCAGCAGGGCGTTATAGATGACCATGATCAGCAGACATCCGTAGAACACCCCGTACAGCAGAGTATCCCGGTAGGTGTATTCCACCAGCCCGGTGCTGTTGTAGAGCACCGGCGACAGGTTGATCGCCCCTTTACCGCTGACTTTCACATAATAGGTGCGCGGGCCGGGTCTGTCGGTGTTCAGAGGGAAAATAAAGGCCCGATGATTCATCATCCGCATGTGGAACGGCAGTGTGTCCCCCATGGCCACTTCATCGTAACCGCCGTCCGGGCGCGGCGCATACAGCGTGATGTGGTCGAGAATCGGATAGCGCTCCACCAGATACCAGCTCTGGTTCATCACTTTGCGGGTGTCGAGCGTGAACCGCAGCCAGATCACGCTGCTGGTAAAGCCGAAATTGGGCTCCTCCGCCGTGTTGACGGTAAAGCGGCTGGAAAAATCCTCGCGCACCTGTCGCAAGTCCCACTGCCCCTCGGGATCCACCAGCACGTCCATGGATTTCGCCACCGCCACCTGATTCTGGTGGCCGTCCGGCACCACCACTGGCGCCGCCCAAAGCCGCGCGGCACACAGGACCAGCCCCAGCAACAGCAGGAAGTTACGGAACTTTACCAATCGTCGTTCCCCAAATGGTCGTAAGAGCCTGTTCATGATCTTTACGCCGTGGCGACACAAGCACCACGGCCCGGGCTCAAAAGGTTATCATCGTTATCATGGTGTCGAACGGGCCTGAGCTTCGTTACGATTACACCAACTCGTTATCATCGGGGCCCGAGGGCCCGGGCGCAAGGAGAGCACCGTCATGGGACGTGCAATCAAGATCATTGTCATCGTAATCCTGGCCATCGTGGTCTTGCTGGCCGCGGCGATCTTCGTCGTCACCCAGGTGATCGACCCCAACGACTTCAAGCCGCAGATCGAGGAGCAGGCACGCCAGAACGCCAATCTGGACCTCTCCATTCCCGGCGACCTCTCCTGGCAGTTCTGGCCCTCCCTGGGCGTCAGCCTGGGCCGCACCGAAGCCCGCATCGCCGATGAGGAAGAGCTGTTCGCCGCCCTCGACAACGCCAGCGTCAGCGTCGCCGTGTGGCCCTTGCTGCTCGGCAAGGTGGAAATGGACGGCGTGCTGGTCGACGGACTGGAAGTGAATCTGCGCGAGGATCAGCAAGGTGGCAACTGGGAAAGGATCGGCCCCCAGAACGACGCCAGCCCGGATCAGACCGAAGGGGACGAGCAAACCGCCGAGGGCGGCGAGGAAGGCAGCACCCTCGATATTCCCCTGACCATTCCCTCGGTGGACATCACCAACGGCCGCATCAGCTATCGCAACGCCACCGACGGCACCGATATCCGCGTCGAGCATTTCAACTTCAATGCCCGCGATGTCAGCCTGGACCAGCCGTTCCCACTGGAGATGTCGCTGCGCTATCAGGACCAGAGCGACATGCGCGTGGACCTGAACCTGAAAACCACCCTGGCCGCCAACCTGGATGCCAACCACTTCGTGTTGAATCCGATGGTGCTGGACGCCAATATCGCCGGCGCCACCACCCAACCCGTGGACGTGCACCTGGAACAGGCACTTGAGGTGAATCTGGAGGAGGATAGCGCCAACCTCACCGGCCTGGTGCTACAGGCCGCCGGCACGCGCACCACCGGCGAAGCGCGCATCACCGGGCTCACCGGCGACCTGGTCGTGGCTGGCAAACTCGATACCGAACCGTTCAACCTCAACACGGTACTGAAGACACTGGGCGAGCCGGCCATCGAGACCCGCGGTGACAGCGCCCTGAACAAAGTGGCGATGAGTGCTACTTTGTCCGGTCCGGCCAACAGTGTCATCGCCAAGCCCCTCACTATTACCCTTGATGACAGCACCATTAATGGCAGCGCCGGGCTGCAGAACCTGGAAACCGGCAAGATCGTCTTCGATCTGTCCATGGACAAGATCCTGCTGGACCAATATCTGCCGCCGGAAAGCCCTTCCTCCGAGGACAAACCGGCCACTACCGGCGGCGACGCCGGCAAGAGCGGCGGTACCGCCAACCTCACCGAGGCCGAGCTGATTCCGGTGGAGACCCTGCGTCCGTTGCTGCTGGACGGCAAGCTCCGCATCGGCCACCTGACCTTCGAACAGATCGAAGCCAGTGATCTGAGCTTTGCCGTGTCCGCGGCCAATGGGGTGTTGAAGCTGACTCAGGCCAGCGGCAAGACCCTGAACGGGGATTTCAGCGCCAGCGGTACCCTCGACGTGGCCGGCAAGACCCCGCGGATCAGCGCGCGCACCAAGGTGAATCGCATGCAGATCCAGCCCATCGCCAAGATGGCCATGAAGGATGATCTGGCCACCGGCCTGTTCAGCATGGACGGCAGCTTCAACGCCAGCGGCAACAGTCAGAAAGCGCTGGTGGAATCGGCCAAGGGCAATCTGAACCTGGGACTGGCCGACGGCACCGTGCGCGGCCTGAATCTGTACAACACCCTGGTGGGCGGCATCAACGATACCCTTGGCGGGCTCAAGGGGCTGACCGCGCTGATTCCCGACCAACAATCCGGCAAACTGCCCTCGGTACTCTCCGAGGACACCAAGATCATCGACCTGACCAGCAAAACCCGCCTGGACAAGCAGGTCGCCTACCTCGAAAGCCTGGACGCCACACTGGAAAAAGGCAGCCTCTCCGGTAACGGCTGGTTCAACGTGCTGACCCAGCAATTCGATATGCACATCGGCATGAAATCGCCGGAGCTGGATGGCGGCAAATACCTGGGCGACGCCACCTGGCCGCTGCGCTGTCAGGGCAGCCTGGAGAGCAGCCCGGCCAAATGGTGCGGCCCGGACCGGGACGGTTTCCGCAAGATCGCCCAGCAGGCGGCCACCAACGCCGCCAAGGGCAAACTGAAAGACAAACTCGGCATCGACGCCGAAGGCGACACCACCGAGGAAGTGCTGAAAAACGCCGCCGGGCAGAAAGCCCGGGAGGAAATCGAGAAGCAGCGCGACAAACTCAACGAAAAACTGGGTGACAAGCTCAAGGGGCTGTTCAACTGAGTACCACGACCACCGCTTTCAGTGACGCCGTGCTGGCCTGGTACGACCAGCACGGGCGCAAGGACCTGCCCTGGCAGCATCCACGCACGCCCTACCGGGTGTGGGTGTCGGAAATAATGCTGCAGCAGACCCAGGTGATCACCGTCATCGATTACTTCCAGCGTTTCATGGAGGTTTTCCCGGATGTGCATCGCCTGGCCGCCGCCGAGGTGGATCAGGTGCTGCACCTGTGGACCGGGTTGGGCTACTACGCCCGCGCCCGCAATCTGCACAAAGCGGCCCGGCAACTGGTCCGCGACCATGATGGCGAATTCCCGCAAACCGTGGAGGAAGTGGCTTCCCTGCCCGGTATCGGCCGCTCCACCGCCGGCGCCATCCTGGCGCAAAGCCGCGGGGTACGCGCGCCTATCCTGGATGGCAACGTGAAACGGGTTCTCACCCGCCTGCACGCCGTGGCCGGCTGGCCCGGCCAGAAAGCGGTGGAGAACCGGCTCTGGGAGCTGGCCGAGCACTACACGCCGCGGCAGCGCCTGGCGGACTATACCCAGGCAATGATGGACCTGGGGGCCACCCTGTGCACCCGGCGCCGCCCGGCTTGCGGTGAGTGTCCTCTGCATCGGCGCTGCCAGGCTCGCGCCGACGGCAATCCGGAGCAGTATCCTGGCCGCAAGCCGGCCAAGGCCAAACCGGTTCGCCAGTCCCGCATGCTGATCCTGCAAAGTGACGATGGCAGCGTCTGGCTGGAGCCGCGCCCGCCCAGTGGCATTTGGGGCAGCCTTTGGTGCTTCCCGCAACAGGACCTGGAAGAATCACCGGAAAACCTGCTGACACAATGGGGCCTGACCGCACGTCACCGGGAAACCCTGACGCCGTTCCGGCACACCTTCAGCCATTTTCACCTGGACGTGGAGCCGGCGCTGATTCAGGTGGACGGCACCGGCACCCGCTTGGGGGAAGACCGTGGACGCTGGGTGGACCCCACCGATCCGGGCGAGCTGGGCCTGGCCGCCCCGGTAAAAAAATTGCTCAGCGGGCTGCGTCAACCGCGCCAACAGAGCATGCTGTAACCTGAAAACCATGAACCATTCCGAGGATGCCATGACCCGCACCGTATTCTGCCGCAAATATCAGGAACGCCTGGAAGGCCTGGACCGCCCTCCCTTTCCTGGCACCAAGGGCCAGGACATCTACGACAACGTGTCACGCAAGGCCTGGCAGGAATGGCTGCAGCATCAAACCTTGCTGATCAACGAAAAACACCTCAACGTGATGGATCCCAAGGCGCGCGCCTTTCTCGACGAGCAACGTGATCGTTTTTTCAACAACGAAAACGTGGAACAGGCCGAGGGCTACACCCCGCCTTCGAAAGAAAATGACCAATAAATAACCGCACTTGACGACGCCCAACGGAGTCGCTTTAATACGCGCCCTGACGCCCGGATAGCTCAGTCGGTAGAGCAGGGGATTGAAAATCCCCGTGTCGGTGGTTCGATTCCGCCTCCGGGCACCATACAAAAAAGCCTCGCTCGCAAGAGCGGGGCTTTTTTATGGGTCATCATTTCCTTCCGATCGCGGGCACAAAAGCCGCTGTAGGAGTTTGCCTGCAAGCGAATGGGCTTCCAGGTCCCAAGATTCGCTTGCAGGCAAGTCCTACAGCCACCTTGGAAGATGCGCCAGGGAAGAAGCAATCAGCCGGCGTTATCGCGGCGATTGCCGTTACCCGCCACGGCGGTGGCACTCTCCTGCTCATGCAGGTCGAAATAGGCCGCGTACTGGTTCTGGAAGCGGCGCAACTCATCCGGCTGCAGCCGTTCGCGGGACGGCAATGAAGCGGTCATCGGGTTCAGCGGGCGGCCATTGAGGCGCAGTTCGTAGTGCAGGTGGGAGCCGGTGCTGCGGCCGGTATTGCCGCTCAGCGCGATGACATCACCCTGCTTTACCTCCTGCCCGGGCCGCACTTCCGCCTTTTGCAGATGCAGGTAGCGAGTCTGGTAGCCCTGCCCATGATCGATCACCACGAAACGTCCCGCCAACGGATGGTAGGACACCGTGCGCACCACCCCCTTGGCCGGCGCCAGCACCCTGGTGCCCACTGGCATGGCGAAATCGGTGCCCAGATGGGGCGTCACCCGCCCGGTAATAGGGTGATGGCGATGCAGGTTGAACGGTGAACTGACGCGGTATTCACTGTTGAAGGGAGTACGGCGGAAGCCCGGCAGCAGGCTCTTGCCTTCCGGCGTATAGAATCGGTCATCGTCGAAGCGGGCGGCACGCACCGAGATCTGCTCCCCCTCGTAATCAAACCCCGCCAGCCGCGCCGCATAAGCCCCTTCGGCGTCGTCGATGTATTCCAGATCCACCAACAGGGAGAACCGGTCCCCCTTGCGGGCCTTGCTGGCCAAAGGCAGTAATTCCCCCATCTCCGCGGCGATGGCCTGGGCACGACCGCCCAGGGATGGCATCTCCGCCAGCGCGGCGGACAGGGAGGTCCGGATCTCGCCACGCACCGCCACCTGGTGCAGATTCCGCTCGTAGGTCAGCGCCGACCGGTGCAGCTGGCCATTTTGCAGATTCCATTCCCACCCTTTTGAAGGGTCCGTCCACAACCTCAATGCCTGCAGGCTGCCTTCTCCATCGGCACGCCATTCCAGATGCTGACCGGGACTGACCTGCCGCAAAATGTCCGCGCTCTTGGGATCATTGAGCAAGGTGTAGAGGGCGGCTTCCGGCAATTGCCACTGGTTGGTCCAGAGATTGGCCAGGGAGTCTCCCTGGGCGATGGTGTAGTGCTCCCATACCGTGGGAGCCGGGTCTACATCGACGGTATAAAGGTCGGAGTCCTCGATAAGCCCCAGCAGAGCCCGGTCCGTCATCAAGGCGGCGTCGCCGGAAGGCACCCACCACCAGGACGCCAACGCAATGGCGGCCGCCAGAGCGGGCACCATTGCGCGCAGCAGGGGCGGTCTCGAGGTCCGTGTTGTGGCGGTGGATTCCGTCATGACAACCGTGATCTGGGACCGGCCTTGCCGGTCGGTCTGTTTCTGTATTCGTGAACAAGGGTTCAGAACCAAGCGGCCGTGACCCGGCCGGGGCGCGAAAACAAGGGCGCCACCATACCCGATCGCGAGGTCGCGCCCAAGCACCGGAAACACCGGGGTTCGGGGCCGCGCGGTCAGCGGGCATCCCGATTATCGACAACGGCATGGCGATTTGGTTGCAAATCCGCTTTTGACTCAGGGCAACAGACTTTCTATATTGCCTTGCCCGGCGACCCTGTCGCCGGATCGTTCTCGGGGCGGGGTGAAAGTCCCCACCGGCGGTAAGGGAGCCTCTCCCAAGCCCGCGAGCGCCCGCGGCCAAAGGCCATCCATCGTCAATGTCTACTGGCGGTCCGGTCTGCCTCATGGTCACGGGGTCAGCAGATCTGGTGTGATTCCAGAGCCGACGGTGATAGTCCGGATAAGAGAGAACGGGACGGTTCCCCCTGCCTCCGTGGCGGCACGCCCAGGCGTTGCCTTCGCGCCGGCACCGGCCCACGTTCGCCCTGATTCATCTCAACGCCACTCAGGAAAACGGCATGAATCAGACCCAGAGTTCCACCCAGCCTTACCATCCCGAACAACAGCGCCTGGCTTTTATCCACGCCAGTTGGCACCAGGACATCGTGCTCCAGTGTCTGGCCGGCTTTCGCGAAGAACTGGGCCGCCTCGGCTACGGCGACGACCAGATCGACGTGATCGCGGTACCCGGCGCCTACGAAATCCCCCTGCAAGCCAAACTGCTGGCCAAATCCGGACGCTACGCGGCGATCGCCTGCAGCGGCCTGGTGGTGGACGGCGGTATTTATCGCCATGATTTCGTCGCCACGGCGGTCATCAACGGCCTGATGCAGGTGCAGCTGGAAACGGAAGTGCCGGTTCTCACCGCGGTGCTCACGCCGCATCATTTCCATGAACATACCGAGCACCATGATTATTTTTCCCGGCATTTCGTCACCAAGGGACAGGAGCTGGCGAACGCCGCCGACGGCGCCATGCGCCGCACCTCCGACGCCAGATCCTTCCTGTAGCACCGATGTCATGGCCGGCTTCGCGATAACGTCGCCAAGCCGGCCGTTACCGGCATTTCATCGTCATAATCCGTTTCACCAAACTGCAAGCCGGTTGTCATTCTCCGAACCTAGACTCGCTGGGCTTCTTTTCATCAAGGGAACCCGACCATGTCACAACGGATTTGGCGTCTGACGCTGCTGTGTCTTTCTTTACTTATCGCGGCTTGTAACTCCTCCAGTAATCACAACGATCCGGCACCGGATCCCGAAAACCCGCCCACCGAACCTGGTGAACCCGGAGAACCGGAAGAACCCGGCGAACCTGGAGAGCCAGGAGAACCAGAACCGGAACCTCGGATACTGCTGGACGAAACCTTCGAGGGCGACACGCTCCCGGAAGGATGGGCACAATACAATGGCGTCGATAACGCCGCCTATGTACAGGACGGCAGTTTGTTTATCGACGGCCGGGCTGACAATTACACCGCCACCGCCGTCACTCTGCCGGCGGAGCTGGGCGCCACCGGCGATTACCGCATTGATGCGGAATTCACCATCGCCAGCGCCAATACCGCGTCACGCTGGGTCGGCTTCATATATCGCGCCGGTCAATCCTTTGAACCTTACTACCAGATGGCGATTCGTCAGGGCGCCACCGCCAGCAACGGCACGGAACTGGCATTCCGTTCCGGCGGCTGGACCATCCTTGAAAAAGCCCCTTATTCCGAAGCCATAGACGCTGAAAAAACCTACAACGTCACCATCATCGTTCAAGGCGGCCGGGTACAACAGTTCATCAACGGCGAGTTGCTGGAAAACGGCGAACTGGACAGTCAATACAGCCAGGGCGGCCTTGCTCTGCAAGCGGCGGGAACCCTGTTCCGGGTGGATCGGGTCACCGTCACCGAACAACTCGACGCCCTGCCGAATCTCCCCACCGTCTTCACCATCAATGAACCGGAAACCGGCGTCGCCATGGCGCCGACGCTGGTGCGAACCGCACAGGCGGACACCGATCTGTCCGGACTCCAAGCCAGCAATGTGCTGTTCACTCTGGATAAAAATCTGAACCTGCTCGATGACAATGACCAGGTCATTACCACGCTGGCGGACTATCTGGACCAGGAGCCGGTGAACGCCATTCCAACGCTGCGCATTCGGGATGCCGATACCATTACCACTCTGAGCGCACTGGTCACCGAGCGCAATTTGATGGACCTGACGCTGCTGTCCAACGACGCCGATCTGCTGGCCGCCGCCCGCGAGGCAATGCCGATGGCGCGGGCCGCCCTGGATCTCTCCGGCGCTTCCCTCGGCAATACACGTCAGGATCTGCTTGGCGTGGTCCACGCCACCAACCGGGCCGGCGCCAAGATCGCCCTTTTGCCAACCAGCCTGGTCACTCGGGACAGCGTGGCGTACCTGCAGCGGATGCTGATCACGGTCTGGGCCGGCTCCGCCAATACCTCCGCCACCCGGGCGGCGGAACTGCTCACCACCGGGGTCAACGGTATCGTCAGCGCCGATACCGCGCTCTACGCTGACCTGTTGGGGCGTTTCCCGGAACATACGCTATTGCGCAAACCGCTGGTGGTCGGCCACCGGGGAGTGCCTTCCCTGTACCCGGAGAACACCCTGGAAGGCGCGCAACACGCCTGGGAACTGGGGGCCGACGCGATCGAGAATGACATCTATCTAACCACCGACAATCACGTGGTAATCATGCACGACGGCACGGTGGACCGAACCACGGATGGCACCGGCAATATCGAGGAGATGACGCTGGAGCAGGTCAAGGCGCTCAATATCGAGCATGACTCTCTGACCGGTTTGAAAGTGCCGACCCTGAACGAATTCTTCGAGGCGTTCAAAGGCAAGCCGGTGATTCACTTCGTCGAAATCAAGAGCGGCAAGCCGGAAATCATCGACCATCTGAAGACCGCCATCGATGAATATGGCGTGGCCGATCAAGTGGTGGTGATCTCGTTCTCCGACAGTCAGTTGTTGCGGATGCGCGAAATCATGCCGGAAGTCACCGTCGGCTATCTGAACAGCGTCGGCGCCGACAGCGACCTGCGGAAATCCCTGCGCCGGATTCTGTCCGCCACACAGACCTTGTCCTCCACCTTCAACCCGTCCTACGGCAGCCTGAACAATACGCTGATGGAAGCCGCCAAGCACCGCGGCACCACCTTCTGGCCCTGGACCTTCCGTGATCAAACCATCGCCGAGACGTTCTACACCGCCGGCACGCACGGCCTGACCACCGACTACGCCCAGTGGTTCAGTGCCTATCCGGTGAGTGTCGCCACCGACAATACGCAGGTCATCGTCAACGTCGGGGAAACCGCCGGCGCGCCGATCACGCTGACGTTGCAGGATGGCCGCCAGCAGGAAGCCACCAGCAATCAGATGCTGGTGATCGACAGTACCGTGGATTACACCAGCGCCGACGGCCAGGTGGTTTTCAACGGCACCGGTAGCGCCACGGTGCTGTTGGGCCACACCGAGAACCTCGGTGAAGGCCGTCAATACCGTCTCTACTCCGCACCGGTTTCAGTCAGCATCCGCTGAGACCGGGACCGCCGGCCTTCCGGCCGGCGGCTTTCCATTCAGTCCGGTGCCCCGCCCAGTGTGGCCAAGTCCACGCTGACATGGGCCGCCACCACCTTCCAGCCGTCCTCGAAACGGATCCAGGTCTGCATCTGGCGCCCCAATTGCTGACTGTCACCGTTACGGAATTGGGTGCTGACCGTGGCGGCGTCGGCACCATAAGTGGTGATCACGGTATTCAGCAGCCGGCGACTGGCGGGCACCGGCTCGCACTGACGACGATAGCGGGCGATGGTGTCGGCACCGTATAAATTCTCGGCAACGCCGTAGCGCACCGTTGCCTCCGCGTCCCAGAAAGCCCGGTCCAACGCCTCCAGCCGGTTGGCCAACAGCGCCGCTTCATACGCCTCGAAGGCGGCGCGCACCTCGGCCACTACCGAGGGAATATTGATGTCCTGAGCGGTCATGCATTCGCTCCTTGTTGGAAAGCCCGGCGCAACGCATCCAGTGAGGCGCACCGTCCGACGATACCGCCCTGGGCCACGATCATCGCCAGAGTGGCGGCTTTGAATTCGGGGAAGTAGCTTTCCGTGGCATCCTCGATCACCAGGCAGTCATAGCCCCGATCGCAGGCCTCACGCATGCTGGTTTGTACACAGACTTCGGTGGTGACGCCGGCGAAAATCAACTGAGTGATACCCGCGTCGCGCAGGCGCTGATCCAGCCCGGTGGCATGGAACATCCCTTTTCCCGGCTTATCCACCTGCCACTCACCGGGCTCGGGGGCCACTGTATCGAGGATCCGGTTGCCGGGCTCGCCGCGCACCAGGATCCGTCCCATTGGCCCGTCATCGCCAATGCGGCGCCCCGCTGGCAGTTTGTTCCGTTTCAACGGCGGGCAATCGGACAGATCCGGCAAATGCGATTCACGGGTATGGACCACCGTCAGCCGCTGCTCCCTGGCCAGCGCCAGCAGCGCCGCCACCTTCGGCACCACCGGCGCCAGCCGGGACACATCATTGCCAAGCGCCGCGCCAAACCCGCCGGGTTCGATGAAATCCCGCTGCATATCGATCACCACCAAGGCGCAGTGGCCGGGATCAAGGGGGAAAGCATTCGGCTTCGCGCTAACGTTCAACATGCCTCCGCCTCCACACCAGCCATGTGGCGTCCCAGTTCAACCCGATTGGCCTCGGCGGCGCGGGTCTGGTAGCTGATGTGGCCGTCATGGATCACCAGAATCCGGTCCGCCAGCTCCAATAGTTCGTCCAGGTCTTCGCTCAGCAACAACACCCCGGCACCGCGATTGCGCGCCTCCAGCAGACGCTGGTGGATCATCGCCACGGAGGCGAAATCGAGACCGAACACCGGATTGGACACGATCAGCACCGCTACCTCCTCGGTCAGTTCCCGCGCCAGCACCACCCGTTGCACATTGCCGCCGGAAAGAGTCTGGATTGGACGCGCCGGGTCCGCCGGGCTGACCTGGAAGCGCTCGATACGCTCACCAGCCTGTTTGTCGATGGCGGCCCGGTTGATCCACCAGCCCCAACGACACAGCGCGGGTTGATCAAACTGCCGCAACGCCAGATTCTCCGCCACGCTCATGGTGCCGATACAAGCGTTACGCAAAGGTTCCTCCGGCAGGCTGTGTACTTTCTCCCGCAGCATTTCCTCACGTCGGCCATGGTAGGGGCGGCCGTTAATGAAAACCGACCCGCTCTCCGCCTGCCGCTGCCCGAGCAGCACCTCGGTAAGCTCTTTCTGGCCATTGCCGGAAATACCGGCGATGCCGACGATTTCCCCAGGGCGCACCGACAGGGAAACCCGGTGCACCGCCTCAACGCCCTTGTCGTTATGCGCCACCATATCCGTGACACGCAGGCACGGTTCGACCTTCTCGTTCACCGGCGGCCGCTCCACCACGGTGTTATGGGTTGGGGCCCGCCCCATCATCCAACCGGACAATGCCTCCACCGTGGTGTCCGCCACCGCGCAGCTACCCACCATGGCGCCCTTGCGCAGAACGGTCACGTCATCGGCAAAGGCGGTGACTTCCCGGAACTTGTGCGTGATCATCAGAACCGAGACTTCCCCGGCGTGAGCGAGGCCCCGCATCAGCCCGAGCACTTCATCCGCCTCCTGCGGCGTCAGCACCGAGGTCGGTTCATCGAGAATGATGAAACGGCGCTGTAAATAAAGCTGTTTGAGAATTTCCAACTTCTGCTTCTCACCGGCGGCGAGCCCGCTCACCGGACGGTCCGGGTCCAGTTGGAACGGCATCTCGTCCATGAACGCCCGCAACCGCTCCCGTTCCGCTTTCCACCGGATTCGCAATGGCGGATCGTCGCGGGACAACACCAGGTTCTCCGCCACGCTAAGGCCCGGCGCTACCGTGAAGTGCTGGTAGACCATGCCGATGCCGAGCGCATGCGCCTCGCGCGGCGCACGGATTTGCCGCTCGCGATCACTCACCAGAATCGACCCGCTGTCCAGCGGATCGTAGCCCACCAGACCTTTCACCAGCGTGCTTTTACCGGCGCCGTTCTCACCCAGCAACGCATGCACGGTGCCGGCACGCACTTTCAGGGATACCCCATCGAGCGCGCGAAAATGTCCGTAGGATTTCCCCGCGCTGAGAGTTTCCAGGCTCAGTGCCCGCATGATCAGGCTCCGTTCAGGGTTCGCAACAGGGTTTCGGAGTCCGACACCGCGCCGAACACGCCCCCCTGCATCTTCACCATGTTGATCGCGGCGGCGTGATTGCCGGCGTCGGTGGCACCGCAACAGTCCTCCAGCAGCAGGCACTCGAAACCCCGGTCATTGGCTTCACGCATGGTGGTGTGCACACACACATCGGTGGTGATGCCCGTCAGGATGAGGTTTTCGATGCCACGGGTACGCAGAATCAATTCAAGATCAGTAGCGCAGAACGAGCCCTTACCAGGCTTGTCGATGATCACCTCACCGCCCAGCGGCGCCAGCTCCGGTATGATCTCCCAGCCCGGTTCGCCGCGGACCAGAATGCGGCCACAGGGCCCCGGATCACCGATACCGGCACCGATGCGCCGCGAACGCCAGCGCTTGTTGGCGGGCAAGTCGGACAAATCCGGGCGGTGCCCTTCGCGGGTATGAATGATGCAGAATCCTTGCTCCCGCATCAGCGTCAGCACGGCTTTGATCGGTTCAATCGGTGCCCGGGTCAGCGACAGATCGTAGCCCATGGTGTCGACGTAACCGCCGGCACCGCAGAAATCGGTCTGCATATCGATCACGATCAGCGCGGTATTTTGCGGCGTCAGTTCGCCGTTGTACGGCCACGGATAGGGTTCCGAATCCAGGTAACGTGGTGGCATGACATTCAATCCTTCTGGTCGACGTGATCGCCGCAGGGCGAGTAAAGGCGTTCCGGCGCGTCGAACCCGAAAGCGCGTCCGTCGGTGTGCATCACCTGCTCTTCCCACGGCAGCCGGTAACGGCCGGCGGCCAGGTCGTGCATGTAGGTATAGGGGCAGTCTCCAGCTCCGCCTTTCACCGCCACGTAACCGCGATGGCCGAACTGATAGATATTGTTTTCCACGCCCCAGTGCCGCCGCGCCTCGCGTACCAGATCAGGACGCAGCTCGCAGCAGACGATTTCATCGGCCCGGCCGCTTCCTTCCACCAGTGGCACGCCGTCAAAGTTGACGAACATGGCTTCGCCCATGGAATCGAAAGTACCGTCGGAGCCGCACATGCAGACGCTGGCGGTTTGCATCAGGTTGCAGAATGCATTGGCCTGGTTGGTGATTTTCCAGGAATGCCGGATGGGCGCGGTGTAACCGGCGGTGCGAATCATGATTTCCGCGCCTTTATAGGCGCACTCCCGCGCCATTTCCGGGAACATGCCGTCATGGCAAATGATCAGCGCCAGCTTGCACCCTTTGGGGCCGTCGCACACTGGGATTCCCAGGTCGCCCGGCTCCCAAGGCTCCACCGGTACCCAGGGATGCAATTTGCGGTAGTACAACTGAATCTCGCCCTGATCATCGATGATCAGACCGCTGTTGAACGGATTGCCTCCGGGATTGGCTTCCATGATCGAGAAGCAGCCCCAGATGCGGTTTTCAACGCAGGCCTCGCGCAGCGCGCTGACTTCCGGACCATCAAGGGAGCACAGGACCTCATCGGAGGTGTCCATGGACAACCCGTGCAACGAGTACTCGGGGAATACGATCAGATCCATCTCCGGCATACCGCGCCGGGCCTTGCCAATCATCCGGATTACGTTCTGTGTTTGTTGCCACACTTCGTCGCGACTGTGCGGATCCGGTAACGCCAGTTGCGCCAGGCCGACAACCACACCGTTCGGGGATTTATTCAAGCCTCCAAGGCCACTGCTCATGTCATCGTCTCCTATCGATTGAGGCTCAACTCACCGGGCGCGCCGCTGAGGGTTTGATTGGGTCGGCAGGACAGGTACATCACCAGCAGAGTGAGGGCGTAAGGCATGGCCGCGAACAGGTAATAACCACTGCTGATGCCCACCGCCTGCAACGCCGGGCCGACCGCGCCGGAGGCGCCGAACAACAAAGCCGCCCACAAACAGTTCAGTGGTTGCCAGCGGGCGAAAATCACCAGCGCCACGGCCATCAGTCCCTGGCCACTGGAAAGCCCTTCATTCCAGCTGCCGGGGTAGTAGAGAGACAGATAGGCGCCACCGACACCGGCCAGGAAGCCGCCGCCGGCGGTGGCCAGGGTGCGCACCAGCGCCGGCCGGTATCCAAGGGCCCGGGCGGATTGGGCGTGATCCCCCACCAATCGCAGCACCAATCCCCAACGGGTGGCACGCAAACCCCAGTGCATCAGCAACGTCAGGGCCACACCGATAAAAAACAGAACATTCACCGACAGAGCGGAGCGCACCCGGGCGTCATCGCTCCAGGCGCCCAGCTCGATGGACGGCAAAGACGGCGCCTGCGGCTGGATGAACGCCTTGCCGAAAAAGAACGCCAGACCGGTACCCAGCAGGATCAGGGCGATACCGAAAGCGATGTCATTGACCCGAGGCAGTGAGCAGATCACGCCGTGGAAAGCACCGAGCGCGCCGCCGGCGCAACCGGCGGCCAGCACACCGAGCCAGGCGGAATCGGTGAGATAGGCCACCGCGTAGCCGCTCATGGCGCCGACCACGAGAATGCCTTCCAGGCCCAGATTGATGCGCCCGCCTTTCTCGGTCAGACATTCGCCGAGACTGACGAACAGGAACGGTGTTCCCACCCGTATGGCGCCGGCCAGCAAAGCCAGCAGCAACACCGAATAGTCGATTTCAGCCATGTTGCACCACCCCTTCGGCCGGCGTCCGGCCCCGCTCCCGCCAATGAATACGCCAATGCAGAACACGGCCGTTCAATGCCTCCCAGGCCAGCAGATTGACGAACAGCACGCCTTCGAGAATCAAAGTGGTGGCATCGGGCAGCCCCAGCCGCCGTTGCAGCAGGCTGCCGCTGGCTTCGACCCCGCCGAGCAGAATCGCGCAAACGATGATCGCCAACGGGTTATGACGAGCAGCGAAGGCCACCAGGATGCCACTGGTGCCATAACCAGCGATCAAAGCCGCGTTGGCGCTGCCCTGAACCGCCGCCACTTCGAACATACCGGCCAGACCGGCGGCCGCTCCGCCCAGCACACAGGTCACCAGCACCAGGCGGTTTACCGGCAGTCCGATCATGCGGGCGGCGCGCACGTTGCCGCCGACAATGGAAAAGGCGAAACCGGAAACACTGTGGCGAACCAGCACATGGGCCAGCGCGCAAACCACCACGCCGGCCACCAGGCCCCAATGCACATAGAACGTATCGCTGATCACGCCCACGCTGTAGGCATCCGGCAACGGTGCCGTGGACGGCTTGTTCAAACTGGCGGGATCCCGCAGCGGGCCTTCCACCAGATGCCGGAACACCGCCAGGGCAATATAGGAAAGCAGCAGGCTGCCGATGGTCTCGTTGACGCCGCGCCGCTGGCGCATCCAACCACTGAGACCGATCCAGAAGCCACCCATGGCCATGGCGGCGGCGGCCATCGCCACCCACATCAACGAGGCAGGCAACGCCGGCAGCCACAGCGGCGTCACCGCCGCCGCCAACCCGCCCAGCACCAGCGCTCCTTCGCCGCCGATGATGATCAGGCCGGCCCGCGCCGGCAACGCCACGCACAATGCCGTCAGCATCAGCGGCGCCGCGCGCAGAAGTGTGTTTTCCCAGGAAAACGTCGAGCCGAAGGCACCCTGATAAATCAGCGCCCCGGCTTCCAGAACCGGTATTTCCCGGGCCCAGAGAAACACGGAGAACAACAGCACGGTCGTGGCCACCGCCAGCACCGTGGGCAGCGCGGGCAGGCCCAAAGCCAGCCCGCGAGCGGCAACGGGAGGAATACGTATCGACATCGGTCAGATCTGGCCGCGCACGCCTTCCACCAGATAGTCCATCCTCTCCAGCACCACATCCGTTTGTGTCAGTACCGTCCCCTCGGCCACCATCACCTCACCGGCGTTGTTCCTGATCGGGCCGGTAAAGATGGAGAACTCGCACTTGAGCATACTGGCCTTGACGGCGTCCGCCGCCGCCTTGGCCGCGTCACTCACCGCCGGCCCGTAAGGGGAAGTCTTGACGAACCCTTCCTTCAAACCGCCACGCATGAAGTTGTTCATTGGCGCTCCGGACTGCAGAGCCATCACGTGGGCGCGGTAGGGCGTCTCCCAGTTCCATTCGGCACCGGTGAGATACCCTTTCGGCGCCAGGGCTGCCTGACTGGCGTGGTAGCCGCAGGTCATCACGCCCCGTTTTTCCGCGGTTTCCACCAACACCTTGGGACCATCGACGTGACAGGTGAGCACATCACAGCCCTGGTCGATGAGGCTGTTGGCGGCTTCCGCTTCCTTCACCGGCAGCGACCAGTCGCCGGTGAAAATCACCGTGGTGGTGATCTCAGGGTCCACCGAGCGCGCGCCAAGCGTGAAGGCATTCAGGTTACGCAATACCTGAGGGATCGGCTTGGCGGCCACGAATCCCAGCTTCTTGCTCTTGCTCATATGCCCGGCGACCACACCATTGAGGTACTGGCCCTCGTCGATGTAACCGAAGAAGCTGCCGGCGTTGTCCGGATGAACCCCTTTTTGCCAAAGCCCGCCGCAATGGGCGAAACGTACCTCCGGATACTTGCGCGCCACCTTGATCACATGCGGGTCGAAGTAACCGAACGAGGTGGGGAAAATAAGCTGGGCACCGTCCTGGCGGATCATCGCCTCCATGGACCGTTGCACCGCCACCGTTTCTGGAACGTTTTCCTCCTCGATCACGGTGACGTTGGGTAACCCCTTGATGATCGCCGCCGCCTCGGCGTGGGCCTGGTTGTAGCCGAAGTCGTCCTTGGCACCGACATAAATGAAACCCACGGTCACCGGTTTGTCGGCGGCGCGAGCCAGATTGACCGGCAGTGCCGCGCTGGCACCGAGCACACCGGCGGCCTTGATGAAAGAACGACGATTCAGGATTGGCATCGGAGAGACCTCGTAAATTGGATCATTAAGAAATCAGCGCGTGAGTAATCACCGCCAAGGGGCCGCCACCATCCGGCCCCTGATGTTCGGCGCCCCCGGAAACAAACAAGGCGGTATGCCCGGTACGTCCCGCCAACACCCCACCAACCAGGGCCCGGGCATGGCGGGTGGCATTGATGTCACTGTCATCCCACATGATGTGGCGGTGACCGCGAATCAGGCCGTTGCGCGACGGTTCCGCCTTGGCCAGCAGCGCCACCAACTCACCGGCACCGGCACCGGGCACCCGGGCAAGCGCGCGGGTCACGGCATCGGCGTCCAGGGCATCGGCCATCACGTCATGGCCGATACGGAATTCCGCGTCCCACCCCGGCGCGTTACCGAGCACCAGGATTTCGTTGCGCATCAATTCAATCCCGGCGGAAGTACTGGCGCGGCCGGAGTACAGGCCGAACTCGTGACAAACGGCGGCGTCCCGCAGTTGCGCCGGCTCGATCTCCCCCAATGCAAGCGCCACGCCAAGCGCCGAAGCGCCGCGCGAATACGCCATCGACTCATAGGTGTCGGTAGTGGCGACGGCGGCGCCCCGCCGGGCCGCTTCGTCACAGCGGGCGGAGGTCAACAACGGGCATTTGATCTGCACGAAATGCACGTCCTCGTCGCGCTCGATGCCGGCGCGGGCCATGGCCTCGCGTACCGCTTGCGCGGTGGCATCGATCTGCGCCCGCCGGCCGATCTGCTCCGGCAAAAAGGACGGCGTGAACGCGACGCCCGCCGCCAGCCCAGGCGACGTCGAGAGCGCGGGCTCGTCCATCACCTCGAACACCAGAATATGCGGTGACAATCCCCCTTCGGTGCCACCGGACATGACCAATGCAATGCGTTCCGCCACCGCTTCGTCGCTCAGACCCAGAACCTCGGAGAAAAGCCGGGTCAGCGCCAGGGTGGACAGCGCGCGAGTGAAGTCGTTGACGCAACCGTTGCCTTCGGTCTTGCCGAGAATCGCGATCACCTTTTCCGCGTTGATCCCGCCTTCGTCCAGCGCCCGTCGCAGAGGGGAAACATCGTCGGGAGCGGCAGTGGCGAAACGGTGAACGCGGGTTTTCATGACGGGTAATCTCCGGTGGGCCTCGAAACGGGAGCACGATAAGATTGATCCGGCGAATCAAACCAGCGCTATTTTTTCATCATTGCGATGCCGTTAGGGCATCACTCAATCGGAGAGCCCGCTCATGTATAACCTGCGTCTGCTCCGTTACGTTGACGCTGTTGCCCGCAGCGGCTCCATTCGCAAAGCCGCGGAACAACTCAACGTGGTGTCCTCGGCGGTCAATCGCCGCATCCTGGATATCGAAGACGAAATCGGCACGGCGTTATTCGAACGGCGACCGCGCGGCGTGCGGCTCACCGCCGCCGGCGAACTCTTCGTCGCCTATGCCCGCAAGCAGATCGCCGACTCGGAACGCATGCTCTCGGAGATCGAGGACTTGCGAAGTGTCCGGCGCGGGGAAGTCCGCATTGCCGCCATCGAGGGCATGGCCGCCGAGTTCCTGCCCAGGACCATAGAGGCCTTTCAGCAGCGCCACCCCAAGATCCGTTTTCGCGTTTACATCTGCGGGCGTGGCGACATCCATACCCGGCTGAAAGAGTTCGAGGCGGACATCGGTCTGGTATTCAATCCACCGGCCGATGCCGAAATCCGGCCGCTTCTCGAAGTGGAGCAACGGCTCTGCGCGTTCGTGGCACCGGATCATCCGCTGGCGGCACGAGCGTCGGTTCGTCTGTCCGACTGTATCGCCTACCCTCTGGCGGTGCCGGACACCTCACTGGGCGGGCGTGCTCTGCTGGATGAATTTCTGGCCCGCCGCTCGCTACGGCTGGAACCGGCGCTGGAATCCAACTCCTTCGAGATGATGCGTAACTTCGCCATCAAAAGCGGCGGCGTGTGCTTTCAAATACAAAGCGGCATGCCACCGGCTCATCTGCCCGGCGGCATGCATGCTCTGCCACTGTCCGATCGGGGCCTGCGGCGCGGCCGCCTGACCTTGTGCATGGAGCATTCCCGCTCGCTGCCAGTAGCCACCGCGCGCTTCGCCGAATATTTGAAGCAACGTCTGCGGGAGGAAACCTCCTGATACCTGCCCCTTTCTGGGGCCTGCGCCCCAGAACAGCGCACGGACAGCCCGGATAATCCCCGCCCCGGCACCGGCGAATAGGCGATATTTCCCTATATATAGCGCACGGCTCCAGGTTGGCACCGCCTTTGCACTGACTCGCATACCTACTGGTATACAACGAGGTATGCGAACGTGCTTGGCTGGACTCTGGAACAATGGCGTGACGCCTATCAGACGGGAGACTACACGCCGGTCTCGGCAATGAAGGCGCTGTACACGACTCTGCGTGACAGTGAGCGGAGTCTGTGGATTCACCTGCTGGACGAGTCCGCTCTGGTGGCCCGGGCCAAACAACTGAGCGATCCATCCCTGCCTCTTTACGGCGTTCCTTTCGCGGTGAAAGACAACATTGACGTGGCCGGTCTGCCGACCACCGCCGCCTGCCCCGCTTTCACTTATACCGCTGACCACACCGCCCCGGTGGTACAGGCGTTGCTGGATGCCGGCGCCATTCTGGTCGGTAAAACCAATCTGGATCAGCTGGCCACCGGGCTGGTCGGGGTGCGCTCGCCCTACGGCGCAGTACCCAATCCGTTCAATCCGGACTACATCACCGGCGGCTCCAGCTCCGGCTCCGCCGCCGTGGTTTCCCAGGGATTGGTGCCGTTCGCGCTGGGTACCGACACCGCCGGTTCCGGTCGTGTGCCCGCCGGTTTCACCAACACCGTCGGCCTGAAACCCACCAAGGGCAGCATGAGCACTCGCGGCGTGGTACCGGCTTGCCGGACTCTGGATTGCGTGAGTGTATTCGCCCTGTCAGTGGCGGATGCGGAAACCGTTTACGACCTGTATCGCGGCTACGATGCCGAGGACGGCTACAGCCGCCCGGACCCGGCGGCACGCCCCAAGGCCCTGCCGGCGAGACCGCGACTGGGTATTCCCGATCAGTTGCCCTGGTTTGACGACACTCAGGCGGAGCAGGCCTGGAAACAGCAGCTCAGCGCCATGGCCGACATCGCCGAATTAGTGCCACTGGACCTGCAGGCGCTGCACGACACCGCCGCCCTGCTCTATCAGGGCCCCTGGGTAGCCGAGCGTTACTCCGTGGCGGAGCCCTTGATGCAGAATCAGGACGCGCTGCTGCCGGTGATCCGCGATGTCATCGGCGTGGCCGAGGGCATGAGCGCGGTCGATGCTTTCCGAGCGCAATACAAACTGGCGGATCTGAAACGCCAGGCCGACGCGCTGCTGTCCCAGGTGGATGCGCTGCTGGTGCCGACCTCACCGGGCATCTATCGCATCGACGCGGTCAACGCCGATCCGATCCGTCTCAACAGCCAGCTCGGCGTTTGGACCAACTTCGTCAATCTGCTCGACCAATGCGCTCTGGCCCTGCCCGGCGGCTTCCGCGAGGACGGTCTGCCCTGTGGTATCACGCTGATCGGCCCGGCCTGGCACGACGCCGCCCTGGCCGAATTCGGGCGCCGCTGGCAACGGCATCAGCCCTGGCAGGCCGGAGCCGTGGGCAGCGATCTGCCGCGAGTCACCCCCGCGCAAGCCAGCGAAGACGACGCCGATCACATCACCGTCGCGGTGGTGGGCGCCCACCTCAGCGGCATGCCTCTGAATGGCCAACTTACCGAACGCGGCGGCGTCTTGCTGGAAGCTACCGAAACCGCGCCCTGTTACCGCCTTTATGCCCTGGCCAATACCACACCGCCAAAACCCGGCCTGATCAAAAGCGATGACGGCGCCGCCATTCAGATCGAACTGTGGCAATTGCCGGTCAGCGAGTTCGGCAGCTTTGTCGGGCTGATCCCGCCACCGCTGGGGATCGGCTCGCTGGAAACCGCCGATGGCCGCCTGGTGAAAGGGTTCATCTGTGAAGGCTGGGCCATCGACGACGCCACCGACATCACCGCATTGGGGGGCTGGCGGGCCTACATCGCCCAACGGCAAAACACGGCAAACTAAAACGGGATCGGAATGATGTTGAAGACAACCGGATTGAAAAAAGTGCTCATCGCCAATCGGGGGGAAATCGCGGTCCGCATCTGCCGCACCCTGAAACAAATGGGCATCGCCTCCGTGGCGGTATACTCCGACGCCGACCGCAACAGTCAGCACGTCAGCGCCGCCGATGAAGCGGTGGCCCTGGGCGGCCAGACCGCCGCCGAAAGCTATTTGCGTACCGACGCCATTCTGAAGGCAGCGCGGGAAACCGGCGCCGACGGTATCATTCCCGGTTACGGTTTTCTTTCCGAGAACGCCGACTTCGCCGAAGCCTGTGACGCCGAGGGCATCGCCTTCATCGGGCCGACGCCAACGCAGTTGCGCCAATTCGGGCTCAAGCACGAAGCCCGCGCCCTGGCCGAAGCCGCCGGCGTGCCGCTGGCACCGGGTACCGGACTGCTGCAGGATCTGGATGAAGCCCGGCAAGCCGCCTTGGAAATCGGCTATCCGGTGATGCTGAAAAGCACCGCCGGCGGCGGCGGCATCGGCCTGACCCGCTGCAATAGCGAAGAGGAGCTGGTGGCGGCGTTTGAATCCGTGCGCCGGCTTGGCGAAAGTTTCTTCTCCGACAGCGGCGTGTTCCTGGAGCGGTTCGTGGCCCGGGCCCGCCATATCGAAGTACAGATTTTCGGTGACGGCGACGGGACCGTTCTGGCGTTGGGGGAGCGGGAGTGTTCGCTGCAACGCCGCAACCAGAAGGTGGTCGAGGAAACCCCGGCTCCGAATCTGCCCGAGGCCACCCGAGAACAGTTGCGCGAAAGCGCGCGCCGCCTTGGTGAGTCGGTCAACTACCGCTCCGCCGGCACCGTCGAGTACGTGTACGACGACGAGCGCGACGAGTTCTATTTCCTCGAGGTCAACACTCGCCTGCAGGTGGAGCACGGCGTCACCGAAGAAATCTTCGGCGTCGATCTGGTGGCCTGGATGGTGATGCTGGCCGGAGGGGAACGGCCACCGCTGGACCGGGCCTATCAGGTCAATGGTCACGCCATGGAGGTTCGTATTTATGCGGAAGACCCGCTGAAGGCGTTCCAGCCCAGCCCCGGCGAGCTTACCGAAGTGGCTTTCCCGGCGGCGGCGCGTCTGGACGGCTGGGTCGACACCGGCACCGTGGTCAGCCCGCACTACGATCCTCTGCTGGCGAAACTGATCGTCCATGCCGACGATCGCGAAGCCGCTCTACGGAAAATGCAGAACGCCCTGGCGGAAACCCGCCTCAGCGGCATTGCCACCAACCTGGATTACCTGCGGCAGATTCTGATCGACCCGAACGTGGCGGCAGGCCGCGTCTCCACTCGTTATCTGGAGACCTTCGAATATCGTCCCCGAGTATTCGAGGTACAGGAACCGGGGACCTATACCACGGTGCAGGACTATCCTGGCCGTGCCGGCTACTGGGATATCGGCGTGCCGCCCTCCGGCCCGATGGATGATTACGCGTTCCGTCTGGCCAACCGCATCGTCGGCAACCACGACAGCGCCGCCGGCCTGGAAGCCACACTGATCGGCCCGACTCTGTACTTCCATAGCGAAACGATTGTCGCCCTCACCGGCGCCACCTGTGACGCCACCCTGGACGGGGAAGCCGTCGCGCTGTGGCAACCGATACGGGTCCGTGCCGGCCAGACCCTGGTCACCGGCAAGGTGACCAGCGGCTGCCGCACCTACATCGCCATACGTAATGGTATCGACGTGCCCGATTACCTGGGCAGCAAATCCACTTTCGTGCTGGGACAGTTCGGCGGACACGGCGGCCGTACTTTGCGCAAGGGTGATGTGCTGTCCCTGTGCCAGCCTCAGTTGCCCGGCTGCCCGACCCCGGCGCCGGTGCATGAACCGTCACCGGCGGAGGGCACACTGATCCCGGACTATCCGCAGCATTGGGAAATCAAGGTACTGTACGGTCCCCACGGCGCGCCGGATTATTTCACCCAGGAGGCCATCGATACCTTCTTCGGCGCTGACTATCAGGTGCACTACAACTCCAACCGCCTGGGTATCCGCCTGACCGGCCCGAAACCCACCTGGGCGCGCACCGACGGCGGCGAAGCCGGGCTGCATCCGTCCAACCTGCACGATAACGAGTACGCCATCGGTTCGATCAACTTCACCGGCGACTTCCCGGTGATCCTGACCAAGGACGGCCCGAGTCTCGGCGGCTTCGTCTGCCCGGTGACCATCGCCAAGGCCGAACTGTGGAAGGTCGGGCAGCTGAAACCCGGCGACTCGATTCGTTTCGTCGCCATCGACTTTGATCAGGCGCTGGCGCTGGAGCAGGCCCAGGATCGAAGCATCGAGAGTCTGCGGCCGGTAACACCCGCCCCGGCCACACCCACTGCCATGCCGGAGGGCACCACCTCGCCCACCATGCTGGCGGAACGGGAGGCGGACGGCGATGTGCCACGCATCACCTACCGCCAGGCCGGCGACAAATACATTCTGATCGAGTACGGCGAAAACGTGCTCGATCTGGCGTTGCGCTTCCGTGTCCACGCCTTGATGGAATCACTGAAATCCAAACCGGTGGACGGCATTCTTGAGTTGTCTCCCGGCGTGCGCAGCCTGCAGGTGCACTACGATTCCCGCGTATTGCACCAACAGGATCTGGTGGACGCGCTGCTGGAACGGGAAGCGGCCATCGGTTCCGTGGACGATCTGGTGGTGCCCACCCGGGTGGTGCACCTGCCACTGGCGTTCGAGGACAGCGCCACCCTCGACGCGGTACAGCGCTATCAGGAAACCATCCGCCCGGACGCCCCCTGGCTGCCCAACAACGCGGAGTTCATCCGCCGCATCAACGGGCTGGATTCCATCGAGGCGGTCAAACGTATCGTTTACGACGCCAGCTACATGGTGCTCGGTCTCGGCGACGTCTATCTGGGCGCGCCCTGCGCGGTGCCGGTGGATCCCCGTCACCGCCTGATGACCTCCAAGTACAACCCGGCCCGTACCTATACCGCCGAAGGCACCGTCGGCATTGGCGGCGTCTATATGTGCATCTACGGCATGGACTCTCCCGGCGGTTATCAGTTGGTGGGCCGCACCCTGCCGATCTGGAACAAGCATCTGAAGAACCCGCAATTCAAACCCGGCGAGCCCTGGTTGCTGAAGTTCTTCGACCAGGTGCGCTACTACCCGGTAAGCGAGGCGGAGCTGGGGGAAATGCGCGACGCTTTCCGCGAAGGCCGCCTGCAGGTGGAAATCACCGAGGAACCGTTCAGCCTGGCGGAGTACCGCGCCTTCCTGGAAAGCATCGAGCCGGAAATGGAAGCGTTCCGCGAGCGCCAGCAAAGCGCCTACCAGGCCGAAGTGCAGCGCTGGCAGGACGAGGACGCGGCGGTGGAATCCGCGTTATTGGGCAATAAGGTGGAAATCGGCGATCTCGACGGCCACGTGGTCAGCGCCGAGATCAGCGGCAACGTATGGAAGCTGCTGGTGGAAGAAGGCGCTCAGGTGGAGGCCGGACAAACCCTGGTGGTGGTGGAAGCGATGAAGATGGAGTTCGCCATCACCGCCAGCGCCGCCGGCACCGTCACCGGCCTGCACTGCAAGCCCGGCACCCTGATCAACGCCGGTGATCCGGTGGCGGTCATTGATACGGAGAGCGCCGCATGATCTCGTCCCCGCGCCGTGGCAAGCAGCTGGCCGACAAGGTCTATCAGGACATCAAGGACGACATCTTTGAATTCCGGCTGCTGCCCGGCGACCGCTTCAGCGAAAACGAAATGGCGCAACGTACCGGCGCCTCGCGCACGCCGGTGCGGGAGGCCCTGTTCCGGCTGGAGCGGGAAGGCTATGTGGAAGTTTCCCCACGCAACGGCTGGCAGGTGAAGCCCTTCGACTTTCATTATTTCGAAGAGCTTTACGACGTTCGCACCGTGCTGGAATGCGCGGCGGTGCGCCGGCTCTGCGAGCTGGAGAATCTGGCCGATACGCTGCAACCCCTGATGTCCCTGTGGGGCGTACCGGAGGACCAGCGGCTGCGGGACATCAGCGGCGTACTTAATCTGGACGAGAATTTCCACAGCGAACTGGTGCGTACCGCCGGCAACGGTGAGATGACACGCATCCATCAAAACATCACCGAGCGGCTGCGCATCATTCGCCGCCTGGACTTCACCAAGCGCGCGCGCATCGATGCCACCTACGACGAGCATCACGCGATTCTCGAGACGATTCTGCACCGGCGGGTGGAGCCGGCGCAGATCATGCTCAAGGCGCACATCGAGGCGAGCCGCAACGAGGTTCGCAAAATCACCCTGCACATGCTTTACGAGGCACGGCGTCAAGGTAGCGGAGATACCGGCGATGCCCTGCCCGCGCCCGCCTCCGGCTCCCGAGCCGGAGCGTGATGCGCACAACCTGGCACTTCAATCGGCAATGATACAGAGGGGAAAACCATGATCATGAAAAGACGTTGGCAACGACTGGCCCAGGCCGGGCTCGCCGCCGGTGCGCTGTCACTGTCGGCCCTGGCCAATGCCGCCGACACCATCAAGGTGGGGATTCTGCATTCACTGTCCGGCACCATGGCGATCAGTGAATCCACGCTCAAGGACACCGTATTGATGCTGGTGGAAGAACAGAACAAGAAAGGCGGACTGCTTGGCAAGAAGCTGGAGCCGGTGGTGGTCGACCCCGCTTCCAACTGGCCGCTGTTCGCGGAAAAGGCCCGTGAGCTGATCAGCAAGGAAAAAGTCGACGTTATCTTCGGCTGCTGGACTTCGGTATCACGCAAGTCCGTGCTGCCGGTGGTGGAGGAACTCAACGGCCTATTGTTCTATCCGGTTCAATACGAAGGCGAGGAGTCCTCCAAGAACGTGTTCTACACCGGCGCGGCACCGAACCAGCAGGCCATTCCGGCGGTGGACTATCTGATCGACGAGTTGGGCGCCGAACGCTTCGTGCTGGCGGGCACCGATTACGTTTATCCTCGCACCACCAACAAGATCCTCGAAGCCTACCTGAAAAGCAAAGGCGTGGCTGACGAGGACATCATGATCAACTACACCCCGTTCGGTCACTCCGACTGGCAGTCCATCGTTTCCCGCATCAAGGAATTCGGCAGCCAGGGCAAGAAAACCGCGGTGGTGTCCACCATCAATGGTGACGCCAACGTACCGTTCTACAAGGAACTGGGCAACCAGGGCATCGACGCCGCCGACATCCCGGTGGTGGCGTTCTCCGTCGGCGAGCAGGAACTGTCCGGTGTCGACACCGGCCCGCTGGTCGGCCACCTGGCCGCCTGGAATTATTTCCAAAGCGTCTACACCGACGAGAACAACAGCTTCATCAAGCAATGGCACGACTACATCGGTGACAGCAAACGGGTAACCAACGACCCCATGGAAGCCACCTATATCGGCTTCAACATGTGGGCCAAGGCGGTGGAGAAAGCCAAGTCCACCGACACCGACAAAGTCGCCGACGCCATGATCGGCATCACTACCGCCAACCTTACCGGCGGTACCGCGGTGATGAACAAAAACCACCATCTCTCCAAACCGGTGCTGATCGGCGAAATCCAGGACGACGGCCAGTTCGCCGTGGTCTGGCAGACCGACGGCCTGGTGGCCGGCGATGCCTGGTCAGACTTCCTGCCCGGCTCCAAGGACCTGATCGCCGACTGGACCAAGCCGATCAACTGCGGCAACTACAACAGCAAAACCAAAACCTGCGGCGGTCAGGCCGCGCAGTAATCGTTTCCGTTGTCCCTCAAAAAAGGGATGCACCTTGGGAAACGCCGTCGAGGCCGGTCCCCGGCCTCCGACGCTTATGCAATGAGGAGCCACCATGCTCAGGGTTTTCGCGCTCGCACTCGCCCTATTGTGTCTGACGAGTGTGGCTCAGGCCGAATCGCCGGCCACTGAACCGACAACCACTATAGAAGAGGTGCTGCAGCATCTGCGCAGCCGCAGCTTCGACGACAAAGCCGCCGCCATCGATGCGCTGGCTCATTCCGGCCATCCCCGGGCGGATGCGCTGCTCAAAGCGTTGCAAGACCGGCGCCTGCTGCTGGACCGTGCCAACGACCGCATCGTGCTCGGCGAGCGCGCCGACGGCGGCTGGCGACTCCATGACCCGCTCAGTGAAGCGGACCTGGGCACGGTGGAGTCACGGGCCGCCGCGCCAATTACCATCAATAACCGTCTGCGCCGGCAGATCGAGAATCTGCAAGCGGCGGTCGGCCTGAACAACCCGGACGCCGCACAGCGCCGGGCCGCCGCCACCAGCCTGATCGGTACCAAGGATCCCGACCTGCTGGCCGCTCTGCGCGAACGGCGCGCACGGGAAGACAATACCTCGGTAGCGGCGGCCATCGATACCACGCTGAACACCGCCGCCCTGTATTCCGAGGACAGCGACCTGAATACGCGCCTCAACGCCATTGAAGCCCTGTCCGGCAGCCTTGAACCAACGGTGCGCAACGCCCTGCGCAGCCGCCTCGACAGTTACGCGCCCAGTGAGCGCAAAGCGGTGGAGACCGCATTAAAGCGTATCGACGCCCGTACCGCCCGTTACCAGACCGCCGATACACTGTTCTTCGGCCTCAGCCTGGGCTCGGTGCTGTTGCTGGCCGCCATCGGTCTGGCCATCACCTTCGGTGTCATGGGTGTGATCAACATGGCCCATGGCGAGCTGATCATGCTCGGTGCCTACACCACCTTCGTGGTGCAGCAGGTTTTTCCCCAGGGCCATGAGTGGTCCCTGCTTGTGGCCATACCGGCGGCGTTTCTGATCTCCGGTTTTGTCGGCGTCCTGATCGAACGCTTCGTGATCCGCTATCTCTACGGACGCCCATTGGAAACGCTGCTCGCCACTTTCGGCATCAGCCTGATCCTGCAACAAGCCGTGCGAGTGATTTTCTCGCCACTGAACCGCTCGGTGGTCACGCCGGAGTGGATGAGCGGCGCCTGGCAGATCAATCCGGTGTTCTCCCTGACCTTTAACCGCCTCTACATCATCGCCTTCGCTCTTACCGTGTTCCTCGGCCTGCTTCTGGTGCTGAAGAAAACCCGGCTGGGCCTGCAAGTGCGCGCGGTCAGTCAGAACCGGCAAACCGCCCGCGGCCTCGGTATCCGCAGCGACCGCATCAACGCCCTCACCTTCGGGCTCGGCTCCGGTATCGCCGGTGTCGCTGGCGTGGCGCTGGCGCAGCTCACCAACGTCGGCCCCAACCTGGGCCAAGCCTACATCATCGACTCATTCATGGTGGTGGTGTTCGGCGGCGTCGGCAATCTGTGGGGCACGCTCACCGCGGCCTTCAGCCTGGGTATCGCCAACAAACTGCTGGAGCCGGTTTCCGGCGCGGTGCTGGCGAAAATCTTCGTGCTCGTGTTCATCATCCTGTTCATTCAACGCAAACCGCGCGGTCTGTTCCCGCAGCGCGGCCGGGCCGCGGAGGAATAATGAGACATTCGGATTTGAAAACCGCCCTGACCGACCGTGCCGCCCGCTGGTTCATCGGCATCCTGTTCGGCGCCGTGGCCCTGGTGGTGCTGTTGAATCAGCTGATCCCGGCGGACTCCGGGCTGCATGTGAGCAGCTACACGGTCACGCTGCTCGGCAAGTATCTGTGTTACGCGCTGCTGGCCATGGCCCTGGATCTGGTCTGGGGCTACTGCGGCATACTCAGCCTCGGCCATGGTGCCTTCTTCGCCCTGGGCGGCTACGCCATGGGCATGTACCTGATGCGTCAGATCGGCGATCGCGGCGTCTACGGTAACCCGGTGCTGCCGGATTTCATGGTGTTTCTGAACTGGCAGGAACTGCCCTGGTACTGGCTCGGCTCCCATTCGTTTCCGTTCACCATGGTGCTGATCGCGCTGGTGCCCGGGCTGCTGGCGTTCGTGTTCGGCTGGCTGGCGTTCCGCTCCCGCGTCACCGGAGTGTACCTGTCGATCATCACCCAGGCGCTGACCTACGCGTTGATGCTGGCGTTCTTCCGTAACGAACTGGGTTTTGGCGGCAACAACGGCCTCACCGACTTCAAGGACATTCTCGGCTTTTCGTTGCGCGAGGACAGCACCCGGGTGGCTCTCTTGATCGCCACCGCCATTGCCCTGGCGCTAGCTTTCGTACTGTGCCGCTACATTACCGGCTCCCGCATGGGCCGGGTGGTGATGGCGGTGCGCGACGGTGAGTCCCGCGCCCGCTTCCTCGGCTATCGCACCGAGCACTACAAGCTGTGGATTTTCACCCTGAGCGCGGTACTGGCCGGTATCGCCGGCGCCCTGTATGTACCTCAAGTGGGGATCATCAACCCCGGCGAGTTCTCACCGCTCAACTCCATCGAACTGGTAGTGTGGGTGGCGGTGGGCGGCCGCGCCACTCTGTATGGCGCGGTGATCGGCGCCATTCTGGTCAACTACGGCAAGACCGTGTTCACCGGCATCATGCCGGAAGCCTGGCTGTTCGCCCTAGGGGGGTTGTTCGTGGCGGTGACCCTGTTCCTGCCGCGTGGCCTGGTGGGCCTGGCGGACAATGTCCGTCAGCGCCTGCGCAAAAACAGCGGCACTAGTAATGGCAGTAAAGGCACCGACAACGACAACCAGCCGGAGGCGTCCCATGAACCTGCGTGACACCTTCCGCCGTGACCGGGTGTTCGACGTGGTCCGCCCCGGCACCCGCACCATCAATCCGGGCGAGCTGGACACCGGCGGCAAATACCTGCTGTACATGGAGAACATCACCGTCAGCTTCGACGGCTTCAAGGCGCTGAACGACCTGACCCTGTACATCGAACCCGGTGAGCTGCGCTGCATCATCGGCCCCAACGGCGCCGGCAAATCCACCATGATGGACGTGATCACCGGCAAGACCCGGCCGGACCAGGGTACCTGCTTTTTCGGCCAGACCCTCGATCTGACCCGCATGAGCGAAACCGAAATCGCCGGCGCCGGCATCGGTCGCAAGTTCCAAAAGCCCACCGTGTTTCCGGAACACACCGCGGCGGAGAATCTGGAGCTGGCCATGGCCGGCCCGAAAACCACCTGGCATACCCTGGTGCATCCACTCAACGGCGAACAGCGCGACCGCATCGCCGCCACCCTGGACACCGTCGGCCTGCTGGACCGGCACGACCATGTGGCCGGCGCGCTGTCCCACGGGCAGAAGCAATGGCTGGAAATCGCCATGGTGCTGATGCAGCAACCGAAACTACTGCTGGTGGACGAACCCATCGCCGGCATGACCCGACAGGAAGTGGAGCGCACCGCCGAACTGCTTCAACAACTGGCCGGCGAGCACTCCGTGGTGGTGGTGGAACACGATATGGAATTCATCCGCAGCATCGCCAGCACCGTCACCGTACTGCACCAGGGCAGCGTCCTCGCCGAAGGCAAGATGCAGGACGTGCAGAACGACCCGAAAGTGATCGAAGTATATTTGGGCGAGTAACGCTCCGCCCCATACCAATGAACAGGAACGCTCATGCTGTCGTTGAAAGGCATCAATCAATACTACGGCGAATCCCATACGCTCTGGGATCTGGACCTGTCCGTGCAACAGGGCGAATGCCTGTGCGTGATGGGCCGCAACGGCGTCGGCAAGACCACACTGCTGAAAACCATCATGGGCCTGCTGCCTTCGGCATCCGGCGAGATCCGCTTTCTCGACCAGGACCTGCGCAAGAAAGCCGCCGAGGACCGCGCCCGTGCCGGCATCGGCTACGTCCCCCAAGGCCGGGAGATCTTTCCATTACTGACCGTGGAAGAGAACCTGGAAACCGGCCTGCAGGCGCGTCCGGATCGCCAGCGCAAGATCCCGGAACGGATCTATGAACTGTTCCCCGTGCTCCACGAAATGCGCCACCGCCGTGGCGGCGACCTGTCCGGCGGCCAGCAACAGCAACTGGCCATCGGCCGCGCCCTGGCCCTGGACCCGAAACTGCTGATTCTGGACGAACCCACGGAAGGCATTCAGCCCAACATCGTCGACATGATCGGCCGTGTCATCAAAACCCTGAACCGGGAAGAAGGCCTCACCGTGCTGCTGGTGGAACAAAAACTCCACTTCGCCCGCGCCACCGCCGACCGCTTCACCATTCTCGACCGCGGCCGTAACGTGGCGGAAGGGGCAGTTGGGGAACTGGATGATGCATTAGTGAAGAAGTATCTGACTGTCTAAGGCAGGATCATCGAGGGTTGTTTGTATTGAGGGCGCCAGAATCCGGCGCCCTCCTTCGCCGGCCCTCGAGCCAGCCGGCTTACCGGAACACCAGCGTCAGTCTACTCAAAGACAGGCCTCATAAAACTGCGCTCGCAGCTCACCACGCAGCGGGTTTCCTCCGCATACCTGAACGCGGCCTGACACTCCGCATCCTTGAAAGACGCCTTTCTGTACTCTTCGTACTTGGCCAGAGATGGAAACGTAAACAAAGCGATGGCGATGTTATTGGCGCCCTCGGATGGCAAGAAATAGCCGTGATGCTGACCACCCAACTTCCGGACCAACGGTATCCACATCTTCGAGTAGCGCTCAAACTCAGCGACCTTGTAAGGGTCGATGACATACTTGAGATAGCAGGTGATCACTTGAACTCCTTTATGTACGGCTTGTAAAGGGAAATACGAAAAGCGTGCTGATGGACGCGCCCCATCTTCCACAGCGCTGATCGCCAAACTGACCTCAACGGTCATTCTGAAACGCACTCAGCTGCGTTTTCCGGGTGCCATCAGAGCCATGTTACGTCGATCCATCAACACCCCCGGCCCCCAATCGGTTTCAACCCTCTCCCGCGCTATGGCGAACCCCGCTTTCTCAAAACACCGGATCGCCACGATGTTGTCAGGGTGCGGATCGATGCCCACCGCCGGCGTACCCTGCCTGAAGAGCTCACCCACATGCTGACGTAGCAGCGCTGCCCCGTGACCAACCCCAAGCATGTCCGCCTCACCGATATACAGGTCGATGCCGCGCGCCCCCGGCGGCAGATAGTTAAAGTGATGGTCCGGCCATGCGTGGATCTCGTAGTCCTGCAGGAAAGCGAACGGACATTCGGCGTGGCTCGCGATCCAGAGAGCGATGCGCGGATCATCAAGCTTTTCGATATCCGGTTCCACGTCAGGCTCGTCCCACCAGCGGCGAACGTGGGGCCTGGTGCGCCACGACTTAAGCAGGGCGAAATCCGCTCCGCAGACTGACCTTATCGCATAAGTACGGGCCATGGCACCTCCGCTGCTTTCAAAACGTGATCAATACGGACCTTGCGCTACGAGACGCCTCGCCGTGATAAACCGCCTCGATATTATTGTCGTCTGGATCCAGGACAAATGCAGCGTAATAACCAGGGTGGTAGCTGCGCTCACCGGGAGCCCCGTTATCCCTGCCCCCGGCCGCCAACGCGGCTTTATAAAAGGCGTCCACCATTGTTCGGTCTCTGGCCTGAAACGCTATGTGGTGGCGTCCGGTAAGCGCCCCCAGTGCCGCGGCACTATCAATACCCGTTACGAACAGTTCGTCTGCCCAGAAATAGCCGTCTCCCTGCCCTCCAACAGGCACGTTTAGGGAGGCCAAAACCGCCGCATAAAAGGTGTGGCTTACCGAGAGATCCTTGACCACCAACTGAATGTGGTCGATTAGGCGACCTCTGTGTAATTCTTGTATTTCCATGAAAGGTCCCTCATTGCTGTATCTGGCACTTTAGGTGTCATTCGGGCCGCGTGAAGAGCCCGAGGGCCAGGCCCCGCGCCTGTCGCCCTTGAGGGAAACCGTCTCACAGGGACAAAAGACAAGATCTGACCCCAATCACTTTTTTCGCTATCAAATCGGCCGATCCAGGCCTGATACAGGCCGACGAAAGGGAAGAGGCCTGCTACCTCTCCCGCCGATGAGCATCATTGAACATACTGCCCCACGGTTAGGTGATAGGTCGTGAAACGCCGGCCCAGCAGCTCGCTGTTGTGCACCTTGTCAGCCATTTTCTCCAGGGCCCGGTATTGCGGTCGGCTTCCGAGGAGGTGAAACAGGACCTGTTCATGACCAAACTCGCTGGCCCAGCTCATCAGGCTTCTGAATACGGAGAGGCCAATTCCCCAAAATTCCCGGGAAAGCACGATAGCCAGCTCGAAACCTGCCTCATCCGGTTGAATCCCGCACCATCCCGCCAGCCTGCCGTCCACATGGATTCCACGAACCCGACAACCGGGCAACGCATCCAGCGCTTCCTTTTCCTTTACCCAGGCTCGAATGCTAGTGGAATCGAAGTGGTCATGGTCGACCAGATGCGTTCTCAGTGACGCTTCGTTCATCAATGCCAGGAGGGCTTCAGGATCGACCTGGCCAAGACCAACGAACTCGATGTTTCTCATGTCGGATTACTCAGGAACGCGCCCGGATACATGCGGCCCATTTTCGGTAACGGGATGCCACCTTCGCAGCGGCTGCCTCAGGGTACAGGAGCGGTATTACCACGTTTGAACGTGGAGCTACCCATCACTCTCTGGTGTCCGCGTATTGCTGAAGCAACGACGGAAACTGCTCCTGGGGCGGGAACTCATCAAAACCGTGGACCGCCCCGGTGCTCGCCCACTCCAGCTTCTCCTTGGTGAATGTGTCGATAAATGGACGATAGTCGGCGGCATTCTCAAACATGGAGGAACGTACATTGACCAAATCAACCTCACCCTCCGGGCGGGTAAACAACCAGCTCATGCAATAATCGCAGAAGAAGTGCCGCGTGGCACCGCGAAGCCCGCCGATCACCGGCTCCCCCCGAGTGACAGTGAATGCCTCGCCGGGAAAAAGCGCGCTCAAGCTGAACGCGCTGGACGACATACGCTGACATCCGGTGCAATGGCAGGCCATGGTGACCATGGGCTTGGAATGGACCTCGAATTCAACCCGTCCGCAACGGCAGCGCCCCTTTGCGCTTGAGGGAACTTCCGGCATGACAATGGACCTCGCTGTTCGGGAAAAGCACCATCATAGCCAAAACCGGGAAGAGTCACGAATCGCCTCCCGTACCGCGCTCCTCCCTGACCTTCAAGGCATATCGATCAGCCAGCGCCTCAAGCGCCGCGTCGTCACCACGGATCTCCCACTCGACCCAATTGGTCCACTCAAGCACCAGCTCCAGGCCGTCTTTCCTGAGGGTGAAACTGTCGAAATCGATTCCCTTATCAAAAGCCAGAGGCGGGTACTCCTTGACCTTTTGCCAGCCCTCACTTATTAGCGTTTCCAGAAGCTGGTTGCCTGTCTCCGTGTCCAGATCGATCACTTTCATTCCAAGCCACTCTGGCTATCCATACGTGTGCACCGATCCCAACGTTTCAATGCGCTGGCGCGCAGCGAAGCAGCGCGCCCGAATAAAACCATCTTTTGATAACTTTGGAGAAACCATCGTGGAAAAGATAAAGGCGAAGCCTGCCTTCAATCAGCCATCAACCTTTAGGTATCGTTTCCGGACGAATATATGGGAGCATGTGCGCCACGTAATCAGCCTTTCCAAGTTCGACCTTTTCGCGGCGCAATATTGAGTAAGCGGTCATGAGATGGAAATAAAATTGGGCCAGAGCCCAGTCTCGAGCATATTGCTCGGCGGTCAGATCGAGAATCATTCCGTTCGGAAGTTCGTGCACAATGAGATTCTCCGTGCCCACATCCAAGGCGTCGGGAGCCAGACCATCCAATAACGCAATAGTTTCATCGATCCGGGCTTGGGCATCCCGGAGCGAACCTGGCCGGTCGCCTGCATTCTGTCCTTCTTCGAGCAGTTCCTCGATAGATTCTGGAAAAGCTTCTCCTTTAAGCCGAAAGACAGCTTCTCGAGCCTGCACACAAACAAACCGGACCTGTGTCGACAGAGGAAACATGTCTGGCGCGAGACGCGCGGATAACAGCGCTTCCCTTCCCCCATTTGCGTCTGTGCCTTCTTTAACCAACCCGAGAGCATCCCAAGCATCTGAGTATAAGTCGGGACGAGCAATCTCGTTAGCGACATGGATTTTTTCCTTCTAAATTGGTGGTTACAGAATCACCACAAACCCACCCCCGGTGGCTGGCTTCTGCTTTTTTCTAATGCTAGGCAGAACGTCTTCATAAAGGTAATTAACAAGACCAGCTCCCAATCACTCTCCGTGATCGTTAATAGCCCAACTCACGGGACTCTTGGGGTCAAGTCTTTCCTTTTTCTACCCTTAGGAGGAATCGTCTCACAAAGTCAAAAGGCAAAACCTGCCCCCAATCAGCCCGTGCTCCCATACGCGCATGCACGCCATGCCGGATTCACGCTCAGAAGTCAGCTTATTCATCTGACTGATTCAAAAGATCACTCGGTGCGTGCACGTCTTCGACACGCTGCTCAATATAACACCGTCTACCACGCCAGGGATGCATATCACATTCAGGAGAGTATACCCTGATCTCGACCCGCTCCCCAGTTGACGAATCGGCAATGCCAGCCGTCCAGTATGGCCTATAGCTAATCTCAGTAAGGATGATTTTATAATAGCGTCCGGACCTCGCTCCGAAAACGACGACTTTGGGGTCCTCATAAAACCCTGAATGAGAATTACCGACTAGCGTAATATGCCGCTCTCCGGGCACAAGCCGGAAGGTGTTATACTCTCCGTACCCCCTGCTTACCCCGTCAATGGCGGAAACATAAACATAGGGGTTCATAAAGGGTGTTTCAATGATAAGAATCGCCACCTCATCATCAGAGAGCGAGCGAGCCTCTTGCATTGAGTAAGTCATGGAACAACCGGAAATCGTGAAATTTATAATCAACACGAACAGTAACCTAAACACCTGACTCTCCAAATCATAGAAAATAACAACTAATCGATCGACAAGACAACGGAGCAGCCGGAGAGTCAAATCTTGCCTTCCTCCCCCTAAAAGGAACCGTCTCACAAGGGCCAATGGCAAGATTTGACCCCGATCACGCAGAAAGGCATGGCCGCGGCCATGCGGACCCAAGCCTTCAATATCTACACCGACTAACAGAAGATGTTAAGTATTCTTTCGGGCAACAACGGAGTAGGTGTGCCAATGCTTTTTAGCACCAAGCAGGGTCACACCTGCAGCGTCATTTTCATGGATGTCGATGACATGGAAATCGCGATCAAAGAGCCGACCCAATTCGGCTCTGTCGAAAATAGTCAGGTCACCGCGCTCCATCCGCGCCCAGGAATCATTCGGCCCCATGAAATGCCCGCAAAAGATGCCACCTCTCATCAGTGACCGGGCAATCTTCTCCCAAGCGAACGGGAACACTCCAGGATCACAGAAAAACAAGCTGGAACAAGCGCTGATCAAGGAGGATTTTGGATAGTCAAACGCTTCGAAACTCGACACCTCTGGGAATAGCGTCTCGCCGCAAACCTTTCCTGCCATTTCCCGTAAGCGAGCCATGGCCACATCACTCTTATCATAAGCATGTACCACATAACCCTGTTCAACCAAGAACAGGGCGTCACGCCCCACGCCACAACCAGCATCAACAGCTATCCTGGGCAGAGAGGTGTCGACCATATCAAGGACCACCCTGAGATGGGGATACACCTCCATTTCCAGTGCCTTATCATAGTAGCCTTCATCGCTCATTCACCCTCCCTGACTCTGCCCGCTAATCGTTATTGGAGGTCTTTGGGAGCAAGTCCAACCTCTTCTCCAGCTCACCTCGGACGTAACCCAGATTACACGCTTGAAGTTCCACCTCTGAAAGCAAGCGGATCAAGTAGAGCTATCAGGGTCAGGCCTTGCCTTTTGCCACGCTCATGAGGAGGCGTCTCACAAAGGCAAATGGCAAGACCTGAGCCCAACGCCCTCCTGTGACCCCAACGCCCCCTCCAACGTTCAAGTCGCTGCTAGGTGACACAATCAGGGCCTGCAGTCTGAAGCGTTCGGCACGCTCATCTAATCGCAAAACGATAGATTATCTCATCCTCCGTTTCTATTTGCTCGATCCCCGTGGCTTGCGACGCTTTGATAGCTTTAGGCCAGAATCGTTTTGCGGGGTCGTTCAACGATGTAATACTAAGTTCCCAAATACCCGGATGCTGGGTGAGAACCCGTTTTGCCACTTCACATCCAACTCCTGACTTCCTGGCATGCGGCGCGATGTAGAACTCGGCCATCGCGAAATCGGTGCCTTTGCTTGAAGGAGACCATGTATTCACTAGGGCAAAGCCGACATTTTCGCTGCCATGTCGAGCAAGATATGGCCATCGGGGTTCATTATTATCCCAGTAGGAACCGAAGTATGGGTAGGCGGTGTCCACGTCGCCGTAACGGCTAAGCTCTAACAGGTAACGAGTGAGAAGATCTCTCAGGTTTTGCTTATCCTCAGTCGGCGCCAATTTTACGCACAAGTCCATAGCACTGCACCCTTCGGTAATTCCGATTTCTATCTTGCTGCGAATCGTCCACAAGCGACACCCGGACTCTTGGGGTCAAGTCTTGCCCTTTGCCAAACTCATGAGGAAGCGTCTTACAAAGGCAAATGGCAAGACCTGCCCCCAATCAGTTCGCGCACCTTCTTCAGATAGCTGTAAAAACAGCGGTTTCGCCCCTTCAGAAATTTTCCCTTCGCTGACCCAGCTTTCAATATTTTCTTTCTTGAACGAAGGTTCGGAAAAATGAATTTGGCGCACGCTTTCCTTGTGTACTTCCTGGCCAAAAGCATCAGCTCGAGCCAGCTCCTCGATAACATCTGGGTCGAGACTGCCTTCATGTCTCTCCTTGTACAGCCTCATCGCTTTTTGCAGAGTTCCATTCGAATTATTTGATCTTTGATAGTTGAACCAACTGTTGGCCCTGATGACTTTTTCCAGATTCGCTTTCTGGCGGTTTTGCCAATAGGCAGCAATCAACCCAACTAAGCCAAACATAGTTCCTAAATAAGTCGCAATTTCAGCCATAATCCCTCTTTACTGTGTACCGAGCAACCCGATCCGCGCAGCGCCATCTGCGTTGATTGGAGCGCATGACTATGTTCTCAAAACTCGACCGACGGTGAGAAGGGACGCAAGAAGAATTCATCATTCAATCCAGCACTACTAACATTAAGGTTACGACACATCGCTTTAAATAAGGTCACCAAATTGTCGTGCAACCTGCCTTGCACTTTAAGCTCACGGTGGAGGTTATTAAGTGCTTCGATCACCTCTCTGTTGTCATGAAAGAGAACTACCACTTCATTCAAAGCACTAAAGAATACGACCTTTGCTTCATTCGTTGTCTTCTCGGTGAGGGCATATCGTGTACCCACGATTCTCCGCAATACCTCGAATTTCTGTTTTCTCTTCTCATGGCGCCGATAGTACAAAGTCGATATCGTGACGCCTACCACTCCAGAAAGTAGAGAAGCTATCAATGTTGCTACGATATCCATTTCTTCACACCACATAATGCTCCTCTAAACCACACCGCCTTCTGGCGTCGGTTTTAGTTGGCTTGTTATAAAACCGGTTCAGCGGAGTGCCGAACCATCGATACAACGTCCATACCGCGATGAAGATACGCATGCTTTCGCTCCGCCAAAAACAACGGAATTTCGCTGTCGTTCGCCACTTGAAAGCCCACGATTCCATAGAATGCTTCCAGGTGTGAATATGGCAAGCAAAAACATGGTTTGTTACCCAGGTCATCTGCCAAATACCTGAGGAGTGCCATGCCAATCCGTTTGCCGCGATAAGCCTCGGCCACTTGCATGCCGCGCAATACGAGGGAGCCGTTTTCAATGGCTAGACGGACCACACCAGCGATGACTTCTCCGCTGACTGCGAAGAAGACCCGATCTTCGGGCTGAACTGTGCCGCCATATCCCGCCTCGGCATAACCTTTCCAGCCAACCCAAGTCCTTCGCGATGTTTTTTCGGAGCTCAGTCATAGTTTTTATGGCGGGCATTCAGACGCTGACTCGAATATCCAATCAACGCGCCGGCGCCCCATCAAATTGCTTTTTAGTACCACCAAATAGAACCAGAAAAATAGCCACGTGACAAACTCTCCCTATTGTCTGCCCCCTTTTCCTGACTTTCTTATTTCTCAACGATCACAGAGTTGGCCCCATGGGCAACCATCAGAAAAAGCCATGGAAACGGATAGCGACGGATGCCCGTGACATCACGCCCGCTACGTAGAACCAAATGTTGAAGAAACAGCGTATTTACGTGTTGCGGCTGTGGGAGGTTGCCCTGATAACGAATCGTCGGACATTTCAAAAAGATATTCGCCAGCAGAGCTGGCTCCCACAGCGGCTAAAGATCGAAGATTTTTCTGTTATTAGCTACTTACTGCTTTTCAGGGCGCCAGCCGCTCCCGCAGCCATTTTCCGTCGTCCTGGAAGTACCGTACCCGGTCGTGGAGGCGGTTGGGCCGGCCTTGCCAGAATTGGATTTCTTCGGGAACGATGAGGTAGCCGCCCCAGTTTTCCGGCATGGGGATGTCGCTGCCTTCCGGGTATTCCTGGCGCAGTTGGGCGACGTCCGCTTCCAGGGTTTCCAGGTCCACGGGCCGGCTTTGCGGCGAGGCGACGGCGCTGATCTGGCTGCCGTAGGGGCGGGTTTTGAAGTAGGCGCGGGAGGTCTCGGCATCCACTTTACGGGCGCGGCCCTGCACGGTGATCTGGCGATCCATGGGTGACCAGTAGAGTACGAAGGCCACTTTGTCGCTGGCTTCGATGTCGTCGCCCTTGCGGCTGTCGTAGTGGCTGAAGAAGACGAAGCCGCCCTGCTCCACGCCTTTCAGCAGTACGGTTCGGGCGGAGGGTTGCCCTTCGGCGTTGACGGTGGCCAGGGTCATGGCGTTGGCCACCGGGAGGCCGGCGTTCACTGCTTCTTCCACCCACAAACGCACCTGTTCCACCGGATCGGCGAGCAGGTCCGCTTCGCTCAATCCTTTGCCTTGGTATTCTTCGCGTATGTCGCGCATTTACTGCTCCCATTGATTGCCGCGTGCGTATCGCGGTTCTTTCTGTATGACTGTTCCGCGCTGCCATTTGCTGCTAAAGCGGAGCGCCGCCCGGCAGCTTCCCACAGCGGCTTGGTAGCCTGGGGGGATTCGAAGCGGGCGGCTTCAGAGCTCGTGGAGAGTCGGCGGGCAGCGCTCCAGGACCGTGTTTGGCCAGGGAAGGCCAAACCCGAGCCCACATGGACGTGCTTGTAGCGTGTCCTGGAACGCTGCCCGTCGACTCGCCTTACCTGGCAAGAGGCAACCTGATCCACCACAATTTTAGGGACAGCGGCCTTCAACCGACCGTGATTATTCCAACAGCAAGTAATATAGCGCACTTGCCGGCAATGGGCCGAGTTGATGGCCCATATCTATCGGGGCCATATCTGTTACCTGCTTCCGGTTCCGGTATCATGGCGCCATCGACATCCGGTGCCTTGCCGCCGGTCAACCTCTGGCTCATCGGAACCATTATGAAGTTCACTGGACAGCCTGATTTCAGCCACCGGCGCCCGTTGCGTACCGGCGTGCTGATCACCAATCTGGGAACCCCGGACGCGCCCACCACGCCGGCGCTGCGCCGCTATTTGCGTGAGTTTCTGTCCGACCCCCGGGTGGTGGAGGTGCCGCGCCTGCTGTGGTGGTTGATCCTGAATCTGGTGATTCTGGTGATCCGCCCGCCCCGTTCCGCCCACGCCTACCGCGGGGTCTGGACGGAGCAGGGTTCGCCGCTGCTGGTGCACACCCGCAATCAGTGCGAGGGGCTGCGGCAGCGGCTGCAGGCCGAGTATGGCGAGGATCTGGTGGTGGAGTTCGCCATGCGCTATGGCAACCCGTCCATTCCTTCGGTGTTGCAGAGGATGGCCGGGCAAGGCGTTACCCGGTTGCTTGTGCTGCCGCTGTATCCGCAGTATTCCGCCAGTACCTCGGCCTCCACGTTCGACGCCGTGGCGCAGGATTTCGCCGCCCGGCGCTGGTTGCCGGATCTGCGTTTCATCAGCCATTACCACGATTACGCACCCTACCTGGATGCCATGGCGGAGCATATTCACAGCCATTGGGCACAGCATGGCCGGGCGGAAAAACTGCTGTTCTCCTATCATGGCGTGCCCAAACGCTACCTCACCGAAGGCGACCCGTACTTTTGCGAATGCCATAAAACCAGCCGCCTTCTGGCGGAGCGGCTGGGTCTCAACGAGAGCCAATGGCAGGTCACGTTCCAGTCCCGCTTCGGCCGCGAGGAATGGCTGCAGCCCTACACCGACGCCACGCTCAAGGCCCTGCCCGGCGAGGGGGTGAAAAGCGTGCAGGTGTTCTGCCCCGGCTTTTCCGCCGACTGTCTGGAAACGCTGGAAGAGATCGACGTGGAGAATCGCGGTTACTTCATGGAAGCCGGCGGCGAGCGGTTCGATTACATTCCGGCGCTGAACGACTGCCCGGCCCATCTGGATGCGCTGGCGGCGCTGGTACACGATCACCTGGGAGGCTGGCCGGATCAGGACAATGGCGATGCCGCACTGGCGGAGCGTCAACGCCGGGCGGAGGACACCCGGGCATGATCGATACCACCGCGATCAACCGCGAGCGGAGCCTGTTCCAGGACCACGAGTCGGTGTGGCTGTTCGGTTACGGCTCGCTGATTTTCAAGGTGGATTTTCCGTTCCAGGAGCGGCGGCCGGCGTCGATTCAGGGCTGGGCCCGGCGCTTCTGGCAGGGCTCCCACGATCATCGCGGCACTCCGGAAAACCCCGGCCGGGTGGTGACGCTGATTGAAGCACCGGGCGCGCGCTGTGCCGGCATGGCCTACCGCGTCAGCCCAGCGGTGTTCGAACAACTGGATGTGCGTGAGAAAAACGGTTATCTGCGTTTCTCCACGCCGATGACCTTCGAGGACGGCGGCCAGGAGGACGGGTTGGTCTATATTGCCACCGCCGACAACGCCGCCTTTCTCGGCCCGGCACCGGAAACGGAGATCGCCGCCCACATCCACCGCAGCCACGGCCCCAGCGGCGCCAATCGCGAGTACTTGCTGAATCTGGCCCAGGCGCTGCGCGAGCTTGGCGAGCAGGATGAACACATCTTCGAGATCGAGCGCAATCTGCAAGCCCTCTGAGACTCACTCCCCTTTGCGCATCCGCAACGGCGTGGTGCCGAACCAGCGCTGAAAGGTGCGGCTGAAATTGGAGGGATCCTGGTACCCCAGTTTCTCGGCGATGCGCTCCACGGGGTGCGCGGTTTCCAACAGATACCAGGCGGCCAGTTCCCGGCGCACCTCATCCAGCAGTTCCTGATAGCTGGAGCCTTCCTCTTTCAATTTACGGATCAGGGTACGGCGGGACATGGCGTGGCGCGCGGCCATCTCATCCAGACTCGGGTAGTGACCCTCACACTCCAATAGTTGCACGCCAATGCGCTGACTCAGCGGTCCCCCGCCCTGGAGTTGCCGCAGTTGATGCTCACAATCCCGTAGCGCGGTGCGGTGCAGACCGGGATCCGAGGTCAGGCACGGGGTGCCCAACAACTCGGACGGCACTTCGATGGTCAGCGCTGAAGTCCCGAAGCGGACCGGGCAACCCAGTTTTTCAGTGTAGATCTCCGCCCACTCCGGTTCCGGGATCGGCATCGCCACCACCAGATCCCGCAGACGCCGGGAGGTAACGGTATCGATCAGGTGAAAGAAGGTGGCGAGCACCGCGCCGTTGACGTATTCCCGAACCTCTTCCAGGTCCTCTTCTTCCTCCATGGTCAGCACCACCCGCTCCGGCTCCTCGCGCAAATGCACCGTTACCGGCTGGAAGCGCACGCCGACGAAGCGGGAGAGCACCCGCAGCACCGCCCCCAGATCCGCCGCCGAGACCACCGCGAAGCCCAGCGGGCCGTGGGCGGACACCGAGGTAACGCCGCCGATGTCCAGCCCCAGCCAGGGCTCTCCGGTGAGTTCGATGGAGCGGCGGATCAGGCGGGACATCTGCTCCAGACTCAGGTAGCGATGCTCACCCAGAAGCTGCTCCCAATGCAGGCGGGTGCCCTCGAAGATGGTGGCGTTATCGAAGCCCCTGGAGTGCAAATGGGCGCACAGCAGTCTCGGGTAAGTCGGATGAATCGCCGGTCTGAGCCGGGCGGCCACCTGGATGCTCATTGGTTTCTCCCTCGCCGCCATAAACGGATGATCCTCAGCTTACCCTGCCGGCGCGCCCGTTCACTTGTCACTTTATGACGATTTTCTGCCACTCCTGGCGGTGCCGCACAAACCGGCTTGGGCGCACCATCCGGTGATCGGATAACAAAAAGAGGATTGCGGTATGAGCAAGGCAGGTGAGTTCACCGGCCCGTCCGGCGTGGTCTATCGGGATCGCAAACGCCATTTGTGGTTTTCGTCCATCTTCGTGCCCGCCATTGTGTTCATCGGGCCGCTGCTGTATTTGGCCAACGGCAATGCGCTGATGCTGTGGATTCCGCTGGTGTTCTATTACCTGGCGGTTCCGGTTCTGGACATGCTGATCGGTGAGGATCGCAGCAACCCGCCGGAAGAGGTGGTGCCGCAACTGGAAGAGGATCCCTATTACCGCTGGGTCACCTACGCTCTGGTGCCGGTGATCTGGGGCGCCTGGTTTTTCGGCGCCTGGTTCGTCGGTACCCAGGACCTGCCCTGGCACGGTCTGCTGGCGATGATTCTGCTGCTCGGTGGCACCTGCGGCGTCGGCATCAACCTGGGCCATGAACTGGGCCACAAGAAAGGCAAGGGCGAACGCTGGCTGGCCAAGTTCGTGCTGGCGCCCTGCGCCTACGGCCACTTTTTCATTGAGCACAACAAGGGTCATCACCGGGACGTGGCCACGCCGGAGGACCCGGCATCCTCGCGCATGGGCGAAAGCATCTGGAAATTCGTACTGCGGGAGATCCCCGGTGCCGCCCGCCGGGCCTGGAAGCTGGAGCAGGAGCGCCTGGAATCACGGGGCAAATCGGTGTGGTCCCTGGACAACGAAATCATTCAGCCGGCGATCATCACGGCCATTGCCTGGGGAGTCGTGCTGGCGTTGTTCGGCATCGGCATTCTGCCGTACATCCTCGGCACCGCGTTCTGGGGCGCGTTCCAGTTGACCTCCGCCAACTATATCGAGCACTACGGCCTGCTGCGGCATAAAACCAAAACCGGCCGCTACGAGCGCACCCAGCCGTATCACAGCTGGAACAGCAACCATATGTTCTCCAACTGGGCCACTTTTCATCTGCAGCGGCATTCCGATCACCATGCCCATCCGACCCGGCGCTACCAGAGCCTGCGGCATTTCGACGATGTGCCCAGCCTGCCCAACGGCTATTTCGGTATGTTCCTGGTCAGTTATATTCCGCCGCTGTGGTACCGGCTCATGGACAAGCGTCTGTTGGAACACGCCGGCTACGACGCCCGCAACATCAACTTCGATCCGGACAAACGCGAAGCGCTGATTCGTAAATACGGGATCCAGCACGGCGATGCGCCACCGCGGATCGTGTGACGGGTCTTCGGGGTTGGGAGGAAACGATCTTGTTCTCCATCGGGGACGCTGATCGGCGTTACGCCTTTGCGGGAACGCCGATCAGCTTCGAGGTAACCGACAAGCAAGGGAGTCTTTCCCGCCGCTACCAAGCCCCTATGAAGGGATGGGAGAGAGATCTCCTTTCTATTCCTCGCGCAGATTGTCCAGCATGCGCCCGGCGAGGCCGACAAAGGTATCGATCTCGTCTTTCTTCATTCCCCTCAACAATCGCGTCACCACATCCTGTTCCGCCTCCCGGGCGCGGGCCATCAACGCCTCGCCCTTCCCACTCAGAGAGACAATCTGACTGCGCTTGTCATCGGGATTCGGCGCGCGTTGGATCAGCGACATACCTTCCAGCTCTTTCAGCAGACGGGTGATCTGCGCCTTGTCGCGCCCGGAAGCCAACACGATCCGGTTGGCGGTGCACGCCGGGGTGGCGCCGATCATATGCAGGATGCGCACATGCATGCCGTTCAGTGGCAAGCCGTACTGGCGGATGGCTTTTTTACTGCTGACCTTGAACTGAAACGCCAGTTGCCAGATCGCATTACGGATATCGGATTCTTTTGACACTACTGTTGACTTTGTCAATCACTGGAAATATGGTTGATATTGTCTACCAAACATTTCGATACCACAACCCACATCCAGTGGAGAGACAGACCATGCCAAGGCCCGCTCCCCGGATTCTGGAAGTCCTGCGCACCGAGAACCTGACGCCCAATATGAAGCGGGTGGTTCTGGGCGGCGGCGATCTCAGTGACTTTCCCGAGAATCATGAAAGCGCCAACTTCAAATTGCTGATTCCCCGCGAGGGGCAAACCGACATCGCGCTGCCGCCCTACGGCGACACGCCACCGTGGCGCCGGCCGGTGGTGCGCACCTATACGCTGCGTCATTTCGATAAGACTCGAGGTGAGATTTTCGTCGACTTCATGATGCACGCCGACCATGGCCCCGCGTCCCATTGGGCGGCCCATGCCCGCCCCGGGGACCGCATCGGGTTTGCCGGGCCGGGAGCGCCGAAGTTCGTTGATTTCGACGCCGACTGGTTCCTGTTCGCCGGTGACATGTCGGCGTTACCGGCGATCAGCGCCAATATCGAACGTCTGCCGGCCGGTGCCCAGGGCTACGCGGTACTGGACATTCTCTCCCCCGCGGATCAGCAGCCCTTGCCTTTCCCCTCTGGCCTGGAGGTGCACTGGCGCCTCAATCCCTACCCGGAGCAACCTGCCCTGGGGCTGGTGGACAAGGTCATGTCCCTGCCCTGGCTGACAGGCTCTCCGGCGGTGTGGGTAGCGGGGGAAAGCGGCGCGGTGCGCGCCATTCGCCGCTATCTGGTCCAGGAGCGGCGGGTGGACCGGCGCCGCTTGTACGCCAGCGGCTACTGGCAGATCGGGTTGACCGAGGACACACACCAGATCGCCAAGCGCCAGGAAAAAGCGGATTGAATAAAGCCCCGCCGATCAGCGGGGCCGGTACATCTCGAAATACTGGGAGGGATCCACGGAGAAGTATCCGGCCGGGCCGCCGGCGCGCAGAATCGGCTCGGCGGCGGCGGTGTCGTAGATGCCGTCCTTGAGCAAATGGGCGGCGATATGCACCCCCACCACTTCTCCGAACACCACCCAGGTGTCCACCGCTTCACCGGCGGCGGTGTTCAGACGCAGAATCTGGCTCAGCCGGCACTCAAAGGAGACCGGTGTTTCCGCCACTCTCGGCACCGACACCAACCGAGACGGCTCCGCCGTCAGCCCCGCCAGTTCAAATTCATTCACTTCCGGCGGGACCGCCTTGCAGCTTTGATTCATCGCTTCCGCCAGCGCGCGGGTGGCCAGATTCCAGGTGAACTCCCCGATGGCTTCGATATTCCGCACACTGTCCTTATAGGTGATGCTGGAGAAGCCGATGATCGGCGGGTGGTAATTGAACGCATTGAAGAAACTGTAGGGCGCGAGATTGAGCACGCCCTCGGCGCTGCGGGAGCCGATCCAGCCGATCGGGCGCGGCGCCACCAGCGCATTGAACGGATCATGGGGCAGACCGTGGCCCTTGGCGGGCTCATAGAAGTAGGCGTCTTGCATCAACCGTCTCCACAGCGCGAAGCTGTCATGTTGAGCCAGCGGGCGCCGCCGGGCAAGCCGTCGCCCCCGTTTACTGCAACTGGTGGTTGACCACCGGCAGCGGTTCCGGCGCCGGATCGCCCAGGGCTTCCGCCACGGAGATTTCATTGGTCCGGCAGATGGTGTCCAACGGCAGATCGTTGGCTTCGCGGCCAAAGGGCATTTCCAGATGTTCCGCCAGGCGGTCCAGTCCAAAGAAGGTGTAGGCCACCACCGCCACGAACAAAGGCGTGCTCCAGCCCAGAGAGCCGATCAGCACGAACGGCAGCAAATAACAGTAAATGTAGGCGGTGCGATGGGCCAGCAGGGCGTAGGCAAACGGCAACGGCGTCTGCGCGATGCGCTCACTGGCGGCCTGCACACTGGCCAAAGCGGTCAACCGCTGATCCAGCTGGCTCACGCCGATGCTGTCCAGATGTCCTTCCCGATAGCGCTCCCCCACCCACTCACCGGCCCGGCGCAAAAACCAGTCGGCGCCGTTGCGATGGGCCAGGGCCTGATCCACCGCCGCAGGAGTCTGCACTTTTAACAGGTCCTCGCGCACGTCCTCCCCACGCAGTTGCCCGCGCAGTGCATGGGCATACGCCAGGACCAGCTCCAGCAGTTCCCGACGGCGCGGCTCATCATCACCCAACCTTTCATTACCAAGCTCTTTATTACTAAGTAAGGTGCCACTGGTCCTGGCCAGGCTGCGGATCTCATACACCATCTGGCCCCACTGTTTGCGCGCTTCCCACCAACGGTCATAGGCGGCGTTATTGCGGAAACTGAGCAGGATCGACAGCACGATCCCCAGCAATGTCACCGGCATCACCGTGTAATGGCTGACATCCAATACGTGGTACTGGCTCACCAGGGTCATCGCCGAGGCAAACAACGCCACCAGCAGGATGTGCGGCAGGATATCCGGCACCACCGAGCCACGCAGGGCGATCAATAACGCAATGGGGTTGGGACGGTCACGAACGATCATCGGAGAATCCATCAAGGCAGGGCGCGCCGATGATAGGGAATCCGATGGCAAATCGCCATCAACCGAAACAGAGAGAAAAAAAGAAGGTCGTCCCTGACCTCTTGGGGGTAAGAAATCGGAGCGGTGGACCAGCACCGCCGATTTAACGAGAGACCACTAAAAGGCCTGTTGGCAGTAAATCAGTCGGGAGCGCAGCATCGCGTGAAGATCACGGCGCCAGCGGGGTACGCAAATAGCAGGCGGTGAGCGCCAGGAAACGTTGGATCGCCGGATTGGTGGTCCGTGTCGAACGCTGTAAAGCACGGGTATCGAGCATGTCGGTTCCTCCTGTCGCGTTGTGTCCTTTATGTGGGTTTATTGTCGCCGCTGGAAGCAGTGTTGCTAATACCCAGGGCTCCATGAACCTTGCTTGATTCTGCATGCGGGCTTTTTTTTGTTTTTTTCCCATCATCTGACATCGAATTCGCTTGCAGGCAAGCTCCCACAGCGGCTTCGTGGCATGATCCGTGGGAGCCAGCCTGCTGGCGAATGGCGCACTAGCGTGGCGGGCTTGCAGGGCACCATAGAATCTCCCACAGCGGCCTTGTAGACAGCGCTGCATTGATACCTTTCGGGACGGCAAGCGGACCCGGCCGTTACTTAGCGCGCCGCGCTTCTCCTTGCCGGATCCTGCTCCGGCGGCACCGGTGCGCCGGCCAGGGCGCGGTACAGATCCACCATCGCCAGGGTCACTTCGGTGCGGCTGCGGATGAAGGCGTCGCGGGTGTCCATTAGCTCCCGCTCACTGTCCAGCACCTCGAAGAAACCGATGAAACCTTCCCGGTAGCGCAGGCGCGCCAGTTCGGCGGCCTGCTGCGCGGCGTCGGTGGCGTGGCGCAGCAGTTCGGTGCGTTCACGGGCCTGCTGATGACGCACCAGTTGGGTTTCCGTTTCTTCCAGCGCCGCGAGCACGGTTTGCTGGTACTCGGCGATGACGGCCTGGGTCTCGGCGTCGGCGGCATCGATACGGGAGCGGACCTTGCCAAAGTCGAGGAAGGTCCAATCCACCCCCAGGGCAATGCGCCGACTTTCCGCCGGGCCACTGAACAGGTCACCGTCACGGGAGGCGACGCTGCCGATCAGCCCTTCCAGCGTGAAGCGCGGAAACAGGTCGGCGGTGGCCACGCCGATACGGGCGGTGGCGGCGGCCACGCGACGCTCGGCGGCACGGATATCCGGGCGCCGGCGCAGCACGCCGGACGGCGTGCCGGTGGCCAGATCCGGCACTTGCGCCGGCAAATCACCGGGCTCGGCCAGGGTGGTCACCAGGCTGTCCGGGGTGCGCCCGGTCAGCACCGCGATGCGGTACATGTAAGTCCGAATCGCGGTTTGCAGTTGCGGCACCGTGGCCCGCACCGCGTCCAGTTGCGCCCGGGCGCGGGCCTCATCCAAACGGGTGGCGTTGCCGTCTTCCATGCGAGCCTGAACAATGTCCAGCGCCTGCTGCTGATTCTCCACGTTACGGCGGGCAACCTGCAGCTGTTGCTGCAGGCCACGCAGTTGGAAGTAGCTGTTGGCGATGCGTCCGGCCATGGCCACCTGCAGCGCTCCCAGATCCGCTTCCGCGGCATCCAGTTCCGCCGCCTGCGCCTGGGTGGCGCGCCGCAAACGCCCGAACAGGTCCAGCTCCCAGCCAGCAGCGACGCCGGCCTGATAGAGCTCCACCCGCTCCGCGCCACCCGGCGGGCTCTGTTCCACTTCCGCCAGATGCTGCTCGGCGGCGCTGCCGTTGACGGTGACACTCGGCAGCTGCTCCCGGCGGGCACCGCGCAACAGCGCTTCCGCTCTCTGGTAGCGCGCCAGCGCGGCACGCAGGTCGTGATTGGCGTTGAGTGCCTGATCAATCAGGTCCGCCAGCAACGGATCATCAAAGCCGGACCAGAAACGGCGCTCGGCGTTTTCATCGAACGGCCGCACCTGGTCGGCGCCAACGAAGCGCTCCGGCAACGGTGTCTCCGGCTCCTGATAGTCCGGCCCCACCGCGCAACCGGCCAGGGCCATGATCAGTGGCACAACACTCAGGGCATACTTATGCATGACTTTCTCCTGAAAGACCGTGGGCTTCGCCGTCCATGGTGGAAGCGTGGGAGTGCTTGAGCGGGCCGGCGAGTTTGCGCAGGCCGACATAGAACACCGGCGTCAGGAACAGTCCGAACAAGGTGACACCAATCATGCCGGCGAACACGGCGATCCCCAGTGCCTGGCGCACTTCCGCGCCGGCGCCATGACCGAGTACCAGCGGCACCACGGCGGCGGTAAAGGTGATCGAGGTCATGATGATCGGACGCAGACGCAGGCGGCAGGCTTCCAGAGCGGCCGTCACGGTCTCCATGCCCTGCAGTTCCAGCTCACGGGCGAACTCCACGATGAGGATGGCGTTCTTACAGGCCAGGCCAATCAGAACCACCAGCCCGACCTGTACAAAGATGTTGTTGTCGCCGCCGCCGAACCACACACCGATCAACGCGGAGAGCATACACATCGGCACGATCAGGATTACCGCCAACGGCAGTACCCAGCTCTCGTACAGCGCCGCCAGTACCAGGAACACCAGCAGGATGGCCAACGGGAAGACCACCAGCGCCGCGTTGCCCTGGGTGTGCTGCTGGAAGCTCAGGTCGGTCCATTCGAAGCTCATGCCGTTGGGCAGAATCTGATCCGCCAGTTCCGTCAGTTTGTCCATGGCCTGGGCGGACGACATCACTCTCGGATCGGCTTCGCCGGCCAGGTCGGCGGCGGGGTAGCCGTTGTAGCGCAATACCGGATCCGGACCGAAGGTTTGCCGGATATCCACCATGGAACCGATCGGCACCATTTCTCCCTGCTCATTGCGGGTCCGCAGATTGGCGATGTCCTCGACACTGTCACGGAACGGCGCGTCGGCCTGGGCAATCACCTGCCAGGTGCGTCCGAAGCGATTGAAGTCGTTCACGTAGGTGGACCCCAGATAGGTCTGCAAAGTGTCGAACAGCTCCGTCATCGGCACGCCCTGGGCTTTCGCCTTGGTGCGGTCGACCACCGCGTCCAGCTGCGGCACGTTGGCCTGATAACTGGTGATCGGGAAGGTCATCCCCGGTGTTTGCGAGATGGCGCCCTGGAAGGCACTGACCGCCTCCTGCAAAGCGCCATACCCCAAGCCACCCCGGTCCTCGATGAACATCTGGTAACCGGCACCGTTGCCCAGCCCGAGAATGGGCGGCGGCATGAAGGAGAACGCGAAGCCCTCGCTCAACGCGGAAATCTTGGCGTTGATCTCGGCGTTGATCTCTTCCGCGGTGCGCTCACGCTGATCGAACGGGTCCAGCGGCAGGAAGACCAGGCCGGTGTTGGAGGTATTGGTGAACTGCAGCGCATTGAGTCCCGGGAACGAGATCGAGTGCGCCACGCCGTCCGCCTCCATGGCGATGTCCGTCACCGTCTTGAGCAGTTTGTCGGTGCGCTCCAGGGAAGCGCCTTCGGGCAGTTTCACGCCGGCGATCAGATACTGTTTATCCTGTGTCGGGATAAACCCCGGCGGCACCACCTTGAACATCAAGCCAGTGCTGACCAGCAACACCAGATAGACCATGAACACCACCGAGCGACGGCTCAGTGACCGCGCCACCGCGCCCTGGTACTTCTCCGAACTGCGGTTGAAGAAACGGTTGAACGGACGGAACAACCAGCCGAACAGCCCGTCGATGATGCGCGTGAGGCGGTCCTTCGGCGCATCATGGGAGCGCAGCAGTCTGGCCGCCAAGGCCGGTGACAGCGTCAGCGAATTGATCGTGGAGATGACGGTGGAAATGGCGATGGTCACCGCGAACTGGCGATAGAACTGACCGGTGACCCCGGACAGAAACGCCATGGGAATGAACACCGCGCACAACACCAGACCGATGGCGACAATCGGGCCGGACACTTCCTTCATCGCCTGATGGGCGGCGGCCACCGGAGAGAGCCCCTCCTCGATGTTCCGTTCCACGTTTTCCACCACCACGATGGCGTCGTCCACCACGATCCCGATGGCGAGCACCAGCCCGAACAGCGTCAGTGAATTGATGGAATAGCCGAGCAACAGCAAGACCGAGAAGGTACCGATCACCGATACCGGCACCGCCAGCAACGGGATGATCGAAGCACGCCAGGTCTGCAGGAACAGCGTCACCACCAGCACCACCAGCAGCACCGCTTCCAGCAGGGTCTTCACCACCGAATGAATGGAGTCGCGCACGAAAATAGTGGTGTCGTACACCGCTTCGTACTTCACCCCTTCCGGAAAACGGGTGGACAGTTCATCCATGGCGGCGATCACCGAATCACGGATTTCCAGAGCATTGGCGCCGGGCGCCTGGAAGATACCCACCGCCACCGCGTCCTTGCCATCCAGTTGCGAGCGCAGGGTGTAGTCACCGGCGCCCAGTTCCAGACGGGCGACATCGGAAAGCCGGACAATTTCGCCCTGCTCACCGCTTTTCAATACGATGTCACCAAACTCCTGCACCGTACGCAGCCGGCCCTGGGCATTGATCAGGGTGAGGAAATCACTGTTGGGCATCGGCTCGGCGCCGAGCTGACCGGCGGAAACCTGAACGTTCTGTTCACGAATGGCACCCACCACATCGCTGGCGGTCATGCCCCGCGAGGCGATCTTGTCCGGGTCCAGCCAGGCGCGCATGGCGTAGTCACCGCCGCCGAAGATCTGCGCATCACCGACGCCCTGGATCCGGGCCAGTACATCCTTCACATGCAGGCGCACATAGTTACGCAGGTACAGCGTGTCGTAGCGGCCGTCCGGCGAGGTCAGATGCACCACCATCAAAAAGGTGGGCGATTGTTTCTGGGTGGTCACGCCCTGGCGGCGCACGTCCTCGGGCAATCGCGCCAGCGCCTGGCTGACCCGGTTCTGCACCCTTACCGTGGCGTCATCGGCGTCGGTGCCGGGGCGGAAGGTGACGGTCATTTGCAGCACGCCGTCGGAGCCCGCCACCGACTTGAGGTACATCATGTCCTCGACGCCGTTGATGGACTCTTCCAGGGGCGTGGCCACGGTCTCGGCGATCACCTTGGGGTTAGCGCCGGGGTAAACCGTGCGCACCACCACCGAGGGCGGCACCACTTCCGGATACTCGCTGATCGGCAGCATCGGGATCGAGATGGCGCCGACCGCGAGGATGATGATCGACAACACCGCGGCAAAGATCGGGCGGTCGACGAAGAAACGAGAAAAATTCATGACAAGAGTACCCTCTTGGCGCGCTCCGCGGAGCGCGCTCGATCCATGGACTTGGGTTATGTCGGTGTCAGTCGATCAGGGCGCCGCCGCCACTTCCGGTTCCTTGGTGGCCGCCGCGCGCATTTCCACCAGCGTCGGCGCCACCGGCATGCCGGACATGAATACTTTCTGCACCCCGTTGACGATGACCCGCTCGCCGGGCTTCAGGCCGTCGCGGATCACCACCAGGCCATCCACGGTGCGACCGGCGTCGACGTTACGGCGGGACGCTTTGTTCTCATCGTCCACCACATAGACATAACGGCGGTTCTGATCGGTAAGCAGCGCCTTGCTGTCGATCAACAGCGCCTTGTCGAGACGCTCGGCGGGCAGTTCCACCCGGGCGAATTGCCCCGGCTTGAAGCGGCCATCCGGGTTCGGCACCACGGCGCGGAACTGCAGCGTGCCGGTGCTGGCGTTGAGACGGTTATCGATGAAGTCGACCTTGCCCCGATGCGGGTAGCCGTTTTCACCGCTCAAACCGATACGCACTTCGGTATCCTCGCCATTACCCAGCAGCTCTCGGCCACGCAGGTAGGAATCGCTGTCGCTCTCGAAGTACACGTACACCGGATCCACCGATACCACTGTGGTCAACAGGGTCTGATCAGCGTTGGCCAGGTTGCCGCGAGTGACCATGGCGCGGCCGGCGCGGCCGGTGATCGGAGAGCGCACCTCGGTGTACTCCAGATCAAGACGGGCGGTTTCCAACGCCGCTTCGGCGGCATTCATGGCCGCGCGCGCTGACACCATCGCCGACGCCCGGCGGTCGTATTCCTCGCGGGAGATGGCGCGGCTGGCCACCAGCCGTTCCGCCCGGGAGGCTTCTCTCTTGGCCAATTGATACTGGCTGCGAGCCTGGGCCAGGTCCGCGGCGGCGGCCCGTTCACGGGCACGGTAAGGGCGCTGGTCAATGACGAACAACACATCGCCCTGTTCCACCAGTTCCCCTTCCTCGAAGCTCACCTTGTCGATGTAGCCGCTGACACGGGGACGCAGATCCACGGTTTCCGGTGCCGCCACCCGGCCGGTGAAGTCATCCCACAGTGTCACCGGGTCATCCAGCACCTTCGCCACCTTGACCGCCGGCGGCGGCATTTGCGCCTGCTCCTGCTCACCACGGGCATCGCAGCCGGCCAATCCAACGGCCACCATCAATATGAGGGCGAGCCCGATGATCAGCTCTCCCCCGCTGGCGTAATGGGTATTGATTGAATCCATGTTGCGCTCGCTCCTGCTGTTCGGGCCTTGCAGGCAATACGCCTGCCTTCAATTGAAAATAGTTCCCATTTGCAAAACTCTAAAAACTGACTGACCGTCAGTCAATAGCGGGACACCATCAAGTGAGGTCAAACGATCAATGCCCCGGGGCATCGGACTCGTTCTCCCCCAGGCCGCGAACGTTAATTCCTCAACCAATGTTGAGGTCAACGGCGTTTCTTGATGGGTTTACCGATGGTCGATATAGGCACGGCCTATTCGACAGCAACGTGGATCGGGGCCCCCGCTTGCCACCTGACGGACCCGTCCCGCCGATTGGCGGCGGGTCCCTTCCACGCCGCACACAATAGAGGACAGCCGCCAGCCGGCGGTATCCGTTTACTGCGCGATAATTGCCTGATCCTGTGAACAATACAGAATCAGGCAGCCGTCCCCAGCAAACGTCCGCCCGGATCCGGGCCCCATTATCCGGCAAGTGCGAACAACATCACGCCGTCGAAGCCGCCGTCCCCAACAAGGACAATAATGTTGAAACAAAAGGCTTTGCACCATATTGCCGCGTCATAAAACCGACATCCGTTCAATTTGATGCACGCGCCAGGCGGAGCCGGATCAGGCTAGATCACGGATTGTCGCGGATCACCATGACAACCCCTCCGGCTTGCCTGAAATTGCTTGTTACTCCACAGTCATTGCACGATCCTGCAGCATTCCAGGAGCCGCGCTTACCCTGTCACGGGCAGTGCGTATACTGCCGACAAACACACGGAGGGCACTATCGTGGCGCATCACTCCCTTTCCCTTTCATCGTCCGGGCAGGACATCGAACTCGAACAGCTCCGTTCCCGGCTTACCAGAACCGTCCTGCGGCATGCTCCGGAGGATGGCATAGAAGAATCCACACTGTCGGGCCTACATCTGGGGCGGGCCAACACGCCCACGCAATGCACCTCGGCCATCTACGAGCCCTGTCTGTGCGTCATCGTCCAGGGCAGCAAGACGATCTGGCTTGGCGACCGCGAAATCGTCTATGGCCCCTTGAGCTACCTGGTGTCATCGGTCCATCTGCCGGTACTGGGGCAAGTCAACGTGGCCAGCCCCGGCGAGCCGTTCCTGTCCATTCGCCTGGATGTGGATTCCCAGGAAGTGGCGGACCTGGTGTTCGAACTGGGCGAGGCGGTGAGTGACGAAGATCAGTGTCCGGAGATCAACTGCGGGCTGTGCATGGCGCCTATCGACACCGCCATGCTGGACGCCACCACCCGCCTGGTGGAGCTGCTCGACAAGCCCGCCGACACACCGATCATGGCGCCGCTGATCCGGCGTGAGATCCTGTATCGCGCGCTGATCGGCGAAATGGGCGCGCGCATGCGCAAGTTCGCCGCCGCCGACAGCCAGTCCCACCGGGTCTCCAAGGTCATCGCCCTGCTCAAGGACCGCTATACCCAACCGCTGCGGGTTCGGGATCTGGCGGATCAGGTCAACATGAGCGAATCGTCCCTGTTCCACAGTTTCAAACAGGTGACGCGCATGTCACCGCTGCAGTTCCAGAAGAAACTGCGCCTGCACGAGGCGCGTCGGCTGATGCTCAGCGAAGGCCTGGAAGCGGCCACCGCCAGTTACCGGGTGGGCTATGAAAGCCCTTCCCAGTTCAGCCGCGAATACAGCCGTATGTTCGGCGCGCCGCCGCGCGCCCACGTACAGAGCCTGCTGACCGGTGAGGGCGTCGGCGCCCCCGCCTGACCCCGTCTCCAGGGGCGGCGTGCCCGCCCCTTTCCTTTATTTGCGTCCCCTTTCCGGAGAGGTCCATGAGCCATCTGTTTACCCCGCTCGAACTGGGTCCGTTGAACCTGGATAACCGTATCGTCATCGCCCCGATGTGCCAGTATTCGGCCGACGACGGCAACGCCACCAGCTGGCACACCATCCACCTGGGCACCCTGGCGCAATCCGGCGCCGGCCTGCTGATCCTGGAAGCCAGCGCGGTGTTGCCGGAAGGCCGCATCAGCCCGCGGGATCTGGGACTGTGGAACGATGACAACGAAGCCGCCCTGAAAACCGTGCTCGACCAAGTGCGCGCATGGTCTCCCATGCCTGTAGGGATCCAACTGGCCCACGCCGGCCGTAAAGCCTCCACGCACCGGCCCTGGGAGGGCGGAGCGCAAATCAGGCCGGATCAGGGCAACGGCTGGCAAACCCGCGCGCCCTCCGAATTGCCGTTCGCCGACAATGAACAGGCTCCGGAGCCGCTTTCCGAGGACGAGATCGGTGAATTGATTGAAGCCTTTGTCGCCGCCGCCAAACGGGCACGCCGCCTGGGGCTGGATTTGATCGAGATCCACGGCGCCCATGGCTACCTGCTGCACGAGTTTCTGTCGCCGCTGTCCAACCGCCGTGACGACCGCTATGGCGGCAGTCTGGAAAACCGCATGCGGTTGCTGTTGGAGGTGTTCGACGCCGTCCGCGAAGCGGTGCCGGAAATGGCGGTCGGGGTACGGGTATCGGCTACCGACTGGGCAGCGGACGGCTGGGACCTGGAGCAAACCGTGGCGCTGGCCAAGGCCCTCAAGGCACGCGGCTGCCATTTCATTCATGTCTCCAGCGGCGGCCTGACACCGGCGCAGAAAATTCCCGTCGGCCCCGGTTATCAGACCGCCCTGGCGGCTCGCATCAAGGCCGAAAGCGGCCTGACCACCATCGCGGTGGGCCTGATCACCGAGCCGGAACAGGCGGAAACGCTGCTGGCATCCGGCCAGGCGGATGCCGTCGGCCTGGCCCGCGGCATCCTCTATAACCCGCGCTGGCCCTGGCACGCCGCGGCCCGTCTGGGCGCCACGATCCACGCCTCCCCGCAGTATCTGCGCAGCGAGCCCTACAGCGCGCGCGGATTGTTCAAACAGTAAGCCGCCCCGGCCCGGTGCACGCTCACCGGGCCACCCGCCGTGCCCGCCCCATTCCGGTGCTCTCGTCATGCACCATTACCCGCGCTGACACGCTTTCGTCACGGCACGGAACTTGAATACAAGAGGCCGTCCGCTTGCCGGGACCCTGGCGGGCCTGCTTGAATCAGAACTGTCCCGCCCCCATATAGGGCGCGAATTCAGTGTCCCGCTTACCGGCCCGGACAGCTACGGCCGGATACCCACCCCGGTGTCCGGCCGCGACGGTCCCCCCACCCACAACGTGGCGACGGACCCACCATAATTTTTCTGCATTCCAAAAGACCAGAAGGAGAGGAAACCATGGCGGAAACACGCGTGACCATCATCCCGGGCGACGGCATCGGCCCGGACATCGTCGATGCCACCGTTCGAGTCCTGGATGCTCTGGACTGCGGCCTGGCCTATGACTATGCCATCGCCGGGCAAACCGCCCTGGACAAGGGCCTCGACCTGGTCCCCCAGGAAACCCTCGACATGATCGGCAAGAATCCGGTGGCGTTGAAAGGGCCGATCACCACCCCGGTGGGCAAGGGCTTCCGCTCGGTCAACGTCACCCTGCGCAAATACTTCGATCTGTTCGCCAACGTCCGCCCCGCTCTCTCCATCCCCGGTGTCCGTTCCCGCTACGATAATGTCGATATCCTCACCGTCCGCGAGAACATCGAAGGCATCTACTCCGGTGAAGGCCAGATGGTCAGCGAAGATGGCGAACGGGCGGAACTGCGCAGCGTCATCACCCGCAAGGAGTCCAGACGCCTGATCCGTTTCGCCTATGAAGCCGCGCGCCGGCTGGGCCGCAAGAAAGTCACCGTGGTGCACAAAGCCAACATCATGAAATCCACCTCCGGGCTGTTCCTGGATGTGGCACGCAGCGTGGCCAAGGAATACGACGATATCGAGCACGAGGAAATGATCGTCGACAACTGCGCCATGCAACTGGTGATGAACCCTCACCGTTTCGACGTCATCGTCACCACCAACCTGTTCGGTGACATTCTTTCCGACCTCTGCGCCGGCCTGGTGGGCGGCCTTGGACTGGCGCCCGGCGCCAACGTCGGGGAAGACAAAGGCATCTTTGAAGCGGTGCACGGCAGCGCGCCGGATATCGCCGGCAAGGGGGTCGCCAACCCCACCGCGCTGATGCTCGGCGCCGCCATGATGCTCGACTATCTGGATCTCAACAGCGAAGCCGAGCGTCTGCGTAACGCCCTGCGCACAGTGGTTGGCGAGGGGGACAAAGTCACCCCGGACCTGGGTGGGCGCAGCAGCACCACCGAATTCACCGATGAAGTGATTCGTAAGCTGGCGCAGTAATAAGGCTGCGAAGTCGCTGTGGGAGCTTGCCTGCAAGCGAATGTTGCTCAACGCCTGAGCGAACCTCATTCGCTTGCAGGCAAGCTCCCACAGCGGCTTCGCAGTTCGGTTTGAGGGAAACGGTGAGGCAAACGGTCCATGACTCGCCATTCCCGGCCCGCTCGTGAGCCGGATCAAGAAATCTCATGGTTTTGCATTTTTAACGGCTTGCCCACTAGTCGCCGCGGCCATGCACTCTATATGCTGAAGCTTCGTTGTTCAGATCAGAACGCAGGTCCATACCAAGGAGGCGTCATGAACCAGTCAGCGGAAACCGAAGCCCTGAAAAAAGACCTTGAGCAGTTGCGCCGGGACTTCAAGGCCCTGGCCGACGCGGTCAAGCATTCCACTCAGGAACGCGCCCAGGAGCATCTCAACAGCGCCCGGGAAACCTTCGAAGGTGCGCGCCAAAGCGCCTCCCGGCAAGCGGAGCACTTGGGGGAGGAGATCAAGGCCCGCCCTTTTACCAGCGTGCTCACGGCGTTCGGCGTGGGCCTGCTGCTCGGCAAACTGCTCGGCCGTTGAGTGTGAAACTGCGCGGCATGCTGGCCGGGCTGTTCAGTCTTAATGCGATGATCTGGCTGATCATGTTGATCAGCCTGGCGGCATTACTGAGCCTCACGGCAGCGGCCTGGATCGCGCTGACACCACCGCTGGGCGCGGCGCTGGCCGCGCTGATCAGCGGCGCCGGTCTGCTGGTGGTGGCCGCCGCCCTCGGCTACGGCCTGGTTCGCGCCAACCGCGCCGGTCCAGCCCAAGACGACACACCGCCACCGGCGCCGAGCCCGACGGAAAGCGTCCTGGAGTCTGGTCTGCGTCCGTTGGTGGGCGATCAGACCCTGGCGTGGGCGCGCCGCAATAGCGGTCTGCTGATGATCGGTGCCTTCGCCGCCGGCGTGGCGATTGCCGCCAGCCCCACTTTGCGCCGCGCGCTGACCCAGGTCGCCGGCCCCGTGGTGACACGCAAGGCCGTGGACACCTGGCGGGCCTTCAATCAGCAAGACTGACCCACGGCGCCGCTTCCTTGCGGGTTGGCGCCGACTCCCTTCCTGCATTAGCCTGTCTAAGCCTAATCCCTAGAAAACATCGCTTTTCATTAAGCAGAGCTGGTGCAATGGTACTGCTCACCGAGGGCGTCCCGGCCCGTTTTCAGAAAGGAGCAGAGCCGATGTCAGAACATCACGCCGCCATTGCCTGGACCCGCGCCGACCACCCGGACGGCAACGGAAGCTACTCCCGCAACCATCTGGCCACCCTCAATGGCGGTCAGACCGTGCAAGTCTCCGCTGCGGTGGATTATCAAGGGGACGGCAACTGCGCCGACCCGGAGCAACTGCTGGTGACCTCGGTGTCCAGTTGCTACATGCTGTTCTTCCTGGCCATCGCCGACGTCAAGGGCTACCGGGTGGAGAGCTACAAGGACACACCGGTGGGCTTTCTGGAAAAGAACGAGGAAGGCCGGTTGGCGGTGACCCGGGTGGAATTGCAACCCGCCATCGAGTTCGCCGACGGCCAGACACCGGAACCGGCCGAGCTGCAACGCCTGCATGCCGGCGCTCACCGTAATTGCTTCATCGGCAATTCGCTGAAGACCAAGGTGCGCCTGCGCACCCAGTCCGCGGCGGCCTGAGCGGACAACGCAAAACAAGGAGAATCGTGATGAGCGCGCAAGCCGATCTCAATGCCCCTCTGATACTGCGAGAAGACCAGGATGGCCTGGTCACTTTGACCCTGAATCGGCCCCGCCACTACAACGCCTTGTCCGAGGAGATGCTGGCGGCGCTGAAAACCGAGCTGGACGCTCTGGCCAACGACGAGACCCTGCGCTGCGTGGTGTTGCGGGCGGCGGGCAAGGCGTTTTGCGCCGGCCATGACCTGCGTCAGATGTACTCTCATCTGGGCGAGGAGGATTATTACCGGCAACTGTTCGCCACCTGCAGCGGTGTAATGCAAAGCCTGCTGGCGGTACCGGTGCCGGTGATCGCGGTCATTCAAGGAGTGGCCACCGCCGCCGGCTGTCAGCTGGTGGCAAGTTGTGATCTGGCGGTGGCCACGGACAGCGCCCGCTTCGCCGTCTCCGGCATCAACGCCGGGCTATTCTGTTCCACGCCTTCGGTGGCGTTGTCACGTAATGTCTCGGCCAAGCGCGCCTTCGAAATGCTGGTGACCGCGCGCTTCATCGACGCCGCCACCGCCGCCGACTGGGGATTGATCAATCAAGCCGTGCCGGAAGCGGAACTGGGCGGCGCGGTAACCGCCCTGGCCACTTCGATCATGGAGAAAAGCCCGGCGGCGATCCGCCATGGCAAAGCCATGTTCTACCGGCAACGGCAACTGCCCCTGGACGAAGCCTATCGTTTTGCCGGAGAAGTGATGGCGCGGAACATGATGGAAGCGGACGCCGCCGAAGGTATCGACGCCTTCCTCAACAAACGGGCGGCACAATGGCAGCGCTAAGCGGATGAACGAACACACCCGGTCCTCCTTGCCCGCCGGCTTCATGCGGCGCCTGCCGCCGCTGGCGGCGCTGGCCTATTTCGAAGTGGCGGCGCGCACCCGCAGCTTCGCCGCCGCCGCCAAGGAATTGAGCGTGACCCCGGCGGCGGTGAGTCATCAGATCAAAGCCCTCGAGGAACAACTCGGGGTGGCGCTGTTCATTCGCCACCATCGCCGGGTCACGCCGACGGCGGCGGCGCTGAGCATTCTGCCCCGGTTACAGGACGGCTTCGCCGCGCTGGTCGATGCCGTCGATGAACTGCGCAGCCAGGGTGAAGCCAAGGACGTCATCACGGTGTGCGCCGAGCCGTTGTTCGCCACCAAATGGCTGGTGCCACGTCTGCACCGCTTCTATGCCCGCCACCCGGAGGCGGAAGTGCGTCTGCAGGCCAGCCTGCATTCCGTGGACACCGCCCCCGGAGGACCGGTCACGGCTTCCGCCTTCTCCCGCGCCGGCATCGATCTAGCAATCCGCTTTGGTTATGGCGAGTACCCGGACATGGACAGTTCACTGCTGCTGGAAGTGGCGCTGGAGCCGGTGGTCGCTTCCGCGACGGGCCGGAGCACCATCGCCGAGGTGCTCGATGAGGGCGCCCTGCTCACCGACAATACCGCCGGCCGTTCCAATGAGAGATTCGGCTGGCGCGAATGGTGTGAAGCAGCCGGAAAACCTTTTCCCGCCGATGCCCGCGAGCACCATTTCGGCAACGGCTTGCTGGCACTGGAAGCCACCCTCACCGGCCAGGGCGCCTGGCTGGTCTGCCCGGAGCTGGTGGAGACGGAGCTGGCCGCCGGCACCCTGCGGCGGTTAAGTGAAGTGGCACTGCCCTGCCGGTTCCACTATTTCATCGTCAGCCCGGAGCGTGCCTCCCCTCGCGCCATCGTCACCGACTTCCGCGACTGGCTGCTGGATGAACACCGCCTGGCCAGCGGGCAAGCCCCCGAAACCTAGGGCCTGTTCACCCTAGTTCCCCACGGTACGCATGCCTTCCTCGCCATAACGTTCGCCGGCGGCACCGTGGCGGGGAAAGATCGCATCCAGCCGCGCCAGTTCCTCGTCGCTCAGCCGCACCTCCAGCGCCGCCAGATTCTCCTGCAGATAGCGGCGGCGCTTGGTACCGAACAGGGCGATCACATCATCGCCCCGGGCCAGCACCCAGGCCAGCGCCAACTGTGACGGCAATACCTGTTTCTGTTCCGCCAGGGCATGCACCTGATCCACCAGGTCCAGGTTGCGCTGGAAATTCTCGCCCTGGAAACGCGGATTGTGGCGGCGAAAATCCCCTTCCTTGAAATCCTCCGGCGAGCGGATCGCACCGGTGAGAAACCCCCGCCCCAGCGGACTGTAGGCGACAAAGCTGATGCCCAGTTCACGACAGGTGTCCAACACCCCGTCTTCCGGATCCCGCGTCCACAGGGAGTATTCACTCTGCAGGGCACTGATGGGATGTACCGCCTGCGCCCGGCGCAGGGTATCCGGCGCCGCCTCGCTCAAACCGAGGTAGCGGACCTTCCCTTCCCGCACCAGATCGGCCATGGCGCCGACGGTGTCCTCGATCGGCACTTGCGGATCCACCCGGTGCTGGTAATACAGATCGATGGTCTCCACGCCCAGACGGCGCAGACTGCCTTCCACTGATTCGCGCACGTAATCCGGGGAGCCATTGATACCACGGGCGTGCGGATCCGAGGGATCACGGACGATGCCGAATTTGGTGGCCAGGAATACCTGATCACGTTTGCCGGCGATGGCGCGTCCCACCAATTCTTCATTGGTGTGCGGTCCATACATGTCGGCGGTATCGATCAGGGTGACGTCCTTCTCCAAGGCCGCGTGCAAGGTGGCGATGGATTCCCGGTCATCCCGGTCTCCATAGAAATCACTCATGCCCATGCAGCCCAGACCCAGCGCCGATACCAGCGGACCGTCCCGGCCCAGTCGTCGTTGTTGCATCTTCATGCTCCTCAACAGACACGCTCTTTGCATTGAAAGGAAACAGACCGGCACAGTGTGTTCGTTCAGATGGTGGCCGATAAAGCGGCATTCGTGATTAACTCTGTTCACGATTTCTGAACAGTGTTGTGTCTCTATGGATCGTCTGCGCGCCATGGAAATCTTTGTCCGGGTGGTGGATGCCGGTAATTTCACCCGGGCCGCGGAAACCCTGTCACTGCCCAAGGCCACGGTGAGCACCGCGGTGCGGCAACTGGAAGATCATCTTGGTGTGCGGCTGCTGCACCGCACCACCCGGCGGGTGTCCCTGACTCTGGACGGCGGCGCCTATTACGAACGCTGCCTTCATCTGCTGGAAGAACTGGCGGACACCGAGGCCGTGTTCACCGACGGCCACCGGCCATCCGGACGGTTGCGCGTCAATCTGCCGGCCAGGCCCGCGCGGCTGGTGATACTGCCCCGGCTGAGGGCGTTCTGTGACCGCTACCCGGAGATCCATCTGGAACTGGGCATCAACGACCGGCTGGTGGATCTGGTCCAGGAAGGTGTGGACTGCGCGCTGCGCGTTGGCGAACTGCCCGATTCCAGTCTGGTGGCCCGGCGTCTGGGTTACCTCACCGAGATCAGTTGCGCCTCGCCGGATTACCTGGCCCGGCATGGCACGCCGGAAACCCCCGAAGACCTTGCCCGTCACCAGGTCATTATCTATCACTCCGGCCGCACTGGACGACCGCTGCCCTGGGAATACACCGAGCACGGCCGGATCCACGAATGCCAGCCGGAAGGCCGCCTTACCGTGGACAATTCCGAGGCTTACATCAGCGCCGCCCTGGCCGGCTTCGGTCTGGTGCAAGTGCCGCTGTACTCCGTTCGCCCCCATCTCGACGGCGGCGAATTGGTGGAAGTGCTGGCGGACTATCGGCCGGCGCCAAGCCCGGTGTCGGTAGTGTACGCACACCACCGGCACCGCTCGTCCAAGGTTCGCGCCTTCGTCGATTGGCTGGAGCAGACGCTGCGCGACCTCCCGGGTCTGGAACGTCATCCGCCCTAGCGGCCGCGATCAGCGCGATCCGCTAACCGTGCAACAGGTTCGCCTGACGCAGGCGGTCACGGATCCGATCCAGCGCCTCGGGGTTGGCCAGGGCATCGCGGTTATCGCCACGGGCAGCACCGTTGAGCAGCCCGGCCACCGCCAGCTCCACCTTCTTGCCACTACGGGTATAGGGGATATCCGGCACGGAGATGACATGCCTGGGAACGTGGCGGGGGCTCGCGCCTTCGCGGATTCTCGTTCGCAGACGTTGAATCAGTTCCGCGCTCAACTCGCCGCCGTCATTCGCCACCACCAGCAATACCACTTCCACATCACCGTCGATCTGGCGGCCCACCACCAGGCTGTCCTTGACCGACACCTCGGTTTCCACCTGACGATAGATTTCCGCGGTACCGATGCGTACGCCGCCCGGATTCAAAGTGGCATCGGAGCGGCCATGGATCACCGCGCCGCCGTGTTCGGTGAAGTGAATGAAATCACCGTGTGCCCAGACTCCGGGGAAGGTTTCGAAATAGGCGGCACGGTAACGCTCACCCCGAGGGTCGCCCCAGAACGCCACCGGCATGGACGGCAGCGGCTGGCGGCATACCAACTCACCCCGGCCTTCGCTGACCGGCTCGCCGTGCTCCCCATACGCCACCGCGTCCACGCCCAGGAAGCGGCATTGAATCTCGCCCCGGCGCACCGGCAGAAGCGGCGTGGCGCCGACAAAACAGCCGCAAATATCGGTGCCGCCGGCGATGGAGCCCAACAGTACCCGTGGAGCACCGTCGGCATAAACCCAGTCGTAATCCTCCGGCAGCAACGGCGATCCGGTGGAGAACAATACACGCAAAGCGGACAGATCCAGGGTCTTTGCCGGTGTCAGGCCGGCCTTGCGGCATCCCGCCAGGAAGCGCGCGCTGGTGCCGAAGTGAGTCACCTTCTCGTCCGCCACCAGACGCCACAACATGTCCAGATCCGGGTAGCCGGGTGAACCGTCCACGGTGATGACGGCAGCGCCGGTGAGCAAAGCCGAGGCCTGCCAGTTCCACATCATCCAACCGCAGGTGGTGAAGTAGAGAAACCGGTCCGCCGGCCCCACATCGCCATGCAGCATCAGTTCCTTGGCGTGATTGACCAGCAACCCGGCGGCACCGTGGACGATGCACTTGGGCTTACCGGTGGTGCCGGAGGAATAAAGAATGTACACCGGATGGTCCGGCGGCAACGGCGTGAACGAAGGCGCCTGGCCCGCGCCTTCCGCCAGCGCCACCGGCCAGGGCGTGACCCGGTCGCCGGTCAGCGCCGGCTGGTCCGGCAGTTGCTGGACACTGACCACGCAACGCAGGCTCGGCAATCCCTCGATCAACCCGGCGAAGTCTTCCTGGCGGGCGAATACTTTGCCGCCGTAGCCGTAACCGTTCACCACGATCAAAGCGGCGGGTTCGATCTGGCCAAAGCGATCGAGGATGGCGCCCGTGCCGAAGTCCGGGGACGCGGAACTCCAGATCGCCCCCAGGCTGGTGGCCGCCAGCATGCCCACCAGCGCCTCGTAACCGTTGGTCACCACCGCGGCGACGCGGTCCCCCCGAACGATACCCCGGGTACGGAAAAAGGCCTCCAAGGCCCCTACGTCCGCCTTCAGTTGCGCATAACTTTTGCGCAGCACCGGGCGGGTTTCACAATAAGCCACCACCGCTTCCCGGTCGGCGTGTTCCCCCTCCGCTAGCCGCAACAGATTAGCGGCGAAGTTCATCCGCATGCCGGGAAACCACTCGGCACCGGGCATGTCGCGTCCACTCAGCACCCGATCGGCGGGAACCTCGTGGATCAGTCCGCAATAGTCCCACAGATGCTGCCAGAACAGCTCCAGCTCCTCGATCGACCACTGATGCAAAGCGTGATAATCAGCAAAGGGGCCGAACCCCCGCTCTTGCAGCCAGGTCTTGAAACGTCCCATCTGGCAATTGGCCATGGTGTCCGCCGAAGGGGACCAGAGCACGGGGGAAGCTGCCATGTTGCTCATTCATTTCTCCTCTTACTGCATGCCTGTTAAAGCCCTAGGGCCCGCCGTAGATTTCATTGGGCAGCCAGGTGGCCAGGGGCTCGAACCAGAACACCAGGGCCAGGCCCAATAACTGCAGGGCGATAAACGGCAATACGCCCAGATAGATGTGCCGTGTGGTGATCTCCGGCGGACACACGCCCTTGATATAAAACAGGGCGAACCCCACCGGCGGCGTCAAAAACGAGGTCTGCAGACACAGCGCGAACAGAATCGCGAACCACACCGGTTCCACGCCGAGGGAGAACACCACCGGCGCCACTAGCGGCAGAATGATCAAAGTGATCTCCACCCAGTCCAGGAAGAAACCAAGCAGGAAAGTGACCAGCAGAATGGTCAGCAGAATACCGGTGGTGCCGAACGGCAACCCGGTGATCGCCGCGCGTATGACGTCATCGCCTCCCAGCCCACGCAGCACCGCCGCGAACACCGTGGCGCCGATGAAAATGCCGAAAATAAACGCGGTGGTACGGCTGGTTTGATAGAGCGCGTCCTTGAGCACTGTCATATTCAGACGCCGGCTGAGCAGCGCCATCAACAAGGCCCCCGCCGCGCCCACGCCGGACGCCTCCGTGGTGGTGGCGATGCCGAAAAAGATCGAGCCCAGCACGGCGATGATCAGCGCCAGCGGCGGCACCACCGACAAGAACAGATCCCATACCGCCCGTCCGTCCAGACGGTCATGATGCTTCGGTGCCGGCGCCAGATCTTTTTTCAACCAGGAGGCGATAACGATGTAGAGAATGTACATCGCTCCCAGCATCATGCCGGGGATCAGGGCTCCCATGAACAGTTTGCCAACGGAGGCCTCGGAGGTGCCCAACCGATCCGCCATCAACACCAGCATGATGCTCGGCGGCACCAGAATGCCCAGGGTTCCCACCGAACAGGCGGTGCCCACGGCCAGCGGTTTGTTGTACTGGGCCTGCATCATCGGCCCCAGCGACAACATGCCCAGTAACACCACGGAGGCGCCAACGATGCCGGTGGACGCCGCCAGCAGAATACCGACCACCACCACGGTGATCGCGTAGCCGCCACGCAGCGGCCCGAGCACCCGCACCAGACTGTGCATCAATTTCTCGGCGATCCCGGAGCGGTCCAGCATGATGCCCATGAAGATGAAAAGCGGCAGCGCCACCATCAATTCATTGGCCACGATGCCGTAAATGCGGGCATCCAGAACACCGATGGTGCCGGCCCAGGTGAACCAGAGATCGGCGTCGAAATACTGAATCAATACACTGCCAATAACGGCGAATAAGAGCCCCACGCCCGCCAGCGCCCAGGCCACGGGAAAACCCAACAACAGCAGCCCCATGAAACTGGCGAACATGGCGATAACCAGAGTTTCTTCCAGACCCATAATAGTGATGCCTCTTGATCAGGGGTGGGGATGAGCGCCGTCGCGCTCATCCGTGCCGGGCTGGATTTCACGAGGAAAACGGAACAGGAAAGTGGCGCAGCGCAGTCCCCGGGAGAACAACGCCACGGCCACCAGCATCAGCCCCAGTGGCAACACACTTTTGAAAATGAACCGGTGCGGCAGCCCGCTGGGAGCCTGGGAGCGTTCGCTGAAGGTGTAGGCCTTGTAGGCGTAGGGCACCAAGGCATCGATCATCAGATAAAGGATCGGCAAGGCCAGCAATACGATGGCCACCAGTTCGATCCACGCCTGGGCTTTCAGGGAGAATTTTTCCCGCAAGACATCCACCCTGACGTGGTCATCCCGGACCACGGCGTAGCCCAGGGTCAACATCATGGCGGCGCCGAAAAAGTGCCAGGACAATTCCTCCAGAGCGATGGAGCCTTCGTTCATCGCGAAACGGCTGAACACATTGCTTAATACCACCGCCAGAACCGCCAGCCAGAGCCAGGAGCACCAGCGCCCGACCCCGGCCACCAGCCGGTCCAGCCACCAGGACAATCGGTTGTACGGCAAGACATCGGCCCCGGCCGCCTCGGCATCGGGGGAAACAGGCTCGTCGGTCACGGTCACCTCTGCGTCGGATAGCAAATGACATCGGCAGGCACCGGACGGAGCCTGCCCCGGGGGTTATCCGGTTCGGGTCAGTCGTACTGATAGAAATCCCGCGGCAGATACCCTTTGCTGTGCCAGATGGCGTGATGCTTCATGAACTCGCGCTGACTGGTGAGCACGCGCTTGAACATGGTGTCCTTGGCGGCCATGTCATCGAGCACCTTGTTGGTGACCTTCTCCAATTCACGCAACACCGGTTCCGGCAGGGTCTGCGCGGTGACGCCTTCCTTCTGGTATTCCCGCAGGGCGGTGGGCTGTGCCCATTCACTCTGGGCAAATCCCTTGAGAACGGCGGACTCGCAGCCCATTTCGATCAAGGCGCGGCTTTCCGGCTTGAGCTTGTTCCAAGCGTCCTTGTTCACCAGCAAATGAGAGGTGGTGAGGGTCTGGTGCCAACCCGGCATCACATAGTTCTTGATGATCTGATCCAGGCCCAGCATCTTGTCGATGGCGGGCTGGGAGAACTCGGTGGCGTCGATGGTCTTGCGCTCCAGGGACTGATACAGCTCGCCACCGGGGATCATGGTGACGGAGGCACCCAGTTCTTCCAGCACCTTGCCGCCAATACCGGCGAAACGGATCCGTAGCCCCTCGATGTCCTTGAGTTCACTGATCGGCTTGGCGAACCAGCCCGCGCCCTCGGGGCCGATGATGCTGCACAGCATCGGGTGGATATTGCGCTCGTCGTAAATCTCTTCCAGCAGCGCCTTGCCATCCCCTTCGTAGTACCAGGCCAGATAGGCGGGCGGTTCCATATTGAACGGGGCGCCCGAATACAGCGGTAGAGCCGGAATGGTGCCCTGATCGTAGCCGACCCAGGTGTAGCCCGCCGGGTACTTGCCCTCGCTGACGGCGTCCATGATTTCAAACGGTGGCACCAGTTCGCCGGGTTCGTAGTAACGCAGTTGAATATCGCCGCCGGAAATCGCTTTCAGGTTGTCCGAGAGATATTTGATCGGGGTGGTCAGACCCACCAGGTGGGAAGGGAATGCCAGCGGTACCTGCCAGCGTATTTTTTCCTCCGCCATGGCTTGACTGCTGATCAGACTGGCTGACATCAGAGCAGCGAAAGTGGCGCCGCGCCCGAGATTGGAGAGCTGTTGCTTGAGCGACATGAAAAGAATCCTTCTTGTTGTTGTGCGATTGTCGGGGTGGTTGTTCCCACCTTCTGCGCACACCAACTAGCAGGCACCGTGCCAGACCAGAAAACCCTTTAAAAACAAAGAGGTATGAGTTTTTCGGTGATTCCTCTTCATAAAAGTGTCCGGAATACAGAACAGGTTTAGACAAAGGTCTAACGAAACTGTCCTAAAAAATGGACACCTGTCTTGAAATCAGGACAGCTTATTCAGCTTTTCATACAGGGCCGAACGGGAGATCCCCAGTATCCGCGCCGCGCGGGAACGGTTGCCCCGGCTGGCCACCAGCGCGGCCTCGATGGCCTGAAGCTCCGCCTCCGCCAGCACCTGGGCCAGTGGACGGGCCGGTTGCGCCGCCCCCACCGGTTGCAGGCGTCCGCTTTTGCGCGGCAACACCTTGAAGATGGCGTCGGCGTCCAGCAGGCCGGTTTCCTCCCCCATGGTCAGGCCCCGTTCGAGCACATTACGCAACTCGCGGACATTACCGGGCCAGTCATAACTGCTGAGGGCCGACACCGCGGCATCAGTGATCTCGGCACGCAGCTCCAGACCGGCCGCGATATCCTCCAGAATCGCTTCACACAACACGCCCAGATCCGGCAGGCGCTCCCGCAGGGGCGGGATGGTGATCTCCAGCACATTGAGCCGGTAATAGAGATCCGAACGGAAGCGGCCCTCTTCCATCATGGTTTCCAGATTACGGCTGGTGGCGGCGATTACCCGCACATCCACCTGGGCCACCTTGTTGGAGCCCAGCGGTTCGATCTCCCCTTCCTGTAACGCCCGCAATAGCTTGGCCTGCAGCGCCAGCGGCATATCGCCCACTTCATCCAGAAACAGGGTGCCGCCATTGGCCAATTGGAATTTGCCGTCCCGGGTACGCCGGTCGGCGCCGGTGTAGGCGCCCGGCGCCACACCGAAGAACTCCGCCTCCAGCAGGTTTTCCGGTATCGCCGCCACATTGACGCCGACGAAGGGACGGTCCGCCCGCCGCGACAGAGCGTGGATGGCCTGGGCCAGAACTTCCTTGCCGGTGCCGGTTTCCCCCAGCAACAGCACCGGCATGTCCCGCCCCGCGGCCAGCCGGGCACGGCGCTTGACCTCAAGCGCCGCCGGGCTGGCGCCAACGAAATCCCCCAGGCTGTAACGCGTACCGCGATTTTTCCTCGCCAGCGCCTTGCGGGCCGCCACCAAATCCTGGTGCAAACGGCGGTACTTGCTGACCAGCGGCGTCAACGGCTGCAGGTCGTCGTACAACACGAACGCCACCGCGCCCATGACCTTGCCGCTGTCGTCAAAATAAGGCAGCCGCGTCACCACCAGTTGCTGGGATTCGTATTCCATGATGTCCAGCAGCAGGGGGCGGCCGGTTTCCACCACTTCCGGCATGCGCGTCATGGGGATCACCCGGCGTACCGGTTCACCGATCACCGCCGCCGGATCCTCGATACCCAGCAGCGAGGCGTAGCTGGCGTTGATCCAGGTAATCCGGGCCTGCCGGTCCACCGCGATGCCCCCCGCGCTGGCTTGCTCGAACATGGGAAACAGGGCTTCGATCAGGTCGCGGGTCAGCCCGCTCTTATCGTTCTTGCTGAACAGCTGTGTCATGCAAATACCGCCGGAGACACTCATGGATGGACCCACGCCATCGCGGGGCTGCGGGAGGCGGGATTGCGGAAAGTATAGGGGGGCGGTGTGAACAGGGTAAACGCCGGCACAACCGGGCGCCGCCGGATGAAAGGTCCGGTTTGCTGCAATTTCGTCTGAATCGACGAATATCCCCAATCCTCACTGAGGAACACTCAAGCATGGATTTTCTGGAGCCGCCCATGGAATTCAGAGGTTGCCACGAAGCCTCCGCAGGAGCTGTGGGACAGCAGTGACCCCCGGCATTTTTTCAGTATCAGAACAAAGGATTCTACATGAGCAGTCCCGACCCGCGCTGTCTTCCCGTCCTTGTGGGCGTGGGTGAAATCACCGATCAGCCGCAACAACTGGAGCGGGGACTGGAACCGCTGGCGCTAATGGAGCATGCCCTGCGTCGGGCCGAACAGGACAGCGGCGCCACCCTGCTCGATCAACTGGATTCCGTCGACATCGTTTATCAGTTGTCCTGGCCTTATCCGGACACCGAGGCGCAATTGTGCCAACGCCTGGGGCGGCAGCCGCAACGGGTGGAACTCGGCCCCATGGGCGGGGAATCGCCATTGCGCTATCTGCATCAGGCCGCCCTGGCCATCGCACGGGGTGAATACCGGGTGGCGGCGGTGGTCGGCGCCGAGTCCCGGCACACCACGGAGCGGGCGGAGAAACAGAATCTGGATCTGCCCTGGCCACCGCGTGATCCAGCGCCGAAAGTGCGGCGCGGCAAGGACATTCTGCATCCGCTGTCACTCAAACACGGCATTCTGATGCCGCCAACGGTGTATCCGTTCTACGAAAACGCTCTGCCTCGCCGCTATGGTCAGACACCCCGCGCGGCCATGGAAGAGTCCGGCCGGCTATGGGCGCGAATGGCCCGCATCGCGGCGAACAATCCCTATACCTGGTCCGAGCGCACACCGAGCGCCGAGGAGATCATTACCCCGACAGCGGAAAACCGGGCGGTGGCCTGGCCCTACACCAAATGGCAGGTGGCCAACCCGATGGTCAATCAGGGGGCCGCCCTGTTGCTGACCAGCGCCGCCGTGGCCAGGGAAATGGGAATTCCCGAGGAACGCTGGATCCACTTGTGGGGCGGAGCGGCGGCGGTGGAGCCGGAGGATTATTTGCAACGGGATCAGTTCCACCGCTCCCACGCCCAGGACACCGTGCTGGAAACCGTGCTGCGGTGGGCCGGCGGCGACGTCGGCGGCTTCCGCCATCTGGAGCTGTACAGCTGTTTTCCCTGCGTGCCCAAAATGGCCCGCCGCACTCTCGGCCTGGACGAGGATTTCGAGCCCAGCGTGACTGGCGGCCTGAGCTTCTTCGGCGCACCGATGAACAACTACATGACCCATGCCGCCGCCGCCATGGTGCGCCGCCTGCGCGACAGCGCCCCGGGCGAGGGGCTGCTCTACGGCCAGGGGGAATACGTCACCAAACACCATGCCGTGGTGCTTTCCAACCGGCCGCCACCGGCACCGCTGGCCGAGGACTACAGCGTGCAGGCGCAAGCCGATGCCCGCCGCGGACCGGTGCCGCCGCTGCTGGAACGCTATCAGGGCCCGGCCACGCTGGAGACGTTCACCGCGCTGTTCAACCGTGCCGGAGAGGTGGATTACGCCGTGGTGCTGGCTCTGACGCCGGCCGGCGAACGCGTGATGGCACGGGTTCCCGGCACCGATCGCGCCACCCTGGACACCCTGCTCGACCCCGCGAACAGCCCCATCGGCCTGGCCGGCGAGGCCATGCCGGGAGAAGAGGATCTTCTGCACTTCCGCATCACCACACGGCGGACCGCCAGCACCAAAGAGGCTATCTAGCCCCCCAAAATACCTGGATGAGAAACGCGCACATGACGGATAACACCAATAACGCCGTAACCCTGGAACGCCTGGGCGATCACATTGCCCTGGTCACCCTCAATCGTCCGCAAGCCCGCAACGCCGTCAACGGCGACGTGGCCCAGGGACTGGCAGCCGCGGTCAAAGCCACCGAAGCGGACAACGACATCCGCGCCGTGATCCTGCAGGGCAGCGGCGACAAGGTGTTCTGTGCCGGCGCCGATCTCAAGGAAATCTCCGCCGGCAACGCCCATCGGCTGGTTACCAAGGAGGGCGGTTTCGCCGGTTTTGTTCATGCACCGCGCCGCAAGGTCTGGATCGCCGCGCTCAATGGTCTGGCCCTGGCCGGCGGTCTGGAAATCGCTTTGACCTGCGACCTGCGCGTGGCGTCTTCCAAGGTGGCGTTCGGTTTACCAGAGGTGAAACGCGGGCTGGTGGCGCTGGCCGGCGGCCTCTATCGCCTGCCGCGCAATCTGCCCCGAGCCATCGCTCTGGAGCTGATCGCCACCGGCAACACCCTGGACGCCCGGCGCGCCTATGACTTCGGCCTGGTAAACCGGCTGGTGGAAGCGGATCAGGTTCTGGACACCGCCCGGGAACTGGCCGAAACCATCGCCGCCAATGCGCCGATCGCGGTGCAGGAAAGTCTGGTCATCGCCCGTCTTACCCACGATCTGGACGAGGCCGCGCTGATCGCCGCCGGCGACAAGGCCCGTGAGTATCTGGTGACCACCGAGGACTATCAGGAAGGGCCGCGCGCTTTCATCGAGAAACGGGAACCGGTCTGGACCGGCCGCTGACCGCTCATCCTTCGGGAGATTCATCATGTCCCAGAGCATGCTCGAGGGCGTACGCATCATCGACATGACGACGATGATCTTCGGCCCTTATTGCACACAGATGCTCGCCGATCTGGGCGCCGACGTGATCAAGGTGGAGGCGCCCGCGGGAGATCTCATGCGCATCGCCGGCAATCCGGCGAAAACACCGGGCATGGGGCCGGCGTTCGTGACCACCAATCGCGGCAAACGGTCGGTGGTGCTGGATCTGAAACAGGAGCAGGGCCAGCGTGCGCTGGCGGCCTTGCTGGGCGACGCCGATGTCTTCATTCACAATGTGCGCGCCGATGCCATCGCCCGCCTTGGCTTCGACTATCCCAGCGTCAAAGCCCTGCGCCCGGACATCATTTATGCCCACTGTGTCGGCTTCGGCTCCGGCGGGCCCTATGCCGGTTTGCAGGCTTACGATGACGTGATCCAGGCCGCCAGCGGCATGACCGATCTGGTTGGCCGCTACGACGGCGGCCAGCCCCGCTATGTGCCTTCGGTGATCGCCGACAAGGTGGGCGCCTTGTACGCCAGCCAGGCGGTGCTGGCGGCGGTGGTGCACCGGCTGCGCAGCGGCGAAGGCCAGCAGGTGGAGATCCCCATGTTCGAGACCTTCACCCAGTTTCTGTTTCAGGAACATTTATTCGGCCAGACGTTTCAACCGCCCACCAGCGAGGACACCGGTTATTTCCGGCAACTGGACCCGCACCGCAATCCTTTTCCCACCGCCGACGGCCACATCAGTATCGTCCCTCACAACGATCACTGCTGGCTGACCCTGCTCGATCTGCTCGGCTGTCCGGAGCTCACCGAACGGCCTGAGTTCAGCAGCCAGCCCGAGCGCCGCGCCAATATCTCGCTGCTCTACAAGGAAATGGCGCAACGCACGCCACAAAAAACCACCGCTGAATGGATGACACTGTGCCGGACAGCGTCGATTCCGGCCATGCCGGTGTGTCCCTTTGACCGCGTTCTGGAAGACCAGCATTTGTGGGCCACCGGCCTGTTCCAGCGCCGCCGCCACCCCAGCGAAGGAGACTACGTGGAAATGCCGCTGCCCACCCGTTTCAGTGCGCGGGCACCGCAGCCGGCCCGGCCGGCACCGCATCTGGGCCAGCACACCGATGAAGTGCTGGCCGAATACAACATCACGGAGTCTCGTTGATGATCACGCTTTACCACTGCCATAACGCCCGTTCGTTCCGCTGCCTGTGGGCCCTGGAAGCGCTTGAATTGCCCTACCAGCTCAACATGATGCCGTTTCCGCCGCGCGTCGAATGCCCCGATTATCTGCGGGAAAACCCGCTCGGCACCATTCCCCTGCTGCTGGACGGTGACACGCGCATGACCGAATCCTCGGGTATCGTCCATTATCTGGTAAGCCGCTACGGACCGGATTCGTCACTGGCACTGCCCACCGACCACCCTGAGTATGGGGCCTGGATCAACTGGCTGTACTTTGGCGAAGCCACGCTGACCTTCCCGCAGACACTGGTACTGCGTTACACCCAACTGGAACCGGAAGAACGGCGGCTGCCGCGAGTGGCGGAGGATTATACGCGCTGGTTTCTGTCGCGCCTGAAAGGCGTGGAACGGGCCCTGAGCGACCGCGACTGGCTATGTGCCGGCCGCTTCACCGCCGCCGACATTTCCGTGGCCTATGCCCTGTTGCTGGCCCAACGGCTCGACCTGTCCCAGTACTTTCCGCCACGGGTCAGTGCCTATTGGCAACGGGCTCAGCAGGAGCCAGCCTACCTGCGGGCCCAGCGTTCCCAGGACCGGCACCAGCCGTCCTCAGCCGCCGTTAGTCCGCTGATGTAATTGGCGCCCGGCCGCCAGCACCTGCTCGGCGGTCATGCCGTGCAATCGTTGCGGCTCCACATCCATAATCAGCTTCACCGACTGGTCGAACTCGATACGCTGGTCTTCCGGTAGCGAAGAACGCACCCGGTCCAGGGATTCCTGCAGGGATGCCTCGGTGCCGGTATCCAGCACCGGCGCGTTCCGGTCGGAGGAGCCGGCCTGATTATGCGGGGCGGCGCCATTGGTGGTGGTGGCCTGGTCGGAGGCCGCGTCCGCGGACGGGTTATCGGACGGGCCACAGCCCGTTACCATCGCCACCATGATCAGAGCAGCGGGCAGTTTCCAGATCGACATCTTGTTCCTTGGCGTTTTCCTGAGTGATTCTGCACGGTTGTCGAACCGGCTCAGAATAGCGCCGGCGGGGAGGTTTGTCTGTCGTATTCGCGCTAGTATTAGGCGGTTTTCAGGTAACAGGCGGATACCGGCCCGCGCCATCATAGGAGTTTCATCCTAGCCCCATTTACGGAGTCACCATGTCTCAGGATTCACCCTCGTCCAACGAGGCACTGCTGACCGCTTTGCATGGTCAGCTCGAACGCATCGCCCACGCGTTGGAAACCGCCACCGGCACCGCGGCGGTGACCTTTCCCGAAGACGCGCCGGCCTACCGCTGGGAACGGCGTCAGGGACCGTTCGGCGGCGGCCGCCTGGTGCCGATCGAGGATCCCGCTCTGATCCGCTTCGATGATCTGCGCAACGTGGACCGCCAACGGCAAGCGATTGAGCGCAACACCCGGCAGTTCGTCGCTGGCCGGCCCGCCAACAATGTGCTGCTCACCGGTGCCCGGGGGACCGGCAAGTCGTCGCTGGTGAAAGCCTGCCTGCAGGCGTTCCACGATGAAGGGCTGCGCCTGATCGAAATCGACAAGGAAGATCTCGCCGATCTGCGCCAGGTGGTGGCCCTGATCCGCCAGCGCTCGGAGCGCTTCATTCTGTTCTGTGATGATCTTTCCTTCGAGGAAGGCGAAGGCGGCTACAAGGCACTGAAGACCGCCCTGGACGGTTCATTGACCGGCGCCGCCGCCAACATGCTGATTTACGCCACGTCCAACCGGCGCCATTTGCTGCCGGAGAAGATGAGCGAGAACCTGGAGGCCCGCCCCGGCGAGAACGGCGAGATCCATCCTGGTGACACCACCGAGGAAAAAGTATCGCTGTCGGAGCGGTTCGGCTTGTGGCTGAGTTTCTACCCCTTTACCCAGGACGACTATCTTCGCGCCGTGGACCAATGGCTGCGCTATTTTGGATTCAGTGACGGGGAAGCGGCCGCTTTACGCGACGAAGCAGTGCTGTGGTCCCGCACCCGCGGCGCCCGTTCCGGACGCATCGCCTGGCAGTTCGCCCGCGATCAGGCCGGCCGGCGGAGCTGATTCGGCGCGCGAAATCGCGGCTCACGAGCCACTGGTGGCCGACCAATTTTATCGGCTCTCCACGTGCCCCGGAAACCGCTGTGGGAGCTTGCCTGCAAGCGAATTAGCTCCCGCCCCTCTGGGATTCGCTTGCAGACACGCTCCTACATATGCGACTCCAGTGGCCCATAGACCACGACTCTCGGGCTTCACTCCTCCTCGGCGTCCATCACCAGCAATTCCTCGGTGGGCGCCTGCAGGTAATAGCCCTGCAGGTAGTCCACCCCGCCCAGAGTCCACAGCGCCTGCATCTGCGCGGCGGATTCGACGAAACCGACCACGGTGCGGCAACCCTTTTCCCCGGCCCGCTTGACTAGTTCGGCGAAGCGGTCGCGGCTTTCCGGTTTGCCCAGTTCCTGAGTGAAGGAACCTTCGAACTTGACCATACTGGCGGGCAGATGTTCGAGCAGTTTGAATGGGTCCAGGCTGCCGCCGAAACGGCTGATCGACAGACCGCAACCCAGTTTGCGAAGGTCCCGGCCGAACGCCGCCGCCTGCTTCAGATGATTCACCGCGTCCCCTTCGGTGAGTTGGAAGGTCACCTGGGCCGGGCGCAACCGTGCCGCGCGCAAGGCCTTTGCCAGCCAGTCCACCAGACCGGCCTCGCCCACCGAAAAACCACTGAGGTTGATCAACAGCCCCGGCACCCGCGATTGCGCGGCGGCGGCGCGCATGGCGTTGAGTATGATCCAGCGATCCACCCGTCCGGCCATGCCCATTTCCGCCGCCACCGGCATGAACTCGGCGGCGGCCAACGGCTCGCCCTGACGTTGCGGCATCTGCACGAACACCTCGAACAGCTGCTCGCGATCATCATCAAGATTCATCAGAGGTTGATAGCGCAGTTGGAAACCGTTGTGTTCCAACGCTTCCCGCAGACTCAGCACGATCGCCTCCTGTGACCCGGAAGCGACGTCGTCCATGGGATCATGCACCTTCACCGCGTTGCCCTTGCCACCGTTCTCGCGCTGGGCCTGGTGACAGCATTTCAACGCCAGCGTCAGGATCGAATGGCTGCTATGGGCATCCTCTCGGGCGAAGGCCAGCCCGACACTGGCGCTGATATGAACGGTACGGGAAGCCACTTCCGGCATCAGCCCGGCGATGCCGGCACACAAGAACTCCGCCATGGCGCGGGCCTCATCGATGTCGTTGACCGGCCGCAGCACGGCGAAGTCCTCGCCGTCCATGCGCGCCAGCTTGGCATCGGCGCAGTGACGGCGCAGCCAGTCCGCCACCGCCCGCAGCACCTGATCCGCATCCTCCATGCCCAAAGCGGACTGGTGCTGCTCGAAATCATCCACGCGCAAATACAACACCGCCGCCAGTTGGCCCTGGCGTACCGCGTCGCCGACCGCCTGATCCAGCTGCTCCATGAACCAGGAACGACTGTACAGGCCGGTGACCTGGTCGGTCTGCACGATCTCATCCAGCCGCGCCTGGATCGCGCTTTCATCCACTTCACTGACACGAATGACGATCTGAGTGCAGGCCTCGCCATCGTAGGTACTGGGGGAGAAGACAAAAGTCGCGTCGAACTCTTCGCCGTCGGTGCGCAGCCCCCGGCATTGCAGTTCGTCGGTCTGGCTGGCGTCGGCGGCGCGGCCACGCAGCAGCTGTTTCAGGCGGGCGTGGTCACTGGCGGAGATCAGGTCCATGATCGGCACGCCGGCCAGGTCGTCGGCGCCCTGATAGCCGAAGATCGAGACATAGTTGTCGTTGGCGTGGATATGCATGCCATCGAGAACGTAGGCGATGGCGTCCCGGCTCTGATCCATCAGCAGCGCCAGCCGTTTCTCCGCCTCATGGCGAATGATCTCCGAATGCTGCAGTTCCCGGCGCAAGCGCAGGAACTCGATCATCCGGTCCACCATCAGCATCAGCAATTCACGGTCGTCCACCGGCACCACCGCCCTGGCGCCCGCCGCCATGGCGGTACGCACCCGGTCCGCGCAGTAGTCATCGCACAACAGCACCACCGGCAGCGCCCGTCCGAGGCGGTTGATGTGTTCCAGCGCCCGCTCGAAGCTGCCGTCACCAAAGCGGGGCCGGCACAACATCAGTTCCCAGGTGCCGCCCTTGAGGGCCCGGACCAGGTCGTCATCGTTCAGGGCCAGGTGAGCCCGGGTGGCGCGCCCGGCATTGCGCAGGGCATTCATCAGTTGTTCCGCGTCGTCCTGGGAATCGTGCGCGATCAGCAGGCGAAGGGTATCGAGAGCGTAACTCATCGGCGCAAATACTCATCCATTATTCGTAGACAAGCTATTGTGCCTGACCCTTTCGGGTTCTCCAAAGCGATCCTGCGACCGTATGAAAAAGGATCAGCCGCAATTCTGCGTCGATGCTCTGGACAGCGGCTCCGGCTCCCAGGCCCAACGCAAATGATCATGCAACCGCTTCGCCTCCCCCCCGCCTCGCCGGGTCAGGGCCGCGGCCAGCGGCCGGGGATCGAAGTAACGCGTGTTGAAGCCACCACCGGAATCGGCGCAGGAAGGCGGCCGGTCGGAATCCAGATCCACCCGGAACAGGGCCTGCCCTTCCAGTGGTTCCAGGGTCAGCCAGCGCGCCCATTGCGCGGTGGCCCGGTACAGCGCCAGCACCGCCGGCCGCGACAAGCCCCCCGGTTGAGCACTGGCCAGCAACACCAGACGGCCGTAGGTCACCGCCACCGAGGTTTCCCGTCCCGGCCAGTCCAAGTCGTCCACCGCCACGGCCGCCAGCCCCTGATGCTCGGCTACCGCGTAGAGCCGGTGCAGGCGCCGCCACAATCCCGGCTCGGGAGGGCGGTGCAGCAGTAGATACAGCAGCAGACCGTGTCCCAGTTGCTCCAGGGTTCGCTGCAACGCCACGGCCGCCGCCTGCCGCGACGGCAGCCCGCGCCCCACCAGCGCCGAACGCGCCACCCCCTGATACCCCAGCGCCAGGCGATCATGCAGACGCACGCCCAGGTACAACATGTCCAGATCAGCGCCCCGTGGAGACAGTGGCAGGTTGAGCAGGTAGCTGTCCAGGGCCTGGCGGCATTGCCGGACCCGCGGCCGGCACAGCTCCAGCAGAGTCATGCGCAACGGCGCTTCGGCCCGCAGGCGGCAGAGATCGGAAAGTACCGCGGCCAAGCAATCCGCGCTTTCCACAGGCTCTTCCATGGGCAACTTCGCCAGCCAGGCGGCCAGACGACGGGGGCGGTGATTGGCGAACGGTAAGCGATCCAGGTCCGGCGCGCGCTCCTCGGCCGGTATGGTCCAGATGACCTCATCCATGATGGTGCTTCCCCAATAAGCCGGGGCCCTTGATTCAGAGGTTCCTTAGAATCCAGGGTCCGATTCAATGATTATTTGTGACACAGATCACAGAATCTAATTGAATAAAAGAGAAATGTAAAATCCATCATGCCCCTCGATTCCCTTCACCCCGCCAGCACGGTTTTCGCGTCCTCCCCGGGCTCTTCACGCGCCAGCCGCGGCACCAGGAAGCCCGGCAGGCGCCCGCGCATTTCCCGCACCAGCGCCAGGGCCCGCCGATCGTCCACGGCGAAATGCGCGGCGCCGGCCACCGCGTCCAGTTGATGAAGGTAATAGGGCAGTACACGCGCCTCGTGCAAGGCCTCGGACAAAGCCACCAGGGCATCGCTGTCGTCGTTCACGCCGGCCAGCAACACCGACTGGTTCAGCAGGGTCACCCCCGCCGCGCCCAGGTCGGCACAGGCCATCGCCAGTTGTGGAGAGATCTCCCGGGCATGATTGGCATGAAACACCACCGTGGTGCGCCAGCGCGGCCGGGCCAGCAATTCGACCAATTCCTGATCCAGCCGGGCGGGCAGCACCACCGGCGTGCGCGTATGCACGCGCAGCCGGCGCAAATGCGGCAAGGCCGCCAGTTCATCCAGCAACTGCCGCAACCGGCCGTTACTCAGGGTCAGCGGGTCCCCGCCGCTGAGAATCACTTCCTGAATGTCCTCGCGCCGCGCCAGCCAGTCCAGCGCCGCCCGCCAGCGTCCACCGCTGAGATGGGTCTGATAGGGGAAATGGCGGCGGAAACAATAGCGGCAGTGCACCGCGCAGGCGCCGGTCACCACCAGCAAGGCGCGCCCGTGGTACTTGTGCAGTACCCCCGGCACCGGCGTATGCGCACTCTCATCCAACGGATCCGGCCCGTAACCGGGCACCTCGCGGCGTTCATCCCGGTGCGCGAGCACCTGCCGCAGCAGCGGATCCGCGGGGTTGCCCTTTTCGATCCGGTCCAGATAGGCCCGTGGCACCCGCAGGGGAAAATCACTGGCCGGATCAGCACCGGCGGCCAGGTCGGCACGGTCCAGTTCCAGCAGTTCACAGAGCTGGTCCAGGTCGGTGACCAGGTCCGCTTGCTGCCGACGCCACTCCGGCACCTGCCAACCGTCGGCCTCCTGCGTTATCATGGCCAACCTTTGTAACGCCATCGAAAGATTCCTGAATCAACGGAAAGGGTTTATGGCCAACTATTCTACCAGTGAATTCAAGTCCGGCTTGAAAGTGATGCTTGATGGGGACCCCTGTTCCATCATCGAGAACGAGTTCGTCAAGCCCGGCAAGGGCCAGGCATTCAACCGGGTCAAACTGCGCAACCTGAAAAGCGGCAAGGTCTGGGAACGGACGTTCAAGTCCGGGGACAGCCTGGAAGGCGCCGACGTCATGGACGTGGAGATGCAGTATCTCTACAGCGATGGCGAGTTCTGGCACTTCATGGATCCGCAGAGCTTCGAGCAGAAAGCCGCCGATGCCGCCGCCGTGGGCGACGCCAAGCAGTGGCTGAAGGAAGAGGACCTGTGCGAAATCACCCTCTACAACGGTGAACCGCTGTCGGTGTCCGCGCCCAACTTCGTCGAGCTGGAGATCGTGGAAACCGATCCCGGCCTGAAAGGCGACACCGCCGGCACTGGCGGCAAACCCGCCACCCTCTCCACCGGCGCGGTGGTCCGGGTACCGCTGTTCGTGCAGGTGGGCGAGGTGGTCAAGGTGGATACCCGGACCGGCGAATACGTCGGCCGGATCAAAGGCTGAGCACCGCCTGGCCGTGTCCTGACGCCGGATAACCATGTCATCCCGGATCTGGCAGCCCGCCGCTTCCCTGGAAGCCATGAAAGCGCGCGCCGAGCTTTTGAGCACGGTTCGCGCTTTTTTTGATGCCCGTGGCGTGCTGGAGGTGGAAACCCCCGCCCTGGCCGCTCACGGCGTCACCGACCCGCACATCCATTGCATCGAAGTGCCCGGCTACGGCTGGCTGCAGAGCTCGCCGGAGTACCACATGAAGCGGCTGCTGGCCGCCGGCAGCGGCCCGATCTACCAGTTGTCCCGAGTATTCCGTCACGGTGAGGCCGGCCCCCGCCACAATCCGGAATTCACCATGCTGGAGTGGTATCGGCCCGAATTCTCCCTGGAACAACTGATCGACGAATGTCTGGCGCTGTTGGGTCGGTGGCTCCGGCGGCCCAATGTGATCCGCCCTTTCCGCCACCTGTTCGCCGAGGTCACCGGGCTGGATCCGCTGACCTGCCCGCCAGCGGCGCTGGTGGCCGCCGCCGCCGAGGCCGGCGCGCCGCACGGTCTGGACCATCGTCAGTCGGTGGATTTCCTGATGGCGACACAAGTGGAAACCGCACTGGATCCGGCCACGCTCACCGTGGTCACCGACTTCCCCGCCTGGGCGGCGGCGCTGGCTCAGGTGCGGGAGGATGAGGACGGTGTGCCGGTGGCGCGGCGCTTCGAGATTTACCACGGCGGCCTGGAGCTGGCCAACGGCTATCAGGAATTGACCGACGCCGGCGAGCAGGCCCGGCGCTTCGCCGCCGACAACCAAGAGCGTGCCGGGCACGGTGACCGCGCCATGGCACCGGACCCGCATCTTCTGGCCGCGCTGCAAGCCGGCCTGCCGTCCTGCAGTGGCGTGGCCATGGGGGTGGAACGGCTATTGATGGCCATCCACGGATATCGCGACATCCGCCAGGTGCTCACCTTCCCCACCCAGCGGGCGTGACGCCCCGGCGCGCTGCGCGGTGGCGGCAATCAGCTCCCCGACACGCGGCAACACGGCGGGGGGCAGGTCATGGCCCATCCCTTCCAGAATCGCCAGCCGGGCACCGGGAATCGCCTTGGCCGAGGCCTTGCCGCCGGCGGGGCGGATCAGCGGATCACTGCCACCGTGAATGATCTGCGCCGGACAGCGGACCCGGCGCAAATAGCGATTGAGGCTGCCGGTGGCGAGAATGGCCATGAATTGATTGCGGATACCGCGCGGGTTCAGGCCGCGTTCCCAGCTCTGCCGGAAGGCCCGCTCCAAGTCCTCCTGATCCTGCGGCAGCGTGCCGCCGATCCTGCTCATCATGTCGCGGCCAAACGCCAGATACTGATCCAGGGTTTCCACTTTCACCTTCGGCGCCACCAGGGTTTTCAGCGCCGCCGGTTTGGGTGGCGGCAGGAACGGACTGTTGTTGCTGGACATGATCGAAGTAAGACTGAGCACCCGGCTGGCCTGGGTTGCCGCGGTCAGCTGCGCGATCATACCGCCCATGGAAGCGCCCACCAGATGCGCCCTGGCAATGCCGAGAGCGTCCAGCAGACCCACCGTATCCGCCACCATATCCACCAGGGTGTAAGGCGCCGCCACCGGCATCCCCAGCATGTAGCGCGCCATCGCGCCCACTGGTCCCTGCCGGATCGGCGCGCGAATGGCGGTGGACATCCCCGCGTCCCGGTTATCAAAAGCGATCACCCGGTAGCCGCGGCGCGCCATGTCATCCAGCAGCGCCTCCGGCCAGAACACCCACTGGGCGGACAACCCCATGATGAACAGGATCGGCTCGCCGTCCTCGGGCCCGCGGGCGTCGTAGTACAGCTCCATACCATTGCTTTTGATGATTCCGGATGACACCTGGACGCTCCTCACCTGTGGCTGGCCCGCCCCGCTCCCGATCCCCGGGCACCGACGCGATAATGGATCAAAGGTTAAGCAAGGCCGGGAAGGTCAACAAGACATCCTCCTCGGTTTGGCCCCGCCGGCATGACCTTCAGCCTTCGTCTTCCTGCAGACAACGGCGCAGTAGCCGCGTCAGAGAGGCCTGATCGGAAGCGGACAACGGCTCACAGAGATGGTGCAGCGCGCGCCGTTCGATGCGGGCGCAAAGAGATGCCGTGCTCAAACCCTTGGCGGTCAGCGAGACCCTGGCGGCGCGGCGGTCCAGGTCATTCACCTGGCGTTCCACCAACCCCTCTTCCACCAAGGCGGTCACCAACCGGGTCAACTGGCCCTTGTCCCTGCCGGAGCACGCCGCCACATCGCGCATCCCCATCGCCCCGCGCCGTTGCAGCAGCAACAGCACCTGCACCGCCGGTGGCGGCAAGCGTATGCCCTCGCGGCGCAACCCGTCGCGCAGCTCCCGACGCAGACGGATCAACACGCCGTCCAGAGCCTGAGACAGCTCATTCAATACATCCAAGCCGAATTCCTCCTGCCGCGGTTGCCGATCGGCCCCGTCATCCCATCCGAAATTATTGACCAAGTCTATCAAAGCCCCCATCGGGAAGCGCGTGACGCCGGCAATCCCGATTGACCGATCGTTCCGGCCACTGCTAAAGTCGGGCCTCGACAGTGTCAATTCAGACTCACACCGATGCACCCGACTTTCTCCAATAAACGCCAGGCCAAGAAACGGACCTCCGATGTCCGGGCCGGGTGCCGCATGGAAAAAGTCTGAATCACCACTGACGTCAGATCTTAAACAAAACCCGGTCGCGGATGGCGCGACCGGGTTTTTTATTGCCTGCCAGCGCCCCCGATCCTCAACACAAGGAATACCCAACATGTTTGAAGGTTCCCTGGTCGCGCTGGTCACTCCCTTTCAGGATTATCGGATCGACTTCCCCGCTTTGCGGCGCTGTCTTGATCTGCATCTGACTGGCGGCACCGAAGGCCTGGTGATCGCCGGCACCACCGGTGAGGCGCCCACTTTGTCAAAGCAGGAATACGGACAGCTGCTGGAGGAAGTGTGCCGATATGTGGCGGGCCGGCTACCGGTTATCGCCGGCGCCACGTCCTACGATCCCATAGCCGCGTTACAGTGGGTGAACATCGCCCGGGAGTGCGGCGCGGATGCGGCACTCTGCGCCACCGGATTCTATAACCGGCCCAATCAGGAGGGGCTGTACCACCATTTCCGATACCTGCATGACAACAGCGACCTCCCCCTCCTGATTTACAACATTCCTCCCCGTACCATCGTCGACATTCAACCGGAAACCATGGCACGCCTGGCTGTCCTGGAACGGGTGATCGGCGTCAAGGATGCCTGCCGCGACCTGGCCCGGCCGGCGCAGGAACGTGCCCTCATTGGCGACGACTTCATCTGGCTTTCCGGCGATGACTGTACTTCGGCGGCCTATAACGCCATGGGGGGACAGGGCGTGATCAGCGTTATCGCCAATATCCTGCCCCGCGCAAGCCGGCAATTGCAGGACGCCTGCCGCGACAACGACTTCGCCACCGCGACCCGCTTGCAGCAAGCACTGACACCATTGATTCAGGCATTGAGCCTCGCCCCCAATCCGGCCGGCGTGAAATACGCCTGTTCCTTGCTGGAGTTGTGTACGGAGGAATGCCGGCCGCCAATGATGGCGCTGGACGAGCCTGGCCGCCAGGCGATACGGGCGGCGCTGGAACCGTGGTTACAAGAGGGTTGGTGAAAGGCAGCGAGGCGCGGACGGTCAACCCGTCCGCGCCGCCGCGTTTTACTGGCTCAATTCGGTGATGGAGATGCTCTGTTGCTTGATCTGTTCCTCGGTGAACGGGAACTCAAGCCATGTTTTCTCTGAATAATCCTCGGTGGCCTCGCTGTAATAGGGGCTGGCCGGGTCCGTGGTCACCGCGTGAGTGAGCATGGTGTAGGCCCGCACCGGCTCGCCTTCCGGGAAATCCACCACGTGCATGTAGGTGTTGCGCAGCACCGTGAAGTAGCCTTCATAGCCTTCACCGCCGAACTGTGGAATGTCGGTGCCGGTCTTGGCGTACTTCTGCCAGTCACGGACCTTGGCGTTCAGAGCCACGCCGGAGTCCACCACTTCCTGTACGGCCTCGGAAAAAGCGGCTTCCACGGCGGCAACCACATCCGCGTTACCGGTATTCAGGCCATTCGGTGTGTGTATCGGATCTTCCGCCTTGAACGGATTGGCGTAAAGCTCATCCTGGTTGCGGATCTTGAGCCAAAACGCTTTCCAGATATGAGCGCCGACCGCATCCAGGTTGCCGGTGTTGTCCCAGTTGGTCAGCACGGTACAGGCTTCAGCTTCATCGGCGGTATTACCCGGGCAAACCAGCGACAATACATCCGCTTTCAACAATTCCGCGCTCAGGTTACGGCTGTTCAACACCATTTCCCGAACCGTTTCACTGCTGGCGCCGGCCGTGCCGTGACCATCGGTGCCCGCCTTGCGGTCTTCCACCATCATGTGCCCCATGCGGGTACGCAGGCTTTGTTCATAGTCTTCCTGACCCATGATGCCGGCGTAACCGGTCAGCGGCTGGTCCGGATTACTCAGCCAATAGCTGTCATTCATGTTGGCAATGTAATCCGTGGTCAGCAGCACCGGCAGGTTGGCCGGACCGAACGTCCCCGGCGCGGCGGAATCCGAATCGGTTTTCCAGTCACACTCGGAACGGCTACCGTCCAGCAGTGGCAGACCGGGTACCGCCTGCAGGATGACCGGTCCCAGGGTCGGCACCAGACAGCCCGCCAACATGCTGTCCGGCACGTTGGGAACCGCGGTGATATCGGAATACAGCGCACGCTCGTCGTCGCGGCCAATGGCGGAGGTATTCACCCAGGGAATGCCCACGTACCGCTTGATGCTGGCCACGAACTCGTCCAGCGAACCGGCATGGCCGAAGGCGAAAAAGTTCTTGAACGAGCGGGTATTCTCCAGGTTCACGTCACGCAATGTGAACGCCTGATTGGTGTCCCAGGCCAACGCCGGATGCAGCGATGACAAGTTGATCATCGGACCGTACTCGGAACGATAAAGAGTGCGGGACACAGGCGCCAGAGAACCGTCCTCCTGCAGCACTTGAACGGTGATGGTTTCCTCTTGCAGGGGCTGTTCCGCGCCATCCTTGATGTAGGTGGTCGGGTCGCCGTCCTTCAAGGCGAGGCGATAAAGTGTGAACCGCCGCGCGGTGGACACCGTATGCGACCAGGACACGTTGTTGTTGAAGCCCAACAACACCATGGGCGCGCCCATGATGGAGACGCCGGCCACATCAAGTTTGCCCGGCAGGGTCATGTGCATTTGATAGAAGCGATCCACCCCTTCCAGATACCAGTGTGGATTGGCAAAATTCAGCGACCGGCCGCTCTGGGTAGCTTCGCCGCCAAAGGCATAAGTGTTACTGCCGATACCGAACTGGCGCCCCAGTTGGAACCGCTCCGGATCCAGATCGATCTCGCTGCCGCTTTCAGGGGAAGGGTTACGCAGACGCAGCGGTGCCGCTGAAGGTGGCGCGGCAGCGGTAATCTCCTCGACCCAGTTGGCGGAGCTGGCCGCCAGATTCAACGCCACCAGACGGCGAAATACAGCCTTTTCATCGATTTCACCAAGCCATTCCGCGTCACGGCAATCGGCATGGCGACCGGCATGCTGGCCGGCCTGGATTTCATTCAGGTAGCGGTTATAACCAACAGCGAAGCCATCCGACAGCTCGCGCATCTCTTGCGGCTGCTCCGCCATGAAGTCCTCGACCTGCTGGTCATTAACCACAAACCGGAAGAAGAAATCCGCTTCCAGGTTCGACGGCGAACCGAAAGTCCCCGTCACCGCCGCCGGTTCATCCGGACCAAAATACCGCGACCGTTCTCCACGGAAGGTCACATAAGCGTCCGCCAGCACACAGAGGTTATCCTCGGCAATGGCATAGCCGTGGCCATAACCAAGACCACGATAGTCGTCAGCACTGATATGAGGGATACCCTGGGTGGTTCGTTCAATAGTGGCGTTGTAGGAGATCGAGGACCGATTGGAGGAGGAATCACTGCCACAGCCGCTCAAGGCGACCGCGACGGACAACACGCAAGCGGCGGATAAGCCGCCCCTATAGTGAACAGAAAAGTCAGGAAAAGGCATTGCAGCACTCCCATTTTTGTTATTAAGACAGCGTTATTGAAATAACAAATTCTAGGGACGTACTGACAGGTAGGCTTGAACGCAGCGGCTATTTCATGTGCAACCGCATTCCCCGGGCCAGAAACGACGGGGTCAGGCCAAAAAATGCTTTCAAGGTGCGGGTAAGATGAGCGGAATCGGAGAAGCCCACATCATGGGCCACGCTGATCAGGGTATCGCCACGGGCAATGCACTCAACCGCACGGCGCATGCGGGCCCACAACAAATAGCTTTTTATGGAAATCCCGAGGGATTCGGAGAACAGATGGGTCAGCCGGTCCTGGGACAGCCCGACCTCTTCTCCCAGTTCCGCCACCGTGCTGGTCAACGGCAATTCCTTTTTGATTTTCTGAGCGACGTGCATGACGCGCATATCAATGGGCATACGAATCGGTTGGTATCCGACGATAGCGCGAGGCAGTTGTGTGGTGAGCCGAAAAAACGCCGCATCCTCGAAAGCCTCGCTGGTACAGCGACGAACCCAGTCCACCGGCAGGGCAGCGTCATCCAGAGTCACCGCCTTGACGCCCTCCTCCCCGAGAAAAGCCGAAAGCGCGTGGTACTCATAACTCTGCGGGTCGAAGTTGAGCGACAGCAAGGGAACCGAGCCGGCATCCAGCGACCGGGTCACCTGTTTGCCGACCAGGGCGGCGTGATAGGGCTGCACCGCGCCGTCGGATTCACACAGCGTGAACGGCGTGTCATTCAATGACAGCAGCAAGGTGACGGTATGACGCTGGGTATAACCGGAAGCAATCCCCTCCGTCAGGTATAAAAAGCGGTCGTCCCAGACATAAAGCACATTGGGAAATCCCATCTCGGTTTCTCGTTGTTATTGTCCATTTTATTGTAAACCGCGTTTCGGGCGGCCTTACCCTGGCCGCCTCGTCGATACCCGGGGCCTACCACATCAGATCGTCGGGCACCTCGTAACCGGCATAAGGATCGTCCTCATCCTGCTTCTTCGCGGATGGGGTATTGCACACCAGGACGACGCTCTCATCCCGCTCGCGGATCTTGTCCACCACCTCGGCGGGCACCAGCTCATAACCTTCACCCAGCGCCACCAGGACCAGCCGCCCATTAGCCAATTGAGTTTGCTGGGAGGCGGTCACATAGATGGTTTTCACCTTGCGTTCCTGCACGAACCGGAACCCCACCTCACCCTGCTCCCGGGGCAGGCGATGGGCTTCGATCAGTTGCCGCAGTTGGGCCTGCTTCTCCCTTTCCTCACGCTCAGCCTGCCGCTGGACCTCCAACTGGCGGTCCCGTTCGGCCTGCTCCTGGCGCTGACGGCGGGCACGTTCCGCGGCGTCCTCATCGCCCCCTTCACGGCGGGCGCGGTTGGCATCCTCACGCTTTTGCTGCTTGGCCCGGCGGGCGGCCTTCTTGTCCGCAAGCCCGGCTTTCATTAACTGCTGTTGCAGGGAATTGGCCATGGTTCTGTTCCCGGTCTGTCCGAACCCACAAGGATAGCCGTGAAGGGCGCCCGGGGCCATCGGCGCGGCGGCTTTTCCGGGGTTGGTCTGCGGCGAAGGCGATGCAATACTGCGCCTCAAACGCAGCCCTTAAATGCAACAAGGATACCCTGATTATGAAACGATTGATGCTTGGCGCCCTGGTACTGGGCGCGACGCCCCTGGTTCAGGCCGCCCCGCTGGTGGACGCTTATTTCGGCGCCTACACCTGGGACGCGGAAATCAGCGGTGACATCGCCTCCGGCGGTGGCAACATTGACGTGGAACACGATCTGGGGCTGGACGACAGCCGCGAGAACGTGCTGTTCGTGGGCGTGGAACACGCCATTCCTCTGATTCCCAATGCGCGCATTCGGCATATGGAATTCTCCGAAGGCGGCAGCCGTACCCTGGGCCGTAACATCTCCTTCAACGGCCAGGACTTTCTGGCTGGCGAGGAGGTCAGCGGCGACCTGGATCTGGAGCTGCTCGACGGCACCCTTTACTGGAGCCCGCTGAATAACGTGGTGAAGCTGGATCTCGGGGTGACGGTACGCCGAATGGAAGCCGACTTCAAAGTGAGCGGCCTCGGCCGCGCCGCTTCAGAGAGCGCCAACAAGACCTTCCCCATGGGCTATCTGGCGGCCCGCGTCAATCTGCCGCTTACCGGCCTGTATGTGGGCGGGGAGGTCAACGCGATTACCTACGATGGCAGTGACATGCGCGACTATACCGCCCGGGTTGGCTGGCAGTCCGACTTCCTGCTTGGTGTGGAAGCCGGCTACAGCCGATTGGAAGTGGAATTGGATGACGTCAGCGGCGTGGATACCGACCTGGAGATCGGCGGGCCTTATCTGGCGGCGACGTTGCGATTCTAATATCGTCTGGCGGACATGAATTCAGGGGTTGCCACGAAGCCGCTGTAGGAGCTTGCCTGCAAGCGAATTGGGTTTCAGACCAAACGATTCGCCAGCAGAGCTGGCTCCTGCGGCGGCTTCGTGGTCCGGTCTCCGTGGGCAGCGGCCCGCTCAGGACATCTCTCCGGTTTCGGCGCCAACGCTGCGATGCTGATCCGCCAGCTCATCGATCAGGGCGTCTTTCTCCCGCCACAAATCGTTGACCCAGCGCTGAATCACGGTACGGAATTTCGGGTCGTTCTCGTAGTCCCCCTGCCACAGCGCCGGATCCAGCTCCCGCATGCGCAGGTCCACGATGACCCTTTCCACCCGGCCGCTGATCAAATCCCAGAAGCCCGGCGGTGTATCATTCGGGTAGACGATGGTCACATCCAGCAAGGCGTCCAGACTGTCCCCCAGAGCCGCCAGCACAAAGGCGACGCCGCCGGCCTTGGGTTTGAGCAGATGCTTGAAGGGGGAGTTTTGCCGCGCCTGCTTCTCCGGAGTACGCCGGGTCCCCTCCAGGTAATTCACCACCGTCACCGGCATGTCCTTGAATTTCTCGCAGGCGGCCTTGGTGATCTCAAGGTCCTTACCGAGTAATTCCGGGTGCTTCTTCAGATAGCTCTTGGTGTAGCGTTTCATGAAGGGGTAATCCAGCGCCCAGAACGCCAGCCCCAGAAACGGCACCCAGATCAGCTCTTTCTTGAGAAAAAACTTGAAGTAGGGCACTTGCCCATTGAGCACCTGCACCAGCGCCGGAATATCCACCCAGGATTGATGGTTGCTGACCACCAGATAGGAGGTGTTTCGGCGCAGCCCCTCGGCACCACGCACTTCCCAGCGGGTTGGTGTCATCAAAGAAAAAATCGCCTTGCAGATACCCGCCCAGGTCTCCGCGATCCACATGACACCGCGGGAACAGCGATTACGCAGGGTCTTGCCCGGCAAAACCAGTTTGAGCAGGGCGACCACCATCATCGGCCCGATCAGGATCAGCGTGTTCAGCAGTAACAACAGTGCGGTGGTAACACCGGTCAACATGGCACGCATGACGCGGCTACTCCTTTTGACTTAACGCCCGGATCATAACCAAAAGCGGCGATCCGGGCGCCCCCTGACTCAGTCGCGGGGCTCCACATCCATGGTGTCCACATTCTGGAAACCGCGTGGCAGCTTGGCGCCACGGCGCCCCCGCTCTCCCATGTAGTGCTCCAGATCGGCGGGTTTGAGTTTCAAATGACGCTTGCCGGAACGCACCACCAGGGCATCCTCGGGGCCAAGCACCTGGATGTCCTGCACGAATTCCACCCGGTCAGCCACTCGCGCGGACGGAATGGAGACCATCTTGTTGCCCTTGCCACGCGCCATTTCCGGCAGATCCGCCGCCGGGAACACCAGCAGCCGGCCTTCGTTGGACACCACCGCGATCAGCGCCTGCTCGATCGCCGGCATCGGCTTCGGCGCCATCACCTTGGCGCCTTTGGGCACGGTCAGCACGGTCTTGCCGGCTTTCTTGTTGGCAAGCAGATCACCGTAACGGACCACGAAACCGTAGCCGGCGTCGGTGCTCATCAGGAAGGCGTCTTTTTCCTTGCCCATGATCGCCGCCACGAACTGGGCTCCGGAAGGCGGATTAACCCGTCCGGACAACGGCTCGCCCTGGCTGCGGGCGCTGGGCAGGGTATGGGCCGGCAGCGAGTAACTGCGCCCGGTGGAATCAAGGAAGCACACCGGCTGGTTGGACTTGCCCCTGGCGGCGGCCAGGAAGCCGTCACCGGATTTATAGCTGAGCCCTTCCGCGTCCACATCGTGGCCCTTGGCGGCACGCACCCAGCCTTTCTCGGACAACACCACGGTGACCGGGTCCGAGCCCAGCAGATCCGCTTCGTCCATGGCCCGGGCTTCGCCACGCTCCACCAGCGGGGAGCGGCGGTCGTCACCATAGGTGGCGATGTCTTCTTCCAGCTCCTTGGCCACCAGCTTCTTCATCTTGGCCATGGAACCGAGGGTCGCTTCCAGGTTGTCGCGCTCCTGGGACAGGTCGTCACGCTCGCCCTTGATCTTGAATTCTTCCAGCTTCGCCAAATGACGCAGCTTCAACTCCAGGATCGCTTCCGCCTGTTTGTCGGAAAGCCCGAAGCGCTCCATCAGCACCGGCTTGGGCGCGTCCTCGCGGCGAATGATCTCGATCACTTCGTCGATATTGAGGAAGGCGATCAACAAACCTTCCAGGATGTGCAGCCGGTCGAGCACCTTGTCGAGTCGATGCTGCAGACGGCGGCGCACGGTGACCATGCGGAATTGCAGCCACTCGTTGAGAATCACGTCCAGGCTCTTCACCTGCGGCCGCCCGTCGATGCCGATCATGTTCAGATTGACCCGGTAGTTCTTCTCCAGATCGGTGGTGGCGAACAGGTGCGCCATCAACTGCTCCACGTCCACCCGGCTGGAGCGCGGCGTGATCACCAGGCGGGTGGGGTTCTCATGGTCGGACTCATCGCGCAGGTCACTGACCATGGGCAGTTTTTTCTTTTGCATCTGATCAGCGATCTGTTCCAGCACCTTCGCGCCGGAGACCTGATAAGGCAGCGCGGTGACCACGATATCCCCCTCTTCTCGGTCGTAAACCGCGCGCTGCTTGAGCGTTCCCCGGCCTTCCGAGTACATGCGGATGATGTCGTTGCGGGAGGTAATGATTTCCCCTTCGGTGGGGAAGTCCGGCCCTTGGATGTACTCCATCAGATCATCCAGCGAGGCACCGGGGTCCTTGAGCAGGTGGATACAGGCCTGCGCCACTTCGCGCAGGTTATGCGGCGGGATATCGGTGCTCATACCCACGGCGATACCGGTGGTGCCGTTCAACAGCACATTGGGCAGACGCGCCGGCAGCAGTTTCGGCTCGTCCATGGTGCCGTCGAAGTTCGGCACCCATTCCACCGTGCCCTGGCCCAGTTCCGCCAGCAGCGTCTCGGCATAGGGCGCCAGCTTCGACTCGGTGTACCGCATGGCGGCGAACGATTTGGGGTCGTCCTGGCTGCCCCAGTTGCCCTGCCCGTCCACCAGCGGGTAGCGATAACTGAACGGCTGCGCCATCAACACCATGGCTTCGTAGCAGGCGCTGTCGCCATGGGGGTGGTATTTACCCAGCACGTCGCCCACGGTACGGGCGGACTTTTTGTACTTGGCGGTGTTCTTCAGGCCCAGCTCGCTCATCGCATAGACGATGCGGCGCTGCACCGGTTTCAGGCCATCGCCGATGTGCGGCAGGGCCCGGTCCAGAATCACGTACATGGAATAATCCAGATACGCTTTTTCTGTGTAGTCCCGGAGGGAAAAATTCTCGAAATCGTCGGCCATTTTTGCTCGCTTTGCTCGCTTTGGGTCTGACGTCGGACGCCAAAACCCCGGTTCTGATTCAGCGTCGGACGTCCGACCTCAGACGTCCGACCCGCGCCGCCATGCGGCGCTTATACTTCCGCCAGGTTGCCCTTCTCTTCCAGCCAGCTCTTGCGGTCGGACGCGCGTTTCTTGCTGAGCAGCATGTCCATGAGCTGATGGGTGTCGTCGTCGCTGGTCATGGTCAACCGCACCAGGCGGCGGGTATCCCGGGCCATGGTGGTTTCCCGCAGCTGCATCGGGTTCATCTCACCAAGGCCCTTGAAGCGGGTGACACTGACCTTGCCGCGCTTCTTCTCGGCCTTGATGCGATCCAGCACGCCTTCCCGCTCTTCTTTATCCAGGGCGTAATAGACGTCCTTTCCGATGTCGATGCGATACAGCGGCGGCATCGCCACGAAAACGTGCCCGTCGCGCACCAGCGCCGGGAAATGACGCAAAAACAGCGCGCACAGCAAGGTGGCGATATGCAGGCCATCGGAGTCGGCGTCGGCGAGAATGCAGATCTTGCCGTAACGCAGACCGGACAGGTCGTCGGCGCCCGGCTCGATGCCCAGGGCCACGGCGATATCGTGAATCTCCTGGCTGCCCAGCACTTCCGTCGGATCCACTTCCCAGGTGTTCAGGATTTTGCCGCGCAGCGGCATGATCGCCTGGTAGACACGATCCCGGGCCTGTTTTGCGGAACCGCCGGCGGAATCCCCCTCCACCAGGAAAATCTCGGTTTGGGCCGGGTCGTCGCTGGTGCAATCAGCCAGCTTGCCGGGCAGCGCCGGACCGCTGGTGACCTTCTTGCGGGTGACCTTACGCGCCGCGCGCAGGCGCTTTTGGGCATTGCTGATACACAGCTCCGCCAGTTGCTCCGCCTCGGAGGTGTGCTGATTGAGCCACAGCGAGAACGCGTCCTTGACCACCCCGGACACGAAACTGGCGGTTTGCCGGGAACTGAGCCGCTCCTTGGTCTGGCCGGCGAACTGCGGGTCCTGCATTTTCACGCTGAGCACGTAGCAGGCGCGGTCCCAGATGTCCTCCGGGGTCAGTTTCACGCCACGAGGCAATAAATTACGGAATTCACAGAATTCGCGCAGCGCGTCCAGCAGACCGGAGCGCAGCCCGTTCACATGAGTACCGCCCTGGGGAGTGGGGATCAGGTTGACATAGGACTCAGTGATCAGCTCACCGCCTTCCGGCAGCCACAGCACCGCCCAGTCCACCGCTTCGGTTTCGCCTTTCATGGCGCCATCGAAGGGCTCCGCCGGCACCCTCTCCCAGCTCCGGGTCCCCTCCAGCAGATATTCCACCAGGCCATCACTGAACTGCCAGTTCTCGGTTTCCCCGGTGGCCTGGTTTTCCAGCGTCACCGACAGACCCGGGCACAGCACCGCCTTGGCGCGCAGCAGGTGACGCAGACGCGCCACCGAGACCTTGGGCGAATCGAAATAGCTCTCGTCCGGCCAGAACCGCAGCAGCGTCCCGGTATTGCGTTTACCGACGGTATCGACCACTTCCAGATCACTGGTCTTTTCACCGCCGGCAAAGCTGATGTGATGCAACTGGCCGTCCCGTTTGACCAGTACCTCCAGCTTGCGGGACAACGCGTTCACCACCGAAACCCCGACGCCGTGCAAACCACCGGAAAACTGGTAGTTCTTGTTGGAGAACTTGCCGCCGGCGTGCAGGGTGGAGAGGATCACTTCAACACCGGGCTTCTTCTGCACCGGGTGCAGGTCCACCGGCATGCCGCGGCCATCGTCTTCCACTTCCACGCCGCCGTCCTTGAGCAGGCTGACGCGGATACTGCGCGCATGCCCGGCCAGGGCTTCGTCGACGGAGTTGTCCACCACTTCCTGGATCAGGTGGTTGGGGCGGGTGGTGTCGGTGTACATGCCGGGACGCTTGCGCACCGGCTCCAGGCCCGAAAGGACCTCGATATTCTCTGAGGTATAGGTGTTGGTCATAGATCCCTGAAAACAGTCAACGGCCCGGCATTCGGACAGACCCGCCGGGCGGTACCGGACGTCACAGGCCGGACGTCAGGCGAATTCCACAAAAGCGCAACACTAACGGAATAAAGGCATCGAAGTCATCGAACCCGTGGCTGCCGCCCAATCCGCAGTAGCGGTGGCAGTCGGCATAGTATTCCCAGCCGTCGGTCCAATCCAGGGACTCATCCCCGGTTTGTGTCAGCAGCAGCAGGCGCTCGGGCTTGCTGACCTCCGGCACCTCGTAGCGCTTGAGTTCATCCAGCCAGGCCGGATCAAAGTCATAGGCCTGGCCGGTGTGATAGTTATGATTGATACCTGTGTATTTGTCCAGTAGTGCCCAGGGACGAACCGCCGGATTCACCAGCACCGCGGGCAAATCGTGGTGCTCCGCCAGCCAGGTGGCGTAGAAACCACCCAGGGACGACCCCAGCAGGGCCACCGGACCGGCACCGGCGATTTCCGCCTCCAGCGCGGCCATGGCCCGCTTGGGCTGCGGCTCCAGAGCCGGTATATGCAGGCGGTGCCCGGCGCCGGCGGCCTCGAACACTTGCCGCAGCAGCCCTGCTTTATGGGATTGCGGCGAGCTGTTGAAGCCGTGAATGTAGATCAATGAGGTTTCGGTCATGGTCTTCAGCCATTCATGATGTTTTACATCGGGCCGGCACGAACACCACCCGCCGAGCCGAACCAGGCTCAAGGCTCCCGAGTTTGCCAGTCAGCGTCAAGCACCCGGGGAACAACCGTGATATAACAAAAGCCACCGTCCCACGACGGCGTGACCAGGAGGGTCGCCATGCAGGTTCTGCTGCATCTGATGGCCGCCGTGGCGTTGCTGGTGTGGGGCACGCATATCGTGCGCACCGGTGTGCTGCGGGTCTACGGAGCCCGTCTGCGCCATTGGCTGAGTCATTATCTGGATCGTCGGCTGCTGGCCTTTGCCGCCGGCACGGGGGTCACCGCGCTGGTGCAAAGCAGCAACGCCAACGCGCTTCTGGTCAGCGGCTTTGTCGCCGACGGCCTGATGCCCCTCGCCACCGGTCTGGCAATTCTGCTTGGCGCCGATCTGGGCACCGCCCTGATGGCTCGCGTGCTCACGCTGGATCTGTCCTGGCTGTCCCCGCTGCTGCTGATCGTCGGCGTTCCGCTATTCCTGTCCCGCAAGCAAAGCAAGGCGGGGCAGCTGGCGCGGGTGGCGCTGGGATTGGGCCTGATGTTGCTGGCCCTGACGCTGATCATCGAGGCCATGGCGCCGGTGACCGAGGCTCGCGGCGTACGCGTTCTGTTCGAGTCTCTCACTGGTGATCTGCTGCTGGACGCGGTAGTCGGCGCGCTGTTCGCCATGTTGACCTATTCCAGCCTGGCGGCGGTCCTGCTCACCGCCACCCTGAGCGCGGCCGGTGTCTTGTCGCTGCCGGTGGCGCTGTGTCTGGTGATGGGCGCCACCGTGGGCAGCGGCGTGCTGGCTTTCCTCAACAGCGGCTTTTACCACACCGCCGGACGCCGCGTGGCCCTGGGCAGCCTGCTGTTCAAACTGGCCGGGCTGATTCTGATGCTACCCTTCGTCGATCTCACCGCGCGCTGGCTGACCACCCTGTCCTTCGCTCCCCAGGATCTGGTGATCGGCTTCTATCTGGCCTACAACGGCGGCCGCTGTCTGATCATGCTCCCGCTGACCGTGCCGATGGCCCGTCTGTGCCGGCTATTGCTGCCGGATCCGGCCACGCCCGAGCCGCGCCAGGGGCCTCGCCATCTGGACCCGCAGGCCCTTGATCAGCCGGCCCTGGCGCTGGCCAACGCCAGCCGCGAGGTGCTGGCCATGGGAGACCTGGTGGAAACCATGCTGGACGAGTTGGGGAACGCCATGCGCCGCGAAACCACTCGGCCCAAGGCCCCGCCGGAACCGTTGGACGACCAACTGGACAGCCTGCACACCGCGATCAAGCTGTACCTGGCACGGCTTCCCCGGGAGCGGTTGAGCCCGGACAGCCAGCGGCGCTGGAGCCAGGTGCTGGAAATGAGCATCAGCCTGGAGCAGGCCGGGGATCTGATCGAGCGTATGATGGAGAAAGTCCGTGATCGCAAGACCGCCCGGCGCCGCTCGTTTTCCCAAAGTGGTCTGCAGGAACTGCTGGAGTTACACGAACGGCTGCGGGCGAACCTGCGCCTGGGGCTGTCGGTGTTCCTCAACGACGATGAAGACAGCATCCGCCGCCTGCTGGAAGAAAAAAGCCGTTTTCAGGCACGCCAGCGGCAACTGGCCCACGCCCATCTGGAACGGCTGCGCCATCAGGTCGTGCAGAGTCTGGAAACCAGCTCTCTGCACCTGGATCTGCTGGGCGACATGAAACGGCTCAATTCCCTGTTCTGCGCCGCCACTCTGAAACCGGTGGACAGGGAGCGGCCAGCCGGAGAGTCGCGTTCGTAATAAACAGACTCTAAAGGCTCAACACCGGCCGGAATCCGCCCCACATCATCCGCTTGCCATCGAAGGGCATGGTGGCCGGATCCATGCCGGCGATGCGCGGATCCTTCATTACCTGCTCGTTGATGCGATCCCGCTCTTCCCGCGAGGCGTAGGTGATCCAGGAGAACACCACCACTTCTCCGGGCTCCAGTTTGACGCTCATGGGAAAAGAGGTGACTTCGCCGTCCGGCACGTCATCGGCCACGCATTCCACGTAATCGATGGCGCCGTATTCCTTCCACACCTCTCCGGCCTTGCGGGACATCTCCAGGTAAACGTCCAGGTTCTCTTTCGGTAAAGGCAGTAAGAAACCGTCCACGTAGTTCATCGTTATCTCCTAAGAGCCTGTTTAAGGTCTTTCCTGATCTGGTCGAACCGGCGGGCGCCGGATCGACATTCACGGCTATCTCAAAACGATGATTTTCGATACCAGCTCGGCGGTGTTCTTCGCTTCCAGTTTCTTCATCAGGCGGCCACGGTGGACCTCCACCGTGCGATGGGAAATACCCAGCTTGCGGCCGATCTCCTTACAAGTGAGTCCATTGACGATATAGGCGGAAATCTGCCGTTCCCTGGGCGTCAGTTTCACCGTCGCCTGGATCGGGTTATCGATGCGTTCGAAGTGCCACACCATCAGCTCGAAGGGCGACTCCGGCGTCAACGTGTAGCCGTTGGCGCGGGCCCAGAACACCTCACCGGAACGGTGCTGCATGAAGCGTTCATCGGAGTAGGAACGGTTGCGCTGCAACCAGCTCAGACAGCGGTCGCCGATGGCCTGAAAATCCGCCATGGAGGGGTACAAGCGCAGGATCAGCTGGCCCAGCAATTGTTCCCGGGAATAACCGAACAAGGCGTTGAAGGCTTCATTGAAATCCAGCATGGCCCGCTGCCGGGTAATCACCTGGGGCGCCGGCGAAACACGGAAAGCCAGACGTTCCAGATCCTCGGTGGTGACGGAATCGTGCATCGCGACACCTCTCGCAGTCAGGTCCCCGGAAGGCACTCTTAGTCACGTACGTAGTTGCACGAATAGCGGTACGGGACGGGAATGGACCACATTGTAAATAGAACCGGCGGTCTGGCAAGTGCCGGTACCGCGAACCCCGCGAACAAAAACAACACAGGTGCCTCATGACTCAGCAGGACCACTCCGTCTCCATCGTCGCCAGCGGTCATACCCGCTTCGGCCGCCTCAACGATGCCACCCTGGAAGACCTGATCGTCGAAGCCAGCCGCGAGGCGCTTGACGACGCCCGGGTGGACGCCAGCGACATCGATCAGATTTTCCTCGGCCATTTCAATTCCGGCATGGTCCCGGATGGCTTCCCCGCCTCGCTGGTATTGCAGGCGGATCCCGGACTGCGCTTCACTCCCGCCAGCCGCTGCGAAAACGCCTGCGCCTCCGGCGCCGCGGCGGTATTCGCCGGTATCAACGCGATCCGTTCCGGCGCCGCCGATCTGGTACTGGTGGTGGGCGCGGAGAAGATGACCGCCAACAGCACCGCCGATGTCACCCGTGCCCTGGCCGGCGCCGGCTATCAGAACGACCCGCGCGAAGCCGGGCTCAGTTTTCCGCAGGTATTCGGCGTCGCCGCCCGCGCCTACCAGGAGCGTTACGGCGATCCGCTGGCGGCCATGGCCCGCATCGCCGAGAAGAACCATGGCAACGCCATGGAAAACCCGCTGGCTCAGATGCACCGCCCGCTCAGCTTCGACGAGTGCAACACTGTCTCGGAGCAGAATCCGTTGATCGCCGATCCACTGCGGCTCACCGACTGCTCGCTGATCACCGACGGCGCCGCCGCCATCGTGCTCGCCTCGGCGGAACGGGCCCGGGACTTCCCCCGCCAGGTGGCGATCCGCTCGGCGGTGCAGGTGAACGATCTGCTGCCGATGAACAGCCGCGACTTTCTTGCCTTCGAGGGCCCGCGCCGGGCTTTGTCCCAGGCTTACCAGCAAGCCGGGGTGACCCTGGAGGATCTGCATTTCGCCGAGGTCCATGACTGCTTCACCATCGCTGAACTGTTGATCTACGAAGCCATGGGCCTCGCCCCCGCTGGCCAGGGTGCCCGGGCGCTGGAGGAGGGCACCGTGTTCGCCGACGGCCGCCTGCCGGTCAACCTGTCCGGGGGACTCAAGGCCAAGGGGCATCCGGTGGGCGCCACTGGCGTTTCCATGCACGCCCTGGCGTTCCGGCAACTCACCGGCCAGGCCGTCGGACGGGCCCGTGCTGGCGCCGAAACCGGCCTGATTTTCAACATGGGCGGCGCCGCGGTGGCCAATTACGCCTCGGTGCTGCAGGCGAAGAGGGCCTGATCACCGATGAATATCGCAAACTGGCTGCACGATCAGGCCCGCTGCCACCCGCAACGCCCGGCACTGTTTCACGGCGCCGAGCAGGTGGCGGATTACCGCACCTTCGCCGACCGCGCCGCCGCTGTCGGCGGCCTGCTACGGGAACACCACGGCGTGGTCCCTGGCGACCGGGTCGCGCTGTTCATGAAAAACGGCGTGGACTACCTGCCGCTGATGTACGGCATCTGGTGGAGCGGCGCCGTGGCGGTCCCCGTCAACGCCAAACTGCATGCCGCGGAAGCGGCCTGGATCGCTGGCAACGCGGAAAGCAAGCTGGTGATCACCGACGACGGCCGCACTTTCCAGGACTCGCCCCTGGAGAGCGGCGTCGAGCTGGCCGCCAGCGCTCTGATTGCCCGCGACACGCCAGCGGCCCGCACTCAACCTCCACATCCACGCCGCGCCGATGACCTGGCCTGGCTGTTCTATACCTCCGGCACCACCGGCCGCTCCAAAGGCGTCATGCTCTCCCACGGCAACCTGGTCGCCATGGCGCTGTGCTACCCGGTGGATGTGGAGCCGGTAACCGGGGACGACGCCCTGCTCTACGCCGCGCCCATGTCCCACGGCGCCGGCCTGTATAACTTCATCTTCGTTCGCGCCGGCGCCCGCCATATCCTGCCGGTCTCGCGAGGCTTCGATGCCGCCGAGGTGCTGGACCTGGCCCGGCGACTCGACCGGGTATCACTGTTCGCGGCGCCGACCATGGTCAAGCGGATGGTGGCGGAAGCGCGCCGCCAGGGCGAGCACGGAGAAGGCCTGAAGAGCGTGGTCTACGGCGGCGCGCCGATGTACACCGCGGACATTCGCGAAGCCCTATCCGTGCTCGGCCCGCGCTTCATCCAGATCTATGGCCAGGGCGAAAGTCCAATGACCATCACCGCCCTGGACCGGCGGCGTATCGCCGACCGCGACGCCCCGGACTGGGAACGCCACCTGGCCTCGGTGGGACGCGCGCAATCCTGTGTCGACGTGCAGGTGGTCGACGGGCAAATGCGCCCCCTTCCCCCGGGCGAGCCCGGTGAAGTGGTGGTACGCGGCCTCACCGTGATGGCGGGCTACTGGCGTAATGAAGACGCCAGCCGCGACACCCTGGTGGACGGCTGGCTGCGCACCGGGGATATCGGCTTCCTCGATGAGCAAGGCTTTCTGACCCTCACCGACCGCTCCAAGGATGTGATCATCTCCGGTGGCACCAACATCTATCCGCGCGAGGTGGAAGAAGTACTGGCGCAGCACCCGGCCATCAGCGAGGTATCGGTGATCGGTGAACGGGACCCGGAATGGGGTGAAATCGTGGTGGCCTTCGTGGTGGCCGACGATGTCCAGGCCGAGGACCTGAATCAATGGTTCAGCCAACGCATGGCCTCGTTCAAAAAACCCAAAAAATATTATTTTTGCGACGACCTGCCGAAAAACAGCTACGGGAAAATTTTGAAGACCGAGCTGAGAAAACAATTAGAGGTGCTGAGCGATGGAACAGTTTCTTGAAGGTAAAACCGCGCTGGTCACCGGTTCCGTACAGGGCATCGGCCTGGCCATCGCCAAAGCGCTTGGCCGGGCCGGCGCCCGCATCGCCGTGCATGGGCTGGCCGATCCCGATCAGGCGGCAAAGGCCTGCGCGGAAATTGAAGCCGCCGGCGCACCACAGGCCCGTTTTTTTGAGGCGGACATGCGCGAGCCCGAAACCATCGAGGCAATGATGGAAGCCATTGCCGAATGGGGTGGCGCCGACATCCTGGTCAACAATGCCGGCATCCAGCACACCGTTCCGTTGGCCGAGGCGACGCCCGCCATCTGGGACACGGTTCTGGCCATCAATCTTTCGGGCGCTTTCCATACCATGCGGCTGGCGTTGCCAACCATGGCCGACCGTGGCTACGGGCGGGTGATCAACATCGCCTCGGTCCACGGGTTGGTGGCATCGGTGCATAAATCCCCCTATGTGGCCTCCAAATTCGGACTGGTGGGGCTGAGCAAAGTCGCCGCCCTGGAATACGCCGACAAGGGTGACAGGGCATCCGGCGGCATCACCGTCAACTGCATCTGCCCGGGCTGGACGGAAACCACCATTCTTGAGCCGCAAATCAACGCCAGCGCCGCTGAACACGATGGCGACAGGGAAGCCGGCATCAGAAAAATGCTGGCCGAGAAACAACCTTCCGGCCGCATGTCCGCCCCCGACGAAATCGCCGAGCTCGCACTGTGGCTAAGCGCGCCGGTGGCTCACAACCTTACCGGCACCGCAATTCCGGTGGATGGAGGCTGGACGACACAATAAATATCGTCGCGCCTTTTCCGCGCCACCAAAGCCATGACACATGCCCACACAATAAACCTGACAACAACTGGAGAGAGATGATGACAATAAAAAGAAGGGATTTCCTCAAAGGCAGCGCCGCCCTGGCCGGCGCCGGCATGCTGGGCGGTTTGTCGGTACCAGCCTGGTCCGCCTCCGCCACCCGCATCAAGTTCGACACCTACATTTCCGAAACCGCCGGCCCTTCGCGCCTGGACAGCTGGTTTCTTGACGAACTGGAAAAACGCGCCGGCGACGCGGTGAAAATTCGCCGTTTCTGGGCCCAATCGCTGAACAAGGTCGGCGAGCATCTGGCGGCGGTCCGCGACGCCACGTCCGAAATGTCGCTGATTTCCCCCGGTTACTACCAGGCGGAACTGCCGGTGACCCGGGGCCTGGACTGGTATTTCCGCATGCAGCGTGCCGACGCCCTGCAGCTGGTGTGCCGCGACCTGTACCAGCAGTTCGAGCCGCTGCGTCAGGAGTGGGAGCAACGGCACCGCTCCAAGGTGATGTACTGGACCAACTGGTATTACGCCCCTCTGGTGACCCGCGAACCGATCCGCTCCCTGGAGGACATCAAGGGCAAACGGATCCGCGGCTACGGCGTGGCCACGGAAGTGATCGAGCGCCTCGGCGGCACCGCCGTGCCGATGGCGGCACCGGAAGTGTACACCGCCCTGGAACGGGGTGTTCTGGACGGCGTCTACGGTTTCGATTTCATGACCTCCATTGCTTACAAACTGCATGAGATCGCGCCCTATTTCACCGACCTGGGCGACGGCCCTCATGCTCCCGCCGCCACCATAATGAGCATGAGTACCTGGAACGAACTGCCGGACAAGGTGCAGGGTATCTGCAACGAGCTGGTGGAAGAGATTTACGCTGGCAAGTACACCGAAATCTACGGTGCCACTTCCCGGGAGTATGTGAAAACCGCGCTCAAGGAAGGCGCCAAATTCTCCTCACTCAGCGATGCCGAAAAAGCCGAAGCCAAGGCCCTGATCCAACCGACCCAGGTGGAGGGCTGGATCGAACGGGTAGCCAAACCGGCCAACATCGATGGCGCCAAGATGCAGGCGCTGGTGGACGCGGCCATCGCCAGGCACGATGCCAACGGTACCCTGGAGCGGCCTATAGAACTGGCGGCGGAGCTGTAAAGCTCCGCCCCTGCCGGCATCGCATCGGATGACAACAATAACGAGGCAATCATGACCTTCCTTGAACGGCCATTCCGGGCCCTGGCCAATGTGTTTGGCGGCGTGGCACTGGTTTCGCTCGCCTTTCTGATGGTGGCGATCACCCTGGACGCCACCGTCCGCTCGCTGATCGACCGGCCGATCACCGGCATCTTCGAGCTGTCGGAAATCGCCCTGGTGCTGATCGTGTTCCTCGGCCTGGGCTGGACCCAGATGGAGCACGGCCACATTCGCGTGGATGCGCTGGTTAAATTGGCACCGGTGCCGGTGGCCCGGGCCATGAACGCCTTTTCTTGGGCCGCCGCCGCGCTGGCCCTGGCCTTGCTGACCTGGCCTTCGACGCTGGACGCCATTCATTCGTTCCAGATCAAGGAGTTCCGCTGGGGCTATATCGAGTTCCCGATCTGGTGGGCGAAGATCGCCCTGGCTATCGGCCTCTGGTTCGCCACCGCGCAAATGCTGTTGTATTCCGGCCTGGCTCTGCTGGGCCGGGACCAGCCTTCCACGCCAGACCCGCACACCGACTGACAGGCCAATGAGAGACCCGCTATGGATGAAATGACCGCTACCCTGCTGGCCATTGGCCTGGTCTTCGTGCTGTTGGCCACCGGCGTGCCCGTCTTTGCTTCGCTGGCCCTGGCCGGCGTTGCCGGCGTGGTGATGGTGGAAGACCTGGATTTCGCACTGAACCGGCTCAAGGCTTTCTCTTACACCCAGACCGCAGTCTATCTGCTGACCGTGATCCCGCTGTTTATTCTGATGGGCAACTTCGCGCAAAAAGCCGGCGTCGGGCAGAGACTGTTCAGCGTGGCGCGCAAATGGGTCGGCCAGCTACCCGGCGGCCTGGCCATCGCCAGCGTGCTCACCAGCGCCGGCTTCGCCGCCACCTCCGGTTCCAGCGTGGCCACCGCCGCCACCGTCGGCGCCGTCGCCATTCCGGAAATGAAACAGGCCGGTTACGACCGCCGGCTGAGCACCGGCGCGGTGGCGGCCGGCGGCGTACTGGGCGTGCTGATTCCGCCGAGCGTGCTGCTGATCTTCTATGCCGCCCTCACCGAAGTGTCCGCCGGCGCCATGCTGGTGGCCGGGGTACTGCCCGGTTTGCTGTCCACCCTGGTGTTCATCGCCGGCATCGTTGTGGTCAGCAAAAAGATCATGCCCGGTCGCCACCAAACCCAGCCTCGTTATGGCTGGGGAGAACGCTTTGCCTCCCTGGGCGACGCCTGGCAGGTGATCGTGTTGTTCGTGGTGGTGCTCGGCGGCATTTACCTGGGCTTCGTCACCCCCACCGAAGCCGGGGCGATCGGCGCCTTTGCCGCCTTCCTGATGCTGCTCTGCTCTCGGCAGGCCCGTGCCAACCTCGGCGGCAACCTGAAGGACAGCTTCCGCTCCTCGATCAGCACCACGGTGATGATCCTGATGACCATGCTCGGCGCCGGCATCTTCAGCTACTTCCTCACCCTGGTGGGCGCGCCGCAATACATTGTCGAGGCCGTCACCACCGTGGACCTGCCGCCGCTGCTGATCATCGGCCTGCTGCTGTTGATCTATCTGCCGCTGGGCATGTTCCTGGATGCCTTCTCCATGCTGGTGATCACCCTGCCCATTCTGTTCCCCACGGTGCAATCACTCGGTTTCGACCCGCTCTGGTTCGGTATTCTGGCGGTGAAAATGTGCGAGATCGGCTTGATCACCCCACCGGTGGGCCTGAACGTCTATGTCACCGCCGGCATCGACCGCGACACCCCACTGGTGGACGTGTTTCGTGGTGCCGGCTGGTTCATGATCATGGAAGCGGTCACCACCTTGCTGATTTTCTTCTTTCCGGTCATTGTCACCTGGTTGCCCGCCAACATGCTCGGCTGAAGGACGAATCATTGGAGGCCGAAAAAAGCAGCGCTCAATCACAGGAGAGATGCCGTGAAAGCCATGATCATCGATCGTTCCGGCGCGACACCGGCCATCCGGCAAGGCGACATCGAGCCCCCTTCCCGGGCCAGGGGACAGGTGCTGATCCGGGTCCAGGCTGCTTCGGTGAACCGCGCCGATCTGGCGGTTCTGGCTGGCACCCATGCCGCTCCCGGAGCCGCCGGCGCCCCCGCCGTGGTGGGTCTGGATGCCGCCGGTACCGTCGTCGAAGCCGATGAGGACAGCGCATTCAGCGTCGGCGACCGGGTGATGACCATGGTGGGCGGCGGGCTGGCGGAGTATGTCGCCATTGATTCGCGCTTCCCGGTGCCCCTCCCGGACTCGTGGACGTTCGAGGAAGGCGCCGGTGCCATAGTTGCCCTGATGACCGAACACAACGCGCTTCGTACCGCCGGGCGGCTGCGCGACGGCGATGCCGTACTGATCAATGCCGCCAACTCCGGGGTCGGTCAGATGGCGATCCAGATTGCGCGACATCTGGGCGCCGGGCGGATCATCGCCGACGTCCGCACCCACCGGGAAGACGCCCTGCTCACCACGCTCGGCGCGGACACCATCCTCAATACCGGCTCCGGCGAATTCGCGGAGCAGGTACTCGACGCCAGTGACGGGCAGGGCGTGGATATCATCATCGACCATGTGGGCGGCCCCTATCTGGCGGACCACATCAAAGCCGCGGCGCTACAGGCGCGCCTCATCGGCGTGGGCCGTCTCGGCGGCGCCGAAGGCACCCTGGACATGGAGGCTCTGGCCTTCAAGCGGGTGGAAATCATTGGCGTGACGTTCCGCACCCGTAGTCTGGAAGAGAAGGTCCGCATCGTCGAGGCAATGCGTGAGGATCTGGACAACGCCCTGGCCGCGGGGAAGCTGAAGCCGCGTATTGACCGGGTGCTGCCTTGGACGGAAGTGCGTTCGGCGCAGACCCTGGTGGCCGGCAATGACCACCTGGGCAAGGTTATCCTCCAGGTCGGGACTTGATCATCCGGCGGCCCCGGTCGTGGTTATTTCGGAGACCTGGGCAGGAACGACAAATCCATGTGATAACGGCGAGGATCGTCACGCCCGATGAACACCGGCACGATCACGTCCTGCAAATAAGCGGAAGGGTCGTACCATAAGTAATCGCTGAGAAAACGGCGGCTGTCCCCGCTCAACGGATCGCGTCCTCGTGTCACCACCCGATAAGGATGGCGATACTGCATCTTCATCGAAGTCACATGCTCCACGCGCTCCAGTTCGGTCTCGATCCGCCGCCCTTCACGCATCAAGGTCGCCACCCGGCGCCGCTTTCGCCGGCCGGCCGCAATCCAGATGCCACCGATCAAAAGGAATACCGGTCCGATCAACCCTCCGATTATCGAACCGCCCCAGAGCGCAAAGAAATCATCAACCCGAGCCTCCGCGGGCCGGGCCGGCGAATACAGGATCGGCATGGCATCGCCTATCCGCGCTCCAGCACAACGCGTTCCTGCTCTGGTGGAAAACTCGATTGGGCGTCCGTCCTCCGTACGAAACCGCACCACCCATTCGCATACGGTCTTTTCGTCCATACGCCGCTCACGAACATTCTCCAGCACCCCTTGCCCTGATACCGCCTCCTTCATGAAAGAGGCAGTGTCCAGATACAGCACGACCGCCATAACAATCGCGGCGAAGCCAAAAACCGCAAAAAAGTATTTAAAGAGTTCGCGAACTGTCATGATTCAACCGCACCCGCACTGCGACATCCTTGCCTCAATTCCCGTCTTCTCATATCCACCGTGCTCCGCCCTCAGCGTATCTCTCCGGAGCGAATTTTTCTCACCACCGCCGCCAGCTCCGGGCTCGATATCTGCCGAGCGCCCCAAAGCAGTTCCCGCTTGCTCAGTTGCTTCTTGCGATACAACCTTTCCAGATGACCGGCGAAATCCCTGTCACTCATACCCGGCTCACGATGAGCCATTACTACTTCAAACGCACGCAGCCAACGATAAATGAACCCGTATACAATAACCGTGGACAAAAGCGAGACGGTCATTACGACAAAGAGAACGACATCCACCGGCTTGCCAAGCCAGAGTTTGACACCATCCCAAAGAAACACCCCCAGACACAACAGAAAAACAGCCAGGAGCCCCCATGTGACCGAGGCCGGGGTTCGCCGATAAACAACGGGGGCTTTCCGTGGATCCAGAGGCGGCTTATCCGGTCCCGCAAAGAACCAGTCGTGATGTGCCTGACAACAGAAGAGGCGGCCGTTCTCGCTGGCGACGGCTTTATCCGTGGTCACTTTCTTGTTGCAGGCGGCGCATTTCGGGGAAGTCCTGAGCACGCACTCCCTTCCTTTGGTGAACATCATGCGCCTTATTGAAACACAGGGCGGCGATGGGCGCCGGTCGACGCCCATGGTCTTTTTACCAGAAAAATGAGAATTGATCGTCCATCGGAAAAAAACTGCCCGATAGTCCACCCAGGATACGAGCGAAGACCAGAACACTTCCCTCGTCGCTCAATGAAACAAACCCACCTCACGGCAGCCACTGAGAGCCGGATTCCTCTTCGGCAGGCGCGTCCGGATCATAATCCTTGGGCATCCAAAGGTCTGCGTTCAGATACAAACGGCGACAGGTTTCCGGATCATAATCTTCCGCTGTGGTCAGTTTTGGGATGGGTTTTCCGGGTTGACCGGCCTCACGGATAATTTTGGGCCAAAGCCCACCAGGGTCAGGTCCTGCCTTTTGCCATCCTCCGATGGGCTTTCTTCGAAAAAAGCAAAAGACAAGACCCCATTAGCTCGCAAGTCCCGTCAGACAAAGAACATGCTTAGTAGCCCCCCTAAGTAATGGGCAAACACCAGCGCAATGCCCACGTATGCACCAACAATTGGCGTGGTAAGCTCAAATAACCAATGCGTCAGAAGCCAGCCCACCGCGAACAGTGCAACAAACCAAAGGACACCAAATAAGCCCGCAAATATCGAACCCGCCAGGAAGATTCCCAGGCTCCCTGCTACGGCTAGCCAAATGGGTTCGTCCAGCTCATCGGTGATTTTCAGCACGAATAGCACCGCCAGAACCGCTGCCACCGCCCTACAAAGATAAGCAATCAGCCGAACCGGATCATGGTAGATATAAGCCAACGGCAACAGACCGATGATCAGAAGCGGAAGCAGAACCCACTTGAGACTGGGGTTAGTATACATTCAACACCTTCCAATGGTTTTAATAGGAAATCATCCATAATCCGACTTTTACGGTGTGCCATAATACGAGACTCAGAATAGGCCGACCGCGTACGAACAATCTTTAATCACCAAAACCAGCGCCATTATCAAAAGAACCAGCAGCGCCATCATTTTTTTCTTCCAACGGGACATTTCTGCTTCAGTGGGCTCACGAAAGTTATCCTGCTCCCCGCCCTCCGACTTCCCGTCATCTTCAGAAGGCCCTTCGTCCGTTTCCTTCAGTGAAGCGGTATCAGCTTGCAAAGAGCGTACCAGCCAAAACAGCAGACCAAAGACCACTATATAGGGCAACGTATTGACCAGAAAACTATCCATGTTTTCTCCTTTTGTATTTTCGGGTGATCGACTTTAACTACCAGTGTGCCTATGGCAGCTATTGAGAATCTGACGGCTCATCCGGGTTATCATTTTCAGCGATGCCATCATGGCCCTTCGGCGTCCATAAGTCCGCATTCAAATACAAACGGCGGCAGGTTTCCGGATCATAGTCTTCCGCCGTAGTCAGTTTGGGAATAGGTTTGCCGGGTTGGCCGGCTTCGCGGATGACCTTCGGCCAGCGAGGTTCCCAGCACAGCAGTTGGGAGAGCCAGTTGGCCAGTCCCAGCGTCAGAAGGGCGGGACTGATGATCACCAAAGCCACCAACATTAACAGCCGGCCCAGGAGCCGTTTGCCGATTTGCTGCGTATCCAGAGCAGAACCCGAAGACGGTTGCCCTTCCCGTCGCCCCAACAACAGCCCCAGCATTCCACCGAAAACGGGTCCGAAGGCGTGCCAGGGCAGGGGCCATTTACTGTGGATACGCGGCTGAGGCAAACCTTCCGGCCCTTCCTCCATGTAGCGGCGGATGAATTCCCATTCGTCACGCATGGGGCCACTGGTGGCGCAGGCTTTGCCGACAAAGCACAGGTCCATATTGGGACGGCCTGGCTGTGGCGGCCAAGCCAGCAATATAGGGAAACGAGTGCCACCGGCATCCACTTCCGCCACAAACTTCCCCCAGGGTAAAACCGTTACCCCTCCCGCGTACTTGGGCCGATGGAGATAAACTTGCTGGGTTTTACGATTGAAGCGGACCAAAAGACGACGCTGGGTGAGCATTTCGAAACGGGTGATTTGAAAGCCGTATTTGACATAAAGCCAAGTGAATACTCCAGCAAGAACCACTTCAAAAATGACGGCGAGAAGCCATGAAAAGCTTGGTGTCGATATGAACTTAAACAGAGCGATAAACGATAAGTGAAAAAAACCAATTGTGATATACACGAAAAATAACGATACAATGGTAACCAGCCCCCGTGCATATTCCATGCACCCCGCCCGCATTTCCAGATGTGTGTCGTTATAGGCGTACACCGGACTGCGAAGGCGGGGCGAGTCGCTAACTGGGGCCGACCGGGTTTGCTCCATCTCTTCGGGAACGGCACTGAAATCCTTGGGCATGTACTTGTCGATCTTACCACGCATGGACAAGCTGCTATCATGCTCAGCCACCGCCACACGCCAGTACATCCACTCAATTAGATACATTAGCGCGTTACCATTTCAATCGCCATCAACAGTTCCGTCATTTCCTCTTTGAAGTCATCATAGCCGTCTCCGCTGTTCTTGCGGAACACGCTCCTGTCGCACCACGCCTCTAAATCATCCGGTCGAAGCACCTCTATGGCTACGGTAGCACCAAATACGACAGGCCCGCCGATCTTAAGGACGTTCCCCAGAAACGCCTGTATGGTTCCGCGAGCCAAAAAGGCGGAAGTTTCAAGGCCGGCCTCCCAGGCGATACGCCCGAATGTAGATGTAGATCGCTTTGCCATGGTCTCGAAGAACGGCTTGGCCGCCGCCATGGCCATACCGCCTTCGCCGGCAATCAAAGCAGCGCCTGACGCAACTCGGGCGCTGTAAGCGATCCCCAAAAGAGGTCTCTCTTCACCAAAAGCAGTTCCTGCTTCCGTGTAGTCCATACCCACCCATATCCCACCGGCCACTGCCGCCAGGGTACCGGACGCCAAACGCAGCCCACCATGAACTATCCGCCCCGCCTGAGCGGTACGCGACACCTCATTAAAGCTGGTGGCCGCCAGCTCCGCGCCGGCGGCCAGAAGACGGGTTCCGGCGGCAGTCACCACCAAGCCCGAGGCGGCCAAATCCCAGGCGTTGGCCTCCGGGCCTTCCTGGCGTGCCTTCATGAAGAACCCGATGCCTTCCAGGAACAACAAGCCACCATAGAGCCGAGTCTGGTAGAAGTTGCTGTGCTTGCTGTTGGCCATCTGCTTGAGCAGAGCCTCATCCACGTTGTCTTGAACGCTGCGTTGAAGCTGTTTCGATGACATCGCGGCCTGCTGTTGGCGGCGCAGCCCCTTCCGTGAGTCGCCAAGTTTCCCTGTCTTGGCTTTGTACGCCAGTTGCTCCTCTTTCAGCTTCATCGCTTCCTTGCCGATGGTAGCCCGCATCAGGGCTCCCAGCCCCTTCGCCATGGCCTTGTCGGCCAGATTCGGCGAATTCATCCGCAGCAGCGATTGTCCCAGGCTCACTTGCCACGCCAGCGCCGCTCCTAGAGCCACTTGGCCTTCCATCGCCGCCGCGGCGCTGTCCAATCGCTCAAAATAACCCAATAGATCCTTGACCGGGGTGATAGGATCCAAGGAAGAGGCGTCTGGATCCGGAGGACTGATCAACAGGGCTTGAACCGTTTTCTGGATCGGCGTCTGGTTGAAGGCGTAGCTGCGCAGGGCCAAGTTAGTGGACGTTATACTCCGGGCCGCCCACCAGTCATCCAAAAGCTGCCGCCCACTCATACAGCCTGTCAAGCCATGGACACACAGCCCGGTTTGGGCGGCGAAGCGCAAGCCATCATCGTCCGACTCTGGGTCATAGGCGTGCAGAGCCCCTTGCAGGTAATCGCTTTGCAGTACCGCAATCTGTTCCGGGGCCCGGCGTTCCATTTCCGTTTCGGCGTCCTGGCTGTGCTGGGCGAAGACGGTATGCACCTGATCCATCTTGTCCGTATTCAGGCGAGACAGATACTCCTGCTCGAACTCCGCTTTATAGGCCGCCTGGCGCTCGGGCGTGTATTCCCGGTCCTGGGCCTGTTCTTCGGTTTCCTGTCGGCGCTGCAGGATCAGCTCCCTGCTCTGAGCGAGTTGATCGGCGTACTTCTCTTCAAAAACACGATCACCATGGACGCGTCGCAGTTGCCGCTCTCGCGCCTCCAATTGATGCAGGCGGACATCCATACTGCCGTGGGCGGCTTCCCATACGCGCACGTCCTGGCCAACCCTGCCCTCGGCCTTCTGCCCCGCATATCCCTCATGCAGTTGTTCGATCTGCTGCTGGATCTGGACCTTCCAGTCGTTGCTGACGCCTTGCTCGTCCTCTTCCTGAAGCCAATCGTGCAGCGGGTCCAGGGCGGCGTTACGCCAGGCGTTCAGGGTCTGGGCGGCGCCGAGGGCGTCGTTCAGGGCCAGAACGGCGCCGTGGGTGGAGACCGCCTGGGTGACGGTGGTCAGAGTGCCCTTCAGCACACCGACGTTGGCGTACTGAATCAGGCCCTGGTCATCCGCCAGCCAGGCGGGGGCGAAGGGGTCTTGCGTCAGCGCCTGTTGCAGGGCCGGATTGCCGTCAAGGCACGCCTCGGTCACCGCGTTGCCGATCTGCTCACCGTGCAGGGTATCAAGCTGGGAGGTTTGGCCTTCGGCCCATTCCTTCGGCGAGAAGGTTTGCCAATAGCCTTTGGCGGTATAGTCGTCGGCGTTTTCTTCATAATCCGCTTTGCGGGCGCCGGTGAGCGGGTCCGGGGTGAACAACCACCATGAGCGTTCAACGGTTTCCGCTTTTTCGATCTCCACCGCCAGGGTATTGGGCGTCACGGGTTCGGGCTGGGCCGGTGCTTTTGGCGCCTCACCCTCAAACCGGGTCAGGTCACCGTTGGGCTTCACCTGATAATGCTGCCATTCCTTCCGGCCGCCCCGGTCCAGCAGTACGTACAGATAGCCTGCCCTCAATAATCTCAGTGTCTCCCGGGATTGGGACAATGAGGTGGGAGGAACAAGCTGTTTCGGCAGTTGAGGCGCGTGCTCGGCCAAGGCCCCCGTAGCCACGGCGTGACGCACAGGCAGAATCGTGAGCGTCAGCGTCTCCATCATTTCCTGTTCGGTGGTTTCCTCTTCCTCATCTTCCCACTCGACATCCGCCAAACGCTGCGGAGCCAGGGGCGCTTTAGCGGTCAGGGAGGGCGCCAGCCCGGCCACTTTTTTTGCCAAGGGAGCGAAGGAGAACAAACCCGCGGGCAACGCGGGAAGGCTGGTGTTGCCCGATTGCCCGCCTTCCAACGATTTGATCGAGCCTTTTACAGTAAAGGTCCCCGGGCAGCGGAAGGTGATGTTGGCGCCGTCGAGGACGATTTCGGTCTGGCCGCTTTGCAGGGTGATTTTTTCCTTGGCGAGGACGCTGACCTTGCCTTCACTGCTGCTGGCGGTGACGGCCTGGTCGGCGAGCAGTTCCAGCGGCCCGCCGTTGGCCTGCAGGGAGACCGGGCCGTTTTCGCTGATGACTTTGAGCGGGCCTTTGTGGCTGTAGAGGCCGGCGCTGCCGCCGCTGGCCAGGGCGAGATTATCGCCGGCGCTGATGTGGCCGTCGCTCTGGGTGGTGATGTGCAGGTGCTCGCCGGCCATGGCGGCGGCGCTTTTGTCGCTGTTGAGGACGATGTGATCCGGGCTTTCCAATACCAGTTTCGGATCGGCGAAGGTTTCCACTGGCTGGTCGCTGTCTTCACGGCTGCCGGGCCTCGGCTTGAGCGGCGACTGGCCAGCCACCGGAGCGGTGTAGCGACCGTCCACTTGCGGGTCCAGAGCTTCACGGAAGGCGGTTTGCGCGGCATTGCCGGCCAGGCCCGGCGCGCCGGCGGCGGTGGCGGCGTCATGCAGGGCCTGGGCGGTGCGTTCCGCGCCTTTGAGCTGGGCCACCGCTTCGTTCATTTCCATCTGGGTGCCCTGGCCCTTGGCCTTGGCGCTGGCCGATATCAGCAATCCACGGCCGGTGCGCACGGTGGTCCAGGCCTGGGTGGCCAGTTCCCAGCCCTGGCCGCGCAGGGCGCCACGCCGGGTGGGTCCCGGGGTGACGCTGTAATCCACCAGATAGCCCAGCCCCAGGCCACTGCGGGCCAGGCTGGTTTCCAGCCGCACACTCACTTGTTTCGGGGTGTCATCCAGCAACAGGCGCTGCAGGGTCGGGCTGTGATCGCCCTGGCCGTCGTGCTCCCGGGTTTGCAGGCCACTGACGGTGCCGGCGTGGTTGGTACCGTCTTCCTGGGCGACACCGAACGGCGGCTTCACTTCGCCGTTGTAGAGTTGGCCGATGACTACTGGCTGGTCGATGTCCCCCTGGCGGAATTCCACCAGTACCTCGCTGTCGACCCGGGGCAGGAAATTGCCGCCCCAGTTGGGACCGGCCAGGGCTTCCGCCACCGGCACCCAGATACCGGAAGAATGGTCTCCCGGAGCATGGCCGGGGTGCTGCCCTCCGGTGTCGTCAAGGCTGCCGGGATTGGGCGCCGTACCGCGCTGCCAGGCGTATTGAATACGCACCTGGTGATCGCGGTTGCTGGTGACGGCATCGCCGGGCATGCCCACCACCCGCGCCACCAGCGGCCCGCCCACGGTGGGTTTGGGGCGGTATAGCGGCGCGATCGGGGTGGTCGCCGGCACCGCCAGGAAGGTGTTGCGGTACTGACCGGCCTTGAGGGTATCGTCGCCGAGCAGTTCGCCGGCGTGGGCCAGGTTGTTCACGGCGGCGTGTTCCACCGCCAGGGCCAGATAGGGCCCCTGGTCACAACGGGGATGGCCGCTCAGGGTAAACGCCTCGCCGGCCGCGAGAGTGCGGGAGCGGCCCTCACCGCGGTGCACACGCCGCAATACCCGCAGCGCGTCGAGATGATGGCGGGCGCTTTGTTCCGCCTGATCGGCGCCGTCGAAGCGGGCATCCTGGCGGTGCCAGTAAACTTCCCGCACCGGCAGGCCATCCGGGTCGGCTTCCTCGGCACGACCGGTAACGGTGCGCACCTTGCCGCTGTGCCAGCTGGCCACCTGCACCGCGTTGGGGGTCAAGCGGGTGCCGTCGGTGAAGCGGGTGATCGCGGCCCGGCCTTCTTCGGAAAGGTCGTTATGAAAATGCAGCGGCGCGGCCTCGGGATGTCTGGCATGGCGATCGAAGATCACCAGGGTCACCGGCGCGCCAGAATCGCCCTCCCCCTCGTCCTGGCGATGCTCGAAACGCCAGGCCAGGCCACACTCGGCCATCAGCCGCCGCACGAAATGCCAGTCACTTTCCCGGTACTGGGTGATCATCGGCCGCCGCGGCAACGGATCCATCAGGTCGAACCGCACGGCACCGTCGGGGTACTCCGCGAACACCTGCTCCAGCACTTCCCGAACGGTACATTGGGGAAACACCAGGCTGTTAAGCCGCTGCTCCAGCCACCAGGTCCAGGGCGCCACGGTGAGCTCACAGCGAGGCAGGCCATCCATATCAACGAAGTGGTGGCCGTCCACGCAGACACCGTGCCAGCGCCGCCAGCCACCGTCGGCACGGCGCAGGGATAAGGTCAGGGGCTGACCGATCAGGGCGTCGAGAAAGCCGTCATCACGGCGATCGGAACCGGAGATGAAGCATTGCAACTGGAAACGATAGTCGCCACAGAGTTCCTCCCGGCCACGGAAGCGCTCCACCACCAGACCATCCACTGGAGCATCCAGTTCGATCAGGCGCTGGTCTTGCAGAGGGTTGGCCAGGGAGGCCAATAGGTCGCGGGCGAGGGATTGGGCATCGATCATGGAAAGTCCTTTTCCAGGAGGCGGGTCCTGTCTTAGCCTCCCGCCGAATCCGCAGAGCATAGCAAGGCGGCCGAATGAGTCAACCCGACCGCCGTCGGGGTCAATAGCCGTTGACGGTGAGATCCACGGTGAAGTGCATGCCCTGGACCCGGCTCACTCCGGATTCGATACGACCGTCAGGGTAAAGATCCAGCCAACGGTAGCCCGGGTTGCATTGGTCCAGGGCGAAGTCGGCGCTGTGTGGTTTGAATTGAACGCAGGTGCTGGGCACCGACAGCAAACGCACATTTTTGCGGCGGCTTTCATATTCCTGATGAACGTGCCCCCACAACACCGCCCGCACCTGGGGATGCCGGTCGATGATGCGGAAAAAGGCGTCGGAATTGGCCACCTGCTGCTCGTCGAGCCAGCGGCTGCCCATGGGCACCGGATGGTGATGCAGGCAAATCATCACATGGTGGTCACGGCTCTCCATCAGCGCTTGTTCCAGAAACACCAGGTCCCGGTCGAACAGCTCGCCAGGCACCTGACCGGGGATGGTGGAGTCGAGCATGATCACCCGCCAGCCGTCGACGGTGCCGACACAGGGGCTGACCCGGCCGGCTTCATCGGCGAGCATGGCGCGCATGGGGTGGGTTTCGTCGTGGTTCCCTTCGAGCCAGTAGACCGGCACCCCGAAGGCCCGCAGCGCCTTCTTGAGGCGCGTATAAGACGCCTCGGAGCCGTCCTGGGACAGGTCCCCGGTGGCCAGGATCGCCCGCATGTCCGGCTGCTCGGCGCGAACCAGACGAAGAACGGTCTCCAGACTGTGCTGCGTATTCAACCCCAGCATGGTGCTGCCCGGGTCAGCGAACAGGTGGAAGTCCGACAGTTGCACCACCCGAACGGGTGTTACCGGTTGCGACAAGGTACGCGCTCCCGCTGTTTGTAGTGATCCGTTTTACCCTCAAGCGCCGTGGCGCCCATCCCATGCGTCGCCGGCCCCTTCCCCAAGCGGCCGAACCACGCGGAACTTATAACGCAACCATTACAGGATTGACCAGGAACCTGGTTCCGTTTCAGGAACCGGCCGCCGGCCATACCGGGGCGGCACTGCGTCCATGGTCGCTGACGTGGGTGAGCCATTCACCGAGAAAGCGATTCCATTGCGCCTTTTCGTCGCGCTGATGCATGTCGGGGTTGGGATAGGGATAGCGGGCGCTGACGCGGCGGAACCGGCTGGCTTCGGTGACTTCCGCCACCCGCGCGTCGTGGTAGAGCCGCACGGTGAGACGCTGCCCCGGCATGGCTTCGTGCAGTCCCTGATCCTCCAGCCGCAAAATGGTGGTATAGGGCGCGCGCTCCAATACCCGGATGTTCAGCGTGCGGGGCCGTTCGGCCCCCAGCGACAGATCCAGGCTGTCCTGTTCACCCAGAGCCCGGATCAACGGTAGAAGGCGGGCATAGTTCGCCTCGCACTGCGCCATCAGATCACGAAAGTTCAGGCGATAGCGGCGAGATACGGTCATCCCCGCCACTCCCGGTCCAGGGCATCCCGATGTAACAGCAGCCATTGCAGGGTGATCAGAGAGGCGGCGTTATCCACCCGCCCGCTTTCCAGCAGCGCCGGGATCTCCGTCACCGGCAGTGTCGTCGCCAGAATGTCCTCACCTTCCTCGGCGCAACCATGGACACCACCGGCACCGGCCAGATCGGCGCGGGCGACGAACAAATGCAGCCGCTCATTGGTGCCGCCGGGGCTGGGCATGTAGCTGAGCACAGGGCGCATCTCGCCGAGCTCGATCCCCGCCTCTTCCATCGCCTCGCGGCGCACCAATTGCTCCACCGGCTCGCCCTCCTTGTCGGCGATACCGGCGATCATTTCCAGGCACCATGGGGTATCACGCCAGCCCAGGGCACCGACGCGGAACTGCTCCACCAGCAGGATCTCGCCACGCACCGGGTCATAGGGCAGCACCGCCGCCGCCGGCTGCCGCAGAAACACTTCACGGGTCAGCTCGGGGCCCCAATCGCCTTGATAGCGGCGATGGCGCAGGGTCAGCCGATCCACCTGGAAAAAACCTTTGAACGGGGTTTCCCGCTTCAGCACTTCCACATCGGCGGCGCTGAAGCGGGGGGCGCGGGAATTACTCATTGGCCTCATGATAAAGTTTGGAGCCCTGCTCAAGGAACTCGCGGGACTTTTCCTGCATGCCGGCACGGGCCTGGTCGACCTGTGCCTGTCCGTCGCCGTAGGTCTCGCGAACCTCCTGGCTGATCTTCATGGAGCAGAACTTCGGCCCGCACATGGAGCAGAAGTGGGCTACCTTGTGCGCCTGCTTCGGCATGGTTTCGTCATGGAATGCCCGCGCCCGGTCCGGGTCCAGCCCCAGGTTGAACTGGTCTTCCCAGCGGAACTCGAAGCGCGCCTTGGACAGCACGTTGTCACGCAACTGGGCGCCCGGGTGCCCCTTGGCCAGGTCGGCGGCGTGGGCGGCGATCTTGTAGGCGATGATGCCTTCCTTGACGTCTTCCCGGTTGGGCAGCCCCAGGTGCTCCTTGGGCGTCACGTAGCACAGCATGGCGGTGCCGAACCAGCCGATCATGGCGGCGCCGATGGCGCTGCTGATGTGATCGTAGCCCGGAGAAATATCCAGGGTCAGCGGCCCCAGGGTATAGAAGGGCGCCTCGTGGCAATGCTTGAGCTGCTCTTCCATGTTTTCCTTGATCATGTGCATGGGCACGTGACCGGGGCCTTCGATCATCACCTGAACGTCATGTTTCCAGGCGATCTTGGTCAGCTCGCCCAGGGTGCGCAGCTCGGAGAACTGGGCCTCGTCGTTGGCGTCGGCGATGGAGCCGGGACGCAGACCATCACCGAGACTGAAGGTCACGTCGTAGGCCTTCATGATCTCGCAGATGTCTTCAAAATGGGTGTAAAGGAAATTTTCCTCATGGTGCGCCAGACACCACTTGGCCATGATCGAGCCACCGCGGGAGACGATGCCGGTCACCCGGTTGGCGGTGAGCGGCACATAACGCAGCAACACGCCGGCGTGAATGGTGAAGTAATCCACGCCCTGCTCAGCCTGTTCGATCAGCGTGTCGCGGAAAATTTCCCAGGTCAGGTCCTCGGCAATACCGTTGACCTTCTCAAGCGCCTGATAAATCGGTACCGTGCCGATGGGCACTGGCGAGTTGCGCAGGATCCATTCCCGGGTTTCGTGAATGTTCTGCCCGGTGGAGAGATCCATCACGGTGTCGCCGCCCCAGCGGGTGGCCCAGGTCATCTTCGCCACTTCCTCCTCGATGGAGGAGGTCACCGCGGAGTTGCCGATGTTGGCGTTGACCTTGGTGAGGAAGTTGCGGCCGATGATCATCGGCTCGATTTCCGGGTGATTGATATTGGCGGGAATCACCGCACGGCCGCGAGCGACTTCATCGCGGACGAATTCCGGGGTGATCTCGTCCGGAATGGCGGCGCCGAAACTGCGGCCCGGATGCTGCGCCACCGGCAAGCCGGCTTCGCGATGCTCGCGCAGGCGCTGGCTTTCGCGGATGGCGATGAATTCCATCTCCGGGGTGACAATACCCTGGCGCGCGTAGTGCATTTGCGAGACATTGGCGCCCTGGCGCGCGCGGCGCGGCGCGCGGATATGCGGAAAACGCAAACCGGCGGTGGCCACGTCGGCGGCGCGGCGGCGGCCGTAGTCGCTGGTCAGGCCGGCAAGCTGTTCGCTGTCACCGCGCTCCTCGATCCAGGCGTCGCGCAAAGGCGGCAGGCCCTGGCGGATGTCGATACGCGCGTCGGGGTCGGTATAAGGGCCGGAAGTGTCGTACACCGACAAGGGGGGATTCTGCTCCAGTTCCCCGTTGGCCAGGGGGGTTGGATCCTGGCGGATTTCACGCATCGGCACGCGGATATCCGAGCGGCTGCCGGAGACATACACCTTCCGCGAACCCATGATGGGTTGGCAGGCCTCGTCGATGGCATTGGGTGCGGCATTACGTTGCTCGTCTGGCACGATCGGCCTCCAGGGCTACACAAACATGGGGGAGGCGAACACTATACGCAGCGACCCATTTACGGACAACCGAGGGCGCGACGAAGGGTGTGTCAATCCGTCTCGCTTGCCATTACCATACTGGCCAGTTCACCATTTCACCGTTACCTGTCGGTGGGGATCGAGCGCCAGCCCCGGCCGGGACAAGATGCCCGGCATGGCGGGCGCGAGACACAAGCCGGAACAAAAGAATGAGGAAGGAAACGCATATGAAGCGGAGCCCGCTGAAACCTCTGGCCCTGGCCATCACCCTGCTGTCCATGGGCGCCCAGGCCGCCGACCTGAAACAGGTCGCCAATGCCGCCTGGGATTACGACAGCACCTGGCGCGCCGAGCGGCAAACCTGGGAAGCGGAGCAGGAAACGCTGGTGCAGGGCCGGGCGGCGCTGCTCCCCACCATCGATGCCCGCTACGGCCGCTACCGCACCGACCGGGACATCGAGGAAGGTAATTTCAACCAGAAGTACGACTCGGAAGCCACCACGGTAACGCTGTCGCAACCGCTGTTCCGTCTGGACGCCTGGTATGGCTTCAAGGAAGCCAAGGCCGTGGTCTCCACCGCCGAGGCTGAATTCCAGCAAGCGCGTCAGGATTTCGTATTGCGCGTGGCTCAGGGCTACTTCGGCGTGCTGCGGGCCTGGGACACCCTGGTGTCGGCCCAGGCCGAGGAAAAGGCCATCTCCCGGCAACTGGAGCAAACCAACGAACGCTTCGAAGTGGGTCTGGTACCGGCCACCGAAGTGGAAGAGGCGCAAGCCGCCTATGACCTGACCAGGGTGAACCTGATCGTCGCCGAGCAGGACTTCGCCATCGCCCGCGACCAGTTGGAAACCCTTACCGGTCAGCGTTGGGAAACGCTGGCGGAACTGCGTGAGCAATTGCCAATGGAAGGGCCGCAACCGGCGGCGATGCAGGACTGGCTGGACAAAGCCTCGGTACAGAATCCCCAGGTGCTGGTGGCTCAGGGGAACGCCACGGCGGCCGGCTTCACCGCCGACCGTCAGTTCGGCGCGATGATGCCGCAGGTGGCTTTGGTGGGCACTTACTCCCATACCCACACCTCTCCGCGAGGCGACAGCGCGGTGGGCACCACGTCTTCCGGCATTACCCCGGATAATCACGGCACGGAAGTGGGCATCGAAATTTCCATGCCGCTGTTCCGTGGCGGTGGCCTCAACAGTCAACGCAAACAGGCCGCCCTGCGCGCCGATGCCGCCGACCAGCTGTACCAGCAGGCGATCCGTGACGTCACCCAGCAAACCCGCACCTTCTACCGCACGGTGGAGGCCGATGCGCTGCGCGTGAGTGCCCGCAAACAAGCGATCCGTTCCGCCCGCGCGGCCCTGGAAGCAACCCAGTCCGGTTACGAGGTGGGCACCCGTAACGTGGTCGACCTGCTCAACGCGCAACAGGCCTTGTATGGCGCGTTGCGTGACTACGCCAATGCCCGCTACGACTACATCCTCAACACCCTGAACCTGAAAGCCGCCACTGGCGAGCTGGATGTGGAGGACCTGGCGTCACTGAATGACTGGCTGTCCGATCAGGAAAGTCTGGATCTCTACGATCCGGACCTGGAAGGCCAGAGCGAAGCGCAAATGGTGATCCCGCGCTGAAGCGCCCCGCGGTTGGCGGCCACCACGGCCGCCGCCGCTTCCCCACGCCGCCGGCACTCATCGGCGTCGGCGAACAAAGCCGCTACCGCGCGCGCCAGCGCTTCGCTGTCCGCCACCAGCTCCAGGGCCCCGGCCTGATCCAGCAAATCGGCGATGGCGGTGAAATTATGCAGATGGGAGCCGCTCAGCACCGGCAACGACCAGGCCGCCGGTTCCAACAGGTTGTGTCCGCCCACCGGCACCAGGGAGCCGCCCACGAACGCCACGTCGCTGACGCCGAACAGCATCAGTAATTCCCCCATGGTGTCCGCCAGGTAAACCTGCGTCTGCTCATCCACCGTATCGTGCCGACTGCGCCGGGCGAGGCCAAATCCACGCCGGCGGGCCAGCCCGGCCACTTCATCAAAACGCTCCGGGTGGCGCGGCACCAGCACCAGCAACGCTTGTGGTTGATCCGCCAGAATCTGGCGATGGGCGGCAAGCACCATCTCGTCCTCGCCGGGATGGGTGCTGGCGGCGATCCACACCGGCCGTTGCGTGAACTCCGCCCTCAATGCCGAGGCCGCCGTTTTCACCGGGTCGTCCAGGGTCAGGTCGAATTTGACGCTGCCATTGACCTTGATCCGTTGCGGATCGGCGCCCAACTGGCGAAACCGTTCCGCCTCCGCTTCAGTCTGCACCGCCAGCACCTGGAAACGGCCCAGCATCGGGCGCACCAGGGCACCGAGCCTGGCATAGCCGCGATAGCTCTTCTCCGACAGCCGGCCATTCATCAGCATCAGTTTGGCGCCACGGGCCGTGGCGGCGGCGCACAGATTCGGCCACAGCTCGGTTTCCAGCACGATTACCAGCCGCGGATCGAAGGCACGGAAAAAGCGCCGATAGGCGCCGGGCAATTCCCACGGACAGTAGACATGAGTAACCCGGTCGCCGAACAACGCCCGCACCCGCTCCGAGCCGGTGGGCGTGGTGGTGGTCACGATCAATGGCGTTTCCGGGAAGCGCGCCAGCAGAGCTTCGATCAACGGCGCCGCCGCCAGGGTCTCCCCCACCGATACCGCGTGGATCCAAACGCTGTGTTTCAGCGTACCGGGGCGATATCCCAGAGCCATGCGCTCACGCCAGCGTTGCCGGTAGGCTGGCGCCCGCCGTCCCCGCCACCACAGACGCACGAACAGCAACGGCAGCAACAGATACCAAAGCAAGGTGTAGAAAAAACGCATAGAACGATCCAAACGGTGGCACGGGCGAGACGGTTGACCTTGAGGTCGCCGGCTATCATCCCCAGAGATGATCCACATCGGCATCCTTGACGGCGGCCTATGCTAGCATAGCCGCAACTTTTTCCGGCGGTGAGCCATGACTACCCAGACCCTAGAACCGGACGTTCTCATTTTCGGCGGCGGCGTCGCCGGCCTGTGGTTGATCAACCAATTGCAGAATCAGGGCTACCAATGCCTGCTGCTGGAAACCGGCACCCTGGGCGGGGCCCAGACCCTGGCCAGCCAGGGCATTATTCATGGCGGGCTCAAGTACGCCCTCGGCGGCGCCCTGTCCAACGAATCCGAGGCCATCGCCGGCATGCCGGAGCGCTGGCGCGCCGCCATGGGCGGCCAGGGTCCGGTGCCGCTGAATGGTCTTGATGTGCTCTCGGACACCCAGCATCTGTGGTCCGCCGGTTCCGTGGCCAGCCGCATGACCACCTTCTTCGCCAGTAAAATGCTGCGCGGCCGTATCGAGCGTTTGCGCCGCGGCGACTACCCTTCCGCTCTTGCCAACGCCCGTTTCAAAGGCCAGGTTTACCGGCTCGACGACCTGGTGGTGGATACCGAGAGCCTGCTCGATGTGCTGACCGCGCCGGTGCGGCCCCGCCTGTTGCGGGCGCCGGATTTAAACGGCCGGCTGACCTGGGATGAGCGGGGCATTCGCGAGGTGCGGCTCGATGGCGCCGTGATCCGACCGAAGTTGTCGGTGCTGGCCGCCGGCGAGGGGAACGCGGCCCTGCTGGACGGCGCCCACGCCCGGCATCTCTTCACCCAGGATGAGAGCCAGAGCCGGCCACTGAAAATGGTGCTGGTGCGCCACCGTCTCGGCCATTCGCTCTATGCTCACTGCGTCGGCGCCAGCAGCAAGCCACGCCTGACCGTCACCACCCACCCTCTGCCGGACGGCTCCCTGGTCTGGTATCTCGGTGGTGACCTGGCGGAACGGGGCGTGGAGCGCAGCGACGCCGAACAGATCGCCGCGGCCCGGACGGAACTCGACCAGTTGTTCCCCTGGCTGGACTTCAGCGGCGCCGATTGGGCCACCCTGGACGTAAGCCGGGCCGAGCCGCGCCAGAACAGCCTGGCCAAACCCGACAACGCCTATGCCCGCCGCGATGGCGACCTGATCCTGACCTGGCCCACCAAATTGACGCTGGCGCCGGATCTGGGCGATCGGGTCGAAGCCCTGATTCGCGACCACGGCCTGCAACCGGGCCCCGCCATGGCGCCGCCCGACAACCTGCCGCAGGCCCCTCTGGGGCAACCGTACTGGCACCACTGCTTCGCGCGGGAGAATCACTGATGGCGTTTCTGCGCCCGCTCGGCAACACCGGGCTGACCGTCAGCGCCCTCGGCCTCGGCACGGTGAAGATCGGCCGCGACCAGGGCGTGAAATACCCCAACGCCTTCACCATCCCCGATGACCAGGCGGTGCGTGAACTGCTGGCGCTGGCCCGGGAGTTGGACATCAATCTGATCGACACCGCGCCAGCTTACGGACGCAGCGAGGAACGGCTGGGACAGCTGCTGAGTGGCCGACAGGACTGGGTGATCGTTTCCAAGGTCGGCGAAGAGTTTGAGAATGGCGAGAGCCGTTTCGACTTTACCCCCGAGCACGCCATTGCCTCGGTGGAGCGCAGCTTGCACCGCCTCAACACCGACTATCTGGATTGCGTGCTGATTCACTCCGACGGCAACGATCTGGACGTGCTGCGTCAGGGCACGCTGGAAGTCCTGGCGGAGCTGAAACGCAAAGGGCTGATCCGGGCCATCGGGGTTTCCACCAAGACCGTGGAAGGCGGCCTGGAAACCCTGCGGCGGGCGGACGTGGCCATGGTCACCTATAACCTGGCCCACGATGAGGAACGGCCGGTGATCGATTACGCCGCCGAACACGGCAAAGGGATTTTGATCAAGAAGGCGTTCGCCAGCGGCCATCTTGATGCCGGCCACGCCGACCCGGTTCAAGCCAGTCTCGACCGGGTCCTGGGCACACCGGGCGTCGGCGCCGTGATCGCCGGCACGGTCAACCCGAAACACCTGCGGGAAAACGTGGAGAAAGCCCGCCGGGCAGTGGGCGATCTCTGACGCTGGGCGCGGACAACATCGCCGCGATTCGCTGCCAAGGCAGCGAATCGCGAATGGCGTGTCAGACTCTCGCCGGCTCCCCTTGCGGTTGTCTCTCCGCCACCTTCTCCCAACGATAAACGGACTCGTCCAGGGAGCGGGTCTTCAGCCAGTAGCGCCAGGTGGAGTAAGGCCAGATCGCCACGTTGCGGCCATCCGCCTGCTGATACCAACTGGAACAGCCGCCGCTCTGCCACACCGTGCCCTTGAGATCTTTCTGCAACCGGTCGTTGAAGGCGTCCATGTCCGAGCGCTTCACGTCCAGATAGTCCACGCCGCGGCGCGCCACCGTGCTGATGGCGTCGACGATATAACGGGCCTGACACTCGATCATGAAGATAATGGAGTTGTGGCCGAGCCCGGTGTTGGGGCCGACCATCTGGAACATATTCGGATAACCGGCCACGCTGACCCCCAGGTAGGCTTCGGAAGCGTTGCGCCAGTCGTCCTGCAGACGATGGCCCGGCAGCCCGGTGATCTCGAAATCCTTCATATAGATGCGCGGATCCACCACGAAGCCGGTACCGAGCACCAGGCAGTCCATCTCCCGCTCGCTACCGTCACTGAACACAATGCTGTGTTCCCGTATTTCCTTCACCCCTTCGGTGACCAGCTCCACGTTGGGCCGGTTGAAGGTAGGATAATAGCGATTGGAGATCATGATCCGCTTGCAGCCCAACCGATAGTTGGGCGTCAACTTGCGGGCGGTGTCCTTGTCCTTCACCTGATAGCGGATGAACTGCTTCACCAACGGTTCCAGCAGCGACGCCAGGCGCGGATGAAAGATCGGCAGTACCCGGGACTCGTTGCTCCAGTACAGGCGCGCCCGATGCAGTTTGCGCAACAGCGGGAAGCGACGGAACCAGTTCTTGTCCCGCTGTGAATAAGCCCTCTCATCACGGGGGACGATCCAGCCCGGGGTACGCTGCACCACGGTCAATTGATCCACCTTCGGCGCGATCTCCGGCACGTACTGAATGGCACTGGCGCCGGTGCCGACGGACACCACTTTTTTGCCACCGAGATCGTAGTCGTGATCCCACTGGGAAGAATGGAACACTTTGCCTTTGAAGTTTTCCAGCCCTGGGAACTCAGGTATGGACGGCACATGCAGCGGGCCGGTGGCCAGCACCCAATGCTGACAATCGACACGGGTGCCGTCGGTGAGCCGCAGCGTCCAGCGGGCTCTCTTTTCATCAAAGTGGGCCTCTTCCACCTCCGAGTTGAAACGGATGTTGTCGTGGAGCCGGTGCTTGTCCGTGACTCGCAGGATGTAGTCCTGAATCTCCCGCCAGCCACTGTAACGGCGGGACCAGTCGGGATTGCCTTCGAAGGAATAGGAGTACAGGTGCGATTGCACATCGCAGGCGGCACCGGGATAGGTGTTGTCCCGCCAGGTGCCGCCTACCTCGGCGGCTTTTTCCAACACCACGAAATCCTCGATTCCGGCCTCCCGCAGTTTGATCGCCATGCACAGGCCACCAAAACCGCCGCCGACGATTGCCACCTTGGTGCTCAGCTCGCGAACGTCCAGGTTCACCTTACTGTTCATCTTGTTCTCCTGTTGGACACGCCATGCCGGCAGTCTAGCTTGGCGGCCGTCGAGGGGAACGTGTTAGGCTGACCCGGAAATTGATAATTCCGGCCACAACCCAGGCGCTTAACCAGACACTTATGTCACAACGCTCCGTTCTTGCCCTGATGTACACCCTGGATCTGTTGGAGCAGCGCGGCATCCAGTGCGCGCCGGTGCTGGCACGGCACGGCCTGGACGCGGCCAGGCTGGATCCCAACGGTGAAATCGAACGCGACCGGGAGCTGCGACTACTGGCGGAACTGCTGCCCCTGGCGGAGGACCCGCAACTGGGCATGGAGATGGGAAAGCGGTTCGGGCTGGCCGGCTACGGCCCGCTGACCATGCTGCTGATGACCAGTGCCACCGCCTTCGATGGCTTCCAGCTCGGCGTCCGCTATCAGTCCCTGACCTATCTCTACGGCGAGTTGTCGCTGGTGCCGGGTAGCGACACCACCGCTCTGATTCTGAAGCCGATCCCGCTGCCCGAGCCAGTACGCCGCATTCTCATCGAGCGCGACATGGTCGGCACCTTCAAACTGGTCAACGATATCCAAACGCAACTGGGCCTGGATCTGACACCGAGGGAAGTCTGGTTGCCGCTACCCGAACCGGAGCACGGCGAACTTTATGAACAGTTTTTCCGCGCGCCGGTGAAGTACGACATGCCCTGGTGCCAGGCCACCATCAGCAACCGCGATCTGGCCTTGCCCCTGCCGGGCTACAACCGCACCGCCCATGAACTTTACCGCTCACAATGCGATGCTCTGCTGGCACGCCGCCAGAACCCCAGCGAACAGCTGGCCGACCGCGTCAGCGCCTATCTGGATTTGTTTCTGGAGGATTTTCCCGGCGCCGCCGAGGTGGCAATCACCTTTGATCTGCCGGAACGCACTCTGCGCCGCCGCCTCAGTGCCGAAGGTCGGCCGTTCCAGCAGCTTCTCGACGACGTCCGCCTGAACAAGGCCCTGAATTACCTGGCGGACTCCAAACGCAGCGTCGAGGACATCGCCCGCCTGCTCGGCTACAGCGAACCCGCCGCCTTTATCCGCGCGTTCCAGCGCTGGACCGGGGAAACCCCGGCCAAACACAGAAAAAGCAGTGAAAAGTGAACGATGAATAGTTAACAGCGAAAATCAAAGGCATTGCGATACCGCAAAGGCCATTTGCGTATTCACAACTCCCCGTTTTCACTGTTCATTGTTAACTATTCCTTATTCACTGTTCCCTATTCACTGTTTTTCCTGATTTTTTGCACGATATGCGTGGTGGAAATGTCCTCGACGAAGTCCAGTACTTCCACCTTGCCGCCGTAGGCTTTGACAATGTCGGCGCCGACCACCTGATCGACGGCGTAGTCGCCCCCCTTGACCAGCACATCGGGCTTCACCTTTTCCAATAGCGGTTCAGGGGTGTCGGTGTCGAAGGCCACCACATAGTCCACCGCTTCCAGCGCCGCCAGTACCGCCATGCGCCGCTCCAGCGGATTGATGGGGCGGCCGGGGCCTTTGAGCCGGGTGATCGAGGCGTCGCTGTTGACCGCCAGTACCAGGCGGTCGCCCAGACGGCGGGCGGAATCCAGGTAACCCACGTGACCGGCATGGATGATGTCGAAGCAGCCATTGGTGAAGACGATTTTCTCGCCCTGGGCACGGGCATCCTCGATCGCCACCAGCAATTGCTCCTCGGTCATCACGCCCCGCCCCAGGCCACCGGTCTGGTGCACCGCCCGGCGCAATTCCGGCGCAGACACCACCGCGGTACCCAGTTTGCCCACCACGATACCGGCGGCAATGTTGGCCAGCGCCACCGCCTCTTCCATGGGGCTGCCGGCGGCCAGCGCCACCGCCAGGGTGGAAATCACCGTGTCGCCGGCACCGGTAACGTCGAACACTTCCCGGGCACGGGCCGGCAGGTGCAATTCCGGCTTGCCGGCGCGGATCAGCGTCATGCCTTTTTCGCTGCGTGTCACCAACAGCGCTTCCAGGTCCAGACTGGACAGCAGTTCCTGCCCTTTGGCGACCAGGGTTTTCTCGTCCGGCACAGGCCCGACCACGGCTTCCAGCTCCGCCAGATTGGGCGTCAGCAGAGTGGCCCCTCGATAGCGTTCAAAGTCCGTGCCTTTGGGGTCCACCAGTACCGGCACCCCGGCCTGGCGCGCCAGCGCGATCAGTCCCTGACAATCCCGCAGCGCGCCCTTGGCGTAATCGGAGAGCACCAGAGCGCCGCAGTCACGCAGCCCCTGCTCCACCTCGGCGGCGAACGGCGCCGGGTCCTCGCCCTGGAACGATTCCTCGAAATCCAGTCTCAGTAATTGCTGCTGACGGCTCACCACCCGCAGTTTGGTGATGGTGGGCAGTCCCGGGATCTTCTGGAAGCGGCTGGTGACCTCGGCCGCGCCGAGCCTCTCCTCGAGCAGACGGGCGGCATCATCATCACCAGTGACCCCCACCAGGGAGGCCTTGGCGCCCAGCGCGGCCATGTTCAGCGCCACGTTGGCGGCCCCGCCGGGACGATCCTCGATGTCCGTGACCCGCACCACCGGCACCGGCGCTTCCGGCGAGATGCGCCCGGTGGGCCCATGCCAGTAGCGATCCAGCATGACATCACCGGCCACCAGCACCCGAGCCTGGCCGAAAGGGGGAATTTGCGGGTTGTGCATCACCGTCTCCTCGACGCCACCCTGCGGATGGCGACACAAGCCAATATTTGCCGCGCAGTGTAGCATAGGACACTGTCGGCACTGTCGCCCCCGGCGTCGCTGCCGGCCGCCCGCCAGGCTGTGGTTTTTCCCTGGCGCGCTCAGTACACTTCCGACTCGCCGGTGAAGGCGGACAACATGCAAGGGCTTTAACAGGTTCTCCCTCGATGGAGCACCGGGAGCGATCAACGGGATAAGCATCTATGACGGCATTGCGCCCTAACGTATTGGAAGGCCGGGGACTGCGGCTTTGGTTGACGGTTTCCTTCGCGGTGATGTTCACCGGACCCTTTCTGTTCCATTCCCGGGTCGCCCTTCTCAACGTGGTGGATGTGCTGTTCTTTCTGCCGTCACTAACCCTGTTGACCCGGGCCGTGGTCAGCGGTGATCGCCGCTTGTTGCTGTCCCCATGGCTGGTGCCGCTGTACGCCCTGCTCGGCTGGTTGCTGTTGACCATGGCCTGGGCGGATAACGCCAATACCTCCCGCACCGTGCGCGGCGTGGTGGAGATCATCACCCTGGTGGGGATCCTGCGCTGGCTGCATCTGTACTATCGGCACACGCTCAAACAGGCGCTGACCAACGCCGCCCTCACCTCCACCGTGCTGCTGGTGGTGATCATGATCAGCTACTACACCACCCAACCCCTGGGCAGCCCCCTGTTTGGTGAGTCAGTGCGTTTGATATTCGATCTGCCGCAACCCGGCCCGCTGCTGACCACCATGGCCCTGGTCACACCCTGTTTCATTCTGCTGGCCCAGGCGGTGGAAGAAGGCATCAACGCCAAAGGCGGACGGCGCGCCGCCGGCGCTCTGGTGGGATTCGGCTTCCTGGTGCTGGTGCAATGGCACACCGGCATCATGCTGCTGGTGGCGGCGCTCAGTTGGGTACTGCTGCGCGCGGAACAACGGATACTCGGCATGCTTGCCGCGGCGGTGGCGCTGTATCTGTCCCTGGATTTCGAGGTGCTTGGCAATATGGGCCAGTACTTCACCCACCCCTTCTTTGGCAACGGCCTCAGCCAGGAAACCGGTGAATCCCTGCTGGTGGGCGTGGACGAAGCGCTGCGGATCATTCCTCACCCGGACAATGTGCTGCTGGCGGTAATCCATTCCGCCGGGCTGGTGGGGCTGATTCTGTTCATCGCCGCCTGGGCGGTGCCCGCCTGGCGCCTGCCGGACGGTGAGCAGAACCTGCGCGAAGGGGCCATCTTCCTGATCGCCGTGGTACCGGGTCTGCTCGCCATGCTGTCGGTGGGCGCCTATCTATTGGTGCCGTTCCATCCCAGTTGGATGAGCCTGTGGATGCCGCTGGCTCTGATGCTGGCCAGCCTCAGCACCCGCGACACCATCCGCCCGCCAGTGCGGCACCCGCAACCCCAGCCGCAGTAACCGCACCATGGCTAAACGTCGACAACGACCCACGGATCCCCGCGACCCGCGCCTTTGGCCCACACGTGTGGGCCTGGCCCTGTTCTGGCTGATCGGCCAGTTACCCTGGGACCTGCTGCTGGCGCTGGGACGCGGCATCGGGCATCTGGGTTGGTGGCTGGCCAGGAAGCGGCGGCATATCGCCCTGACCAATCTGCGTCTGTGCTTCCCCGAACTCTCCGACACCGAGCGGGAAGCGCTGGCCCGGAAAGTGATGGTCAGCACCGGCGAGGCATTGATGGAGATGGCGGGCAGCTTCCACAACCGCCGCATCGACCTGGGCCAGCGGCTCTCGGTCACTGGCCTGGAGCACCTGGAAGCCGCTCGAGAGCGCGGCCAGGGGGTCCTGCTGCTAGGTATGCACTTCAATTCCATCGACGTCGGCAGCCGCCTGCTCGGCAAGTTCTTTACCTTCAGCGTGGTGTATCGACCCAACGACAACCCCTTGCTGGATCACCTGATCACCGAAGGCCGCGGCACCTGGCTCAAACACTCAGTGGACCGCCGTGACTTGCGGCAAACAGTACGGCTGCTGCGCCAGGGCGAAGTGGTGTGGTATGCCCCGGACCAGGACTACGGCACCGAACACGCCGTGTACGTGCCGTTCTTTGGTGTCCCCGCGGCCACCATCACCTCCACCAGCCGTATCGCCCGCATGGGCAAAGCGGCGGTGATCCCCTGTGCCCATTACCGCCTGCCTGGCGGGCGCTATAAGATCGAATTCGGTGAACCGCTAACCGACTTCCCCAGCGGCGATGACGAAGCCGACACCGCTCTGATCAACCGCACCATCGAGCACTACGTGCGCAAGCATCCCGAGCAGTATTTGTGGGTGCATAAGCGCTTCAAGCATCAGCCGGACAGTATTTCCCCCTATATATAAATGACTCACACGGAGCATCTCAATGGCTAGAAAAGAAAAGCTGCTATTGCTATGGGTGGCAGTTTCTTTCTGTCTTTTGTTTTCTGGCTTATTAATGTTTGGCCGCCGCCCTCGCGTACTAAACGTATTGGATGCGCTTTTCTTTATCCCAGCGTTTGTTTACGCGATAAAAACCAACCGAACCAACCTCCTCTCTCTTTTGAAGAAGCACATCCCCCTACTCTTCTTCCTCTTGTATGCCACAGTCTCTACTTTTTTTTCCGATGCACCCAATCCCAGCCGGTTTCTTAGGGCCTTCTTTCACATCTTCACTTTCTTCATTTTTGTGGAGACCATTATCAGAAGAGCCCCCAAAGCATTTTGGGGTGGCATGCTGATCGGCGTCTGCTTCGCCTCAGTCATCGCAATTATCGACTTCTATTGCTACTATTTCGTTGTCGGGCGCCCATTCACTAGCGAATTGTATGGCGGATTGTTTGAGACCTTCCAAATCAATCGCTTTATCACACTCGACACCAACCAGCTTTATGCCAGTATGTATTTCATAACTTTGCCGTTCTTTGCCTTTTTGGCATCCTCTCGGCTACCCAAGAGCTGGGCGACAACACTGGCGCCTTATTTTGCCACCATGTTGATCGTTATCTACCTGATCGCCAATCAGCGCCGATCCACGCTGGTCGCCTTAATGGCCGGGTGTCTTGTATTACCCTTGGTAACATTAAAGAAGCGCCTTCTGATCCCACTGGCACTCATTGTTGCTGTGGCGGGCAGCATTCTTGCTATTCATCCAGGTATGATTGTTGACCGAGGCTCCAGCAACCGAATCGTGATTTGGGAAGGTACTTGGGAGATGATCAAGGAGCGCCCTCTATTTGGTCATGGCATGTCCAACAAGACAGAGGCCATTCATATTGTCCGCCCGATGGACGGCGTACATGAGGCCATCGACCATCCACATAATTACTATCTTTCTTTAGTTTACTATTTGGGCTTTTTAGGGCTTGCTCTATGGACAATGATTTGGCTACCTACCGCTTTAAAATCATTACGACAGGGAAGGCAAGCGCATCTATCACTAGCAGCACTGACTACCGGGTTGGCAGCTGTACTATTTGATGGCATTCACCCCTATACACCTTTTATGTACAACTGGCCGAGCGTCTGGATTCCAATGGCTTTATTAATTGGCATCTACAGAACACAACATAATCCCATCCTCCAAAAGGTGTCATGAGATGCGTATCGCCCAGATTTGCAAATACGCCAACACCACGGTTCAAGGAGTTGATCTATTCGAGGAGGTCGCTCGCGCTTTCCCAGATCACCAGTTCGACTTCTACGTTCTGCATGGTGATAGCAACCACGCAGAAAGCCGCCTGAACTGCAATATGGTACACTGCCACTTCGCCAAAAAGCAGCTAAAACGGGTTCGATTCTCCGTTTTGATCGAATTATTAACCAAGCTTAGGCGAGCCCCACTTGATGTTGTCATAACCCACCGCGTCACCCCAACGATTCTGATAGCTCTAATACAGCTTTTCCTGAATATACCTAGAAAAATCGCGGTCATTCATGGCATCGGGCAGTTCCGAAAACCTCGAAGGAAGCTCTTTCTCCGTTTATGGCTGCGCAGCTGGACTATCGTTGCCGTCTCCGAAGCTGTGGCTGAGGATTTAGTTCGAAGTGGATTTTCCTCTAAGCAGGTAAAAGTCATTCGTAACGCAGTAAACGAAGAATTGGTTCAAAATAACCTTCTTTCACGGGAGGAAGCTCGCAAAGCCCTCGGCATCCCTAGTCATGTCGGCCGTCTGGCGGGCACCATCGGGCGCTTGCATCGAGTGAAAGGACACCGCTATTTGGTCCACGCGCTGGCAAAGGAACCTGCGGCTCTTCCAGTGGCTATCATTGGTGGCGGAAGCGAAGAGGCCGCTCTTAAGGCACAGATCAAACAGCAAGCTCTTCAGAATCGGCTATTTCTCTGCGGCCCTTTCAAAAATGCTTATCGCTATCTGAGTGCCTTCGACGTCTTTATTATGCCATCGGTGAGCGAAGGGCTGCCAATTTCCATATTGGAAGCAATTAGTGCAGGAGTCCCCGCTTTTGGCACCTCCGTAGGAGGTATACCGGAAATTCTACCGAATCCCGAATGGACGCTACCGCCTCAAGATAGTCAGGCGCTTGCCAAACGCTTACTCACTCTGACCACATGCACCGAGAGCGATCTCCGAACAATAGCAAAGGCGCAGCATCAGGTAATGGAAGACAAGTTTGGAATCGAGCAATACCATCAGGCTTTCCGGGAACTAGCTCTAGGCTAGTTCCCGGAGAATTGCTTCCAATTGTCATGGAAACGTTTCATTTCCCGCTTACCCTTACGCACCCCTCGTTCGTGCCAGCGACTGAATCCAGCACCGTCCAGGTCAATCCAATGAATATGTTCCAGGGCATCCACCAAAACGTTCTGCGCTTTGGTGTCACCGTGCCAAAATCCGGCGCAATGAAGCCTATCCAACCAATACTCGGCTTGCGGCGCGATACGATGCGCTCGGGGTGGATCATGCTCCATCAGATAGCTTAGCGCTACACCGTCTATACGGGGAAAGGCGATCACTGCCTGAGCATCGCGGCACCTTAGCAGCATAACAGGACGAGGCGTCGGCACACCCAACAGGGCCCAGGTCCAACCCATCAGCCAGGACACATCGGCTCTGCCACGAAACCAACGCTGTTTCAGACGCGCTTTCCAACTGGTATCGCGGTAATGCTTGATCACCCAATGCTCGTCACCATGAACACTGATGCGACTGCCCTTTTTTATCAACGGCAGGGAATCCGGCGCCACCAATGCTCTGGCTAGCGCTTTTTTTTCTTCGTCCGGCAAGGCACGTTCCACGAGCCAGTCACCATGCGCGTCGCTATGACTGGCGATAGCCGACGAAGCCCGGCGCCATTTCCTCAGGGCGCGGGCTATCCGCCGTCGGGAATGGCCATATACCCGGGCTCTCAAACTGGCTGACGGCAGGCCGCGTTCACTCAGAGCCCCCGTCACTCGATTCAGCAAAGTATCACGCAAGTCCAAGGGAGCCTGAGCACAAAACAACGCCAGGTTATCAAGAATAGCTCCCCGCCGGCGCCGACCTGCAGGCAGGGTGTCAATATCACCCGCATCAAGAATCAGAGCTTGCTGGCCATCAAACAGAAAGTTATCCAGATGCAGATCACGCTGGCGCCAACCGGCTTGATACAACCCAAAAACGCTGTCCAGCAGCGCAGGCATCACTTGGTCTTCCTGGTGACGAAGGGCGGCACCCGCGGGTTCACCGTCACACCATCGGGCTATCAGCACCGTGCCTTCGTCCATCTGGTGCAGCTCCAGAGGCTGAGGAGTGGGCAGGCCAGCGGCCAGAAGAGCCTTTTGCCGCTCCTGCTCCGGAGCGGCTTTCTCCGCCTCGGGTTGAAAGAATAACTTCGCGAACACCAGCTCACCGCGCCAGCGCGCGCGCATAGCCAACCGACGGCCCGGCAGATGACGCAGTATGCGATCCGCATACAAAGGTTCTTCACCAATCATCAGAGTGAACGCGGCCACCTCTCCCCACTCGCGACGGGAGAGCTGTGACAATGACAGCGGAGCATCACCGGTCATGCCGCCTCCCTTTTAAACAGACTGGCGATTACCCGGCGCACATAGCGGGGCCGCAACGCCAGCCAGGGGTCGGCACGCAGTGCCTGACAATAAAAGCGTTGAACCAGATCCGGCCACCCCCCTCTATCCGCCAGCTTCAGCAACGACAAGGCACGGCGGGCCCGGTATGGCTTCCGGTACGCCATGGCCCAGGAAGGCAAGCCATTGTTTTCGAATATCTGCTGCTCCAATTCCATTCCCACCGACAAAGCAGCCTGCAGATCATTCCGGCGGCTATCCGGGTGTTTATGCACATTCAACAATGGCTCAGGCAACGCCACGGCCGCGTAGCAGGCCAGAAGGTGAGCAAAAACCGGCATGTCCTCGGTATGACGCAGCTCTTCGCGGAAGTCCACCGTGGCAAACGCCTCCCGGTGGATAGCGCTGGCACCATTGCTAAATTGGATTTTTTTATTCAAATAAAGAGCGAAGTTGCGCTCCCGGTCATCACCAACGGGCCCGGGAGGAACCGATACGACCTTCCCTTCCGTCAAAGCATAGTGCCCTGCGATCACCAGCTTCGTTTGCGGGTGAGCCCGCACGCTGCTGGCGAAAGCAGAGAGCGCCCCAGCGCACAGCTCATCATCCGCATCCAGAAAAATCAGCCATTCATTGGACGTTTCTTCCACACCTCTGGCACGAGTCGCTGCCGGACCACGGTTACGCTGCGTCAAACAGCGTAACGGCCCGGCGCTCTCCGAAACCAGCCTCTCCATGACCTCAAGCGTGTTGTCGGTGGACCCATCGTCAATCACCAGCACTTCAAAATGCGGGTAGTCCTGGGTTAACACCGACTTTACCGCCCTTTCCAGGCAATGGCCGTAATTGTAGGCCGGTATGACCACCGAAAACGCCACGCTCATGGTCAAATATCCTTTCCCGGGTGCTCGGCGAACGGCAACGGAAACGCTGGTGTTTTTTCGAAGTAGCGCTGATAGATGCGCTCGCCCTCGCGACGACTGGCATCCAGCAGCGGCGTCTTGTCGCTGAGCGCTTCCCGTAGCGGCATGTCGGTGTAGATCCGTACGAAGCGCAATACATCGCGCCGGGTCAGAGAAAAGCGGGCGGTGGAGAAATACAAGCCGCCCAGGTCCTTGACCCGCCAGCGACGCGGCACCCGCCCTCGAACCTGGGAGCGATGCAGATCAATCAGATACAACGGCGCGGTGGCATCGTGCACGGCGGCCGCATCCCTGGGCATCAGAAAATGCCCCAGGTAGAAATCACGGTGATTCACACCGGCATCGTGCATGCGTTTGGCAATCTCCGCCACGCGCCGGATCAGTGCCCATTTAAAGGTCGCCGGTGGCGGATTCCCGCGCCAGGTCTCGCCAAGTTCTTCCAGGCTCACGGTGTCCAGCAATTCCTCGGTGACCAGGAAACTTTGCCGGGACGCCGGGTTAAGGCCGCGCTCGCCATAGCCAACGACGGTGAGTGTATCCAGCCCGGCTTCCGCCACCCGGCGAATGGCGCGCACTTCCGACATGGCGCCGAGAATCGGCAGTTTGGCCTGGGTCAGATTCTTGAGGATTTCACCCCAACCGATGCCCCCATGGTACTTGAGAAAATAATGCCCGCGCCCGGTCTGAAAACGCAGTGTGCGGCGCCCCTCCCGTTCCCGGAACACCTCCCCTTGTTGGCGGGCGGCCTGCTCGAACGGGTCCTCGCCGCGCCAGGCCTCGGCCAGATCGTCACGCAGATACAGCGTCATGAAGACTTCCTTGGATAGCGTTCAATGGCGTCCACCGCGTGGCGCACCAGATCGTAGATATCCGCGCTCTCAGCGAACGCCCTGCCACGCTGACGCCACTGGTCCCTTGATGTGGCCATCAATGCCTGAACATCGGCGGCGGACGGTTCGGCACTGACCTTACCCATGTTCGCCCGCTCAATGTAGGGCGCGTAGCCGCAAGCCGGGGTGGTCAGCACCGGCAGGCCGGCCACCGCCGCTTCCAGCAATACCGTGCCGGTATTTTCCGCATAGGCGGGGTGGACCAGCAAGTCCGCGCTCCACAGCCATTCCGCCACGTTATCCTGACCGCCCATGAAGTGCACGCGGTCCTGTACCCCCAGCCGGCGGGCCTGGCGCAGGTAAGACGCCGGGTTATCGTCACCCACCACATACAACGGGATGTTCTCCGGTAAGTCCGGCAGCAACGCGATGGCGCGATCCAATCCCTTGGTGCGAAAACCGGAACCAACGAACAGCAACATCGGCGTGTCCTCGGCCAGCCCCAGCCCGGCTCGCAGGCGTTGGCGGCAAGAGGCATAGTCCTCCGGCAGAATGCGGTCACGGCGGATGCCCGGCGGCAAATCCACGAAGCGCTCGCCGGCGGTGCCGTAGTGGCGTTGGTACAAGGCTCGCTGAGGCGGAGAAATAGAAAGGATCCGTGTGCCGACGTCCGCCCCGAACACCGCGGCTTCCTTGGCCAGTTTGTCGCGGTAGCGGGAAAGCCAGCGCCGCGCGCCCCGATAACGGGCCGCCAGGCAGCCATCGGCGGCGTAATACCAATCCAGTCCCGGCATTTTGTTGAAACCCACCACGCTGTCGAAGCCTTCCAGTCGGTCCCGCACCTGCCGGGCGAAGCGATCGTCGCGAACATGGTTCATGCCGTCGTGCACCGGCAAGGTTTCCACCGCCAGCCCCGGTTCCGGCTCACCGTGCCAGGCGCGGGTGAACACCGTGACCTCCTGGCCCCGGGACTGTGCCTCCCGGGCGATGGCGAGCATGTCCCGCTGCAGGCCCCCGTAGGGGAAATATTCAAACAACAGGAAGGCCAGCTTCATGGATCCGTGACCTCCAGCAGCCGTTGCCACACCCACTGCGGTTTGAGGCTGCTGAAGCAGGGTGGCTCCACCCCTTTACCCAGACTGCCCCGGTAGGTGCATTTCTCTTGCACACAGGGCGCGCAGGGGAATTCCGCGCCCAGGGATTGGGCCCGGCTGCCCCAGACGCCGGTCAGCCGCGGATCGGTGGGGCCGTACAGCGCCACTCCGGGCATGCCGGTGGCGGCGGCCAGGTGAGCCAGTCCGGTGTCCACGGCAATGAACGCATCCCAGCCGAGGAATCGTTCGGTCAGCGCCTCCAGCGACAGGCGCTGCAGCACTCGCGCGCCAGGCACACCGCGAACCAGCCGTTCCGCCCGGCGTTTTTCGGTTTCATCACCCCAAGGCAGGTGCACCCGGTGTCCGGCCTCGTCGGCCCATTCCACCAGTTCACGCCAGAACGCCTCGGGGTAGTGTTTGGTGGGCCAGGTAGTGCCATGACAGAACACCAGATCCGCGCCCGGGGTCAATAGAGAGCGCGGCTCCTGTTGCCGGTGCAGACCGTAATCCGGGGCGCTATCCGGCGTGGCATAGCCGAGCACACGAGCGAACAGTTCCCGCACCCGGCTGACCGCGTGCCCGCCACGGGGGATGGGTAAGGGATGATCCAGCACACGGGCCGACAAAGCCTCCCGGGCGGAGGTGCGGTCAAGGCCGTACTTGGGCCCTCGCGCCAGCCGTGTCAGGAAAGCGCTCTTGATCAGTCCCTGGGCGTCGATCACCGCGTCGTATTCGGTCGCCTGAAGGCGTGCTCTGAAACCGCCCCATTCACCGCTGCGGCGAGCTCTCAGAGGATGGCGGCGCCAGCGGCGCAGGGCACAGGGCAACACCTGCTCCACCGCCGGGTGCCGACCGGCCAGATCCGCAAAGGCTTCCTCCACCACCCAGTCCACACGTAATCCGGGCACCACCGCCTGGGCGTCGGTCAACGCCGGCAGGGTGTGGATGACGTCCCCCATGGACGAGGTTTTGATCAGAAGAACGCGCATGTGCTTCCTGGTATTAGGGCCCGACAGTCGCCCGCCATCATAACGGCTGCTTGGGGCCGGTTCATGCTCTTTACCGAAAAGATCGTGAACTTAGCGCCTGTCCATGACCTTTAAGCCTGTTCTTAGCGATAGTGCAGTTTACGGGCCAGCCAGCGGGCAAGAATTTTGCCATCCTCGCTGAGATGGCCGGTGTCCAGGTAATACTTGAGGAACCGGAGCTGATCGCGCCGGCTGACATTCTTGCTGCGCCGCGCCAGGCTTTCCAGATCCCGGAACAGGTGGCGGAAGCCGGTGAACAGGTGGGTCTTTTCCAAATCAATGAAACGGACGTCGAACCGCTCCAGTGCCGGCCGCCAGGCCACGAAAACATGCTTGGGGTAGAGATTGCGATGGGCAAAGCCCCGCAGATGCATGAAACGCAGCGTCATGCCCACGTCTTCCAGCAAACGCCAGCGCCGCTCCAGCGGCAGCGCCGGCATATCGATTTGATCGAGACTCTGAAAGCCGTCCAGTCCCAGGCTCACCAGGACATAGTGCTCATCACCGTTGTCATCGACGAAGTGATCGAAAAACACCGGCCGCGCCACCGGCACGCCCTTTTTCAAGCAGGCGGACAACGCCCTGAACTCCGTTTCCAGGGTGGCCCGCCCCCGCACGGGGTGGCGCAAGGATCGTCGGCGCTGGTTGCACTGGCATTTTATATAGAGGTTGTGACGCAACCCCGTGCCATCGTCCATTTGCAGACGATAGACATGCATGCTGCCGCCATAGCGCAGGTTGGGTTCATCCACCAGCGCCTTGTCCGGCAACGCCAGCCAGGCAGCGGCGTAATCGAGACGCCAGCGGATCAGCGCCGGACGCCAGTCCGGATCAATATACTTCCGGGGTACACGCACACTTAATCCTCCTTGACGGCCAGGTCCTGCAAAGCGGAGATCACTCGCGCCGGTTCCAGTTGGCGCAAGCAATTGAGGTGACCCAGGGGGCACTCACGCTGGAAACAGGGACTGCAATCCAGCCCCAGACGCACCACCCGCACCGCCGAACCCAGTGGTGGCGTGAAGTCCGGAGAGGTGGAGCCGTAAACCGCCACCAGCGGACGTCCGAGGGCCGCGGCGATGTGCATCAGTCCCGAATCGTTGCTGACCACCGCGTTGGTGGCGGACAGCAAATCCACCGCTTGTTCCAGGCTGGTGCTGCCGGCCAGCAGTTGTACCGAAGGCCGCTGCGCCCCGGGCAGTGCATCGCGAATGGCCCGCGCCACGGGCAGATCCTTGCCGGATCCGAAAATCCAGACCTGGCCGCCGCGGGTGCTGATCCAGTCCCGCGCCACCTCGGCGTAGTGGTATTCCGGCCAGCGCTTGGCCGGGCCGAACTCCGCCCCGGGACAAAGCCCGAGCACCGGCACATCCCGATTCAAACCGTGGGCCCGCAGTGCCTGCTCCAGGCTGTCCTCACTAACCACCAGATGCGGCGGGGTGATCGTCTCAAGCAGCGGCGGAGCGGCTTGAGAGGGCAACGCCAGGGCAACGAAACGCTGCACCATCAAGGGATAACGCTGCTTGTCGAGTACCCGGACGTCGTTGAGCAGGCCATAGCGCATCTCGCCACGCCACCCCGTGCGTACCGGTACCCGGGCCCAAAAGGGCACCAACGCGGATTTCAGAGAGTTGGGTAAAACGAAACATTGATCGTAGCGACCACGCAGGGAGCGACCCAGCTTCCGGCGGGCAGCCAGCTTCAGATCGCCATGGTCGAACGGCAAATCGAGGGGGGCGCGCACTTCCGGCATGCGCGATAACAAGGGCCGGCACCAGGCGGGCGCCAGAACATCGATGGCGCAGTCCTGTTGCCGTTGCAGCTCGGCGAACAGGGTCTGCGCCATCACCATGTCACCCACCCATGAAGGGCCGACGACAAGGATGCGCTGGGATTCGGACATCAGGCGTCAGGCGTCCGTCTTCGCGTCTCAGACCGCGAAGGTCAGCCAGTTCTGGTACTCGTCCAACTTGCCGCGCACCAGATCGAAGTACACCGCCTGCAGCTGCTCGGTGATCGGCCCCCGCTTGCCTTCACCGATGATACGGCCGTCCAGCTCACGGATCGGCGTCACTTCCGCCGCGGTGCCGGTGAAGAAGGCTTCGTCGGCGATGTAGAACTCGTCCCGGGTGAGACGCTTCTCACGTACCTTGTAGCCCCGTTCCTCGGCCAGTTGGATGATGGTCTTGCGGGTGATGCCGTCCAGACAGGACGTCAACTCCGGGGTGTACAGCACCTTGTCGCGGATCAGGAACACGTTCTCGCCGGAGCCTTCGGCCACGTAGCCTTCATTATCCAGCAGCAGGGCTTCATCGGCACCACCGGAGAGGGCTTCGTTCAACGCCAGCATGGAGTTCATGTAGCTGCCGGAAGACTTCGCCTTGCACATGGTGATGTTCACATGGTGGCGGGTGTAGCTGGAGGTACGCACCTTGATACCCAGCTCCAGCGCTTCCGGAGACATGTAGGATGGCCATTCCCAGGCGGCCACGGCCACGTGCACATTAAGACCGGCGGCGCGCAGGCCCATGCCTTCACTTCCGTAGAACACCAGCGGACGCAGGTAAGCGTGGGGCAGCTTGTTTTCCCGTACCACGTCGATTTGCGCCTGGTTGATCACATCCTTGGCGTACGGCACCTTCATGTTGAGAATATGCGCGCTGTTGAAGAGCCGGTCCGTGTGCTCCCGCAGGCGGAAGATAGCCGGGCCCTTGTCGGTCTCGTAGGCCCGCACGCCTTCGAACACGCCCATGCCGTAATGCAGGGAATGCGTCAGCACGTGCACCTTGGCATCGCGCCAGGGCACCAGTTTACCATCCAGCCAGATAACACCATCTCTATCAGCCATGGACATGGCGGTCATTCTCCCAGAACTATGACCCGTGGAAGCGTGCCTTGCCGGGCACGTCTATTCTTCGAGGTCGAACCATTGCTTCCAAATCGCACGAACCCCCTCCCGCAGATCGCGGAATTCGGCATCGTCGACGATGGATTTCTCTTTGCGCAGCGAGGCGCGATGAGCCGCTGACCGGTAGGCCAGGTAGGCTTCCCTTAACAATCCGGCGTCCTGCGCCGGCATCAGTTCCAGAGCGGCAAGCGTTTCCAGCAACCGCACGTTATCGGTGAAGCGGGTCAGTTCACCGTGGGAGGAGGCCCATCTGAGTACGCCATATTGCACCATAAATTCGATATCAACGATACCTCCAGGATCCTGCTTGAGGTGGAAACGGCCTTCCTCCCCCGATCCCAGGTGCGTCACCATGCGTTCGCGCATGGCCAGAACATCATCACGCAGCCCCCGCGGATCGCGCGGCTGACACAGCACCTGATGACGAATCGCGTCGAACGCCTGACGCGCCCGGTTGCAACCGGCCACCACCCGGGCCCGCACCAGAGCCTGATGTTCCCAGGTCCAGGCATCCTGGGTCTGATACTTTTCGAACGAGGCCATGGACGACACCAGGAGCCCGGATTTGCCGCTGGGACGCAGCCGCATATCCACTTCGTACAGCTGACCGCTCATGGTGCGGGTGGAAAGGATATGAACGATGCGCTGCCCCAGGCGGGCGTAGAACTGCTCATTGGAGACCGGTTTGTCACCGTCGGTATTGCCGCCGGGGGCGGCATCGTGCAGGAACACCAGGTCCAGATCCGAGTTATGTCCCAGCTCGATGCCGCCGAGCTTGCCGTACCCCACCACCACGAAATCCGGGTCGCAGGGCTGACCGCTGTCCCGGGACGGCTTGCCGTGGCGTTCCACCAACGGCTCCCAGGCCAGCATCACCACCTGATTGAGAATGCTCTCCGCCAGCCAGGTGAGGTAATCGCTCACCTTCATCAGCGGCAGCACCTGGGTCACCTCTGATGCCGCCACCCGCAGCAGGTGAGCCTGTTTGAAGTTCCTCAGCACCTCCATCTGCTGCTCCAGGTCATCCTCCGCCACTCTCAGCAATTGCTGGCGCAACTCATCATCCAGTTCGGTCCGGGCGGGCGGCGAGTACAGCGTGCCAACGTCCAGCAACTCGTCCAGCAACACCGGGTGGCGCGCCAGCCTTTCAGCGATCCAGGGGCTGGCCCCGGACAGTTTCACCAACTGGGTCAGGGCGCCGGGATTTTCCACCAGTAGCGCGATATAGGCGCTGCGCCGCAGTACCGCTTCGATAAAGGCCACCAGTCGTGCCGCGGTGACCGCGCCGTGGCCCTGATAGCCCAGACTTTCCAGCAGTAACGGCATCAACCGGTCGAGACGGTCGCGGCCGATACGCTGCATGTTCTCCACCGCCCGGCTCTCGCGCAGCTCATGGATCAGTCCATGAACCTGCTCCGCCTCCTGGATGCCCATGTTTGCCAGGGTGGCGATGGCAGCCTCGGGCTCCAGCCGCCCCTGCCAGACATCCACCAGATCCTGATCGCCCTGGCGCTCGTCGGATTCCTGTTCGGGATCGGCGATCACCTGACTGAAGTGGAAGCGCACCCGTTCCCGGTGGCGGCGCAAGCCGCGTTCGAATACACGCCGTGAGGAAAACCCCATGGCAAAGGTCAACCGCTCCCAGCCGGCTTCGTCGTCGGGCAGCCGCTGGGTTTGCCGGTCCGCCACCGCCTGCAGCCGATGTTCCACATCACGCAGGAACACGTAGGCGTCCCGCAACTCCTCCACCACATCCTCGGGCAACAGGCCCTGCTCGAGCAGCAGCGGCAGCACCTGGATCAGGTTGGGTTGGCGCAGCGCCGGCAACTGACCGCCACGGATCAATTGGAAGGCCTGAACGATGAATTCCACTTCACGAATACCGCCGGCACCGAGTTTGACGTCCGCCTGCATCCCCTTGCGGTTCACTTCCCGCTCGATCAGGGATTTCATCTCGCGCAGGGACTGGAACGCGCCGTAGTCGATGTAACGGCGATAGACGAAGGGATTGAGCCGCTCCACCAGGCGGGCACCGGCCTGCAGATCCCCGGCCACCGGGCGCATCTTGATCAGCGCGTAGCGTTCCCATTCCCGGCCCTGGGTTTCGTAGTAACTTTCCATGGCGTCGAAGCCCACCGCCAGGGCACCGCTCTTGCCCCAGGGACGCAGCCGCATGTCCACGCGGAACACGAAACCGTCGGCGGTGGTCTGGTCCAGCGCCTTGATCAGCTGCTGGCCGAGACGCTGGAAAAACTGGTGATAGCTGAGCGCGCGCCGCTCGCCTTCCAGCTCGCCCTCATGCTCATAGGCGAAGATCAGGTCGATATCGGAGGACAGATTCAGTTCCCGCGCGCCCAGCTTGCCCATGGCGAACACCACCAGCTTCACCGGCTGACCATCCGGCCCCGTAGGCGTGCCCTGGCGGGCACGGGCCCAGTCGTAAAGCTGCTCCAGAGCGCAGGAAATCAGAGTATCGGCCAACAGGGACAGGTCCGCCACGGTGCTGTGGTAGTCGCCCTGTCCGGCCAGATCCCGCCAGATGATGCGGGCCATATGGCGCTGCCGCAGCCGCCGCAGCACCTGTTTCAGCTCATCCTCGCCGGCACAGGCGGCCACTGCCTGTTGCACCTGGGCAACCAGCGACATCGCGTCCAGGCGTTGATTCAGGGAGTGCTCGAGCAACCAGGGCCCCAGTTCACCGTCACGAATAAACTGTTCCGCCACGAAGTCGGAACCCGCCCAGACTTTGGGCAGATCGGCGAGCAGAGCGTCAGGCAGGGTATGGCCCGCCTCCTGAAACCGTTGCCAATGCTGGCCAACCAGCTGGGCAAGGTCATCGGGCAGGCCGGAATAGTCCGGTTCTGTCATGGGTGGTATTGTCCACGGCCTCGAAACATAACGAAAGACCAGGGACGACATACCGATGGTCGGCCACGATGCTCCCCCGGGATGCACCGGCCTCGTCCCCGCCCTCCTCCCTGGCCTGGATGCCACGCATCCCGACCAGGTCAGGCCAACAGCATATCCGGGGACGGCGTTACCCGCATCACTTCTTCCACCGTGGTGAATCCGGCGGCCACTTTCTGGGCGCCGCTGATACGCAGCGGCTTCATGCCACCCCGCACTGCTTCACGGGTAAGCGACTCGAGATCGCCACCACGATTGACCAGGCTTTTTACCGGCGCCGCCAGCGGCATGGCTTCATACACCCCCATCCGCCCCAAATAGCCGGTGCCCCGGCACTCCAGACAGCCCACCGGCCGATACCAGGTTGCCGGCTGAGTCATCTTGAATGGCCGCACCAGCTCCCGCCAGGATGCCGCGTCCACCGCTTGCGGCGCCTTGCAGTGCGGGCACAGGGTCCGCACCAACCGCTGGGCCATGACCCCGGTGACAGCGGCGGTGATCAGATAAGGCGGCACGCCGAGATCGGTGAGCCGCACAATCGACGAAGGCGCATCATTGGTGTGCAGGGTGGACAACACCAGGTGGCCGGTCAGCGCCGCCTGGATCGCCATTTCCGCGGTGGCCAGATCGCGAATCTCGCCGATCATGATGATGTCCGGGTCCTGCCGCAGCATCGCCCGCACCCCCTCGGCGAAGCCGACGTCGATATTGGCCTGCACCTGCATCTGATTGAAGCTGGGTTCCACCATTTCGATGGGATCCTCGATGGTGCAGACATTGACCTCGCTGGTCGCCAGCTGCTTGAGCGTGGAATACAGGGTGGTGGTTTTACCGGAGCCGGTGGGCCCGGTGACGAAGACGATGCCGTGAGTGTGGCCGGTCATGGCCCGCCAGGCCTGGTGGTCCTCCTGGCTGAAGCCCATCTGCGCGAAGCTGCGCACCAGTACCTCCGGATCAAAGATCCGCATCACCATCTTCTCGCCAAAGGCGGTGGGCAACGTGGACAGCCGCAGCTCCACCTCATTGCCATCCGGTGTTTTGGTCTTGAGGCGACCGTCCTGAGGTTTGCGCTTCTCCGCCACGTTCAGCCGGGACAGGATCTTGAGGCGGCTGGTCACCGCCGCCATCACCGGTGCCGGCAATTCATAGACGTCGTGCAGAACGCCGTCGATACGAAAACGCATGCGCCCGGTATCCCGGCGCGGCTCCAGGTGGATGTCGCTGGCGCGTTGGGAGAACGCATACTGCAGGATCCAGTCGACGATATTGACGATGTGCTGGTCATCAGCGTCCGGCCGCCCCCGCCCGACCTCCAGCAGCTGCTCGAAATTGGCGATATCCGTGCCGCCCTGTCCACCGGAGCGGCGAGCCCCGGCGATGGAGCGGCTGAGATTGTAGAATTCAATGCGATAGCGGCGCAGCGCCTCCGGGTTCGCCAGTACCACCCGCACCGCCCGGTCCCCCAGCACCTGCTGCAGATCCTCGCGCCAGTCCAGCCGGTAAGGCTGATCGCAGCCCACCACCACCGTATCCGCCGACACTTCCAGCGCCAGGATGCCGTGGCGTTCGGCGAAGGCGTAGCTCATTACCTCGGTGACCCGGTCCACTTCCACCTTGAGCGGGTCGATGTGATACAGGCTCAGACCGCTTTTTTTCGCCAGCCAGGCGGTCAGCACTTCGATGTCGAGGAGAGTGTGCTCGTCCTGGCGGTCGGCCAGCCGGTATTTCGCCACCACCTGCAGCGGATGCCAGCTCTGTTCACTGCTTTCCCGCGGCGTGGTGGAGATCACGTTGTAGTCTTCCCGGGTCACGCGCTGCTCTTCGAGCAATTCACGCATGACCCAGCGAACATCCAGCTCGAACGCCCGGGACGGGCGAGCCGTGGTGGCACCGATCACTACTACCCCCAAAAACCCATCTCACAATTAAGAAGATAGTATCAGCTTCCCATGAGATAGGCAGCGGCGCCGCTATCCACTATACTCGCGCCCACTTCAGTGACGATTCCGTGACAGGGTCCCTATGTCCTTTGGCAGCTCCATCGCCGGCCTTTTCGGCCGATCGCCGATACGCCCCCTGCAAAAGCATTACGACACCGTGCACGATTGCGCTTTGGGCCTGGGCGATTTCTTCTCCGCGGTCCGCGACAGTGACTGGGAACGTGCCCGCGAGGCCCGCCAGCGCATCGCCCAACTGGAAAACCAGGCCGACGAGCTGAAGAAAGAGTTCCGCCTCAATTTGCCCAAAAGCCTGTTTTTGCCGGTGCCCCGCTCCGATCTGCTGGAACTGGTCAGCGTGCAGGACAAGGTGGCCAACAAGGCCAAGGACATCGCCGGTCTCATGCTGGGCCGGCAGATGACGCTCCCCCCCAGCCTCGCCGATAGCATGACCGACTATCTGCAAGGCGCCATCGATACTTCCGCCCAGGCCAAGAAGGCCATCAATGAACTGGACGAACTGGTGGAAACCGGTTTCAGCGGCCGGGAAATCCGTCTGGTGGAAGAGCTCATCGAGGAACTGGATCGCCTGGAACGGGCCAACGACGACCAGCAGGTGCAGATCCGCGCCCAGCTGTTCAAATTGGAATCCGAATTGCCTCCGGTGGATGTGATGTTCCTATACAAGATCATCGACTGGATCGGTGACCTGGCCGACCGCGCTCAAAAGGTTGGCGGCCATCTTCAATTGTTGCTTGCCCGCTAGGGTCCGGCAGACCAGCAGAGGTTCCCTATGGAGTGGATGCTCGAACACAGCACCCTGATGCTGCTCATTGCCGGCGGCGCCGGTTTCCTGATGGCCCTGGGCGTGGGCGCCAATGACGTTGCCAACGCCATGGGCACGTCGGTGGGGGCGCGGGCCCTCACCGTCAAACAGGCGGTTCTGATCGCCATCGTTTTCGAGTTCGCCGGGGCCTACCTGGCCGGCGGCGAAGTCACCGCCACCATCCGCAAGGGCATCATCGACGCCGAGGTGTTCAACCAGACGCCTCATTATCTGGTCTACGGCATGCTCGCCGCGTTACTGGCCGCCGGTATCTGGCTGGTGGTGGCCTCCTGGGCGGGCTGGCCGGTATCGACCACCCACTCCATCGTCGGCGCCATCGTCGGCTTCGCCGCGGTTGGCGTGGGCATGGACTCGGTGCATTGGGGGCAGGTGGGTTCCATCGTCGCCAGTTGGGTCACCTCGCCGCTGCTGGCGGGCTTCCTCTCCTTCGCCTTGATAAAGAGCGTGCAGAAACTGGTTCTCAACCATGACGACCCGTTCCAGCGGGCCAAGAAAGTGGTGCCGTTCTACATGTTCCTGGTGGGTTTCGTGATCACCAAGGTAACCCTGGTCAAAGGCCTCAAGCACGTGGGGCTGGAGATGAGCTTTGGCGCCAGCACCCTGTGGGCCATCGCCGGCGGCGCCGTGGTGGCCGGCCTCGGGGTTCTGTTCCTGAGCCGCATCCAGCCGGATCCGGAAGCCGACAAGGATTTTCGTTTCAGTTCGGTGGAGCGGGTGTTCGCGGTACTGATGATTTTCACCGCCTGCGCCATGGCCTTCGCGCATGGCTCCAATGACGTGGCCAATGCGGTGGGCCCGCTGGCGGCGATCAGCAGCGTGCTCGCCAATGGCGGCGTGATTGGCAAGGAAGCGATTATTCCCAGTTGGGTTTTACTGGTAGGGGCCATGGGGATCGTCTTTGGCCTGGCGGTACTCGGCGCCCGGGTGATGGCCACGGTGGGCACCAAGATCACCGAGCTGACCCCGAGCCGCGGCTTCGCCGCCGAACTGGGCGCCGCCACCACCGTGGTGCTGGCGTCCGGCACCGGCCTGCCCATCTCCACCACCCACACTCTGGTGGGCGCGGTACTCGGCGTCGGCATGGCGCGCGGCATTGGCTCGCTCAACCTGCGCGTGATCAGCACCATCTTCACCTCCTGGATCGTCACCCTGCCCGCCGGGGCGCTGTTGTCGATTCTGTTCTTCTATTTCTTCAAGGGCCTGTTCGGGGCCTGACCCATCGCGGCCCACGGGCCGCGAGCGCTTTTGTCCCAGCCCCCTGGCGCGGCCCCGGCCGCGCTGGCTATACTGGCCCATCCCCTTGATTGGCCGAGAAAAACCGTGAGCACTACCGACCAGGTAAACTGGTTTCGCAACTCCTCCCCCTACATCAACGCCCATCGTGGCCGCACTTTCGTGGTGATGATGACCGGTGAGGTCCTGGACAGTCCGTTACTGCCCTCCCTGGTGCATGACCTGGCGCTGCTCAACACCCTCGGCGTGCGCCTGGTCCTGGTCCACGGGGCCCGGCCGCAGATCAGCCGGCGCCTTCATGCCGCCGGCCTGGAAACCCATTTCGAGCACCACACCCGGATCACCGACAGCGCCGCGCTGGAAGCGGTGATCGCCGCGGTGGGCGCACTGCGGCTGAAGCTGGAAGGCCTGTTCTCCATGGGGCTGGCGAACACCCCCATGCACAACGCCTCGATCCAGCTGATCAGCGGCAACTTCGTCATCGCCAAACCCAAGGGGGTACGCGATGGATTCGACTACCAGCACACCGGCGAGGTGCGCCGCATAGAGGTCGGACCGATCCGCCGGCAGGTGGACGCCGGCAACGTGGTGCTGCTGTCACCGCTGGGAAGCTCCCCCACCGGCGAGCTGTTCAACCTGAATGCGGAGGAAGTGGCCTCCACCGCCGCCATCGCCCTGGCCGCCGACAAGTTGATCGTACTGGGCGACGGCGTGCGCATCGACGATGAACACCAACGCATACTGCGCGAGCTGACCCCGCAGGAAGCCGGGCGCCTGCTCGCCGACCAGCGCCTGCAGGACAGCGCCCTGGAACGGCATCTTACCGCCGCCTGTCACGCCGCCAGTAACGGTGTGGCACGCGCCCACCTGCTGGATGCCGGCGACGACGGCGTGCTGTTGAAGGAACTGTTCACCCGGGACGGCTGCGGCACCATGGTCACGCGGGAGACCTACGAAACCCTGCGCGGCGCGCGCATCGAGGATGTCGGCGGCGTGCTGGAACTGATCTCTCCGCTGGAGGCGGACGGCACCCTGGTGCGCCGTTCCCGGGAGCTGCTGGAAAGCGAGATACAACGCTTCCTGATCATCGAGCGGGATGGCATGGTGATCGCCTGCGCGGCGCTCTACCCCTTCCCCGATGAAAAAGTGGGCGAGTTGGCCTGCGTCGCCGTGCATCCGCAGTATCGCAGTGGCGAGCGCGGCATTCAGTTGTTGCGGCAACTGGAGCGGCGGGCACGGGAACAGGGCCTGGAACGGCTGTTCGTGCTCACCACCCATACCGCCCACTGGTTCCAGGAACAGGGGTTCCAGCCGGCGGATGTGCACAGCCTGCCGGCGCAACGGCAACAGCTGTACAACTGGCAGCGCAATTCCAAGGTGTTCGTCAAGACGCTCTGACCATATGCCCAGTTCCCGGACCTCCGCCACCGGCACCGCGCCCGACAGCGCCGGCCTTCGCCTGCGCCATTTTCTGGAGCGTTTTTTCCAACTGCGCCAGCATGGTGACGACGCGGTATTCCTGGCCCGCCTGCAGCGGCTGCGGGCCATCCAGCGGCAGCGGCTTGCCGATACCCACGCCGATCTGCTCGCCGATCAACGGCTGCAACCAGCGCTGACTTTCCTGCTGGATGACGTCTACGGTGGCCAGGATCTGCTGCCAGTGGCCACCGAAATTCGCCGTGCCCTGCCCAAGGCGCTGAAGTTACTGCCCGACCGGGTCATGGCCACCTCCGCCCTGGCCCTGGAAGCGGCGATTCTCACCCAGGAACTGGATGAGGCCCTGGTCAGGACGCTGGGAGAGCGATTGGATCAGCCGCTGGACCAGGCCGGCTATGCCGAAGGCTACCGCGATCTCGGCGATGACGGAGCGCGCCGGCAACAGATCACACTGGTGGCGGAACTGGGGCCGCGGCTGGACCGCTATATCCGCTCACGCACCCTGCAGGCGACCTTCCGGCTGGTGCGCAAACCCGCTCATGCGGCGGGCTTCTCGAACCTGTATGATTTCATCGACCGCAGTTTCCGGGTAATGAAACCGGTGCCCAGCGTGACCGCCCTGCTCGAGCGCGTGGCGGCCCGCGAGGACGCGATCATGACGCGCCTGTTCGCCCGGCACCCTTTTCCGTTCAAGGACATCCCATGACCGACGCCAACGACGACAAAGTAACCCACTTCGGCTACCAGCAGGTTCCCTGGCAGGAAAAACAGCAGCGGGTGGCGGGCGTGTTCCGTTCGGTGGCGGCCAAATACGACGTCATGAACGACCTGATTTCACTGGGAAGCCACCGCATCCTCAAACGCATGACCATCGAACTGGCCGGGGTGCGTCCGGGCCAGCGAGTGCTGGATCTGGCCGGCGGCACCGGCGATCTGGCGATCAAATTCTCCCGTCTGGCCGGCGAAACCGGCCAGGTGGTGCTGGCCGACATCAATGACGCGATGCTGGCGGTGGGCCGGGACCGGCTCTACGACGCGGGTTGCGGGCACAACACACAAGTGGCCCAGGTCAATGGTGAGTGCCTTCCTTTCGCCGACAATAGCTTCCACTGCGTGACCATCGCCTTCGGCTTGCGCAACATCACCGACAAGGACGCGGCCCTGCGCTCCATGCTGCGCGTGCTCAAACCCGGTGGCCGTCTGCTGGTACTGGAGTTCTCACAGCCGGTGAACAAGCCCTTCGCCAAGCTGTATGACCTGTACTCCTTCGCGGTCTGGCCGCGGCTGGGCAAACTGGTGGTCAATGACGCCGACAGTTATCAGTACCTGGCCGAGTCGATCCGCATGCACCCGGACCAGGACACTTTGCAGGGCATGATGGACGAGGCCGGCTTCGTGCGTACCGAATACTTCAACATGATCGGCGGCGTGGTGGCCCTGCACCGGGGGTTCAAAGCCTGATGTCGGATCCCGGACTGCTCTCCACCACCGCCGTGGCCGCCCTGGAGCGGGCCATCAACACGGCGTTGCGCGGCGACCCGGTGACCGCCGCCGCGCTTAGCCAGCATGCTGGCCGGTTGCTGGCGGTACACAGCACTTTGCCGCGCACCTCGGTGTTTCTACTGATCGTGGACGATGGCGTCGAGCTGTATCTGCGCAGCGAAGCGGCGGCGGACGTCAGCGTCACCGGCAATCCGGTGGACTTGGCCGCGCTGCTGCTGGACTGGAAACGACAGCCCAGCGCCATTGGCGGCCCGGTTCGCATCGAAGGCAATCGCGAGTTGCTGCAGTCCCTGCGCGAGCTGGCCCGCGACCTGCAACTGGACTGGGGCGCCATGCTGGAACCGGCGCTTGGCGGTGAGTTGGCGCAGACTCTGCACCAGGGTGCCATGCGTCTGGGCGGTTGGGCCCGTGAAGCATTTCGCCGCATTGGCGACCAGGTGGGCGACTACCTGGGTAACGAATCCGGCCTGCTGGCGCTGCGCCGGGAAGTGTACGAGTTCTACCAGGACGTGGATGAGCTGCGCGGTGATGTGGACCGCCTGGAAGCCCGCGTTCAGCGTCTGTTATCAAGGAGTTCCACGCCCTGATGCCACCGTTTGCCCGTTTGTTCTCGGTCGCCCTGGTGGTGTGCCGCTATCGTCTGCTGTCCCTGCTTCCGGCGCATCCCATTCGCCCGCTGCTGGTCTTTCTGCAGTACCTGGTGCCAACCAGCTGGCGCGGCACCGGCGACCTCAGCGAAGGCGAACGTCTGCGGTTGGCGCTGGAGGAGTTAGGGCCGATCTTCATCAAATTCGGCCAGTTGATGGCCACTCGCCGGGATCTGCTGCCACCGGACTGGACCGAATCCCTGGCGCGCCTGCAGGATCAGGTGGCGCCCTTCGATGGCGGTGAAGCCCGGCAAAAGGTCCAGGCCAGTCTGCCCAAGCCCTTCGATCAGGTGTTCGCCACCTTCGACGAGCGGCCATTGGCCTCCGCCTCGGTGGCCCAGGTGCATCCGGCCACCTTGCTGGACGGCCGCGAGGTGGTGGTCAAGGTATTGCGCCCCGGTGTCGAAATGAAGGTGGAGCGGGACCTGCGAGTAATGGGCTTCGGCGCCCGGGTACTGGAGAAACTCTGGGCTGACTCCCGCTATTTCCATCCGGTGCGGGTGGTGCGCGACTACCAGTCGGTGATCCGTGGCGAACTGGACCTGGAACAGGAAGCCAGCAACAGCGAGACCATGCGCCGGCATTTCCTGTTCAGCTCCCTGCTGCACATCCCGGAGGTGCACCTGGATGTGTCCTCCCGCCAGGTGATGATCTCCGATCGCATTTACGGTATCCCGGTCAACGATATCGAGCGCATCAAGGCCGCTGGCATCGACCCTCGGGCCCTGGCCGAACGCGGTGTGGAAATCTTCTTCGCCCAGGTGTTCCGGCACAATTTCTTCCATGCCGACATGCACCCGGGCAATATTTTCGTCAATCCGGCCAACCCGGATCTGCCCCAGTACATGGCGGTGGATTGCGCCATTGCCGGACGCCTGTCCCGCCAAGATCTCAACGTGCTGGGGCGCATGGTCCTGGCGGTGATGCGCGAGGATTACCCGATGCTGGTGGACCTGGTGATCCGGGCGGGATGGAGCAACGCCCCGATCGACCGCCACCGTTTCGAGCAGGAGGCCACCCAACTGCTGGCGCCAGTACGCTCCGCCTCGCTGGAGCAGCTGGAATTCGCCCCGTTGATCCTGCGCCTGTTTGATCTGGCCCGGGAATATCATATCGAGGCGCCGGTACAATATGTGCTGTTAATGAAGACCCTGGTGCATATCGAGGGGCTCGGCCGCAGCATTTACCCGCAACTGGATATCTGGACCGTGGGACGGCCGTTGCTGGAAGCGTGGATGATGGAGGAGTACGGCCCGACCGCCACGCTCAACAAACTGCGCAACCGGCTACCGGAATGGACCGCTCAATTGCCGGAAATGCCCGATCTGCTGCGTGACGCCCTGGAAAATCTGCGCGATCAGCCACAGCGGCAACGGGACCTGGAATTCCGCCTGGCACTAAACTTGCGACGCAATCGGCGCCGCGTCCTGGCGGGTATCGGCGGGGTGGCGCTGGGACTGCTGGCGGGCATCGACGTGCTGCTGGCCGGCAGCGGCTGGGCCTGGCCCCTGGCCGGCGCCGGCGCCGTGTTGCTGGCATGGTCGTTGCGCGCGTAGGTGAACCGGCCCGTACTTTGCTACACTGACGGGCCTGCACTGGAGACACCATGTCGGATATTCTTAACCAATTGCACCAAGTCCTGGAGGCCCGCAAAGGGGCGGACCCGGACAGTTCCTATGTGGCGAGTCTGTACCATAAGGGCCTGAACAAGATCCTGGAGAAAGTCGGCGAGGAAGCCGTGGAAACCCTGCTCGCGGCCCGGGACCTGGAAGCCGGCGGCGAGGCCCAGGCCTTGATCAGTGAAACCGCTGATCTGTGGTTTCATTCCATGGTCATGTTGGCCCACCTAGGATTGCACCCCGACCAAGTGCTGGCGGAACTGGAGCGTCGCTTCGGCCTGTCCGGGCACGAAGAAAAAGCCTCTCGAGGAGATTAATCATGTTTTCCGGTATCAGTATTTGGCAATTGCTCATCGTCCTGGCCATCGTGGTTCTGCTGTTCGGGACCAAGAAGCTGCGCAACATCGGCAACGATCTCGGCGGCGCGGTCAAGGGCTTCAAGGACTCCATGCGTGACGGAGAAAATGAGCAGGACCAGCAACGTCTGGCCGACGACCAGCGCGAGACCACCCAGGAACAGAAAGAAAAGGACAAGGATCAGGTCTGACCTGAGCGGAGCCGCTAACCCATGTTCGATGTCGGCTTTTCCGAGCTGCTGCTGATTTTTGTTATCGCCCTGGTGGTGCTGGGCCCCGAGCGCCTGCCGAAAGCGGCCCGCACTCTGGGCTACTGGGTAGGCCGTGCCCGCTCCACCTTCAATAACCTGCGCAACGAGCTGGAACGCGAAGCGTTGAACATGGACATGCGTGAGCGCATGGAAAAACAGATGCGGGAAATGGGGCTGGACGAAGACAGCATCCGCAAGGCCAAGGACAGCCTGCTGTCTCCGCACGAAGTGGCCGAAGCCCGGCGCAAGCCGGAACCGCCAGCCCAGAGCGAGACCGATCTGAACGCCACGGATGATACTCCCGCGCCTTCCGAACCCTCCTCTTCCCGCCCGGCGGAGAACAAGTCCAATGAATGACGAGCACCACGGCGATACCGCGCAACCGCTGGTAGCTCACCTTCTGGAACTGCGTAACCGCCTGCTACGGGCAGTGGTGGCGGTTCTGGTGGTGTTCCTGTGTCTGTTTTATTTTTCCCGGGAACTGTACACGCTGATCGCCGCGCCCCTCATGCAGGCAATGCCCGAGGGCACCCACATGATCGCCACCGGCGTGGCCGCGCCCTTCCTGGCACCGTTCAAACTGACGCTGTATCTGAGCATCTTCGTGGCGGTCCCGGTCATTCTGCATCAGGCCTGGGCCTTCGTGGCCCCGGGGCTCTACCGCCATGAAAAACGGCTGGCGATCCCGTTGCTGATGAGCAGCGTTCTGCTGTTCTACGCTGGCGCCGCCTTCGCCTACTTCGTGGTCTTCCCGTTGATGTTCCAGTTCTTCACCTCGGTGGCCCCGGAAGGCGTGGCCGTGTCCACCGACATCAGCAGTTATCTGGATTTCGTACTGGCGCTGTTTCTGGCTTTCGGTGTCGCCTTCGAGCTGCCCATCGCCATCGTCCTGCTGATCGCCTCCGGCGCCACCACCGCCGCCAAGCTGGCCTCCTCACGGGCCTATGTGGTGGTGGCCTGTTTTGTGCTCGGCATGCTGCTGACCCCCCCGGACATTATCAGCCAGACCTTGCTCGCCCTGCCCATGTGGCTGCTGTTTGAAGTAGGGCTGATCTTCGGCCGGTTCGTCGAGAAGGAAAAAGTGCAGCGGGAAGAGGAAAACAACGGCGTTTCCGCCAAGGACGAGTGAGAGGTTGATCGTGGTACTTTCTTTGGCCGCTCCTGGCAGGAAAGCAGCGGCGGGAAGCGGCCACGGCCGCGAATGCCCCCCCGAGCCGTTGGGCATTCGCTTGCAAGCAAGCTCCCACAGCGGCTTCGTAGCATGTGGGAGCCAGCCTGCTGGCGAAGGGACGCGCCAGCTTGACGATCAGCCTCCCAGGCACGCCTTGTCGCGCAGGAAATCGACGATCCGGGCGCGAACCGCTGGATCCCTCGTTCCCTGCCCATGGCCGCCGCGCAGCGGCTGAAACAGCTTCGGTGCCTCGGCGGCGTGGTACAGGCGCTCGCCCTGTGCATAGGGGATCACTGGATCTTCCCGGCTATGCAGAATCAGTAACGGGCGCGGTGCCAAAGCGGCAATGTTGCTCTCCGGATCCCAGTCGCGCGGTGGCAACGTCGGCACCACCAGCCATTGCAACGGCCACAGCAACCAGCTGCGCCCCATTACATCCTTGGCAATGTCCCGATAACTGGCGAAGGTGCCCTCGAACACCACGCACTGGACCTTGCCCTCATTGGCCGGCCGCGCCAGCACCCGGGTTCCCATGGCCGCCCCAAGACTTTGACCAAACAAAATAATCGGCTTGCCCTCGGCACGCCCGGAAGCCGCCAACCAGTCCAGTCCCAGTTGGATGTCATCGAACACCTCCGGCAGCCCGGCGGAACCTTCCGACAAACCGTAGCCCCGGTAATCCAGCAGCAGCACATTGAAACCCTGCTCCGGCATCCATTGCACATTGGCCAGATGCGTGCTGATGTTCTCCGCATTACCGTGCAGATAATAAACGGTGGCAACGCTGTCTCCGCGGGCCGGCAGCCACCAGGCATGCAGGCGCAGCCCGTCCGGATGAATCAGCACCACGTCCTCATAATCCAGCCCCTGGCGTGCCGGATTCTGCGCCCAGGGCTTCATCGGATAGAAGAACACGCCACTGCATCCGCTTACCAGCAACGGCACCAACAGCAGCATCAGTCGTAATACCATCGCCACTCCAGATTGAAACCGGTGTCACTGTCACCGCGCCAGCCTTCGCGTTCCAGAGAGGCGCGCAAACCATGCTGACGCCCCAGCGCATAGTGAGCGCTGAACCGGGAACGATGCCGGTATTCGTCGTTGGTAAAGTAATGCCCGGCACTGCTGAGTTGCCACTGCCAGGCGCCGGTGTTGTAAAGCAACCCGGCCTCGGCGCCCCCGCCTGGAGTAATCCAGGTGCTGAAAGCGCTATTGTTTTCCGCCCGGGCGCTGAGCAGCATATAGGGTTGCCAGCCCTGCCAGCGCCAGCTGAGGCCGGCTCCTCCCTGAACATAACGGGTCAGCCGGCGCCCTTGCGCCCAGGCCCGTTCCAACCCACCTTCCACATACCAGCTCAACGGCTTGGAGAAAGTGTCGCGGGGGCTCAGCGAGCGAATACTGACCAGGTCCAGACGTTCCAGTTTCACTGCCTGACTTTCAGTACTGCGCAAGGTAACACCCAGCCCCTCGATCTGCGCGCCGTCAAGAAAGCCTCGGCGGTTATCCAGCAGGTCATGGTAGGTCATCCGCCAGGTGAGCTGACCGTAATCGTCCGCGCCCCATTGCCCACCGGAAACGCCCAGCATTTTGGTGCCGTGTCCCTCTTCCGGCGGCCGTTGTGGCTGCACCGAAGGCGGTGTTGTCGATGGCAGCCGGCTCATCAATCCCAACAAAGCGAAGGAACGTTTGGCCACGTCCTCGGTACGCGCCTCCTTGCGATGGATAAACCGTACATGACGGTAAGCGGTTTGCGCCATCAACGCCTGCCGCGGCGGCGGGTAGGCCTGAAACTCCGCGCTTTGCGCCAAATCCGGATCATCGGCGAGACGGCGGGAAAGGCGCCGTTCCGCCACCGTCATCTCCGCCACCAGGGCTTCCAGCTCCTGCGCCTTGGACGGTCGATAATGGCGCTGTTCGATCAGGTCTTTATCGTCCAGAGCCCGCACCGTATTGACGGGCAGCTCAGCGAACCGCCACTTGTCCAGCAAGCCGGTGCCGGGCCGGGCCACTTCCACCAGTTCCAACAGCCGGAATGAGCAATTTTCGTCGAAAAAGTAATAATCGAAATTGATGTCCTTGAGTTCCCACAAATGCTCAATGACCCAGTCAATCTCTTCCTGATTCAAGGTCAGGTCATACTCCCAGATGTCCCGGTTTTCCATATGGGAGTATTCCTGGATTTTCTGCACATAGGGCACCAGGGTAAAGCGCCCTGGATAGCCCCCGGCCAGGCCACGGTATATATAAAACAAAGAGTTGTCCTGCTCCGAGGTCATGGCACCGAAATTGACCGCCCAGGACAGCCAGACCGTCTCGTCGCCGGTCTGATCCAGCCGCAACAAAGTGTGGCCGAACATGGAAGACGGGCTGTTCAGGTAGGCGGCGGGAAAGACCAGCACGGCCCGGTTCGCCTGAACGGACTGGCGCCATTCCATGTACTCATCACAATGGGCGAAAGGCGCGCTCTCTTCCCAACCCAAGTGCTCGGCAAAAAAGCGATAGCGGGCCGGGAAACGGCAGCGCTCCGGCGCCTGTGCCGGCCGCAACGCCTCGATGGAGGCATTCAGTTCCGCCAGCGGATCATCCTTGCCGGTGTCGGAGAGAAAAAAATTATCGTCGTCCACATAGCTGCGGTGGCGATCACGAAGGGTGGCGCCCGGATTAATATGCAGCAAGGCCTGCCAGCGCGGTTCCCGGGCAAGACGCTCCCGGCTTTGCGCGGCGGCAACGGTATCGGACAGGATCAGGAACAGGCCCGCGAGGGCGCACAGAACTCCAGTGCGCATGGCACATCCTGGCAGGGAAAAAGAAAAGCGTGAAACGAGGGCCCCGCCGAGGCAGCGGGGCCGTCAGGCACTTATACGTACTTGGCCAGTTGTTGGTCCTGGCTCATTACCATGTTGATTTGCTGCATTACTTCCGCGGCAGTGACGTCCTGGCTCGGGAAGATGGAGGCGAAGTTCTGATGCATGACGCTGTTGAAATGAGCGCGATCCGCCGCGTCCACACCGATGGAAACGGACAGCGCGGTCAGGGCCTCACCTTCACCCACCGCCATGTCCTGAGCCACTTCTTCCATCACGCCGGTCATCCCCAGCAGGCTTTCACCGCTGTAGGTCAGAGCGCCATTGGTGTCACAACCGTTGGTGCCGGAAGTCATACCAAAGGTCGCGTTGCCGGAGGTGCCGTTCACGATAGTGGCCAAAAGATGCATGGGAAGGCCGGATTTGCCTTCGAACAACAGGTTACCCCAACCACAGCCCGGACCACCCGGAGCCACGGCGTGAGCGGAGAAGGAAGCACCCATCAGTGCAGCAGCAAGAAGCGTTTTTTTCATCTTTGATCTCCTGATGTTTTTTACCATCGTCCCTAAGGAACTTGCTTTGGCCCCCATCGACGATCCCCGGGAGCATGCAAATCATCATAAACCAGGGGTTTCCCATTGCAATACGGCTGTCACGTAAAAAAGGGCCATTTACAAAACGCAACCTGACCGGGATCACAGCTCCAGCAGAAAAGTCACCGGCCCATCGTTGATCAAATGCACTTGCATGTCGGCACCGAAGCGGCCGGTAGCCACCGGCACCTGGTGAGCCGTCAAGGCGTCGACGAACTCCTGGTACAGGCGCAACCCCTGCCCCGGTTCCGCGGCACCGGAAAAGCCAGGCCGGCGCCCTTTGCGGGTATCCGCCGCCAGGGTGAACTGGGAGACCGCCAGCACCTCCCCGGCCACATCGCGGACATCCAGATTCATCTTGCCCTGCTCATCGGCGAACACCCGGTAACCGGCCAGCCGTTCCGCCAGCCGCCGGGCTGTATCAGACGCGTCGCCCCGCTCCACACCGACAAAGACCAGCAGGCCCCGACCTATGCGGCCAATCTCTTCCCCCGCCACTTCCACACGGGCTTCGCGCACTCGCTGCAGCAATACTTTCACGCCAGCCCCCCGTGCTGTTCCAGACGATGGACCGCGGCAATCAACGCCTCCCCGATCCCCGCCTCACTGGTGGCATGGCCTGCGCCGGGCACCCAGCGCAGGCGACTGTCCGGCAGTGTCTGATGCAACAACCACGCTTGCTCCGGCGGACACACCAGATCATAGCTGCCGTGCACGATCTCCACCGGGCAGCACAACCGAGCGCAGCGCGGCAGTAACGGTTCCGGCAAGAAGCCCTCGTGCATGAAGTAGTGGGTTTCGAGCCTGGCCATGGGCCAGGCATGATCGTCCACGTCCACACCGGTCGGTGGTATCAGAGCGGACAAATGGGTTTCCCAACGAGTCCACTCCCGAGCCAGCCGCATGCCCTCCTCGTTCTGGTCTTCACACGCGGCCAGCGCGGCATGATAACGGGCCAGCACCGTGCCCTCCCCGGGCGGCAGGGCCCTCACCAGCCGCTGCCATTGCTCGGGGCGATAACGGGCGGCACCGTGCTCCGTGTAAAGCCAGTCCATGTCTTGTCGCCGGCACAGGAAGACACCTCGCAATACCAGTGACGCCACCCGCTCACCATGCTCCAGAGCATAGCTGAGAGCCAGCGTGCTGCCCCAGGATCCTCCCATCACCACCCGCCAGCGGGACACGCCCAGATGCTGGCGAATACGTTCGATGTCGTCGACCAGGTGTGCCAGGGTATTGTGGTTGGTGCCGGCGTGAGGGCGGCTCTTGCCGGCGCCGCGCTGGTCATGGATCACGATGCGATAAAGACGGGGATCAAACAATCGGCGCAGCAACGGCGAGCTGCCGCCACCGGGGCCGCCGTGGAGCACCATCACCGGCACACCGTCCGGATTGCCACATTGTTCCAGATAGAGCTCATGACCGTCGCCGACGGGCAGATACTCCTGATGAAAGGGTTCGAGGGGAGGATAAAGCGCCATGGTGATCTTCTTGCCGAGGTGCGCTCCAGCATAAGGGTTGCGGAAACGAGCGCAAGACGCAGGCAAAGCTTCACCGCCCAGGCCGCTTCCCACCGAAGGTTTCACGAAGCCGCCGGGAGCCAGCCTGCTGGCGAATTCAGGCCGACCTCGGAATTCGTGCCTGCAATGCACGGCGGAGGGCTTAGAGTGTGCAGCCCCTGATCAATCCTCGCCGCTGAACTCCGCTTCCATGTCCAACTCCTTGATCTTGCGGGTCAGGGTATTGCGCCCCCATCCGAGCAACGCCGCCGCGTCACGTTTACGGCCACCGGTATGCTGCAGCGCCACTTCGATCATGGTGCGTTCGAACACCGGCACCGCCTGATCGAGAATCGCCCGATCGCCCTGGGCAAGCGCCCGGTCCGCCCACTGACGCAGGGATTTCTGCCAGTCGCCGCCGCCTTCGGCGGGCCGGCCCACGGACTGACGCAGTTCCGGCGGCAGATCGTCCACCAGCACCTCCCGGCCGGACGCCATCACCGTCAGCCACCGGCAGGTGTTTTCCAACTGCCGCACGTTGCCCTGCCAGGGCAGCGCCGCCAGATACTTCTCGGTGTCCTTGTGCAGCACCTTGGGTTCCACGCCCAGTTCGCTGGCGGCCCGTTGCAGGAAGTACCCGGCCAGTTGCGGGATGTCTTCCCGGCGCTCAGCCAGCTTCGGAATATGGATGCGAATGACATTGAGACGGTGGAACAGATCCTCGCGGAAATCGCCTTCGCGTACCAATCGTTCCAGATCCTGGTGAGTGGCGGCGATGATGCGCACATCCACATGAATCGGCGTGGTACCACCGACCCGGTAAAATTCGTTTTCCTGCAGCACCCGCAATAGCCGCGTCTGGGCCTCCAGCGGCATGTCACCGATCTCATCCAGAAACAGGGTGCCGCCGTTGGACTGCTCGAAGCGCCCCACCCGCTGGGCATTGGCGCCGGTGAACGCGCCCTTTTCATGGCCGAACAATTCGGATTCGATCAAATCCTTGGGAATCGCCGCCATGTTCAACGCCACGAACGGCTTTTCCCGGCGCATGGAATGACGGTGCAGCGCCCGCGCCACCAGTTCCTTACCGGTACCCGACTGGCCGTTGATCAACACGGTGACATTGGAATGGCTGAGCCGGCCAATGGCGCGAAAGACTTCCTGCATGGCCGGCGCTTCACCGATGATCTCGGTGGGGGTTTCCTCGTTGGCCACCACCGCTTCACCGCGGGCCTCCTGGCGGTGCTTGATGGCCCGCTTCACCAGCGCCACCGCCTCGTCCACGTCGAACGGCTTGGGCAGATACTCGAACGCCCCGCCCTGATAGGACGCCACCGCGGAATCCAGATCCGAGTGCGCGGTCATGATGATGACCGGCAGATCCGGGTGCTTGCGCTGCAGGATCTTGAGCATGCGCAACCCGTCGGTGCCAGGCATGCGCACGTCGGAAATCAGCACATCCGGCTCCCGGGTGCCTTCTTCCAGGGTATTGAGGGCCTCATCCGCATCCTCGAAACAGGCCAGTTGAAACCCCTCCTGGCTGAGCGCCTTCTCCAGCACCCAGCGGATGGAACGGTCATCGTCGATCACCCATATGGTCGAGGTCATGCCTGTGCTCTCCCTACATCATCGGGCCACTGGCCGGCCTGTCAGGCCGGAACCGAGGTGGCGCTGTTCGCTTCCGGTAATTCCATGGGCAGCAGCAAACTGAACAGGGTCCGGCCCGGTTCGCTGTCGCATTCAATCAACCCCTGGTGCTGGCTGATAATGGATTGGGCGATGGACAACCCCAGACCGGAGCCATTGGCTCGGCCGCTGACCATGGGATAAAAGAGGGTTTCCCGTAACTCTTCGGGGATCCCCGGGCCGTTATCTTCAATGTCCACCCGCAGCACCAGACGGTGGCGGGTGGAGCCGATGGTGAATTGCCGCAATACCCGGGTGCGCAGAAGGACCTGCGCGTCCTCGGTGCCGGATTCCAGCAACGCCTGGATGGCGTTGCGCATCAGATTGAGCAGCACCTGGATCAATTGATCGCGGTCGGCGGGGATGTCCGGCAGACTGACATCGTAGTCGCGCAGGATGCGCACGCCCTGAGGATATTCCGCCAGCAACAGTTGGCGCACATGCTCCAGGCATTCGTGCACGTTCACGTCGGCGAACGCCGGCGGTTTACGCGGCCCGAGCATGCGATCCGCCACCGAACGCAGACGGTCCGCCTCGTCGATGATCACCCGTGTGTACTCGGCCAGATCCGCACTGGGCAAAGCACGCTCCAGCAGTTGCGCGGCGCCGCGGATCCCACCCAGCGGATTCTTGATTTCGTGTGCCACGCCCCGCACCAGCGCGCGAGTGGCCTGATGCGCGTGCACCAGAGCTTCCTCGCGACTGATTTTGAGCATACGGTCGAGCCCCTGCATTTCCACCAGCAACGCCATCGGATAGCCGGGCTCCTGCAGCGGCGTAATGCTGTAATCCACCGTCACCTGCACCCCGGGGGCCACATCCAGCTTCGCCTCCCGGCGGGTAAAGGGGTTACCGTCCTCGATGCACTGCTTTAGTGCATCATGGGCATTGCCGTCATCACGGAAATAGTCCGGCAGCACCTGTCCGATGATCCGGCTGGCACTGGTGGACAACAGAATCTCCGCCGCCGGGTTGAGATAGCAAACCCGCAACTCATCATCCAGCAGCATCACCGCGGTGCGCAGGTGATCCAGCAAGCGTTTGTGCATTACCTTCTCGGTCTTCATGATTCGGCCCATAACGGGGCATAAGCAATTATCAGGCCACCCGCCAGAACCATCGGAATGAGGCAAACCGGGCACTGCTGGAGGGCGCCGGACGGCCTGACGGCCTGAATCAGTGTAGCCAGAACACATGAAGGGAGCACCACTTTGGTGCAAGAAGGGGAAAAGGGGTCAGGAATCGGGCTTAACCGCTTGGGCGCGAGTGGCCGGCTGCCCCACGGAGGCCGATGAACCGGTCTTCGCGCCGCTTCCACGGGTGCTGCCAGAGCCCGGACTGGCGGCGCCCCCTCGCTGGGCAGCCTGCCCGATCCCGGCCCTTCCACTGGGCGCGGGCGCCTGGCCACTTTGCAACCGGCTGGTGCGATGCACATGCACGGTGACCGCGGAGGAGCGCTTAAGCTCCTTGCCTTGCTGATCCAGCACACGCGCCACCAGTACATGGCTGCCCCGTTCCGGATCCCGCAGCGCGGTTCCGGACAAGGGCTCGCCATTATCCAGAATCTCCAGCCGGTGCCCGGCCTGCAAGGACGGCTCCAGCGCCACCTCCACACTGATCGCCCCCTCCGGATTCCGCACGGTGGCATTTGACCGCGGGGAAACAATCGCCAGACGCTGGTAGCCCTCGAAAACCGGCTGCGACGCCGCCGGCGGCTCGGCCGGGGGCCGGCCCCGTTGCGGCCCCGGCACGGTATTGGTGGGACCAATACGCACCGCCTCGGCATCGCGGCCCTCTGGCGGCGCGTCGGTGAATGTCACGTTGCCGTGCTCGTCAACACTACGAAAGATCGTCGTGCCCCGGTTTTCCGGCACATCGTCGGCCCGCGCGGAGACCGCGGCACAGATACCCAGCAGAGCGATCAGTAGAACGGTTGTGGTTTTCATGTGGTCCTCCTCCCCCCAAGAGACACAACTTTGATTCTGACCGCACCGGAACGGGGAGAAAAGGGTCTGGGGCACACTATGGGCCCCGCCTTGGCTGGCGCCCCATTAAAACGGGTCATCGTGGTGGCGGCTCCACCGGGGAGGCGAGTCTACACGGAGGCCTTCCGGGATCGCCGTACATACATCCCTGTAAGCTCCCGGTTTGACGTCCCTGTCAAACAGGGTCCCGGAAGGCCTCCGTGTAGACCCGCTTCGAGTGAACTGCCGCGTTCCGGGCCCGAACACCGATGAACCTTTCGAGAGAAGGGAGAGAATACCCTCCAACCCTGTGTGGTGATTTGGTCGCGGTCGAAAGGACATCTCTGCTTGCCGACTACCTCGAAGCGGAGCCGCGTTACGCCTTTGCGGGATCCTGTCGAACAGGGACGTTCGACCGGAAGCCTACATGGACGTATTCACGGCGTTCCCGTAAAGGCGTAACGCGGCTCCGCTGTCCATGATGGAGGGCAACACCGACTCCCGTTATGCCGCCATGAACCATAAAAAAGCCCCGCCGGAGCGGGGCCTCGCAACTGCCGGGAACTTGGGATTCTTAGCAGCTGTAGTACATGTCGAACTCGACCGGGTGCGGGGTCATGTTCAGACGTTCGATCTCTTCACGCTTGAGCTGGATGTAGCCGTCCAGCATGTCCTTGGTGAACACGTCGCCCGCCATCAGGAACTCGTAGTCCGCTTCCAGGCAATCCAGAGCCATGGTCAGGGTGTGAGCCACGGTCGGGATGCCCTTGGCTTCCTCGGCCGGCAGATCGTACAGATCCTTGTCCATGGCGTCGCCCGGGTGCATCTTGTTCTTGATGCCGTCCAGGCCGGCCATCAGCAGCGCCGCGAAACACAGGTACGGGTTGGCGGACGGATCCGGGAAGCGCGCCTCGATACGACGGGCTTTCGGGCTGTTCACCCACGGAATCCGGATGGAAGCGGAACGGTTGCGGGCGGAGTACGCCAGCATTACCGGCGCTTCGAAACCGGGCACCAGACGCTTGTAGGAGTTGGTGGAACCGTTGGTGAAGGCATTGATGGCGCGAGCGTGCTTGATGATACCGCCGATGAAGTACAGGGCTTCCTCGGACAGTCCCGCGTAGCTGTCGCCGGCAAACAGGTTCTTGCCGTCCTTGGCCAGGGACACGTGCACGTGCATACCGGAACCGTTGTCACCGATCAGCGGCTTGGGCATGAAGGTGGCGGTCTTGCCATAAGCATGAGCCACGTTGTGAACGCAGTACTTCAGGATCTGAACTTCGTCGGCCTTGGCGGTCAGGGTGTTGGCGCCAACACCGATTTCGCACTGGCCGGCGGTGCCCACTTCGTGGTGGTGCACTTCGATTTCCAGGCCCATCTGCTCCATGGCGGCGCACATGGCGGCGCGCAGGTCGTGCAGGGAATCCACCGGCGGTACCGGGAAGTAGCCGCCTTTCACACCCGGACGGTGGCCGATGTTGTTCTTCTCGAACTCATCGGCGGACACCCAGGCCGCTTCTTCGGAGTAGATGTTGTACATGGCGCCGGACATGTCGGACTTCCACTGTACGGAATCAAACACGAAGAATTCCGGCTCCGGACCAAACAGGGCGCTGTCGGCGATGCCGGTGGACTTCAGGTATTCCTCGGCGCGCTGAGCCACGGAGCGGGGATCGCGCTCGTAGCCCTGCATGGTGGAGGGCTCGACGATGGTGCAACGCAGGTTCAGGGTGGTAACGTCGGTGAACGGATCGATCACCGCGGAACTGTCGTCCGGCATCATGATCATGTCGGACTCGTTGATACCTTTCCAGCCAGCGATGGAAGAACCATCGAACATCTTGCCGTCCTGGAAGAAGTCTTCGTCCACTTCCGAACTCGGGATGGTGACATGCTGCTCCTTACCCCGGCTATCGGTAAAACGCAGATCGACCCACTTCACGTCGTTATCTTTGATCAGCTTCAGCGTCTTTTCAGACATTGTAGAACGTCCTCCTGGAACGGGTATGTGTCTGGCATTCAGTGGTATCGGCGGGCCGACCACTCGAAGCCGCTATTCTCGGGCACTCGGCCCCGCATGCCAATAGGAGAGCAAATTACGTGCCAGCCCTTTTTTAGCGCATCCGGGCCGCAACGCCCCGAAATCGGCCGGTACACTCGGGCAGGAAAGCACCAATGCCGTGCACTCTCAATAAAAACGCACCATTATAGTGCAATTGAGGGTTCTCCAACTTCGAGCGTCACCCTCACCTCGTGGCCCTCTTCCCGGGTTTCCAGCACCGCATGTCCATTGATCCGGCACCAGGCGGGAATGTCGTTGAGCGCCCCCGGGTCGGTACAGATCACCGTCAGGGTATCGCCTTGCCGGAGTGTGTTCACTTGATTCTGGGTTTTGATCACCGGCATCGGGCACAGCAACCGGCGGGCGTCCAGTTCGTGATGGCTCATGGTTATACCATCCATTCCGGCGCGACCTGATCCGGCGTCGCCGGCCGGACCGGCAACTGACGGGCCACGCCGCTGGGATCGCGCACTTCCACCACCACCTCGTCATCGGTTCGCCCTTTGGAATAACGGGCGACGATGGCGGCTGCCTGGCGCAACTCGTCGTCGGACGCCAACGTGCCGTCGATCAGAGCCAGCGGACCGGGGCAGCTCGACGTCGTGATGCTGGTGAACTGATATCGATAGCCTTCCAGGAAGCGGTTCTCCCCTTCCTCGCGGCTGATGATCAGCTTGTAGTGCGGCGCCGGGCGGATATGCCGCCCCACCTTCAGCAGCATGATGTCGTCCAGCTCGTAACGCCGTTCGTTACGAGCCTGCCAAAGATCCGCCAGCTTGCGCGAATAGGACTCATCGGTAAGGAAGCAACAGCCGCCGGCGGGCTGGGCGAAGTCATCCAGGCCAAAACGTTTGGCCAGCGCCATTTGCGGCTTACGGTTGCGGCCGGAGAAGTCGTGCAATCGGCTGCGATCCACCCAGCCTTCCCGTTCCGGCAGGGTCTCCGGCAGGTTCTTGGCGCTGAGCGGGCGCAACAGGCGATCATCGGCGCCGGATTCGCGGCTGATGATCGGCATGGTTTCCTTGCGCTGACTCTTGGGACGCTGCCCCACCACCTCACCGGTGATGATGAAATCGAACCCCTTCTCGCCAGCCAGTTCCCGAGCTTTGTTCAGCATCAGGGTGGCCTTGTTGACCATGAAAATCTTGCAGTCCAGGCAGGGGTTCAGATTGGCGCCATAGCCGTGTTTCGGATTGAGCACCACGTCCTTGTACTCTTCCGAAATATCCACGATATGCAGCTTGATACCCAGCTGCTCGGCGACCCAAAGCGCGTTGTTGCGCTTGTTTTTGTCCTGGTCCTTTTTACGGATGGCGTGAGTATGGCCTTCCACACAGAAGCCGGTGAAGAAATTCACCCCTTCGACGTGGATGCCTTGTTCCTGCATGACTTTCACCGCCAGCATGGAGTCCAGGCCGCCGGAAACCAGGGCGATGGCGCGTCGTTGCAGCGTTTGAGGGGCTGACTCGGTCATAGGGCGGCTCGCGTGCCGGTCAAAAAGTGGGCGACGGAGTATAGCAAACCCGACCCGGGTAACACTATCCGCGCTGGCGCCTCAACGACCGCCCGAAAAAAACCGGGACATATCCCCCAGCACCTCCACCAGCCGGCTCTGAAGCCGGGCCATCACCGCATCCTCATCCTTCACCGGGGTATCGTCGGCACGGCTGACCGCCATTTCGAACAGACCGCCGGCGCGCACCGGCATCGCCACCTTGTATTCCGGGCCGAGATACGCCACCGCATCCCAGCTCGCCGCCAGGCGATAGCGATCATCAGGCACCTGGTCCAGCGGCACGCCCACGGCATAATCGCGCGGTTCGTTCTCCACCCCCAGGCGGCTCAACAACGTCGGAGCCAGATCCAAATGGCTGGTGGGCTTGTCCATCACCGCCGGCGCGATGCCCGGGCCGGCCAGTACCAGTGGAACGTGGACTTGCTGATTATGAAACTCGGAATTGTGTCCCCAGCGGCCGTTCTCCATGAACTCCTCACCGTGATCGCCGGTGATTACCAGGATGGTGTTGTCCAGCAGGTTGCGTTCGGCCATGCCATCCAACAGCCTGCCCAGTTGCTGGTCCTGGTGATGAGAGGCGTTCACATAGCGGTTAAAAATACCGCCGATGTCCTGTTCCAGGTCCATGGTGGCGTAGTTGAAGTTCTTCAGATAATCCGGCCGGATCACGCTTTCCTCGGGGAAGTAATAGCGCGCGTGAGGGGACTCGAAAAACAGAAAGCCAAAGAACGGTTTCGCCGCGTCCCGTTGATCCAGAAACGACAGCATGCGGTCCACGTTGCGGCGGTCCCGCTGCCAGCCGGGTCCTTCTTCGTCGCTGTGCAAAAGGGACTCGGGGACATCGGCGAAGACCGTTTTATCGAATTCCGGGTAACTGAACCGCGCACTGGTGTAAAGGCCCATCCGGTAACCCCGGCGCTGCATCTCACTCATCAGAACCGGCGGCTGACGCGCATCCAGAAAAGCGAACCAGTAATTACCCGGCAAGCCATAAAACAGGGAGAAAATGCCCATGCGGGTGCCATTACCCCCGCTGTAATGATCGGTGAAGCGGATACCCCGCTCCTCGGCGAAGCGCCACAGATTGGGCATGATTTCCGGCGTCAGCATATCCCAGCGCAGGGATTCCGCCACCAGCACCATGATATTGGGGGAAGGCGCATCCGCGGCCACCCGGAGGGCTTGCCGCGGGTAATGCAGTCGGCCCTGGTCGGCCACGTCCAGCTTATCGCGGGTCCGCACCGGCTCGAACCCCAAAGCCATGGCGGCACCGCGGAACGTGGTCGGCTGGTAGAACGGCACCGCATGGGAAGCGTTGAGGACCGGACGATAAGCCAGAAAATGCGCGGTACCATAAGCCGCCCGTTCCCCCACCATACATAACAGCAATGCCGTGACCATCCAGCCCCAACGCAAACGAGGAACCGGTTTGCGAAGGCTCCAGAACAACAAGCCGGCTTCGAACACCACCAGGGCCAGTGCGAACAATACAAAGGAGAACACCGCGTCCGGACCGCCGCCCATGGAGGTGAATCCCCCCGGCGTGGTCAACAGGTTCCAGACGAAGCCGTTGAGGTGGAAGCCATAGAGATCATGGATCTGGCCGTCCACCAGCAACAGCAGCAACATCAGAGCACTGCCGGTTACCGCCACGCCGTACCCCGGCCAACGGCCGAACAGGCGCGCCAACATCGACAAAATCAGAGGCGGCAGCAGGAACACAAAGGCGTAGCCCACCAACGCCACAAGCAGGAAGAACAGGCTCCAGACGCTACCAGGCTGCAGTAGCGCCTGCCTCGCCACATACAGGCAGACAAGCAAAACAAGCAAGTAATTGACTAAAAAGAAGCGCCGCCAGGGTGCGGACGAAAGGGAGGGACGGGATCTTTGTGTCATCAACCAGGCTCGCCAGGAGTGTAAATCCTGACAAGCCTAGACACAAAAACTTAATCAAAGCTTAATGTTGATGGCCACCGTCAATGTCGGCCCACTCCAGGCCTCCACGGGAGTGACTTCGCGGAGACGGTTATTCCGTGGCGATATCCTGCGGCTCGGGGGTCGCCACCGCGAAGTGACGTTTAGCGAACAATACCCTCTGCTCCGCCGGCTCCTCGCCATCATCCTTGCCGCGCTGTTCCAAATGGCGCTCAACGATACCGCAGCGGCGCAACAGTCCATCGTCATTGGCAATCTGGATATTCAGACCGGGACGGGCGTTCAGTTCCAGCATCATCGGCCCCTTGTGTTTGTCCAGCACCAGGTCCACGCCGAGATACCCCAGCCCGGTCAGGTCATAGCAGCGCGCCGCCAGCGCCAGACACTCCTCCCAATCCGGGATGGTGACGCCCGCCACCGGATGCGCGGTATCGGGATGGCGGTCGATTTTCAGGTTGTGCCAGGTGCCAGCCAGAGTCACCCCGGTGGCGATGTCCACGCCCACGCCGATGGCCCCCTGGTGCAGGTTGGCCTTGCCATCGGACTGCCGGGTGGGCAGACGCAGCATGGCGAACACCGGATAGCCCTTGAGCACGATGATGCGCACATCCGGCACCCCACCGATACTGATGCGGTCGAACAGGTCAGTGGAGCGGACCCGGTATTCAATCAGCGCGCGATCACGATGACCGCCCAGGGAATAGATGCCGGAAATGATCCCGGAAATGTGAAACTCCATCTCCTCGGGGCTGACCATGCGGCCGGAGACCGTGCGGTAGTAGCCCTCGAAGCGATCGGAGATGACCATGATGCCGTCACCGCCCGCCCCCTGGGAGGGCTTGATGACAAAATCCCCATGGGTTTCCACGATCTCCGCCACCTTGCCGATGCCCTGTTCGGTCTCGATGATGCCGTACATATCCGGCGCCCGGATACCGGCGTCCAGCGCCAGTTTCTTGGTGCGGATCTTGTCGTCCACCAGCGGGTACAAGCGGCGATCATTGTAACGCAGCACATAATCACCGTTACGCTGGTTGATGCCCATCACGCCGCGACGCCGCAGGGCACGCCAGGTCTTCACCCCGAACATTCAGCGCCCCTCTTCGGTCATAGCCCGGAAGCGGACCAGTTCAGTGAGCCGGTAGCCCCGGTAATGGCCCATGAACACCATGAACGCGGCCAGTACCAGAAGAATGCCCGGGAAGGTGAAGACCAGATAGACCAGCGGACTCCACACCATCAGCAAATGACAGAGAATCGCCACCACCAAGGTGCCAATGGCGACTTTCATGGACTGCGGTCCGCCCCGCTCTTCCCAGACAATGGACATCCGCTCGATCACCATGGTCAGGATCACCATCGGGAACAGCGCCACCGACAGCCCCACTTCCAGACCCAGCTTGTAGCTGAACAAACTGATCAGGCCGATCATGATCACCACGAAGGTCAGCACCACCGACAATCGCGCCATCAACTGCAACTTGAGATGTTCCAGATACGATCGTAACGACAGGCCGATGGTGGTGATGAAGGTGAACAGAATCACTCCCCACACCACCTGGGTCTCGCGGAACGCCAGGGCGATCAGCACCGGTGTGAAGGTACCGAGGGTCTCCACGCCGATCAGACTGCGCATCAACAGCACCAGCAGCACCCCCACCGGAATCATGATCAGGATCCGGTGAAGCTGTTGTACCGGTAGCGGCAAATCATAGAGCGAGAAATCGATAAAGCTGGAAACGTCCTGGGAACTCAGTGTCTGCGCCAGTTGCAGAGCACTCATCTCATTCTGGTGAACGCTGAATTTGACCTCCGCGTTGCGGCCACCATCCAGGTTGTACAGGGGCGCCTGCCCGCTCCACCACACCAGACGGTCCTCTGGCAGCCCTTGCTGACCGGTATTGGGGTTGAAGTACAACCAGGCGTTGCCGTTATAGGAGCGCAGCCATAGCTCCGGCTGCTGATTCTGCACCTCGGACAGACGCAGGGTGTATACCGGTTCCGCCGGGATGTGCGCCACCGCCAGCAGCAGGTCCACCACCCGGGCCCGGTTCTCCGGCGTCATGTTCCCGCCCAGCAACAATCGGACATTATCGTTGTCGTCGCGGCTGTTGACCCTTTTGATGGTCTCGCTGATGAAGGTTTCGATATCCGCGGAATGCTGACGAATTGGCGCCAGCAAAGCGTCGGCGGCCACTTTTTCCGGCCCGGACAGTGTCGGGCTGGGACGGAATTGCGGCCCGGGTTCCTTCGCCTGGCCGCCGGGCTCGGCGAAACGGGGAGTGATCAGCAGCCGGTAATACAGACTCTGCTGGCCCTCCACCCGGCGGCTGGACCAGGTCACCACCCGATTGCCGCCCTCACGGCTGACGTTGACGCCATAGTTATTGGAGATGAAGCTTTCATTCAGGGTGGTGAAGCCGCTGTCCAGTGGCGGCACGAACATCCGCACCTTCACCGGGTGGTTTCCCCTGGCCTGGAACTGGACCTGAGCATCCACTACCCAGACCGGATCGGTTTCACTTTCGGTAAGCGGCACTTTCTGAATCAGAATCTGGTAGGCCATGCTGCCTATGCCCAGAACCAACAATGCCACGGCCAGCAGCCGCGCGTGCAGTTTCACAGAACCCATGTTCCAGCCTTATTCGGTTTCTTCGGCCGCCAAGCCGACGGTTTCTTCCTTGGAGCAGGATGGCGCACCCCCGCTCATGGACTGTGCCGGGTCAACCAGAGCCCCCAGCGAAACCAGCGCCTCGGATCCCACCAGCAGCGGGAACCGGAAGTCACTGCGATCGGTCAGATTGACGTCCACCTGCCGGGCCCGGTCACGGACGCACAGCGTCAGTTCCACCACCGGACGACGGCTGTAGCCCGGCGCCCCATCAATCTGGTTTTCGGCACGGCGTTTGATACGCACATGTTTGGATAGTGGCAATTCAAGGGTGCGCCATTGATCCTGCTCCAGCCCGATTTTCTCGCGCTGCTCCGGGACCACCCACAGATCAAAGGATACCCAATCCTGCCCATCCCGCTTGAACGTCCGGATTTGCCGGGCACTGAGCGACGCGGACTGGGCTCCTGTGTCCAGTTTAGCGGGCAACGCGACACCCAGTTCCTCGATCATGACCTCTTCGCTGAGGCCCAGAATGATCTTTCCAGGGTCCTCGCCGTCGGCGACGGCCTTCATGGGCAGGGCCAGACAGACCGCTATCGCCAGTCCATACCCTATGCCGCACGCACACCCAAACCGCATATAACGAATACCTTCCTTGTCCGGGACCGCACGTACCCGGAATCGCATTGGAGAAACGCCGCCACGGGCAGGCTGATATGCCAATCCGGGCAGCCTCGGGAGCCAGGGAGGCTCGAAACGGATCGTCATCGACGGGCAGTGTATGACCGGTACGACCCCGTTTGGTTGCGCCATTCTAGGCGAATGCACAGTGCCTTGAAGCAACAACCGCAAAATCGTGAACCGGGTCGCATTCTCTCATAGCCCGCGGGCGCCGCCCACTATCACCGGCGGCTAGCCGCGGGGCCGACAAGACGGTGGCTTCGGTAGCCAAGGGGGCTGTACAATGCGCTCCCGCCGCGGCCCCGCCACGGCCTTATTACTCGCTTCGGAGCCTGTTTCGTGATTGAACGTCTGCGCAATATCGCCATCATCGCCCACGTTGACCACGGCAAGACCACCCTGGTGGACAAGCTGTTGCAACAGTCCGGCACACTGGGAGACCGCGCCGGCGACGTCGAGCGGGTAATGGACTCCAACGACCTGGAGAAGGAACGGGGTATCACCATCCTCTCCAAGAACACCGCCCTTAAATACGGCGACTACCGTATCAATATCGTCGACACCCCCGGCCACGCCGACTTCGGCGGCGAGGTGGAACGCGTGATGTCGATGGTGGACTCGGTGCTGCTGCTGGTGGACGCGGTGGACGGCCCCATGCCGCAGACCCGCTTCGTCACCCAGAAGGCGTTCGCCGCCGGGCTCAAGCCGATCGTGGTGATCAACAAGATCGACCGCCCCGGCGCCCGCCCGGACTGGGTCATGGATCAGGTGTTCGACCTGTTCGACAATCTCGGCGCCAGCGACGAGCAACTGGACTTCCCGGTGGTGTACGCCTCCGCCCTGAACGGCATCGCCGGCCTGGAGCCGGACCAGATGGCGGAAGACATGACCCCGCTGTTCCAGACCATCATCGACCGGGTACCGGCGCCGGAAGTGGATGCCGACGGCCCGTTCCAGATGCAGATTTCCTCATTGGACTACAACAGCTACCTGGGCGTGATCGGTATCGGCCGCATCAAGCGTGGCCAGGTAAAGGCCAACACGCAGGTGAAGATCGTTGACCGCGACGGTAAGGTGCGTAACGGCCGGATACTGCAGATCATGGGTCATCACGGCCTGGATCGAGTGGATGTCAGCGAAGCTGGCGCCGGCGATATCGTCTGTGTCACCGGTATGGACCCGCTGGATATTTCCGACACGCTGTGCGACCCGAACAATGTCGAGGCCCTGCCGCCACTGACCGTGGACGAGCCCACCGTGAGCATGGTGTTCCACGTCAACACCTCGCCGTTCGCCGGCCAGGACGGCAAATTCGTCACCAGCCGCCAGATCCGTGAGCGTCTGGAAGCGGAGCTCAAGCACAACGTGGCCCTGCGCGTGGAAGAAACCGGCAGCGCCGACCAGTTCCGTGTCTCCGGCCGTGGTGAACTGCACCTGTCGGTACTGATCGAGAACATGCGCCGCGAGGGCTTCGAGCTGGCGGTGGGCCGCCCGCAAGTGATCGTGCGCGAAGTGGACGGCCAGAAGCAGGAGCCTTACGAGAATGTAATGGCCGATGTGGAAGAACAGCACCAGGGCGCGATCATGGAGCACCTGGGCCTGCGCCGCGCCGAGATGACCAACATGGAGCCCGATGGCAAAGGCCGTGTACGCCTGACCTTCGTCGTGCCCAGCCGCGGCCTGATCGGCTTCCGCAGTCTGTTCCTGACACTGACTTCCGGCACTGGCATCCTTAACAGCACTTTCAGCCATTACGGCGAATACAAACCCGGCGACATGGCTCAGCGCAACAATGGCGTGCTGGTCTCCATGGTCAAGGGCAAGGTGCTGGCGTTCGCCCTGTTCAATCTGCAGGAGCGCGGCCGCATGCTGATCGACCCCAACGTGGAAGTCTATGAAGGCCAGTTGATCGGCATCCACAGCCGGGGCAATGACCTGGTGGTGAACCCCACCAAGGGCAAGCAGCTCACCAACATGCGCGCTTCCGGCACCGACGAGAACGTGATTCTCACCCCGCCGGTGCGCTTCAGCCTGGAACAGGCCCTGGACTTCATCGAGGACGATGAACTGGTGGAAGTAACGCCGAACCATCTGCGCCTGCGCAAGAAACTGCTCACCGAAACCGAGCGCAAACGCGCCAGCCGTTAAAATCCCGCCCTATAAACGCCGCCCCGTTTCAGGGGCGGCGTCGATTTTAAGCAATTAGTTTTGCTGTCATATGCACCAAAACAGGCCGGTTTTTAGGCTTTTGGTGAACGTTCTGTAAAAAAGCGCCCGCATGGATATCGACGGCAAAAGAATCCTCCTAATGTCTTTAATTCCACATGGAGGAATTAAGGGACGATACGATGAAACCCTCGCTTTTACTTTTGCCGCTTACCGCCGCCATTCTGGCCACCGGCTGTGCCAGCCAGCAAACCACTACCATGGACAGCAGCGCCGACAACCAGCGCCTGCGCCAACTGGAGCAGGAAAACCAGCAACTGCGTGCCCAATTGGGTAATGAGCAACCCGCCCCCGCTTCTCAATCCCCCGATCTGCTGCCGCCGAACGCCAAGCCGGGGCACTGCTACGCCCGGGTGGTGATCCCGGAAACCTACAAGACGGAAATGGAAAGGGTCATGGTGTCGGCGGAAGACACCAAACTCACCACCACGCCCGCGCGTTACGAAACCGTCCAGGAACGGGTTCTGGTGCGGGAAGCCACCACCAAGCTGATCACCAAACCGGCGGAGTATCGCACGGTCTCCGAGCAGGTTCTGGTCCGCCCCGCCTACACCACCTGGAAAAAAGGGCGCGGTCCGATCGAGAGAATCGATCAGGCCACCGGCGAGATCATGTGTCTGGTGGAAGTGCCGGCGGAATACAAAACCGTCCAGCGCAAGGAGCTGGTGCGGCCCGAACGAGTGGAGGAAGTCACCATCCCCGCCGAATACAAGACCATCGAAGTGGTCAAGCAGGTGGCACCGCCGCAAACCCACAAACAGGTGATTCCGGCCCAATACCGGGATGTTCCGAAGCAGGTGAAGGTCACCGACGCCGACATGGAATGGCGTGAAATCCTGTGCGAAACCAACACCACTCCGGACGTGATCCGCCGCCTGCAACAGGCCCTCAAGGACGAAGGCTATGATCCGACCTGGGTGGATGGTGTTTATGGCAGCCGCACCCGGGCCGCCGTCATCGCCTACCAGAAGGACAATAATCTGCCTTCCGGTCAGTTGACCATGCGTACATTGGAAGAGCTCGGCGTGAAGCTCTGATGCCCCGGACAGCGCGACGGGCGACCCTGCCCGTCGCGCATTTCCCTCCAGCCCTTCCCAGCTTTTACAGAGTTTTCCTCCAACCGTCATCGTCAACCGGTCATAGTCAAAGAGCCGTTGCCGCAGGGCAGCTGGTTCTCCGCTATTCCCCCTTCACCACAACCTTATCTCAGGAGAGACAAGATGAACTGGAACACCATCGAAGGTCGCTGGAAGGAACTGAAAGGCAATGTCCGGGAACATTGGGGCAAACTCACCGACGACGACATCGAGGAGGCCAAGGGTAAGCGTGATGTACTGCTGGGCAAGATCCAGGCAAAATACGGTATCGCCAAGGAAGAGGCGGAAAAGCAAATTGACCAGTGGGTCGATAAACTGAACTCGAAATAAGCGACTTCAGGGCCATCCGGATCGCCTTTCCCCACCCTTCCGGTTAGCGGATGGCTAACGGGCGGCGCCCCGCCGCCCTCCTTTACCATGCTGCATATTGCTCTCTACCAACCGGAGATTCCGCCGAACACCGGCAACATTATTCGCCTCGCCGCCAATACCGGCGCCGGGCTGCACCTGATCGAGCCGCTTGGTTTCAGTCTGGATGAGAAGCGCCTGCGGCGCGCGGGGCTGGACTATTCGGAATGGGCAAGGGTAACCGTGCACCCGGATTTCGAGGCCTTCCTGGCCGCCATGAACGGGGCCCGCCTGTTCGCCCTGACCACCAAGGGCCACACCGCCCCCAGCGATACCCGGTTCGAGGACGGCGACGTGCTGCTGTTCGGACCGGAAACACGGGGCTTGCCCCCGGAGGTTCTGGGCCGGCTGACGCCGGAGCAACGGCTGCGGCTGCCGATGGTGGCCGACAGCCGCAGTCTCAACCTGAGCAACGCGGTCGCGATAACGCTCTACGAGGCCTGGCGCCAACTGGGATATCCGGGCGCGGTGTAAGAATGAGCAGAACAGCCGCGACGTCATCCGCCGGCGCCGTCTTTACTGAACCGTCACGCTTTCGTTGCCTTCCGTTTGCTGTTGACGCTGTTGCTGATACAGAGCGTCGAAGTTCAACGGCTGCAACACCATCTGCGGGAAAGACGCCTTGGATACCAGGTCCGATACCACTTCGCGCACGTAAGGGAACAGCAGATTGGGGCAATAGGCGCCAAGCAGCTGGTTGCGCTCCTCGCCTTCAATGCCGACCAGGGTAAAGATGCCGGCCTGTTTCACTTCCACCAGGTAAAAGGTTTTCTCTTCACCCTCATCCTTGGCGGTCACGGTCACCGTCACTTCCACTTCGTACTCGTTGGAGTCACCAAGCCGGCGGGCATTGTTGTTCAACTGAACATTGACCTTCGGCTTCCACTCCTGCAGGAAAATCTCGGGCGCGCCCGGGCACTCGAAGGAAGCGTCCTTCAGGTACACGCGCTGCAGTTGGAATACTTTTTCCTGTTGATCCGCCATCATTATCTCCATGGTTTGCAAGGCCGCCCCCGGCGACCCGTGTTATCCGGCAAGCAAGGCATCCAGCTTGCCCGCCCGTTCCAGGGCGAAAAGTTCATCGCAGCCCCCCACATGGTGCGGCCCGATCCAGATTTGCGGCACGGTACGCCGGCCGCTGCGCTCCATCATCTCCTGGCGCCCTCCGGCAACACGATCCACGTCGATTTCATGAAGCCGCGCCGCCTTCGACACCAACAAACTTTTGGCCCGCCGGCAGAAAGGACACCACGAGGTGGTGTACATTGTCACCTCGGTCATAGTGTCACCCCGGCCATCAGGCCTTCACCACCGGCAGGTTATCATTGCGCCAGGCGTTGATGCCGCCCTGGATGCGGTAAAGGTTGGGAATCCCCTTGCCGCGCAACTGACGCCCCAGGTGTGACGACTGATTGCCCATTTTGCAGGCCAGAATCACCGGTCGGTCCTTATAGGCCTGTAGCTGCGAAAGCTGATCCATGACCTGCCCGGCGGGGATATTGACACTACCAGCGATATGGCCGGCGCGGAACTCCTCACCGTCACGCAAGTCGATGATCACACCGTTTTGCTGGTTGATCAGATTGGTGGCCAACTGCGGACTGATGGGCTTGCCCCCACGCCGGGACTCAATGGTGAAGAAAACAGCCCACAACAGAAAGAAGGCGGAGACCAGAAGGTAATGGTTGCTGGCAAACTCGATCAAACGATCCATGGTTGCGTTCCTGCCGAGGTAAAATCGGCGCCAAGTATACACATCGGGGGCCGGTTACGGTAAAACCCGCTGCCATGAGACGTCTTTTTCCCCTGCTCCTGCTGTTGAGCCTGGTGGCCCGGGCGGACGACCCGTCCCCCGAGCAACTGGAAGCCCTGAAGGAGCGCATCCGCGAGCTGACCTCGGCTCAGAATCAGGACCTGGAGCGCCGCGACGACCTGCAGGCGAAGCTGCGCGATACCGAAAAACGCATCGGTACCCTGGGTCGTGAACAGCGCCATCTGGACCGGGAGGTCCAGGACGCGGAACAACGCCTGGCCGAGACCGAACAGCGCCAGGCCGAACTGGCGGCGGAGAAAAAGGTTCAGTTGTCTTGGCTGGCCCGCACCGTGCGGGCCAGCTACCAGGCCGGCCGGGAGGAGCGCATCAAGCTGCTGCTCAACCAGGAAGACCCGGAACGGGTGGCCCGGCTGCTACGCTACCAGGAATACTTCCAGCGTGCGCGGCGTGACCGCCTGGTCAACCTGGAAGGTGAGCTGGTCGATCTCCGCCAGGTGGCCCGGGAAGTGGCCGATGCCCGCGCCAACCTGCTGGACCGGCGCACCGCCCTGGCCCGGCATCGCCAGGAGCTGGAAGCCGCCGGCCGTGAACGGGAGAAGGCGTTGGCCGCCCTTGGCCAGTCGCTGGAGAACCGCGGTGGCCAGTTGAACAGTCTGCGAGCGGATCAGCAGCGCCTGGAACGTCTGCTGGAGCAAATGCGCCAGGCCGCCGAACAGGCAGCGCGAGAGAGCGCTCCAAGCGGCCCGAGCCGGCCGGCCGCCAGCGGCGGAACTCCCTTCGGCAAACTGGCGGGCGGTCTGCCCTGGCCGGTGCGCGGCCCCCTACTAACCAGCTACAACAGCCGCCGGGAAGGCGAACTGCGCTGGACCGGGGTCATTCTGGGCGTGGACGAAGGCACCCCGGTACAGGCCGTGCACCCCGGGCGGGTGGTGTTCGCCGACTGGCTGCGCGGTTTCGGTCTGCTCATCATTCTCGATCATGGCGACGGTTACCTGACGCTCTACGGCTACAATCAAAGCCTGCTGCGCCAGGTCGGTGACCAGGTCGCCACCGGCGATGTGCTGTCCCTGGCGGGCCGTTCCGGCGGCAATAGCCGCAGCGCTCTGTACTTTGAAATCCGCCACCGCGGCAAGGCGGTGAACCCGGCGCGCTGGTGCGACCGCCGTGTTACACTGCCGCCCATTGCTCGTAACAACTGATCGCCGTAACAACTGATCACCCGCGCCAACTGACGCCAGGATTAGAGCCTCATGTTGAAACTGCCTCACGCTGTTCTGCGCTCCACTTTGCTCGCTCTTACTGTTTTCGTTCCCACTCTGCACGCCGCCACTACCTCCGAGTCCCTGGATGATCAGGCCCGTGAAGCCGGCGTTCCAGTGACCCAGTTGCGGGCCTTCGCCGAGGTGCTGGAACGGGTGCGCGGCGCCTACATCGAGGAAGTGGACGAGAAGGAACTGCTCAATGCCGCCATTCGCGGCATGCTCTATGAACTGGATCCGCACTCCGCCTATCTGACTCCGGATCAGTTCGAGGATCTGCAGACCACCACCACCGGTGAGTTCGGCGGTCTGGGCCTGGAAGTGACCATGGAAGACGGCTTCGTCAAGGTCGTCACCCCCATCGATGATTCCCCCGCCGCCCGCGCCGGCATCCGCGCCGGCGATCTGATCCTGAAAATCGACGACACCTTCGTCAAGGGCCTGAGCCTGGAAGAGGCGGTGGAGAAAATGCGCGGGGAACGCGGTTCCAAGGTTTCCCTGTCGATCCTCAGCGAAGGCGAGGAACAGCCGCGCACCGTGGTGCTGGAGCGGGACCGCATCAAAGTACAGAGCGTAAGACAGGACACCCTGGAGCCAGGTTACGGCTACATCCGTATCTCCCAGTTCCAGAACAACACCGGCATGGAAACCGGCAAGGCGCTGGAGAAATTGCAGGGGGAAGGCACACTCAAAGGCCTGATCCTGGACCTGCGCAACAATCCCGGCGGCGTCCTGGACGGCGCCGTGCAAGTGGCCGATCTGTTCCTGAACAGCGGTCTGATCGTCTATACCCAGGGCCGCGACGAAGCCAGCCGCAACGACTACCGCGCCCACGCCGGCGACCGGCTGCAAGGTCTGCCTCTGGTGGTACTGGTGAACGGCGGTTCCGCCTCCGCTTCGGAAATCGTTGCCGGCGCCCTGCAGGATCAGGGGCGCGCCGTGATCGTCGGCAATCGCACCTTCGGCAAAGGCTCGGTGCAAACGGTACTGCCGATCAGCGGTGATAGCGCGCTGAAGCTGACCACGGCCCGTTATTACACCCCCGAAGGGCGCTCGATCCAGGCGGAAGGCATCGTCCCGGATATCAAGGTGGAAGTGGCCAGCGTCAAGCTGCTCAAGGAGCATCTGCCACGGGAAGCGGACCTGCCCCATCATCTGATGAACCAGAATGGAGAGAGCGGGCCGGATGCGGAGCCGGATGAGGAACCGCTGGCCAGCCGCGATTACCCGCTGTCCCAGGCGCTGTCGATTCTCAAGGGGATTACGCTGGCGGGGAAACGCTAGAAGACCGCTTCCCACAGACCGGCCTAAGAAGCCGCTGTGGGAAGCGGCCTTGGCCGCGAATGCCTCCGGGCCTTTGTCCACTCGCTTGCAAGCAAGCTTCCCACAGCGGCTTCGTGGCAAGCTCTGAATTCATCTTTCCAGTCACCCGAATCACCGCAACGGCAGCCAGCGCACCACCGAGCCCGCGCGCCAGGCGTCATCACCAGCCGGCACCCAGGCCAGCACATCGGCGGCCATCAGGTTGGACAGCATATGCGACGCCTGGCGCGGTAACGGCGCCAGTGCCGTGGCACCGGTGAGGGGGTCGGTTTGCAACCGCATACGCAGCCACTGATCGCGGCGATCGTCCGGACGCGCGTCTTCGAGTAAGCGGGCATGGCCCCAGGGCGGCCCCGCCGGATCGCCTTCCAGTACCCGCAGCACTTCCGCCACGTGCACCGTCAGCCCCACCAGCACCGCCGCCGGATTGCCCGGCAACCCGATCAGCGCGGTGCCTTCCCGGGTCCCGAACCACAGCGGCTTGCCCGGCTTTTGCGCCAGCTTCCAGAAGTGCCTGGCCACACCCAGCCGTTGCGCCGCTTCCGGTAAATAATCCCGGTCACCCACAGACACGCCGCCGGTGGTGATAACCACGTCCGACTCCGCCAGCGCCTGCTCCAACGCCTGGCAAACGTCCTCGAAACGATCCGCCACCGCCAGGCAGCGCACCAGCGGCTGCCCGCGCTGCGCCAGCCAGCCACGCACCAGCGGCCCGTTGGCGTCATAGATTTGTCCGGGCCTCAGCCGCTCGCCCACGGGTTTGACCTCGTCCCCGGTCACCAGCACCGTCACCCGCGCTTTCGGATGCGTGTTCACATCGGCCACCCCGGCCATGGCCAGCGCCGCCAGACGGCCGGCATCCAGCCGCGTGCCAGCGGCCGCCAATTCCGTGCCGCTTTGCAACTCCTCACCCCGGCGACGCAGGTCCGTCTCCGGCGCCACCACGCGATCGACCCGGATGGCACCTTCCTCGCGGACCACCCACTCCTGTCTCACGATGGTATCGGCCCCCGGCGGCACCGGCGCGCCGGTCAGAATGCGCATGGCGCAACCCGGCGCCAACGCTGTTTCCGTGCTTTGACCGGCGGGAATGTCGCCACTGAGGGTCAAGCGCACCGGACTATCCTGCGTGGCCATGGCCAGATCGACGCTGCGTGCCGCATAGCCGTCCACCGCGCTCTGATCGAACAGCGGCAGGTCCACCGCCGCCCGCGCCGGGGCCGCCAATACCTGCCCCAAGGCCGCCTCGACCGGTTGCTCCCGGGCCGGCAGCGGGGTCAACACGCGCCGGTACGTGGCCAGGGCCTCGGCCACCGGCAGCAGTCCCGGCGTGGTCCCGCATCCCATCAGAGATTCTCCTTCAAACTGGTCTTGGGAACGTGAATTCAGAAATGGCCACAAAGCCGCTGTAATCGGATGGACTCGCCCTCGCCGAGGCGTCTAGGCGCCACGGTGGCATTCTAAACATGTCAACGACAGCGAGGGCGAGCCCATGAAACAGC
>NZ_OBMO01000036.1 GCF_900217905.1 Alloalcanivorax xenomutans
CCACAGTCTGTACCCTAGGGTCAGAAGCTTGCCTGGTCCCTCCACCCCGACAAGTCTCTTCTTTCTAAGACTTGCCGGGTAACCATACAAGCTTGCCTGCAAACGAATGGGTTCCGGCACCAAAAGATTCGCTTGCAGGCAAGCTCCCACAGCGGCTTCGTGATTCAGTGAGCAACGGCCCGGAGGGTGACCGCCATGGACGGCGGTCATAAAAAATCGTCGGGAACGATTTTTAACGTCACTTCAGTGACGGCCCCGGGGGGACCGCCATGGATGGCGGTCATAAAAAACCCCGCGCGAGGCGGGGTCAAAAGAACAGATTCAGCGCTTGGAGCAATTACTTTTCCACGAAGGCCCGTTCAATCACGTACTCGTGGATATGGCCGCCACGGCTCTCACGGAAGCCCCAGCCGTCCAGCAGGCTGGTGAGATCCTTGAGCATGGCCGGGCTGCCGCACAGCATGAAGCGGTCTTCTTCCAGGCTGGGTTGGGGCAGACCCAGATCCTCGAAGATTTTCCCTGAGTCCATCAGATTGGTGAGCCGGCCCTGGTTACGGAACGGTTCCCGGGTGACGGTCGGGTAGTACTTCAGCTTGCCCTGGATCATGTCACCGAAGAACTCGTTGTTGGGCAGTTCGTCCTGGATCATGTCCTGGTAGGCCAGCTCGGAAACGAAGCGTACGCCGTGGGTCAGGATCACCTGGTCGAAGCGCTCGTAGATTTCCGGATCCTTGATGATGCTCAGGAACGGCGCCAAGCCGGTACCGGTGGACAGCAGCCACAGGCGTTTGCCCGGCAGCAGGTGGTCCGCCACCAGGGTGCCGGTGGGTTTGCGGCTCACATAGATCTTGTCGCCCGGCTTGATCTTCTGCAGCTGGGAAGTGAGCGGACCGTCCGGCACCTTGATGCTGAAGAACTCCAGCTCTTCCTCGTGGTTGGCGCTGGCGATGGAATAGGCGCGCAGCAGAGGACGACCATTGTCCTGCTCCAGACCGATCATGGTGAAATGGCCGTTCTTGAAGCGGAAGCCCGGGTCACGGCTGGTGGTAAAGCTGAACAGGGTGTCGTTCCAGTGCCGAACACTGGTAACCGTTTCAGTATTCAGATTTGACATAAGCTAATGCGCCTTTATTCCAAAATACTTTAATTGATGAGAATGTAACCGTTTCGCCCATATCGGTAAAATGGGTTGTACCGATATTTGATATCGACTTTGGTGATAACAATGAGATACACCCTGCGACAACTGGAGGTGTTCCTCGCCGTGGCCCATCACGAGAACGTGAGCCGGGCGGCACGGGATCTGAACATGTCTCAGTCCGCCGCCTCCGGCGCTCTCAAGGAGCTGGAAACCCAGTTCGACATCAAGCTGTTTGAACGTGCTGGTAAAAAGCTGCGGCTCAATGAACTGGGGCGTCAGCTTTGGCCCAGAGCGGAAGCTCTGTTGGGGCAGGCCCGGGATCTGGAGTCCGGTTTGCAGGCTCACCAGGAGTTGGGGCGCCTCAAGGTCGGGGCCACACTGACAATCGGTAATTACCTGGCGGTGAATATCATGGCTCGGTATATGGCGGAGCAGCCCGGAGCCCAGGTGAAACTGGAGGTGGCGAATACCGCCACCATCGTCGACCGGGTGCTGGCCTTCGATCTGGATATGGGGTTGATCGAAGGGGAAATCAACCACACCGACCTGGAGTTGCTGCCCTGGCGAGAGGACGAATTGGTGGTGTTCTGCGCTCCTGATCACCCGCTGGCGAAACAGGAAACGCTATCCGACGAAGACCTTCTGGCCGCCACCTGGATTGTACGCGAAACCGGATCGGGAACGCGACAGACCTTCGAGCGGGCCATGCACGGCCTTCTGCCCGGTCTGAAACTGTTGCTCGAATTGGAGCACACTGAAGCGATCAAACGGGCGGTGGAGGCCGGGCTGGGTATCAGTTGTCTGTCCCGGGTATCGCTGCGCGAGGCGTTTCGGCGCGGTTCCCTGGTGCCGTTGACCGTGCCCGGGCGGGATTTCAGCCGTGAGTTCTATTTTGTACTGCATCGGCAGAAATACCGCAGCCCCGGCGTTGAGCGCTGGTTGGAACTGTGCCGGCAATCGCCCGAGTAAAGATAGTGATCAGGGCCGGTAGCGCTCGCGAATCAGACCATCCAGCTTGCTCCAGGGCACGGTCAGTTCCGGCTGGCCCATGGCGTAGGGGGCGATGCTGTAAACATTGTAGAGCAACGCCACGCCCTGGTCGGTGATATGGAAATCGCCGGTTTGCAGGAAGGGCCAGGTGTCGCGAAAGTCCTTGTCGGCTTCGATGTCATCCGCCAGCCATTGTTGATGCACCTCGGCGGCGGCTTTCCAGAATGCGTCTTCCCGGCCCGGCTGTAACACATCCTGCAATGTGGCGCGCCGCTGTTCCCGACGGTCCCAGTTCAGCAACTGCACCACCGGCATGCCATGGGCCCCACCGGTGATTTCATAGCTGTCGAGCTGCAAGGTGACCAGCCCGGCGCGCTCCCCCAGCAGCGACACTTTTGAGTTGAGCTCCCAGCCCATGCTCTCCACTTCCGCCGCTTCCCTGGCATCGGACAGGAAGCCGTCCGCCACCGCGGCGAAAGAGGAGGCCCCGTCATCGGCGCCATTGCTTAGCTGCTCAAGCAGGGTGCTTTCCAAGGCCCGGGTAAGAGGTGCGTCTTCGGGGAAGGTGAGCCACTGCAAATCCACCTTGGAGCAAGGGTCATCCGGGCAGGATTCGCTTTCGCGGGTCAGAGTTTGCGATTTCGAGGTCAGCGGTGTGTCGCCGGGCTGCTCGGCCGGGGGCGCGGGCTGGTCCGGCTGGGCGGCCCCGCTGTTCTGGCCGGATGCCGCGCCGGATTGGGCGGGGGCGTCGCTGTCGCCACAGCCGGCGAGTAACAGTGCGAGTGTCACGGTGGGGAGCAGGAGGCGCATAACCGGGTCCTTGGTTGTGGTGGCGGAAGCCTCAGTGTGCCGCAATGCCGTAAGAGGGAAAAGGCGAGCGCAGGCTCTTACAGTCTTTTGCACGAAAGAGCTACGCAAAAGGGCACAATAGGGGCTGTGCTATAGGAGAGTTTTTATGCGTCATTCCCTGTTGATGGCGGCGACGTTGATGGTGGCGACCACCTCGCTGAGCTGGGCGCAAAGCGACACCACCGAAGGCGTCCCCAATGTGAAGCAGCCTGACAAAGAGAATGTGCAGGCGCAGTTGAACGACACCTGGCAGGAAATCCGCAACTACGGCGTGGAACAAAAGGAACGTGCTCTCGACGCGGCTCGCCGGGGGCTCGACATGCTGGACGAGAATATCGACGAGCTGCAGAAAGAGATGGACGAAGGCTGGGACACACTGTCCGAACAGGCCCGTGCGAACAAGGAGCAGGCGCTGGAGAACCTGAAGAAACAGCGCGAGGAACTGGGCAAGGAATACAGCGAACTTCAGGAAGCCACCCGTGGAAACTGGGAAGCGGCGAAGAGCCGTTTCGGTCAGGCGTGGGAGGCCGCCAAGGACGGTTGGCGGGAACTGACCAAGCCGGCGGAAAAAAGCGACGCCGAGGATGGCGGCACTATTTCCATATAAGTGTTCCGGCCCATCAAGCCCTGAGTATCGCCACAAGGCCGTTGTGGGAGCGTCAAGGGTGTAAGCGCTTTAAATATCCGCGTAGTCCTCGCCGCCGTTGAGCCAGCGGCGCAACAAACGTTCCACTCGCCCCGGGTAGCGTTCCAACAATGTTTGAGCCAACTCGCGGGCCGGCTCCATCAGGGCTTCGTCGCGAACCAGGTCGGCGATCCGGAAGGCCAGTTCCCCGGTCTGCCGGGTCCCGAGCCATTCGCCGGGCCCACGCAGCTTCAGATCTTCCTCGGCGATGACGAAGCCATCGGTGGTCTCCCGCATCACCGCCAGCCGCCGCTTGGCGGTCTGCGACAGCGGGGTCTGATACAGCAGCAGGCAATAGCTCTGGCCACCACCCCGGCCCACCCGGCCACGGAGCTGATGGAGCTGCGCCAGTCCCAGACGTTCCGCGTTCTCCATCACCATCAGCGTGGCATTGGGCACGTCCACGCCCACCTCGATAACCGTGGTGGCGACGAGAAGGTGCGCTTCGCCGGCGGCGAAGCGGGCCATTCGCTGCGCCTTGTCTTTTGCTTTCAGGCGGCCGTGCACCAGCTCTACGTTGAGTTCTGGCAGCGCTTCGCGCAGTGCCTCGAAGGCCGCCTCCGCCGCCTGAGCCTGTAACTCGTCGGATTCCTCGATCAGAGTGCACACCCAGTAGGCCTGGGCCCCCTCCAGACAGGCGGAGCGGATCCGGGCAATCACCTCGTCACGGCGTGAAGCGGGGAGCACCAGGGTTTGAATCGGCTTGCGCCCCGGTGGCATCTCATCAATCACCGAGGTGTCCAGATCGCCGTAGACGCTCATCGCCAGGGTGCGGGGGATTGGTGTGGCGGTAAGCGTGAGCTGGTGCGGCACCTGATTGCCGAAGCGGCCTTTCTCCCGCAGCGCCAGCCGTTGTTGCACGCCGAAGCGGTGCTGTTCGTCGATGATGATCAGACCGAGCCGCTGGAAGGCCACGGCGTCCTGGAACAATGCGTGCGTACCCACCACCATGGCGGCGCTGCCATCGGCCAGGGCGGCCAGATTTTCCCGGCGCGCTTTCTGGCCCAGGCTGCCCGCCAGCCAGTGCACCGGAATCCCCAGCGGCGCCAGCCAGTGCTCGAAGTTGGCCCGGTGCTGTTCCGCCAGCAACTCGGTGGGCGCCATCAGGGCCACCTGATAGCCCGACTCGATGGCGGTCAGCGCCGCCGCCGCCGCCACCAGCGTCTTGCCCGAGCCCACGTCGCCCTGCAGTAACCGCAGCATGGGATGGTCCCGGCGCAGATCGGCGCCGATTTCGCCGATCACCCGGCTCTGCGCGCCGGTGAGCTCGAACGGCAGGCTCCGCAGCAGCTTCCGCAGCAGGCGGTCGCCATCGAGAACCGGCGCCGCCAGGGTCTTCTGTCCGGCTCGTTTGGACAGCATGCCCAATTGGTGCGCCACCATTTCTTCCATCACCAGGCGCTTCACCGCCGGGTGGTTGCCGTCCAGCAGCAGATCCACCGGGTCATCGGGGCCGGGGTGATGGAGCATTTCCAGGGCATTGGCGAGACTGGGCAGGTGGCGTTGGTCCAGCAGATCGGAAGGAATCAGTTCCTCGGGAGTGTGCTGGCGCAGGATATCCAGCGCCTGGCCGGCCAGATTGCGCAGTTGCCGCTGGCTGACACCTTCGGTGGTGGGGTAGACCGGGGTCAGCGCGCGCTCCAGCGGTGGCAGCTCCGGGCCGAGCTGATACTCGGGATGATAGAACTCCAGGCCGGCGGCGCCGGGGCGGGGCTCGCCATAGACCCGGATCGGGCGGCCCTTTTCCAGGTTGTTCTTTTGCGCGGCGCTGAAGTGATAAAAGCGCAGGGACACCAGGCCTGTGCCATCGGCGATCTTGCACAGCAGTGAGCGGCGCTTGCCGAACACCACGTCGGCGGCCAGGATCTCCCCTTCGATCACCACGCCTTGTTCCGGGCGCAGAGCACCGATGGGGGTGATACGGGTACGGTCCTCGTAACGGAACGGCAGGTGGAAGATCACATCTTCCACCGTCCTTAAACCCAGACGTTCCAGTTTCTCCGCGGCTCGGGGGCCGACTCCCTTGAGCCGGGACAGGCCCATTTCCGCCAGTGATACCGCCATTGCTCGCTATGTCGTCGCAGTGAATGGGAGACGGCGGCGCGGAGAAAGCCTCAGGCCGCCAGGCCTTCGCGGGGTACCGCGTGGCGCAGCACTTCAATGGCCTTGGGCCGGGGGAAGCTGTCCCGCCAGACCAGGGCAATGGTGCGTGAGGGCACCGGCGCGGTGAACGGACGCACGGCAAAAGTGCTTTTGTCGTAGCCGTGCTGATACAGCGCGGAGTCCGGCAGTACCGTGATGCCCAACCCGGAAGCGACCATGTGACGCAGGGTTTCCAGGGAGCCGCCCTCGATCTGTACCAGATTGCGCTGACGCTCGGAGTTGATCGCCGGGCATAGTTCCAGCACCTGATCGCGGAAGCAGTGACCTTCGCCGAGCAGCAGCAGGGTTTCGTCCAGCAGCTGCTCCGGGCGGATGTGCTGCTGCTTGGTCCAGGGATGGCTCGCCGGCAGCAGCACGGAGAAGGATTCCTCGTACATCTTGGCCCGCACCAGGCCGCCGCCGGAGAACGGCAGAGCGACGATGATGGCATCCAGCTCCCCGCGCTCCAGCTTGCCGCGCAGCACATGAGTGTAGTTTTCCTCAATGAACAGCGGCATTTCCGGCGCTTCCGCGTGCACTCGCGGTACCAGAGTCGGGAACAAGTAAGGCGCCACGGTGAAGATGGCACCCACTCGCAGCGGCGAACCGAGCTGGTCGCGCTGGCTCATCGCCATCTGCTCCAGCAAATCGGCCTGTTCCAGTACCCGTTGTGCCTGGGCCACAATAGGCTCCGCCTGGGGCGTGACCACCACTTCCCGCGGGCGGCGTTCGAACAGAGGCATGCCGAGCTGTTCCTCGAGCTTCTTGATGGCGGCGCTGAGAGTGGGCTGACTGACATTGCACACCTGGGCCGCGTGACCGAAGTGCCGCTCACGAGCCAAAGCGACCAGATAGCGAAGTTCTGTTAGCGTCATGGCAATAATATGTAGAGGCAATTGTGACCATTGTGCCCAAGAGGAAACCGATGAGCCATATCCTAATTGCCGGATTGGGAGATCTGGGCGGCGGCCTGGCGCGGGCGCTGAGTGACGAGGGTCACAGCATCAGTGCCATTCGCCGGAGTCCGCGGGCCCCCCGCGGGGTCCAAGTGTATGCCCAGGACCTGGTTCGCGATACCCCCTTGCTGCCGCCGGAGCCAGTGGATCTGCTGGTGATCGTGATGACACCGTCGGAATACTCCGAGGCCGGCTATCGGGCCGCTTATCTGACCGCCCCCGGCCGTTTGCTGGACGCTCTGGCGCAGCGCCAGCCGTTGCCGCCGACTCTGTTTGTCTCCAGCACGGCGGTATACGGCGATCTGCAAGGGGATGTGGACGAGGACACCTCGCCGGTTCCACGGCGCTATAACGGCCAGGTGATGCTGGCGGCGGAAGAAGCCATCAGCGCCCGGGCGCCGTCCACGGCGGTGCGTTTCTCAGGTATTTACGGGCCGGGCCGCACCCGTCTGTTGCGCAAGGTGGAACAGCTTAGCCAGGGACAGGACGCGCCGCCGGCGCCGGTGTGGACCAACCGTATTCACCGGGATGATTGTGTCGGCCTGCTGCACACTTTGGCCAGGCGTTGGCTGGCCGGGCAGACGGTATCGCCGGTGGTGCTGGGCACCGACAACCATCCGGTCAGCAACCTGACGGTTTACCGCTATCTGGCCGAACTGCACGGCTGGCCGCTGACGCTGGAGGAGGCCCCGCCCAGCGGCAAGCGGCTGTTCAGCCGGTTTATCGCCGAAGGCGGCTACCGCCTGCGTTATCCCGATTACCGGGAAGGGTACCGGGGGCTTGTTGGCGGAGTAGAATGACCTCCCGCGTGGCGCCGGTTCTTGCGCGCCGCCGCGGAATCAGTAGAGTGTGCGCCTCTCGGGCCTGAAAGCATGGCCCGGGGCCGCCCGCGGCGCCTTGCCGGCGTACCGGTGGCCTGTTAAACGGAGCCCAGGCACGGTCACGCCGGGATCGGGCTCCACAATGGCCGACGCAGCGTCGGCGCATGGGAGTGAAACGATGACCGTACCCGTAGCTGTTGTAATGGGGTCTCAGTCCGACTGGGACACCATGAAAGAGGCCTGTGACGCCCTTAGCCAATTCGCGGTGGGTTGGAAAGCCCAGGTGGTGTCCGCCCACCGCACCCCCGAGCGCCTGTTCGAATTTTCCCGCAATGCCGCCGATGAGGGCTATCGCATTATCATCGCCGGTGCTGGCGGTGCCGCCCATCTGCCGGGCATGATTGCTTCCATGACGCCGCTACCGGTGCTGGGCGTGCCGGTGCAGAGCCGCGCCCTGTCCGGTCTCGACAGTCTTCTGTCCATCGTGCAAATGCCCAAGGGCGTGGCGGTGGGCACTCTGGCCATCGGTACCGCGGGGGCCTATAACGCCGGCCTGCTGGCGGCGCAGATGCTGGGTAGCCACGATGACGCGCTGCGCCAGCGCATCGCCGAGTGGAAAGCCGCCCGCGCCGATGAAGTACTGGCTAACGCGGATCTGGGGCAGGGCTGATGAATCGGGTACTGGTATTGGGTGGAGGCCAATTGGGGCTGATGATGGCGGAAGCCGGAGCCCGTCTGGGGCTGGTGGTGGATCGTTACGACCCGGAGCGGGCATTGTTGCTGCCGGGCACTTCCGATTTGCCGGTACCCATCGATCTGGAGACCTGCCTGGACCGCTATCCGGTGATCACCGTGGAGCGGGAAGCCTTTCCCGATAGCGGCCTGTCCGCCGAACTGGCTCGCAGCGACCGTTGCGTGGCTCGGGGTGCCCTGAAGGTAATTCCGGACCGCTTCGACCAGAAAACCATGCTCGACAAACTGGGGATCCCCACCGCCGAATGGATGAACCTGGATCGCGCCGAGGATCTGGGTACCGCCATTCAGCGTTTTGGCGGGGTGGTGGTGAAGGCGCGCAGCGGCGGCTATGACGGCCGTGGTACCTGGATCCTGGATGCCGGCGACGATACCTCGGTGGTGCCGGTGACGGAATTGGTAGGCCAGGCCATCATCGAGCGGAAGGTGCCGTTCCAGCGTGAGCTTTCCATCGTCGGAGCCCGCAATCTGCAGGGCGACACACTGTTTTACCCGCTGACCCGCAACTGGCACGTGGATGGCATTCTGCGCCTGAGCCTGGCTCCCGCCCGTGCCTGCGAGACGTTGCAGCAACCCGCCGAAGCCATGCTCAAGGGCATCATGGAAGAGCTGGATTATGCCGGCGTAATGGCGGTGGAGTTTTTCGAGGAAGAGGGCCAGCTGGTGGTCAACGAGATCGCCCCGCGTGTCCATAATTCCGGCCACTGGACCCATGAAGGCGCCGACTGGTCGCAGTTCGACTTACACGTGCATGCCCTTGCCGGCGTGCCGTTGCACGCGGTGAACGTGCATGGTCCCACCGCCATGGTGAACCTGATCGGCACACCATTCGACCAGGCCTGGCTGCAACATCCGGGGGTAGTGCATTGGTACGGCAAATCCGTGCGCCCCGGACGCAAACTGGGGCACGCCAATCTGGTGGCCGACACCCTGGAGGAACTGCGCGAAGGGCTGCGTGCCTGGGCCGACGTGCTGCCGGAAGGGTTCGAGGCGGTGCTGGATTCGGAACTGGGCCTGTAAATCCGGATCCGACTGGCAATGCGATCAAAAAAAGAGGGAGCGGATGCTCCCTCTTTTCGTTTCGGGGATCAGAGGAGACCGCAGGCGGGCAAGCCCGGCCGGTCCTCGGTGGTGAACTGACAACCGTAGTCGGGATCGGCCACCGCCGCCGGGTCGAGAATCTCATCCCCAGCCGGTTTCACCGAGTTCTGTTCCCAGTTGATCATGTCGGCGAAGGCGGTTTCCTGTTCTTCCTGGGTGAAATCACAGTGCCCCGGAGACCGCAGTGCCCGCTGTACCAGCCAGGTGTCGCTGCCATTGGCCGCGGCCCGCTCGCGGTAGACCTGGGCATGTCGGAACGGCACATACAGATCCCCCAGCCCTTGCAGACTGACCACCGGGATGGTGAATTCACCGTTGACCACCGGAATCCAGCGCAGACCGTCGCTGCGCGGACCGTTGGCGGCCGGGTTCTCCTCCACTCTCAGAATGGTGTCGTTGAAGGCCTGCTCCTCGGCGGTGAGGGCCGGGTCGTTGTCGAATTGATAGGTGACATCGGCATTGCCGGTGAGGTTGTCGGCGAGGATGCCGTTGACGGTGCCGTCGCGCCCGCCGGTGCCCATCACTATGTTCCAATAGTAGGTGCGGAAGCCGATATCCGCGATGGGCCGTTCGCCGCCGGAGAGATGGCGGGAGATCGTCATCATTTTCTCGCCCTCCGCCGTGGGGGTGCCCAATGCGGAGGGGGAGGGAACCTCCTCCCACAACACCGCGTTGATGGCGTCGGCATCGAAGTTGGTGGCCGGCACGCTTTCCAGCGGCGGCACGTTGTTGTCCGCGGTATGCGCCAGATGCTGGGCGGCCATGGTGAACCAGGCCAGATAGTTGAACTCAAGCGTGTCCGCCACCACACCGCACATGGGCACGGCGCCGTCATAGTGCACGACGTTATTGGCGGTGTCGTAGGTTTCCTGCTCGATGGCGGCGGCGGTGACGTGGCCGCCCATGGAATGGCCGGTGATGTAGATCTTGCTCGGCGTATCCAGTTCGCGGCCGTTGGCGCTGGCGATCTCGTTGAACGCCAGCGCCAGTTCGTTGGTGTCCTCGACGCCGGTTCGTACGTCATAGTAGTTGGTGGAGTAGCTGGAGGCCGCCCAGGCGTAGCCGTTGTCCAGGAACCAGCCCCGCAGGCTCGGATTGGAAACGGTCAAGGTCTCGCCCTCGCCGCGATAACCGTGGGCATACATCACCAGTTTGCCGTTCCAGTTTTCCGGCACTTCCATCCGGTAACCGGCGCCGTTGGGCCGCACGCCCCACCAGCGGCTGGCGCTGTCGTGCCCTTCCAGGGCCTCGAATGGCAGGCTGGCTTCGTCCGCCGTGAAAGTACGCTGATCCTGGACGCGGCTGGGTTCGCTCGGCGCCGGGTCCCGGTCGCTGTCACCGCCGCAGGCGGCGATGCTGGCCGCGAGCAAGCCTATGGCCAGAGGTTTAAGAAATATAACGGAATGCGAGTCCATCTGGTGTCTCCCTTTCTTTATTGGTGTTATATAAGTAATCGTTCATTGTGTTTCGCTATGCGGAATAGTCTTTCTATAAAGCGAAACGCACTCAATATGAGAGGCGGTTACGATGGCGTCAACCTGTGAAAGGGAAGAGGTGGGACCTGAATCGCAAAGCGTCGCCGAATCACAAACGGCGGGGCGGGATCGACCCGAAGGGGGCGACTGAGCCCCCCCTCCGCGAGCCGGCTTTTAGTTAGAAATCCACGCGTTGCATTGCCAGATCGGTGATCTGAACGGTGCCGGCGACGGTTTGGTCGAACACCAGCTCCACCGCGTTGAGGTTGGTGAAGTCCACGCCCTCGAAGGCGGTAAGGGGAATGGCAACGGAGTTCAAGGTGGTTTTTTGCGAGCCGTGATTGGCATCGTCATAGAAAGTGTGACCCGGCGGATAGAACAGTCCGTTGCCGTAATCGCTGGCGGCCACGGCGGCGCGGTTACCGTCCATGTCCTCGAGCACCACCTGGAAGTCCTGGCCGTCCGTGTTGTCAGTGTCGCCATGCGAGATGCCGACGCGTACCGATAACACCTGATAGTCCGTGGCGTTGGTGCCCAGCAGCTCGGAGCGGTACGTGGCGGCGGTATCCCAGACCATGAACAACTGCTCGGCGATATTGAAGGTCGGCGTGGCCACGTCACAGCCTTCCCCGGGCCGGCCGTTGGTTTGACAGATGCCGAAGCGGGAGAAGCCGTCGAATCGCACCGCGCCACCGAGATTGTTGGTGGTCAGGCTGGCCGGATCCAGGGTGTCGTCGATGACCAGTCGCTGCCCGGCGGGTGCGTGCACGCTGAGCAGAAAGCGGTCGTCGCAGGGTGCTTCACCGGCTGGACAGAGTGTCTCCGGCACAGGCGTCTGGCCATTCCAATAGGCACCGAACTCCTCTTCGCCACCGATGAAATAGCGAAAGAAGGAAGCGATGAAAAACAGCCCGTGGGCTTGCTGCATTTCCGGCGTGTCGCGGCCGTTGCCGGCGGCGTTCTCACCACACCAGGGATCATCACCGTCGCTGTCCAGGATGGTCCAGTCGTCCGGGCGGGTATCGGTGGTCCAGACGGTATTGTAATAGTTGTGGTTGGCGCCCATCGGAATCAACTGGAATTTGGCATAGGGATCGTTGTCCACGGCGTAGCGGCTGGTGTCGTAGGCAAAGTTGCCCATCAGATCTTCCACGTCGCCGTCACAATAGCCGGCCAGGGACAGGAAGTTCACGTTGCTGACGGTCTGAGTGTTGTAATCGGTGGGGGCCAGGGCGAACACCGCCGTGATGTTGTGAGGCTCGGGCTGGGCGCGGTTATACAGCACGGTTTGGTTGACCCCCTCGCCACCCCGGGAATGCCCCATGATGCCGATCCGGCTAATGTCGAGCTTGCCCATCAGGTTGTCCAGACCGTTGCCGCCGGCCTGATTGATGGTGCGAAACTCATCCAGATGGCGGACCACCAGCATGGCTCGGGCCAGGGCGCCGGTATCGCCGTTGCCGGGGCTGCTGTCATGGTCGTTGATATCGTTGGCGTCCACGGAAATGACGGCATAGCCGTGGCTGGCCAGATTTTCGGAGATGTACTGGTAACCCCGATAGCTGGGGATCGGGTTTTCGCAGTCGTCATCGTCGATGCCGCGGCCGTCGTAACACGTGCCATGGCGGCCATGCAGGAACAGCACCAGCGGGAACGGGCCGGCTTCGCCCTCAGGGTACTGAATATAACCGTGAATATCGGTTTCGTAACTGTCGCCATTCTTGTTGTCCACGACGGTCATGCGGCCGAACTGGTATTCATTCTCTGATACACCATAGGCGCCGGTGGTGGCGGCATCGGCGGCCACCGTATTGGTGATCGGGTCCGGTTCAGTCTTGGCCGCCGGCGGAGGGTTGTCGGAGGAACTGTCGCCGCCACAACCACTAAGAATCAAAGAGATGGAAAGATAAAGTGCTCCCGCACCCTTGAGTGACAAGGGCGACATGCTGATGCTCATGCTGTTTTTCCCCTTTTGCTGATAACGGCAAGCGTCCCAGGAGGACCAGACCGATAAGGCAATAGAGATGCCATTTACTGACCGGTGTCAGGGGAAAACAAACTGAGGAGTAGGTAAGGTTTTGTTTTAAAAGTGGATTCCGTTTTCGAGAAAACCAGGGGTGCCGTTTATCAACGAGATGGGAGAGGGCGGGGGAAAAGTAATCGCGGTGCAAGCCGGTGCAGCGGAACTGGAAAGGGGCATCCGGTAGGATGCCCCTGATTAAAAGTGGTGCGGGAATAGTGCCTCTGAATCGATCAGGCGATATCCATGATGCCGTCCATTTCCACCCCGGCGCCTTTCGGCAGGGCGGCCACGCCGATGGCGGCGCGGGCGGGGTAAGGCTGCTGGAAGTAACTGGCCATGACCTCATTGACCAACGCGAAATGGCTGAGGTCGGTAAGGAAGATGTTGAGTTTGACGATGTCCTGCAGGCCGCCACCAGCGGCTTCGCAGACCGCCGCCAGATTGTCGAAGACGCGGCGGATCTGGGCTTCCATGTCGCCTTCCACCAACGTCATGGTGGCGGGGTCCAGCGGAATCTGGCCGGACAGGTACACCGTGGAACCGGCCTTGATGGCCTGGGAGTAGGTGCCGATGGCCGCCGGCGCCCGGTCGGTATTGATTACGGAACGATTGGACATGGTAGTTCAGTACTTGAGTGTGAATGACGGCGCCCCGACTGCCCGGTGACGCTCAGGAAGAAGCTATGCTGGCACGCGAGGCCAGGAGGCGCAATAGACCTGCGGCCTGGCCGGCAACCATGTATTCAGGGGTAACTGCATAGCCGCCGCCCGGACCAGGCTCCTACGGCGGCTTGGTCGTCCGTTTCACAGCGAATTGCGGGACAACTGGGCCCCTTGATGAGGCGTACCCCTTATAATGGCGTCACTGAAGCCGCTGTTTGACCGTCCCGCCATGCCTGTGTGTCCCTGCCAATCCGGCCTCGATTACGAGCAATGCTGCCAGCCCCTGCACCGGGGTGCTCCGGCGCCCTCGCCCGAAGCGCTGATGCGCTCCCGCTACAGCGCTTTTGTCCTCAACGATGCGGCCTACCTAAAGGCCTCCTGGCACCCGGCTACCCGGCCCGCGCCGCTGACACTGGAAGACGGTGATCAATGGCTCGGCCTGACCGTGCTGGACAGCCATCAGGAGGGGGAGGATGGATGGGTGCATTTCCGCGCTACCTGCCGTGAGGGTGACGGCTTCGCGGTGTTGGAAGAGCGGTCACGTTTTCTGCGCGAAGACGGCCGCTGGTTCTATCTCGATGGAGAACACGACGTGCGGCCGCTTAAACCCGGCAGGAACGACCCGTGCCCCTGCGGCAGTGGCAAAAAGCATAAGAAGTGCTGTGGGTGAAAGGTCTGCCGCGAAGCCGCTGTGGGAGATTCTATGTTGGAGATCAAGCGATTTGGGTCTCCGATTGGTAGGTGGTTTTGTGCTTCATCAGGGCGAAGGCGATGCGAGCGAGTTTG
>NZ_OBMO01000002.1:0-124826 GCF_900217905.1 Alloalcanivorax xenomutans
CGCCCGCACCGCCTTCGCCCTGATGAAGCAGCAACAAGAATATTGCCCCGCAAAGCTCTTTTAAGCGTTGCAGGGCACCATAGAATCTCCCACAGCGGCCTTGTAGCGACCTCCTGCTACCCCAGGCACAACCGCACCCGCACGCCCTGCTCCAGGTTTTCCACCTGCAACCAGCCGCCGTGCAGCTCACCGATTTCCTCCACCATGGCCAGTCCGAGCCCGGAGCTTTTTTCCTCCCCCGGCGCCGGCAGCGAGTAAAATCGCTCGGTCACCCGGGCCAGCGCGTAGTCCGGAATACAAGGCCCCCGATTGCTGACGTCGATACCTTGCTGGCCCTCTTCCCGCCAGCCGCGGACGTCGATGGTGGAGCCCGGTTCGGCGAACCGAAGGGCATTGTCGAGCAGATTGAACAGGGCCAGACGGGTAGTATCTGGTTCCACCCGCAACACCGGCTCGCCGCTCAACGCCACACTCAGCCGTTTCTCATCCAACAACACCTGGCGGCTGAGCTGCCATTCCTCCAGCAACAACGCCAGCCGCTGCTGTTCCCTTGGCGGCAGGCTTTCCAGTTTTTCCAGCCGCGCCAGCGCCAGCATGCGATCCAGCAGATCACTGAGCCGCTGACTCTCGTGCACCACATTTCCGGTCAGCCGGCTCAGGGCAGGTTCGCTCACCTCCTCGGCCAGAATCTCCCCGGCTCCCCGAATGGCCGCCAGCGGACTCTTCATTTCGTGGGTCAGCATGGTGATGTGATTCTCCAGCCGCGCCCGTTCCTCCAGGCGGCGGCGCATGGCGGTGACGGCATCGGCCAGTTCGCGAATCTCATCATGCACACGGAAACGGGGCGGCGATGGCCTGCGCCCATCGGCCACCGCCAGGGCATAGCCGCGCAGCCGCCCGACCCGGTGGCTGATCCACCAGGCCAGACCGATACCCAGCAACAGACAGGCAACCAGCGCCTGCCAGCCGTAACCAATCAGACGCTGCTCCGCCTGCTCGATGAACGGCTCGATGGCCGCCCCCGGCTTGCCCAGGGTCACCACGCCGATTAACGTGCCCTCGTGGCGCACCGGGGCCGCCACGTACAGTACCGAGGACGCCGGGTCATTAGGGTCGGTGCGAGTGGTGCGAGCGCCATATTTGCCCTGCAAGGTCAGGTGCACATCGTTCCAGCGGGAAAAATCCTTACCTTCGTTTTCCCCGCGCGAGTCAAACAGAACGATGCCATCGGCGCTGGTGATATAGATGTGGGTATCGATGCGATTTTTGCTCAATCCCCAGATCTTGGCACCCGGCAGCCGCTGAGCGTACCGCCTCAGCGCCGAGCGCAGCGCCGGGGTAACCGCCAGTTCGTCCCCCCGGGTATCCATGGCGATCACCTCCGCCAGCAGGTTGGCGGCGTCCACCAGGGTTTCCTCCGCGGACTGGCGCACCAGCGGCTGGGCCTCATCCAGCACCAGATCCATGGTGAACCAGCTCACCAGCCCCATGATCAGGAAGAAGATCAGCAGGAACTGACCGCTGAGTTTCATGGCCGCTCCAGCACGTAGCCGAGACCGCGCCGGGTGACGATCCAGGCGTCCCCGCCCAGCGGTCGCAGCTTGCCGCGCAGAGTCTTGATATGGGTATCCACGGCGCGCTCGAAGCTGTCCTCGTCACTGCCACAGATATCCAGCAGTCGGGCGCGGCTGAACACCTGCCCCGGATGTTTCACCAGCGCTTCGAGAATAAGGAATTCAGAGCGCGTCAACGACAGCGCCTGATCCCGAAACCAGGCTTTTGCCGCCTGCTCGTCCACCCGCCATTCCCTTCCTTCCGCCACGGGCGCCGGCGTGCCTTTATCCAGACGCTTGAGAATGGCACGGATGCGCGCCACCACTTCGCGCGGACTGAAAGGCTTGGTGACGTAGTCGTCACCACCCAGTTCCAGACCGAGAATGCGATCCACCTCATCCTGGCGGGCAGTGAGGAACAACACCGGCACTTCACTGGAACGGCGTAATTGTTTGAGAACCTCGAAGCCATTGAGATCCGGCAGCCCCACGTCCAGCACCACCAGCGCCGGGCTGTCGCCGTCCAACCGCGCCAAGGCCTGTTCGCCACGTTCCACATGGGTGACCTGAAAATGCTCCCGCTGCAAAGCGAAGATCAGCGGCTCCGCCACCCGAGGCTCATCATCGACAATCAAAATGTGTTCCGTCACCGGGCACCCCCTTCTCTGGATCGCGCCCATCATACCACCGACATCGCTACCGGTTGCCCTGAACGCCGCTGACGGCTTACGGTTGAGGCTCGCGAGGGCCGAGAGCCCGCTGGCAAACAATAGAATGGGAAGAATCATGAGCGAGGCACGGGAGTTTGATCTGATTGTATTCGGCGCCAGTGGTTTCACTGGCCGCCTGGTGGCGGAGTACGTACAGGAGCGCTATGGCGCAGACGGCGGGCTGCGCTGGGCCCTGGCCGGCCGCAACGAAAGCAAGCTGGAACAGATACGCGACGAACTCGGCATTGATCCCGGCGTGGCGATCCTCAAGGCCGACGTCACCGACGCCGACAGTCTGCGCGCCCTGGCGCGGCGGACCCGGCTGGTGCTGACCACCGTCGGGCCTTATCAGCTCTATGGCGAGCCCCTGGTGGCCGCCTGTGCCGGCGCCGGTACCGACTACGTGGATCTGTGCGGCGAAGTGGCGTGGATGCGCCGGATGGTCGATAAGTACCAGGAGCAGGCGCAAAACAGCGGCGCCCGCATCGTTTTCTCCTGCGGCTTCGACTCCATCCCGTTCGACCTCGGCGTCTGGTTCCTGCAGGAGCAGGCGCGGGCCAAACTGGGCGCGCCGCTGCCCCGCGTCAAGGGACGGGTACGGCGAATGAAGGGCACTTTCTCCGGCGGCACCGCCGCCAGCCTGCAGGCCACCCTGGCCGCGGCGCGGGACGCGGAAATCCGTAAGCTGCTGGTGAACCCGTTCGCGCTGACCCCAGGTTTCGAGGGCCCGAAGCAGCCACCGGCCGCCGAGATCGAATATGACCAGACCCTCGGCAGCTGGGCGGCGCCTTTCATCATGGCGGCCATCAACACCCGCAACGTGCACCGCTCCAACTTCCTGCTCGGTCACCCCTACGGCGAGGACTTCGTCTACGATGAGATGATCCTCACCGGCCCCGGCGACAAAGGCGAAGCCACCGCCCAGGCCGTCGCCAACGACCGTTCGCTGACCGGTGACAAAGCGCCCAAGCCCGGCGAGGGACCGGGCAAGGAGGAGCGGGAAAACGGTTTCTACGATGTACTGTTCCTGGGTGAAACCGCCGACGGCCAGACTCTCGCCGCCAGTGTCTCCGGCGACAAGGATCCCGGTTACGGCTCCACCTCGCGCATGATCACCGAGAGCGCCCTGTGTCTGCTGCGGGACGCCACCGACACCCCCGGCGGCATCTGGACCACGGCGCCGGCCATGGGCGACAAGCTGATCCGCCGCCTGGAACAGAACGCCGGGCTGCGTTTCGCCCTGGAAGACTGACCGCCCCGGGACGGCCAGGAAGTGCGGGAAGCCCCGCGCTTCCCGGCTCAGCCGTCGAACTGGTAAAGACGGGCGGGATTATCGGTCAGCACCTGTTTCCTGATCGACGGGTCCGGAACCAGGCGCAGAAACTCATTGACCAGATCCCCATCGTCCGGGATTGGCCCTGGCAGTTGCACGTGAGGCCAATCCGTCCCGAACAGGCAGCGATCCGCCCGAGCCTCCAACAGCGTGGAAAAGAACGGGTCCACATCGTGAAACGGCGCGTGCTCTAGGGCGGTAATGCGGTTCGGTCCGGTGAGCTTCACCCAGGTGCGCCCACCTTGCAGCAACTCCAGAAGAGCCCGGAATCCGGGATGTTCGATTCCCCGGTGGGTGGGAATATGGCCCATGTGGTCGACCACGCTGTCGGTGGGCAGCCGGTCCAGGCGCTCGACCAGCCGTTCGAAGCGCGATACGTCCACCAGCAACTGAACATGCCATCCCAGACCGGCGATTCGCCGGGACAGCAGTTCAACGTCCGCAAACGTCAGGCCGCCGGGAAATACCAGATTGACACGCACCCCGCGTACCCCGGCCTCATGCATCCGCTCGAGCTCGGCGTCGCTGATGCGGTTATCCACCACGGCGATACCACGCCATTGGATATCATCGTCAGCGCGCCGACGGGCCAGTGCATCCAGCATGCGCCGGTTATCGGTGCCGTACACACTGGGTTGCACCAGCACCGCGCGCTGAAAGCCCAGGGTATGCAACAGATCCCGATAGGCTTCCTCGGAAGCGTCCGGCGGTGTGTAACTGCGATTGGGCTGATACGGGTAGCGACTTTGCGGCCCAAACAGATGGGCGTGGGTATCACACGCTCCCCGGGGCAAGGCGCTCAGGGGCTTGCTTGGCGCCGGGTGCGGTCCCGGGATCGTCGGCTCACTGATCCCGGACGTCGGTTTCTGATTCACGGTCATACCATCTCCTAGCCCAACAGGCCCGGAAGCCAAAGCGTCACCGCCGGCACATAGGCGGTCAGTGCCACCACGCCAATGAGGACCAGGAAGAACGGCCAAAGATTGCGGGCCACTTTCTCAATACTCAAACCACTGATGGTGGAGGCGACGAACAGGGAATAGCCCAGCGGAGGGGTGATCATGCCCACGGCGAAATTGATCACCACCATGGCACCCAGTTGAACCGGATCCAGGCCCACCTGGGTACCCACCGCGGTCAGAACCCCGCTGAGGATGACCATCGCGGACACGGTGTCCATGACCGCGCCGAGCACCAGCAACATGATGTTCAGCAACAGCAGGATCAGGAACGGGTTCGATGTAATACTCAGCAGTACTTGCGTGACCTGCGAAGGAATCTGCTCACTGGCGATGATCCAGGCAAAGCCGTAAGCCACCACGATAATGAACATGATCACCGTGGTGGTACGCATCGACTTTATGAACAACGGGATCAGCGATTTCCATTGCAGATCCTTATAAATGAACAGGCCAATGACGAGGCTGTACAAGGCGCCCACCATGGCCGCCTCGGTGGGGGTAAACACGCTCCCGTAAATACCTCCGAGGATCACCACCGGCGCCAACAACGCCCATATCCCTTCACGTATCGCCGCCAGGATCTCCCGGACACCGGGGCGCTTCTCCCTGGCGATACCCAGGCGCCGGGCATAGACATAACTGACAACACAGAACCCCGCCGCCGCGATCAAGCCGGGAACCACCCCCGCCAGAAACAGCTTGGAGATCGACTCTTCCGCCAGCACCCCCCAGATAATCATGGGAATGGAGGGCGGGATCATTTGCCCCAGCGGCCCGATGGAAGTGGACAGCGCCGCGCCGTAGCCCCGTGAATAGCCGCGTTTTTCCAGTTCGTCGATCATCACCGATCCAACAGCGGCGGTGGTGGCCGGCGCGGATCCGGTAATGGCGCCAAAAAACGTACCCGCCGCCACGGTGGACATGGAAAGCCCTCCGGTTAAGTGGCCAAAACAGACCGAGGCCACCCTGACCAGACGTTTTGACAGCCCCCCCGCGCTCATCAGATCCCCCACCAGGATAAAACCGGGGATCGCCAACAGGCTGGTGATAGTGCTACCCGCGATCAGGCGCTGGGCCAGGATCATCGGATTGTAGTCGGCCATCCAGATACCCACGGCGGTGAGCAGGCCCAGGGTAAAGGCGATGGGAATCCCCAGCAGCAACAGGACGAACAGCCCGACAATCAGAACAACGCCAATCTCACTCATCGACGGCGCCTCCGTGTTCACCAAGCTGCCCGGGTCGGAACAGCAACACCAGGGCATGGAAGACGATCAAGGCGCCGCTCGCCGGCACCGCCGCACCTTGCAGCCACAAGGGATAGCGCAGCGCCGGTGACACCTGGTGCGCGGTAAAGGCGGTGAATTGCCAGCCGGCCCACAACATCAATCCGCCAAACAGCAGAATCAGTATCACGCTGCCCCGTTCAAGCAGGTGCCTGGGCAGGCCGGGCAAGGCGTCCACCACGATGGAGACGCGCACATGTCCGAACTCCCGCGTCAAAACACTGGCGAACAAAAACACCGTCCAACTGAACGCCAGCAGCGCGACCTCATCACTCCAGGACAAGGACGAGTTCAGCACATAGCGGCAGAACACCCCGGCCAGCAGAGCCAGGGTCATGATCAACGCGCTGGCCGCGCCAAGCGCGGCCGTCACGGCGGCAAGGTGTTTGCTGCCTGCTTCGAGATATCTGTACATACCGGTATCTAAGGCTCTAGGGACAGGGCTCCGGGACCTTGCCGGAGCCCCATGCCAGCGTTATTCCGTGACCAGTTCCATGGCGCGGTCGACCAGGTTTTCGCCGATGCGTGGCCGATATTCTTCATAGACGGGGCGCACCTCGTCACGGAAGGCGCCGGTATCGGCAATCTCGGTAACCGCCATGCCCTTCGCCTTGATCTTCTCGATCAGCGCCTGCTCGTTCTTCGCCACCTCGGCACGTTGCCGCTCGATGGCTTTCCGCGCGGCGGTACGCACCGCGTTCTGCTGTTCGGACGACAAACGGGAGAAAGCCTGCTTGGACATCAGCAGCGGCAAGGCGTTATAGGTGTGATTGGTCAGGGAAAGGTACTTCACCACGTCGGCGTACTTGTTGGCGTAAATCACCGCCAGCGGAATCTCGAGACCGTCCACCGTACCTTGCTGCACCGCCATGTAGGCGTCGCTCCAGGCCATGGGAACCGGATTGGCGCCCAGAGCCCGGAAGCTGGCGATAAACAGATCACTCGGCTGTACACGCAGCTTCACGCCCTGCAAATCGCCCGGTGCCTGCACCGGCCGCTTATTGTTGATGACATGGCGGAAACCGGCTTCACCGAAGCCCAGGCCGATCAGGCCCTGTTTCTCCAATCGGGCGAACAGCTCCTGCCCCACTTCGCCATCCAGAACCTCGTGGGCCTGGGCCCTGTCCTTGAACAGGAAAGGCAGATCAAGGAGCTGGAAGCTCTTGTCCAGGGTACCCAACTGAGTGCCGGTGATAACGCCGGCATCCAGGGTGCCGAACTGCATCCCTTGCAGCATATCCGTGTCGTTCCCCAACTGGTTGTTGGGGAAGAACTTGATCTCGAACTGTCCCGGCGCGGCGGCTTCCAACTCTTCCTGGAAGTAGTGGGCGGCGATGGCGTAGGGATCCACTTCGCTGTCGGCGGTGGTCCATCCCAGGCGGATCACGGTGGCGGCCTGAGCCACGCTCACCGCGGTCAGGGCCGCCGCCAAAATGGCAGCGGGCATCAACGTTTTGACGGATCGGAGTAAGGGCGTCATCACGGCTTTCCTGTTTGTTTTGATGGGGTTGATGGCGTGGAGGCAGGCGGGGCGAAGCGCGCCCCACCAAACTTGTCCTACAAGTTGATCATAATTTTACCAGTGCTGTAAAGTCAGTCATCACGCCACGCATCAAGGCCCGTAATCTCCGGCCCAGGCCCGGAACCGGCCCGTACATGGAGCGGCAAGCCATCCGGAGAGGTACTATTACCGCTGCCGTTTAGCCAACACCGTTTGTACCGAACAGGATGAGTCCTATGAAACAAGCTGCCGCTGCAGGACGCAGCCAGCTTTCCGTCAAGATTTCCCGCCATCTGGAGGCGGAGATTTCCGCCGGCCGCCTCAAGCCCGGCGACCGCATCCCCAGTGAGTCGCAACTGACGGCGCGGTTCGGTGTCGGCCGCAACGTGGTCCGGGAAGCGATAGCACGGCTCAAATCGGAAGGTCTGGTGGAGAGTCATCAGGGCCTCGGTGCCTTCGTATCCAGCAAAGCCCATCGCAACAGCTTTCGCATCGACCACGATGAACTGAGCCATTTGCCAAAACTTCGTCAGCTCTATGAGTTGCGTCTTGATCTCGAGGTTTCCGCCGCCGGCATGGCTGCCCGCCGCCGCTCCCGCAGCCAGCTCGCGGCGATCCAGGCCGCCTTGTCCGCGTTACGCGACGCCCTTGCCAACGGTCAGGGCATGGTCGAGAGCAGCCTGGCTTTCAAACGCGCTATCGCCGACGCCACCGGCAACGAATACTTCAAGAACTTCGTGCTGTTCCTGACCGCCCATATCTTTGAGGCCGCCTCTTTCGAACGGCGCATCGCCACTTCCGGAGCGCTGCGCGAAACCGTGCTGACCGAGTACGAGTCGATCCTCGAGGCCATCACCGTGGGCGACCCGGACCTCGCCCGCCGCGCGGCCTGGACCCAGATCATCAATTCCGCCGAGCGCAACGGTCTGCGTGGTCTGCAAGGCTGGGAGGTCACGCGCATGACCTCGCTTGGCGAGACCTACGCCCCACCCTGTGCGCCGCCGGTATCCAGCTGCGCCACCCCGTCGCTGCCGCTTCCCGACGGCGCCTGCGATTGCCATTTCCATATTATCGGTGACGCCGCGGTACACCCTTTCACGCCGCATCGTTCCTATACACCGCCGCCCGCGTCACTGGACGACTATCGGAAAATGCAGGGCACGCTGGGGCTGAGCCGGGGGGTTATCGTGCAGCCCAGCGTCTACGGCTACGATAACCGGGTGGCACTGGAAGCTCTGCGTCAAGGCGGCGACAACTATCGCGGCGTGGTGGTGATCAGTGATCAGACCAGCGAACAGGAATTGCGGGACATGGACGCCCTCGGGGTACGCGGCGTGCGCGTCAATCTGATCTACAAGAGCGGTGTCGAGGTCTCGGACGTGACCAGTCTGGCACGCAAGGTCGCACCGCTGGGCTGGCATCTGCAATTGCTGATCGACATCTCGGAATTCGCCGATCTCTACGACACCGTGGCCAATCTGCCAGTGGAGGTGGTGATCGATCACATGGGACACATGCCGGCCAGCATCGGCGTGAAGCATCCGGGATTCCGCGATCTGCTGCGCCTGGCCCGGGACGGCAAGGCCTGGGTGAAATTATCCGGCGCGTACCGCTTCACCAACCAGCCGGACACGCCCTACTCCGATGTCACTCCGTATGCCAAGGCGCTGATCAAAGCCAATCCCGATCAGATCCTGTGGGCCAGCGACTGGCCCCACGTGTGTATTTCCGTACCGATGCCGGACGACACCACCCTGCTGGAAGAATTTTTCCAGTGGACCGGGCATGACGAGACCATCATCCGCAAGATCCTGGTCGACAATCCCGCCCGCCTTTATGGCTTTTAAAGAGAATCCTCGCGGAATGTTGCCGGGCAACCTGTTAACAGGCAAAGAAATGGCCGCGAAGCCACTGTGGGAGCTTGCCTGCAAGCGAATCTTGAAACCCTGAGGCTAATTCGCTTGCAGGCAAGCTCCCACAGCGGCTTCGTAGCGGAGCCGTGATAGAGGGAGTGCCCCACCAAAGCGCAATGAGCGCTTATAACTCCGGCGGCACACGATGCATCCACGGTTCCGCCCGTTCCAATTGTGCCGCCAGGGACAACAGCTTGCCTTCGTCGCCATGGCCGCCGACAAACTGCACGCCCAGCGGCAGGCCGTTGTCACACCAGTGCAGCGGCACCGACATGGCCGGCACGCCGGTGACATTGGCCAGTTGCGTGAACGGCGTGTATTTCAGGTTTTCCCGCGCCATCTGCTCCACCAGCCCGGTCTTCATCAGCAACTTTTGCGCGCCAACTTTCAGCACCAGCTTCAGCGCCGCTTGCTGCAAGGATGGTGTCGCCATGGCACCGATGCGCGCCGGCGGCATGGCCAGGGTCGGCGTCATCAGAAAGTCATAACCCTGAAGGAACGCCATCAACTGACGCGTGTAGGTTTGCCAGCGCTGATAGCACTGCAGATAATCCGGCGCGCTCAGGCTGCGCCCGAACGCCGCCATCGCCAGAGTATCCAATTCAAAGCCGTCATCACCGGCGCCGGTAAGCCGGCGCATCTCGTCGACGCTGTCGGCGCACTTGGCGAACCACACCATCAGCCAGTCCATGCTCATGGCCATGACATCGATATCCGGCTCCGCTTCTTCCACCCGGTGGCCGAGGGATTCCAGCAAACGGGCCGTCTTCTCCACCGCCCGCACCGCCTCGGGATCCACCGCCGTACCAATGGGCGAGCGGTTGGAGAAAGCGATACGCAAAGTCCCCGGGTCACGTTCGGTCCCCTCCCGGTAAGGCCGCGCTGGCGGCGCCAGCGGATAGAGGCTGGCCAGTTCGTCTCCGGCCACCGCATCCAGCAACACCGCGCAATCACGGACCGAACGGGTGACCGCGTGATTCACCGACAGTCCATGCAAGGCTTCACCGAAATCCGGCCCCCAGGGGGTACGGCCACGACCGGGCTTGAGCCCGAACAGGCCGCAGCAGGCCGCCGGAATACGGATGCTGCCGCCGCCATCGTTGGCGCCGGCGAAGGGCACCACCCCGGCGGCCACCAGGGACGCTGAACCGCCGGAAGAGCCGCCAGGGGTGTGATCGGGATTCCAGGGGTTGCGGCAGGGGCCGAACGAATCCGGTTCGGTGATCCCCTTGGCGCCAAACTCCGGCGTATTGGTGCGCCCGAACAGCACCAAACCAGCCTGGCGCCAGCGCTTCACCAACTCCGAATCATGGGGAGCGCGGAAGCCCATGTTCTTGAGCGCCTTGTTACCCATGTAACAGGGCGCTCCGGCCATCTCCTGGAACAGATCCTTGGCCAGCATGGGCACCCCCGCCAACGGCCCGGAGAGCGGTCCCGCCGCTGTGCGCCGTCCTTCCTCGTAAAGCGGAATCACCAGGCCGTTGAGCCTGGGATTGACCTGTTCCGCCCGGGTGATGGCCAGTTCCAGCAATTCCGCCGCGCTGACTTCTCCCCGGGCCACCAGCCCGGCCAGGGCCACGCCATCCAACTTACGGTATTCGTCGAAATCCATGATGGTATCCTTGTTCTCTGAAGTCCGCGGCCCATTGCCGTGCCGCCCCGAAGCCCGCTTGTCATCCTACACGGCGGCGACCGGTTCGCGCGGGCTCACTTTGCGCCAAACTGCGTTACCAGGAGGAGAGGATGAAAGCTGTCGGTTTCGACCGCCCCCGAGCCATTGAAGACCTGCACGCGTTACAGGATATCGAGTTGGAGACACCGGTTCCCGGTCCCCGTGATCTGCTGATCGCGGTGGAAGCGGTGTCGGTGAATCCGGTGGACACCAAGGTGCGCCAACGGCCATTGGCTGAACCCGGTTTCCGGGTGCTCGGTTACGACGCCGCGGGCCGGGTACAGGCGGTGGGTGACGAGGTTCGGGGTTTCAAACCCGGCGACCGGGTCTGGTATGCCGGCGCCATGCAACGCCAGGGCAGCAACGCCCAGTTCCAATGCGTTGATGAAAGGCTGGTGGCACACAAACCCGACAGTCTGGGCATGCAGGAAGCCGCCGCCTTGCCGCTGACCACGCTGACGGTCTGGGAAGCCCTCGAAGACCAACTCGGTCTGACCCCGGACACCGCCAAGGGCAAGACCCTGTTGGTGGTCGGCGGCGCCGGTGGTGTCGGCTCCATCGGTATTCAACTGGCCGCCCGCCATTTTGGCATGACCGTGATCGCGACCGCCGGCCGCGATGAATCCGCCCGTTGGTGTCAATCCATGGGCGCCGCCCACACCATCGATTACCGCCAGGGGCTGGTGGAACCGGTAAAAGCCCTCTGTATCGACGGCGTGGATGCCATTCTGCTGGCCCAGGAACCGGATCCGTATTGGGCCGAAGCCTGCGAGTTGGTCAAACCGCTGGGCGGCATCGTTACCATTGTCGATGCCCGCGGCCCTCTGGACCTGAACGCGCTGAAGCCCAAAAGCGCCCGCTTCGCCTGGGAATTCATGTTTACCCGGGCCATGTTCGGCGTGGATATGGAACGCCAGGGGGAAATTCTGTCCCAGGCCGCCAAGCTGGTGGATGAAGGCGTACTGCAAACCACTCTGGGCGAGTCCCTGGGCCCGATCAACGCCGCCAATCTGAAACAGGCGCACCGCCGTATCGAGGACGGCCAGACCATCGGCAAGCTGGTACTGGCCGGCTGGGAGGAATAATCCAGGGACTCGCGGTGCGTTCCTGCATGACTGTACCCGCAGGAACGCACCGCGAGCCGCCATGTCAGGCCGACATCAGCACCAGCCCGAGTTCCGCCAGCCGCTCCCGCGCCCGGTCATGCATGGCCGCGGCCGACGACGACGACCAGTCAATCACGATTGATTTGGCGTCCGGCTGCGGGCAGCTCACCCGGGCGCCGGTATCCAGCTCGGCGATCAATTGCCCGGCCCGGTAGCTCACCGCCTTTTGCCGCAATTGATAGCGCGCCACCTTGCCCAGCGGAGTCATTGGCATCGAAGGCAACACGAACACATGGCGGGGCCGGGCCTGCGGCACGGTTATGCGATCACGCACGAAGGCATTGATGCTTTCGACACTGCGCTCATCCGCCCCGGCTCGCAGTGTCACGTACAGCACCGGCAGTTCCCCGGCATACTGATCCGGCATCGCCACCACGGCCGCCTCCAGCACCGCCGGGTGTTCTTCCGCCACCTGCTCCAGCATTTGCGGATCGATGTTGTGGCCACTGCGGATGATCACTTCCTTGGTACGACCGACGATCCGCAATTGCCCGTCATCGGTGACGGCCACCAGATCACCGGACGGAATCCAGCCGTTGTGCGGCCGGTCCTGTGTACCCGTGGCGGTACGATAGCCAGCGAAGACATTGGGGCCCCGGACCCACAGTTCGCCTCGCTGGCCGGCCCTGAGCGGCCGCCCCGGCTCCTCGATGGCCACCTCCACCAACGGCACCGGATGCCCGGCCAGCGGCGGCCGGAACATCCCGTCGATGAATTGGGCGGTAACGATACCGGCGGACTCGGTCATGCCGTAAAGCTGATACACCGGGGCGCCGCTGATGGTTTCCAGACGCCGGGCCAACTGCGGATTGAGCGCCGAACCACCGGTGAGAAAGGCTCTCAGGGAAGCGCATCGTTGCTGTTGGCGGGGGGCGTCGGCCAGGGTCGAAAGCGTGGCCGGCACGCCGCCCACCAGCGTCACCTCCAACGCCTCCAGCATCGACCAGAAACGCCGGATCACCGCCGGATTCTTTAACCCCAGAGCGGTGGGCAGCACCAGCGTGGCACCGGCGGCGATGATCGCCAGCACGGCGTCCACCGAACTGCCCACATGGAACAGGGGCAGACCGTTCAGGAGGCGGTCGCTCTGACTGTAGCCGCACCCGGCGCAGGTCATCACACCGCCGGCGGCCAGATTACCCAGGGTCAATTCCGCCAGCTTCGGCGCGTAGGTGGTGCCTCCGGTATGCAGCAGAGCGGCCACCCGCTCCGGATCATCGTCCGCGGCCAGACCGGCATCGCCCGCCTTCGCCACGAACGCCGGCCAGGGCTCGCCGTCGAACGCCGCGTCCCCCGCTTCCCCCAACGGCAAAACCACCACAAGGGGTGGTCGCGGCAGACTCGCGGCGGCGGCGCTGACCCGCTCGCTCAAATCCGACTCCGCATGGGATCCCACGGTGATCACCACTTTGCAACGGGCCAGCGCCAGTTGGGAGGCGATCGCCTGTTCCGACATCAGCAGATTCACCGGAAACGCCACCCCCACCGAACACGCGGCGATCAAGGCCGATACCGCCTCCGGCACCAGAGGCAAAAACATCGCCACGCCATCTTCCGGGGTAACCCCGCTGGCACGCAGGGCACGGGCCACTGCTTCGGTCTCGGCCAGCAATTGAGCATAACTGACCGTCACCGGCTGGCCGCTATCGGCATCGCACAGATACACCAGGGCCGGATGATCCGGATAGCGCGCCGCGGCCTGACGCAGCAAGCGCAGCGGCGTTGGCGCCCGCTCCAGACAGGCCCGAACCGCACTACTGGTGTTCGCGATAGCTGGTTCCATCATCACATCCTGTTATTTTCACGCTCCCTCGGCGAATACCGCGCGCCCATCGCCCCTGCCCCTTCGCCCCGGAACACGAGCATCGGCGTCTTGTTTCAATTCCAACTGGCAAGCGGGCCTTCATGCGGGTAAGTAAGACGGCTGGATTTCATGGAATAATACCCGTTGGCCCCACCCTACTTGTTACTCAAAAGTGGAATCGATGAAAGATGATGTAACTCCCCAGGGACGACCGTCAATCCCCTCGCTCACCAAACTGGCGGAATTGACTCCCAGAACACTGGTCCTGGATATGCTCGCCGTGGCCGCGGATACCGCGCTGACCTCGGTGGCGCTGGCCCAGGGTGGCGACATCATGGGGTTCAAGGCCGGCGCCATTCGCGTGGCGGTGAGCCGCCTGTCCACGCAGGGCGCCATCATCAGCCCTCAACGCGGCAGCTGGCAATTGGCGGAAAACGCCCCCTGGGCCCGGGAACAGGGCCGCTGGCGGGGTCTGAGCGAGTTGCTGTGCCCCTGGAGAGAAAACTGGTGGGTGGCGGTCACCCATCAGGTATCGCGTTCCAACCGCAGCGGCTGGCGGGAACATGAGAGAGCCCTCTGGCAAAGGGGTTTTGCCGAGGTGCAACGGGATCTGTTCGTCCGCCCCGCCAACCTGTCACTGGCCTTTTCCGCCCTGCGGCAGGAACTGCGGGCCCTGGGCATGGCCCCGCAAACCGTGCTGCTGCGGGCCGATCAGTTATCGGTCACCCCCAGGCCCGGTTTGTGGGATTTTCGGCGCCGCCACACCCTGCTCGAGAAGGTCCGTGATGAAATGTGCCGGCTGCTCGACCAGGCCCCCGCCGGCACCGCCCCCGACAAAGTCCTGTGCGCGCGTTTTTTGCGCGTGGGCCGGGCCGCCACCAAGATCCTCAACACCGACCCGTTATTGCCGGAAGAATGGACCGGTCCGTCCCCGCGTGGCGAGGTGATCCGCCTGTTGCCGCACTTCATCAGTACCGGCCGCACACTGTGGTTTCGGTACATGGGCATCGAGTAGTGCTGGTCAGGTGCCGATCTCGCCGCCGTCCTCACGTGTGATCAGCACCGTGGTGGAACGGGGGCGGGTATGGCCATCGCTGGCCGGATAGCTGATCCCCGGATGCTGCACGTTGACCCACAAGGTCCGCCCGTCCGGCGTACCGGTAATGCCGGTGATTTCGCATCCCCGTGGCCCGACCAGAAAACGACGCACCTCGCCGCTGTCCGGGTCCGCGCACAACAACTGGTTGGTCCCCATGGCCTGATGGTCCGGGCTTTCGTCGTCGTAATCGGTTTCGATCCAGAGGCGCCCCGCCGGATCGAACCAGAGGCCATCCGGCGAAGAGAACACATCGCCCTGGATGGTACCCCACTGATGGGCCGGCGCCTCACCGCCGGCGGGGTAACCCGCCAATAAAAACAGCTCCCAATCAAAAACCGTGGCGGCGGGATCATTGTCCCGCTCCCGCCAGCGCAGAATCTGTCCGTGCAGGTTCCTGGGCCTGGGATTGGCGGCGTTCACCGGTTGCCCGTCATCGACACCGCGCTCATCGTTATTGGTCAGCGTAACGTAAACCTCGCGGCTGCCGGGCCGCACCGCCACCCATTCGGGCCGGTCCATGCGGGTGGCGCCAAGCAGATCCGCGGCGCCGCGCGCATTGATCAGCACCGCCGCCTGATCGGGGAAACCATTGGCGGCGTTAAGCGGGCCATGACCATGCCGCAAGGGGCGCCATTCACCCCGGCCGTCATCATGGAATACCGCCACATACAAAGTGCCGTGGTCCAGCAGTTCGCGATTGGCGCCGGGTTCATCGGCGCGGTAACGGTCGCGGGGCACGAACTTGTAGATGTACTCCCCCCGGGTGTCATCCCCGAAGTAAAACGCCATGCGCCCATCATCGGCCAGCGAAGGCGTGGCGCATTCACGCACCAGCCGTCCCATGGCGGTACGCTTCACCGGCGTGCTGTCCGGGTCGAAGGGATCGATTTCCACCACCCAGCCGAACCGGTTCGGTTCATTGACCTCCCCCTGGTGAGGCAGGGAACGGTCCGGTGTGGCATCGAAGCGGGATTGCGCGGTTTCCCATAAATAATAGTTACTGCGCTCTCCCTGACTGAGCCGATAGCGGGCCTGCTGCGGACGCCGCTGATAATCCTCCGTGTCCCGATTGACGAAGTAGTTCGGCCAGTTTTCCTCACAGGCCAGATAAGTGCCCCAGGGGGTGTAGCCCAGCGCGCAATTGGCGAACGTGCCAATCACCCGGCGCCCAGTGGGATCCGAGGCGGTGCGCATGGCTTCGGACCCCGCCGCCGGACCACTCAGTATCATCGGCGTCAAACCGCTGATGCGACGGTTATAGGAAGACGTCATTATTCGCCGCCACTGGCCGTCGCGGTCCTTGGCGATCTCGATGACGCTGACACCGTGGGCGGCCAGTTCCTTATTCACTTCCTCGCCGGGCCGGCGCGGCCTGCCCTGTTCGTCATGCAGCACCGTGGCACCCCGTGGATGCAGAAAATCCGTCGCCACTTTTTCATGATTGATCACCAGCAGGCCGTGCCCGTTGGGATTATCCGCAAACGGGAAATAGTGCATCCCGTCATGGTTATCTCCGGCCTGCCGCAGTTGATCACGCCAGTCGTTACCGGCGTCCGCGCGCCACCGTGGCGCCTCGGCATCAATCGGATCTCCCCAGCTGTAGAAAGGCACCGCGCGATATCCCGCCGGCACCCGCACCGCGTCAAAGCCGGGATCGGTTTGCGCCGGCAGCGGCGTGAATCCGATGCGTGGCCGCGCGCCACCGGTCACCGCGCAGCCTCCGACAAAGACCGCCGCCAACCCCAGGCCACCCTTGAGCACACCGCGCCGGGTCAGGCTGAGCCAGTGGCCCTCGCTACTCCGGAGCACCGGATGATCGTCCTGTGCTTCCCAATCGTCCGGATCGGTTCGCCATTCCCCGCTCATGGCCGCGCCTCTCTGGTCAGGTTCAACGCCTCACGCACCGCTGACCAGGGCACGTACTTGAAGTTCTGCGGCGCCTGCGGCAACCGGTTGCGCCCATCCTGAACCACCAACAGCCCTTCTTCGTAAGCGCCTCCCAGGTTGGCGGATGTCACTTCCAGACCATCGGTTTCCGACACCCCGTCCACGCCACGCAGTGAATCCAAAGCAATACGGAATCGTCCCCGGTAGGCATAAGGCGGCAAGGCATCCAGCACCACATAGCTGTCGTTGCCCTGACTGGAAATCACCAGGTAACGGTGGTCCTCGCCGGCGTAGATCGCCAGCCCTTCGATATCGGCCACCAGTTTCTCCCCCACGGCCATGACCTTGGTCAGCGTGGCGGGCACTTCGGGGTCGGCGGGCAGAGTCCACACCGCCTGATCTTCCTCGCCGACAAACAACTGGCCGGTCACTTCATCGGCCACGCACCCTTCCGGCTGGCTGTCCACCCGGAAACGCCGCGCCAGGGTCGCCGAGGGCGCCTCGCCGGTGAGGTCCAGGCGGTATTGTTCGAACTCGCCATTCTTGCCGTTGGCGATGGCATGCAGCTCATCGGCACCGGCCTGATAAAGGCACACCCCGTAAATGTCCTTGAGCGTGGTTTCGATTTCACCGGCGTTGGAGACGTTGCCTTCGGTGTCGATACGAAACACCTGGAGGCTGTCATGATCCCGGTTACTGGCCACCGCCCAGTCACCGCGCACGTCCACATTGTTGAGCCGCCCCACGGGCAGAAACTGCCGGGTTCGGCCGAGCAGATCGTAAACGTACAAACCCGCTTTCTTGTCGGTACCGAGCACACGGCCGTGTTCCGGTTTTTCCGGGTGCAACCAGATCGCCGGATCATCCGCGGCGTCACCGAAACGGGCCACCGGATCGGTTTGTGCCGCCGCGTGCACCACCGCCATATTCATGTCCCCGAACGTTGGGTTCGCCGCCCGCCAGGGCAGCGTCATGGTCCGAGCGGCACTTCCTTCGTCGTCCAATACCACCAGAGTCAACTCTCCGTTCCGCCAAAGCGCCGCCAGTTTTTCCGGTTCCTTCTGAGCCGGCACCGTTATCGCCGCTCCCACCGGTTCGCCGTCGCGATACAAGTGCAAGGTCCCGGCGTCCTTGTCCAGTACCGCCAGCCCATCCGGAATCACCGCCAGACCGGCGGCGCCCAGCCGCAGCCCGCCTCGGGGCGCCACCATATCCACCACCCGGCGTTCGGGATCCCGCTCGGCATCGGCGGCATAACGCCAGACACCAACTCGCTCCTCACTGACGTAGAGGTCGCCATCGTTGTCGTCCACCCGGCAGGCCTGAACCTCCGGCGGCAATACCAGATGGCGCAGCGGCGCCACCATCTCGTTGATCAACCACTGGTCGGCACCGCCCCGCTCATCCAGCAAAAACACCGACAACAGGCCGTCCCGGTCCTGATACAGACAGAGACCGGCCACTTCATAGTCCGGGGCGGGGATGGTATTGCCTGCCATGACCTGACCATCGCGGACGGTCAGCACATGCACTTCATTGCTGCTCTGCTCCGCCAACGCCAGGCGCCAGTCTCCCGAAGCGACAACCCGGCCATCCAGATGCTGATAGCCCTGGGCGGCGCTTGACTGCCGCTCGCCGTTGATCCAGAGACCGCCCCGTTGATCCAGCGCCGCCCACTGCGTGGTGCCCGGCGCATACCAAAGATCCTGAAATCGCCGCTCCGGCTCCCAGCTCCGCCAGTCGGATTCCGCCACACTATCCACGGCGCAACCCGCCAATCCCAGACCACCACAAAGCAATATCGCAAACCGTCTTCTCGTTCCCATCCGTTTCATTCAACGGCTCCTCAGTAATGCTTCAGGGACAGGCCCAGTTTGTAGGTGGCACCGTACTCTTCGTACTGCGCGTTGTAGCGTTCCCTGCCGGTGTAGGCATAGAAGGGTTCGTCGGTCAGGTTGATCGCCTCGAAGGTCAGTTGCAGCTGTTCGGTCAGGAAATAATGGCCGGTGAAATCCAGTTGAACGTGATCGTCCACGTGAATGTCGTAGCGCTTGTCCAAAGGATCCTGCACTTCCTGAAGATAGTTTCCGGTGTAGTTGGCGGCCAGCCGCAGGCTGAGCTTGCGGGTCTCGTACCCCACCATAAGATTGGCGGTAAGGTCCGACTGGCTCGGCAAGGCGATGGTGCGATCCCGGTACCCCCCGGCATCCTCGTCATAAGCGCGAATGCGCGCCTCGGAATCAACCAGAGTGGCGTTGGCACCGACCAACAGGCCATTGAACGGCGCCGGCAAGCCGCTGAAGGTTTTCGAGTAGGCCAGCTCCAGACCGTACAGGGAAGCACTGTCGCCATTTTCAAATGTCTCCGCCTCATCGTACATTTCGTATCCGCTGGCGCCGCCCACATCGGTGCGATACACGAAATTCTTCAGATCCTTATAGAACAGGAAGGCGGAGACCACACCAGCGCGCCCCATGTAATGCTCGATGCCCAGATCGTAGTTGTCCGCTTCCAGGGACTTGAGCCCCGGATTGCCGAAACTGGCCTCGTCACCGTCGATTTCATAACCTGGTGATAATTGCTCGAAGGTGGGTCGCACCACACTCTGGGTGAACGCCGCCCGGACCTGGGTATCCGGCCCCAGCCGGTAACGCAGATGCAGCGCCGGCAGCCAGTGCCGTTCATCCTCGTTGAAGCGATTGGCGACGATATCGCCATCTTCCACGCCGTACCCTCTGGCGGAGAAATCCGTGCTCTGATAGCGCACTCCGCCCAGCACCCGCAGATCCCCCACATCCACGGTGCCCATCACATAGGCTGCCCGGCTGTCCTCGGAGATGTCGTAGTCCTCGATGGCGGAGGCCTCATCGTCCCGCTCGCCAGGTCCACTGAGTAGATTGTCCACGCTGGTATCGATACCCGATCCCATCTCACCCAGCCCATAGTCCACATCCTTGGCAAAATCCGACAGATTGCCATCGGGCTCGTAGATCCAGGTTTCGGCGTCCGACTCCTTGTCCCGGCGGGCCACCTTGCCGCCGAACTTGAGGGTGGCGAAGTGCTGGTTCCACATCAGATCACGGGTGAAATCCAACTTCAGGTCGGTTTGCCGGTCCTTGGTGTCACTCTGGGCGACCTCCACTTCGTCCAGCTCATACAAGGCATCGTCGAAAAAACCGGACGGGAAAACCGGGCGGGGTTTACGACTACCATGATAGCCACCATCGTCGAACTCGGCGGCAAACACGGCGCCACCGGTATGGCGGGGCTCGTCCTCGCTGGCCCGGCTGTGACCGATACGGTACTCCATGGCCCAGTCATTCCAGCGTTGCTCACCGCCGAACACCACCGAGGTGATCTTCTGGGTTTCCTCGCGGTTCTTCAGCTCTTTCTGTACTTCCACGGCGCCGGTTTCGTTGGGCGCCATGGCTTCCTCGAAGCCGAACACGTTGGCCTGACGGATTTCCTCATCCCGGAAACGGCTGTGCAGGGTACGCAAGTAATAGCGGCTGTTGTCGTTGGGCAGGTAATCGAAGTTCAACGCCAGACCGAGCCGTTCCCGAGTGATGGTGTAATCCCGCTGTTCGAATTCCTCCAGCCGCGCATCACCGTCATCAAAGTCCCAGCCGCCACCGGTTTCCACGTTATCGGAACCGAAGTCGCGCTCGGACCAGCTGAACGCCGCCGCCACGCCGAAATTATCCTCACCGGAGCCGATACTGAAGCGATTGCTGAAAGCGGCGGACAATTCCGGGCTGGTTTCATCCATCAGCTCGTTGTAACTGCCCTTTCCGGTCACCGAATAGTAAAGGCCGGGGCGGTCGAAAGCCGACAGGCTCCGCACCTGTACCGTCCCGCCGAGGGAATTGGCGTCCATGTCCGGCGTCAGGGTCTTCACCACGGTGAGCGATTCCAGCAGATCCGCCGGCACCACATCCAGAGCCACCGCCCGGCGCCCCGCCTCCGGCGCCGGAATCTGTACGCCATCCACATCCACCGCGTTGTAGTCCGGCGCCAGACCACGCACCCGCACGAAGCGGCCCTCGCCCTGGTCCCGTTCGATGGAGACACCGGGCAGGCGTTGCAGTGATTCCGACACGTTGGTATCCGGCAACTGACCGATGGCATCGGCGCTCACCGTGGTCTGGATGTTGTCGGCCGCGCGTTGGCTGGCCAGCGCCTCTTCCACACTGGCGCTTTGGCCGACCACTTCCACCGCCTGCAGACGGTGGCTCTCCACGCTCTCTTCAGCGCCGGCGCCTTGCGCCAGGGCACCGATCACCGAGGCCAGTAACGTACGTTTCAAAACAGGTGTATTCAGTTGATAGCGGGTCATGTGTCCCCCAAGGCAGTCAGCAACGTCATCCGCGTTGCACGGAACCTAGGCAGAGGCCATGTCACTTCCGTTACACCCCGTGGCCAGCCCCCTGGTTATCAGGGCTTTGAGCGGCATTTCCGGCCCGCGCTGAGCCGATCACACCCTCCCGTCCGGACGATTTACCGGCATTGACGCCGTCTCAGGCTCGGTCCAGCACGGCGAAAACACCGATGCCATGAGCTGATCCGACCCCCTGCGTCGACGGCACCGATCCTGTCACGCCGATGCAATGCCCACGGCGTAGGAAGGGTAGGAGTTCAAAAAGGAGTAATGACGGATGTGGGGATTCGCACTGCATCGATGGAAGTGGTTCGGTCTACTGACCATCGCCTCGGCGATTCTGGCGCTCAATACATTGACCGGCACCCTGAAGCCGATGGCCGAGGTGGTCTGGCTGGATATCGCCGGCGAAGGCGGCGCCGCCCTGCTGGTTCTGATCTGGCTGGCCCTGATGCTCAACAGCCGGCCCGCCGGCCGTGTCACCAACCTTCTGGCACTGGGGCTCAGCGGTATTTTCGTGGCCTACTGGCAGGACGTCATGGACGAGGTCATTCAACTGCCGGCCACCATAGTCTGGGATCACTGGCTGGAATCCGGAGCCATGCCGGTGGGCATGTTGCTGCTGACACTGGGTCTGTATCACTGGCACAAGGAGCAACAGGCGATCTGCGATCAGCTGCGTAAGCGGGAAAAGCTGTTCCGGGAGCACCGGGATTTTGATCGTCTGACCCCGCTCACCCGGGCCGGTTATCTGCGCGAACATCTGGCCCTCGCTTCCCGCTGTGCCGCCCCCCCGGTTCTGTTGATGATGGAATTGCCGGACTTCGATGCCCACCGCCGCCATCTCGGCGAGCGGGACAGCCAACGGCTATTGCAGGAAGTAGCCGAATTGCTGTTGCTGAACCTGCGCCGCAACGACTTGCTGTGCCGCTACGCCGGCCACCGTTTCGCCGCGTTACTGACCGATATCGACGCCAGGCAGGCGTTGGATCTGGCGCGGGAACTGGAACAAGCGGTGGCGGCTTTCGCCTTCAAGAGCGGTCAGGGCCGCACGCATTATTCACAGCTGGTGGTGGCCATCACCGAGGCCGGCGCGGACCCCCCCGAGGCCTGGCTGGAGCGCGCCAACCGGGATCTGGATGAAGTCCGCCGGCGGCGGGCGGCGAACGTCGCGGCCTGATCATGCGCGGCGGCTCTCACCACCATATCGGTTATCAGCGGGACGACCGTTTCATCCCCTGTCACCATCACCCGGCGCTGTTGCTGGAGATGGTGCGCGAACCGGGGCTGGACGATCACAAGGCGCTCAGACATACCGGCTTGTTTCCCGATGATCTTCTGGATACCAGCGCGCGTTTGTCGCCGCGCCAATACCTGCAACTGGTGCATAACATTCGCCGCCTGCACCCTGATCCCGAGCTCGGCTTCCGCTATGGGCAGACATTGCTTCCCGGCCACTATGGCGCGATCAGCACGCTGCTCGGCAACGCCGCCCATCTGGATCAGGCGCTCATCACCCTGGAGGATTATCAGCCTCTGATCACACCACTACTGGCGCCCCGCATCATCCGTACCGGCGAATATTGTTGCGTGCAGTGGCTGGACAGCTGTGGCGCGGGGAATGAGTACCGGTTTCTGGTGGAGAGCATGATGTCAGCCCTGGCCTCGGTGACCCGCTGGCTCAGCGGCGGACCGTTGCCGTGGACCTTCCAATTCAGCTACCCGCAACCGGACTATCCGGAGCACTATCAGGTCTACCTCGGCTCCCAGCTGTACTTCGAAGCGCAAATGGATGCCATGCTGATTCCCGCCCATTATCTGAATCAGCCCTGGCCCAGGGGCTCGCACACCGCGCGGGCGGTTTCCGAGCAACAATGCCAAGAACAACAGTTGGCCCTGGGATGCGACACCAGTCTGGTTCACCAACTCTATCTGGCGCTGATCGAACGCATCCGCGAGCCGCCATCCCTGGATACCGCAGCGCGGGAACTGGGCCTGAGTCCGGCCACGTTAAAACGCAAACTCAAACACCATGGCACTCACTTTCAGGACCTGCTGGACCGGGCGCGCAAGCATACCGCTCTGCATCTTTTGCAGTTTTATGGCTACAACAGTGAACAGGTGGCGCGCTATTTGCGCTTCAACGACAACACCAATTTCCGCCGCTCGTTCAAGCGCTGGACCGGCCTCACCCCGAGCGCCTGCCAACAGCTGGTGGACCGCGCCATGACCGCGCTGAAACCGCTATAACGCCGTGTCCAGGCAATCCGCCGGTGCCTCCCCCAGTTGCAGGGTACGCAGACAAAGCACCGGCTTGATGGCGAACGTACGCCGCCATAACTTGGACCACATTCCATCATGAATTCTGACATCGCTCAGACGAGTGCTTGGCAAAGGCCGCCAGTCATCACCATCAAATGCCGCCAGCACAAAACGGAACGGATGGGCGCCCGGAACCCCAAGGCGGACGTCCGTCACCACCAGTTGTTCCTGCTCGCGCTGATAATCCAGCAGACCGCCGGTAAACCAGGCCAGCCGTCGCGCTTCCGGCAGCCCGGCGGCGACCGCCTCAAGCTCCCGATGACGCGGAAACCGTTCCAGCGTCATGCTGCCTGGGTGATCCAATACACCGGTGACCATTTCCAGGCGCTGATCATCGGTCAGCGCGGTGGCCCGCCAAAGCAGAGTCGAGAATGGCATGGGCTGCACCAGCAACCGTTGCGGTGTGACACCGATACCGGCCAGTTCGGCGCGCACCCGCTGCGTCATCCACTGCTGGGCGGCCAGGCTCCAGATCAGATAGGCGCTGGACAAGGTCAGCCCCAACGCCAACGCCCGCCGCGACGGCGGCCGCCACAGCGCCACCAGCACCGCCAATAGCAATGGCAGGGTGTATAACGGGTCGATGATGAACACACTGCTCAACGCCACCGGTTCACCAAGGGGCCACCACAATTGGGTACCGTAGGTGGTGAAGGCATCGAGCAAAGGGTGGGTAAGCAACACCAGAGCGGTGAACGCCCACCAGCGTGCCGGCGACACATCACGCCAACGGCGAGACAACAGGATCGCCAGCAACAGCGAAAAAGGCGTCAGCACCAGCAAGGAGTGACTGAACCCGCGATGCTCGGAAAAATTCGCCACCGCGCTGCCGTAGTCGATCAACACATCCAGATCCGGCAAGGTCGCCAGCAGCGCCCCGCCGAGGATCGCGCCACGCGGGAAACGGCGCCCCAAAACGGCGCCGCCCAAGGCTCCCCCCAGGACCGCCTGAGTCAGAGAATCCATTGCTTTTCCTTCCTTTCTTGCCTTTTCCGGCTCGGACGGCCACGCCTATGAATCCCATAGTTTTGATACATAACGGCGATAACCCCATGAATTAATTTGAAAAAAATCAGGCACTCAAACAGCGAAGCGATAACGAAGGGCTTGCACCCGTGATCAGACCGTCAAAGAATGGGGAACGCGCGTTTAATCCGCCCGTGCGAAGAATCGGATTATTGCGCCATGGCACAGGGAGAGGCCACCGCCAATCGACGATTGGCACGACCCCGGGGAGGCCGGAGCCGTGTAGTACTGCATCCGCCGTTCCCGGATGACGGTGACATCCGGCAGGGAAACACGCTTCATCGTCGCACAATAATCAGGGCAATGGGCAGCCAAGCTGCAGCCCGTGACCCATGCAGTTCATCACCCGAAGGGAGGCACTGTATGTTAGGTTCACGCAGCCGGGACGACACCACCCACACCGGTTCCCGCTCCATCGACGCGATGATTTCCGAGATCCTCGCCAACGCCGACATTCAGATCAATGGCCGGCGTCCCTGGGATCTGCATCTTCACCATCCCGATACTTTGTCCCGATTCGCCGCGCAACGTTCCCTCGGGCTTGGCGAATCGTACATGGACGGCTGGTGGGACTGTGACGCCATTGATGAATTCATCACCCGCATCCTGCGCGCCGGCGCCGACGGCATCAGTCAGCCGCGCTGGATGGTGGCGGTACAGCTGGCGGGCTATGCGCTACGCAACCGGCAAAGCCTGCGCCGCTCCCGGCAAGTGGCGGAGAAACACTACGATCTGGACAACCATCTGTTTCAGCTGATGCTGGATCCGACCATGGCCTACAGTTGCGGCTACTGGAAGGACGCAGCCACCCTGCACGAAGCCCAGCAGGCCAAACTTGATCTGATCTGCCGCAAGCTGGAGCTGGAACCGGGCATGACCCTGCTCGACATCGGTTGCGGCTGGGGTTCACTGGTGGAGCACGCCACCCGCCATTACGGCGTGCGCGCCCATGGCGTCACCGTCTCCAGCGAACAGGCGGACTTGGCCCGCGAGCGCTGTAAGGAACTGCCGGTTGAGATCATGCTCAAGGATTACCGCACCGTCACCGGGCACTACGATCGGGTGGTGTCGGTGGGTATGTTCGAGCACGTCGGACGCCGCAACTATCACACCTTCATGAAAACCGCCGCCAACCTGCTCAAGGACCGCGGCCTGATGCTGCTGCATACCATTGGCAACAACCTCAGCAGCGCCGCCCATGATGCCTGGATCGACAAGTATATTTTCCCCAACGGTGAGCTGCCCTCGATCAAACAGATCGCCCGCGCCGCCGAGCCCTTCTATGTGGTGGAGGATATACAGAACTTCGGCCCCGACTACGCCAGGACCCTGAAAGCCTGGGACGCCAACTTCCAGGCCAACTGGGATCAGCTCAAGGACCGCTACGACGATCGCTTCTTCCGCATGTGGCACTATTACCTGAATGTCTGCGCCGGCGGCTTCCGCGCCCGCCACATTCAGCTGTGGCAATGGGTGTTCAGCAAGCCCGGCCAGCGCTCCCGCACCTATCACGCCCCTCGTTGATGTTCTCCACTCTCCGCTCTTCTCTGCTCGGGTGCCGCTGGCGCCCGGGCGGGGATATCGGCATAATTGCGCCCTGATTCGGAATCATTATCATTTAACGTAATCCGGGCGGACCTCCATGCAAGCGGATCCCCGCGACCATCTGTTCCAGCAGCATGCGGCGGAACTCACCGGCTATCTGAACCGGCGTCTGCAATCACCGGAACTGGCCGCCGAGTTATGCCAGGAAGTGTATCTGCGCCTGCGGCGGGTGCCACGCCACCAAGCGCTGGACAACCCCCGCGCCTTCCTGTTCCGCATCGCCCGCAACCTGCTCATCGATCACCTGCGCCAGCAAAACGGCCAACCCACCGCCATCACCCTGCAGGAGGCCGCCGAGGACCTGGAAAGCCCCGCCCCGGACCCGGAAACCGCCGCCAGCGACGCCCAGGTGCTCGACAGCCTGCGTGAAGCGCTCGGCGAATTACCCCATCATGTGCGCCAGGCCCTGCTCTGGAATCGGCTGGAAGGGCTCACGCAAAAGGAGATCGCCGGCCGGCTCGGGGTATCCGAACGGATGGTCGGCAAGTATATTCTGCGCGCCCTCAACCATTGTCAGGCGCGCCTGGCCTGGGAAGCACAAGGATGAGTCCAATGCAGGAACACCGCCCTCCACCATTGGATCAGGAAGCCAACCGCTGGCTCGCGCACCTGCATTCCGGCCGGGCCCGGGAACAGGATCACCAGGACCTGGACCGCTGGCGCCAGCGCAGCCCGGCCCATGAAGCGGCCTACCAGCGCGCGCAAACCTTGTGGCGACACCTGGGCGCCCTCTCCCTCGACGGCGTATCCCTCGATAACGGGGCGGAAATGGCCGCGCCACGGCGCCAGCGGCGGCTCCTGCCGCTGGCGCTGGCCGCCGCCGTGGTGCTGGCTCTGGTGTTCCTGGGTCAGTCCCCATGGCGGCTGTGGCGGGCGGACCTGCGCACCGCCGCCGGCGAACAGCTTTCCCGTGACCTGGCCGACGGCAGCCACCTGGTTCTTAATGGCAACAGCGCCGCCAATTGGCACCTGGATGACGTCAGCCGCCGCATAGAGCTGCTGCGCGGCGAGGCCCTGTTCCAGGTGGCCGCGGATCACCAGCGGCCATTCACCGTCCAGGCCGGGGATGCCCGTATTCGCGTCACCGGGACCCGCTTCAATGTCGCCCGCGAGGGTGATGACGTCCTGCTCACCGTCATCGAGGGACAGGTACTGGCCAGCGATCGACGGCACCGGGAAACCCTCAACCCCGGTCAGGCGGTACGCTGGAAAGATGGCGGGCTGCAGGATCCGGTCAGCGTCGACGCGGCGTGGGCCGAGGCCTGGACACGCGGGCGTCTGATCGTGCGCGATCTTCCCCTGGAGGAGGTGGTCCGCCGTCTGGAGCGCTACCAGGACACCCCGATCTGGGTACTCGGCGACGCCCGCCACCGGCGGGTCAGCGGTGTCTTCGACACCGGGGATCCGGCAGCCATGCTCACCGCGCTCGCCGCCAGCCTTTCGATCCACCAGTACCGGCTGCCAGGTCTGATCATTCTGCGCTGACACCAGATCAGGTTCCGCCAACCGCGCCACAAGGCCACTGTGGGAGCTTGTAGCGCGGGCCTCCGCATTTATGTCTTCAATGGAGGGTGACCCCCTCTGAATCACGATGAAGAAAAAATTTCCCCTCCCGGGTTCAGAAATCCGGACCGGCTTCGTCTTCTCCGGCAGTGCAATCTAAATCATTTTCATTCGCAGAATTGCCACAGCACAGGAAACCGAACCGCCCATGAGTCTGACCCCCTTGCGTGCCGCCCTGTTCGGCGCGGTCATTCTGACTTCCGCCGCCCAGGCGGCATCGTTGAACCTGCCCGCCCAGTCCCTGGATCAGGCACTGCTGGATCTGGCCGACGCCACCGGCGTCACGCTGATCTACGACACCGCCCTGATCCGGGGCAAACAAAGCCCGGCCCTGCGCGGCGATTACTCCACCACGGCGGCGCTGGACCAGTTGCTGGCCGGCAGCGGCCTGCGCTACCGGCGCAACGAGGACGGCAGCTACACCCTGGAACCGGCCCCGGCCCAAAGTTCCCGGGCCCAGTCCCCGGCCCGGTCCAACGTGCTGGCTCCGGTGGCGGTGACCGCCCAGGCGGCCACCAAGATCGACCAGCCCACGTTGGAAACAGCGCAGTCCATCTCCGTGGTGCGCCGCGAACAGATCGAGTCCCAGGGCTCGGAAACCGTGCAACAGGCCCTGCGCTATACGCCCGGCGTGTTCACTGATCAGATCGGCGCTTCCAAGCGCTACGACTATGTGGTGATGCGCGGCTTTTCCGACGACAGCATCGACAACATCTACCTGGACGGCCTCAAGACCATGGGCGATCCGGGGACCTTCAATTCGATCCAGGTCGACCCGTACTTCCTGGAGCGGGTGGAAGTGGTCAAAGGCCCGTCCTCGGTGCTGTACGGCCGCGCCTCGCCCGGCGGCCTGGTGAACCTGACCAGCAAGCAACCGCTGTTCGAGACGCGTCAGGAAATCCAGTTCCGTGCCGGCAGCAACGATTACCTCGGCGCCGCTTTCGACTTCGCCGGACCGCTCGGCGACCGTGCCGCTTACCGCATCATCGGCCTCACCGAAGGCGGCGATACCCAGTTTGATCACGTGGAACAGAAGCGCCACGCCATCGCGCCATCGTTCACCATTGATCTGAGCGACCGCACCACTCTGGATCTGATGGCCTATTACCAGGATGACCCGGAAGGCGGCAGTCACAGCGGCCTGCCGGCGGAAGGCACCCTGTACCGCCACAACGGGCGCTATGTTTCCCGGCATTTCTTCGAAGGTGAGCCGGGCTATGAACAGTATGAGCGTACCCAGAAAATGATCGGCTACCGCCTGGAACACGTGATCAACGATACCTTCCGGTTCCGGCAGAACTACCGCTATCTGGAAAGCGACGTGCAATTGCAGCAGGTCTACGCCTATGGCTGGGTCGGCGACAGCAATGAGTTGAACCGCTATTTCTCCGGCGCCGACGAGCACCTCAGTGCCCATGCCGTGGATACACAGTTGCAGGCGGACTTCGATAAATGGGGGCTGCGCCATACCGTGCTGCTGGGTTTCGACTACCAGCACCGTGACGTGGACGCGCTCTGGCTGAGTGGCGCTTTCCCGCCCATCGACGCCTTCGATCCGGTCTATGGCGCGGGGCCGGTGGCGGACTTCGTCCCATCCGACAACGACCGCAAGTTGATCCAGACCGGTATTTACTTGCAGGACACCATGAGTCTCGATAACTGGCGCTTCTCACTGGGCGGCCGTCAGGACTGGGTGCGGACCGCCAATGTGGATGTCGCCAGCGGAGCCCGCTCCAGTCAGAACCGCAGCCGTTTCAGTGGCCGTGCCGGTGTGCTCTATCTGTTCGACAACGGCTTGGCACCCTATGCCAGTTATTCGGAGTCGTTCAATCCCAGCGTCTACACCGACGAAGACGGTAATCCGCTCAAACCCACCGAAGGCACCCAGTATGAAACCGGGGTGAAATACCAGCCGCGTGACGGGCGCGGGATCTATACCCTGTCGCTGTTCCATATCGACCAGGAAAACGTCGCCATTCGCGAACCGCAGGAGGCGATCTATCTGCCCATCGGCCAGATCCGTTCCCGCGGCGTGGAGCTGGAAGCCCAGACCATGGTCACCGACCAACTGGCACTGCAGGCCAGCTACACCTATACGGACATCCGCTACCAGGACGCGGAACAGGACATCGAGGGCAACCGGGTCAACCAGGCACCGCGTCACCAGGCTGCTTTGTGGGGGCAATACCGCTTCAACGACGGCGCTTTGGAAAGTCTTGATGTGGGGCTGGGCGCCCGGGTCGTCACCGACATCGTGGCGGATCGCGCCAATACTCGAACGGTGCCTTCCTACACCCTGTTCGATGCTTCCCTGGGCTACGACCTTAGCCGTATCGGCCTGCACGGCATGGATCTGCGCGTCAACGTCAACAACCTGACGGACAAGGAATACGTAGCGTCCTGCTATTCCCTCGATTACTGCTACATGGGCGCCGAACGCAGCGTCATGGCCACACTCACTTATCGCCTGCGTTAACCTCCGTTCGACACGCCCTCCTTTCCGGTTTTTTCCCAAGAGGGCGCGCATCGATTAAGAAACCCGATCATACCGGTCGGGTTTTTTCTATTTTTCTTATCCTTGTCCGCCTCCATCTTATAGCCATCCCGGTAACCATACTCCGTTGCCGAAGTGAGCATGGTGCTGCGCAGAATCGGGCAATGATCTTCCGGATCCGTTCTACCGCCCATATCAGGCCAGCGCCTATAGTGCCCGTCGCCGGCATCGTCCGGCCATGAACCCTGGAGAAACGACGCCATGACCGTGTTGCCCTCAACGCGGCGAGGCCTTCTATTGCTTATCGCCGCGTCCAGCCTTGCTCTGCTGACCGCCGCCGCCCACGCCCAACCCGCCGTGTCCGTGGCCGGTCTTGATAGCGAGCCGCGCCTGGCCATGTTGCCTGGCGAAGAACAACGTCCACGCCGCCCGCGTCCGCAACCCAAACAGGAGCGCCCGGCCACGTCCTGGTCGGTGGCACTGGACAACGACATTCTGGTGCCCGGCTCCCGGGATCAGGACTACACCTACGGGCTGAGCTTTTCCTATACCGGCGCCCGGGCCGCCGATGCCTGGTTCTCCCTGGACCGGCCGCTGGGGTGGCTGGACCGGCTGGTGGGGGTGGACGATCGATCACCGGAAGGCATCGACGGCCACAGCATTGAGTTCGGCATGCAGGCGTTCACTCCGGAAGAGGTCAAGATAAAGGACCTGCTGCCCGGTGATCGCCCCTACGCCAGCCTGGTGTATTTGTCTTCCCACCGGGAGCAGATCGACCGTGCCCGCGACCTGGCCTGGCACACCAGCTTCACCCTCGGCGCCCTCGGCCTGCCACTGGTGGGCGAGGCGCAGAACACCGTGCATCGAATCACCGGCAGCAACCGGGCGCGGGGTTGGGATCATCAGATCAGCGACGGCGGCGAACCCACCGCCCGCTACACCGTGGCCCGGCAAAAGTACCTGACACCAGGCCGCCCCAATCTGGAAGTGAAAAGCACGCTGCAAGGATCGGTCGGCTATCTGACCGAGGCACGCTGGAGCCTCAGCTTCCGCGCCGGCCGGCTACACAGTCCCTGGTGGCGGTTCAACCCGGAACTGGCCCGCTACGGCGAAGGCGCCAGCTACGCCAATCCGCCCGGTGGCGTTCAGGAGCACTATGTATGGGGTGGCATCGGTACCGCCGCGCGAGCTTACAACGCCTTCCTGCAAGGCCAGTTCCGTGACAGCGATCTTAGCTATGACCATGATGAAGTGCGTCATTTGGTGGGCGAAGCCTGGCTCGGCTATACCCTGGCCTGGCACAACGGCTGGCGCCTCAGTTATGTGCTGCGCGCGCAGAGCTCCGAGCTGAAGGACGGCCCCGGAGACCGCCACCTGCTGTGGGGCGGCATGGTCATCGCCCATACCTTCTGATCCGAACCGGCAGCCAGTTCACGCAAGACCCGCCTCTTCTCCCGTTGCCAGCGCCGGAATTCCGGCCGGTTCTGGAACGCTGGGAGGATCCGGTGAGGACATCGACAGCGCCGAAGCCCTGGCGGATCGGTACTGGGAGGAAGTCTATTCCAAGGTAGATGTAAGCCAATATGGCTTGTGATCCGATCTTCGTTAATTCAGAGAAGACTACGAAGCCGTTTGCTCTCCCACATGGCGGGCCATGAGGTCCGCCAGATCCGGGGTGCTACCGAGATATTCCAGCAGTTCGATCTTTAGTTCGGGATAGCGCTCCCGCGCCTCGCGCACTTGGGCGGGAATGTCCCGGGCAACATGTTTGCCGCCATTGAAGAACATCGGATAAACGAAGACCTGTTCCACCGGCTGGTGGGCAAGTTGCTGAATCGCTTCATTCAGTGACGGGCTCGCCAACTCCAGGAAGCAGGGCACCACGGCCACGAACCCGGGGCAACGTCGTGCCAGTTGTTCCACCTGGGAGCGGAATTCATCGTTGGCCGCCGCGGCGCGGCTGCCATGGGCCATGACGACCAGTGCCTTGCTCATAACGCTCTCCGGATTCGGGACGACTATGATACCACTCCCGGCCCGGCACCCCGGAACGGCGCCACCAGTTCGGCCAGGCCCTCCACCTTGATGATCATCGCCAGGGCCATCAGCCGCCCCAGCTCGCCCTTGGGAAAGCCTTTGTCGGCGAACCACAGCAAGTAGGGTTCCGGCAGATCGATGACCGGACAGTTCTGGTATTTACCAAACGGCATGGTGCGTTGGCACACCGCTTTGAGATCCTCGGGTTTGAATTCCATGACGCCCTCGTTTCAACCGTGCCGGTAGCATACATACCGGCCCCGGCTAGCACGAGGAACAACCGCTGCCTTCTCCCCGGCCCTCGGCGTTGGCCTGACGCAGGATCGCCATGGCGCTGTGACAAAACAACGCGGCGATCGCCACCGCCACCGCCAGATCCGGCCAGCGGCTGCCACTGGCCATTACCGCCAGACCGGCGCCGATCACCGCCACATTGGCGATGGCGTCATTGCGGGAACACAACCATACCGAACGGATATTGGCGTCTCCCTGGCGATAGCGCATCAACAACACCAGACTGGTCAGGTTGGCCGCCAGCGCCAGCAAGCCGATGCCGGTCATGGTGTGCCCCGGCGGCGGTGCGCCATTGGTCATCGCCAGCAGACTGTCCGCCAGCACCAGTAACCCCAGCAATAATAACGACGCCCCCTTGATCCGCGCCGCCCGCAACCGCCAGGCCAGAGACTGCCCCAGTGCCCACAACGTCAAAGCATAAGTCGCGCTGTCACCAAGGAAATCCAGCGCGTCGGCGCGTAATGCCCGGGAACCGGAGAACCACCCCACCAGAGCTTCCACCAGAAACAGGGTGATATTGATCAGCAGCACCGCTATCAGTACGCGGCGGTAAGCCGGCGGGGCCTCCGCTTTCAATTCCGGTTCGCAACATGCCATGAAACCGCCCCCTGTCAGCGATGCAGCACGCAGACGTGCTCACTGTCGCCACGCTCCACCTGCAACGTCGTGTGCTCAATACCGAAACGATGGTGCAATTCATCGGCCACGCCATCGACAAAGGCATCATCGGCACCGCCGGGCATCACCAGATGGGCGGTGAGAGCGCTTTCCGTGGTGCTCATGCCCCACACGTGCAGATCGTGAATATCCAGCACTCCGGGCTGATCGCGCAGCCAGGCCTCCACTTCATTCAAATCGATGTGCGCCGGCACCGCGTTCAACGCCAGTTTCAGCGACTCCCTGAGCAGCCCCCAGGTGCCGATCACGATCACCACCACGATCAGCAGGCTGACCACCGGATCCAGCCAGTTCCAGTCGGTCATCAGGATCGCCACGCCGGCGATCACCACGCCCAGGGACACCGCCGCATCCGCCACCAAATGGAGAAACGCGCCGCGAATATTGAGATCGCCCTTGCTGCCCTTGACGAACAGCCAGGCCGAAGCGGCGTTGATCAGAATACCGATGGCGGCGACCACGATCACCGTCATCGACGACACTTCCGGCGGATCAGCAAGACGACGAATGGCATCCCAACTGATGGCGCCACAGGCGATCATCAGGAACATGGCATTGGCCAGGGCGGCCAGAATCGAGCTGCCGCGCAGGCCGTAGGTAAACCGCTGATCCGGTATCTTGCGGGCCAGCAACATGCCCACCCAAGCCACCACCAGGCCCAGCACATCGGACAAATTGTGGCCGGCGTCCGCCATCAGCGCGGAGGATTGCGCCAGAAACCCGTAGATGAACTCCACCACGGTGAAGCCCACGTTCAGTGAAATGGCAATGACGAATGCCTTGCCGAAACTGGCCGGCGCCTGGTGTGAGTGGCCGTGTTCGTGACCATGGTGCGCGTGCATCCGCGTCTCCTCTGGCTTGTGGCGGTCATGTTATCCCCCGGCGGGGCTACAAGACCGCGATTCTTGCGGTTCCGTCCTTGACGGCTGCGATGTCCCCCTATTTGAATACCTGTAGTGGCTACAGCTTCAAGAGGAGACAGTATGTTTTCCATCGGCGATTTGGCCCGGGACACCGGCTGCAAGGCAGAAACCATCCGTTACTACGAACAGATCGGGCTGATGCCCGCACCGGCCCGCAGCGCCGGTAACCAGCGACGCTATACACAGCGGCACCGGGACCGGCTGCATTTCATCCGCCACGCCCGGTCGCTCGGTTTCACCATTGATGATATCCGCGAGTTGCTGTCACTGTCCGACGATAAGCATCGGGATTGTTCCGCCGTGGATGCCCTGGCCCGCCGCCACCGGGACGCGGTCACCGCCCGCATCGAGTCACTGATGACGTTACGCCGGGAGCTGGACCGGATGATCGGCGAATGCGGCGGCGGCGAGGTGGGACAGTGCCGGATCATCGAGGTTCTGCGCGACCACCGGTTGTGTGAGAGCGGGCATCCGTTGGCCTGAACACGCCGATTTCCCCCCGGCGGATGAGGACAGTCCAGGCCCGCACCACGGCCTTGGCCAAAAGGTCGCATGCTTGACCCAAAAGCGCTAGAATCCGCCCCGCTGATTCCTGCCTTGGAAGTCCCCTATGACCGCATTGCTACTTATCCTGGTGGCTCTCGGCTTCCTGTCCATCGTCGTCGAAGACGTGGTTCACATCGACAAGGCCAAGACCACTCTGTTTTTCGGATCCCTGGTTTGGGTTCTGTTCTTTATTGCCCCGCCCTCTCATCTCTCCCATGACGCCCTGATGGAGCAGTTGAACGACCAGCTCCTCGATATTGCCACCCTGTGGCTGTTCCTGATGGCGGCGATGACGTTTGTCGCTTACCTGTCCGGGAAAGGCATTATCGACGGCATCGTCAACAAGCTGATGCCCTCGCGCATGTCCGAGCGCAAGCTGATGATCATGACCGGGCTGTTCGCCTTCCTGTTCTCCTCCATGGCCGACAACATCACCGCTACTCTGGTGTGCATCGCGGTGTTGATGAACCTGCGGCTGCCGGCTAAGAAGTTGCTGCGCTATGTGGTGCTGGTGGTGTTCTCGGTCAACGCCGGCGGAACCGCGCTGATCACCGGTGACGTTACCACGCTGATGATCTTCCTCGCCGACAAGGTGGAGATCGTCGATCTGCTGGTACTGAGTCTGCCGGCCTTCGTCGCGGTCATGAGTCTGGCGTTCATGCTCTCCCTGGGGCTCAAGGGCGACCTGGAGCTGGAAAAACGGGACATCACCTTCGGTCACGGCGACAAAGCGGTGGCGGCACTGTTCTTCATGACCATCCTGACCACCATCGGCGCCAACGTGGCCTTTGGTATTCCGCCGGTGCTGACCTTCCTGTTCGGGCTGTCACTGATGTTCATGGTGGTGCAGTTCATGAACAAGGACGAGCCGGTCCTCGATTACATCCGCAAGATCGAGTTCGACACTCTGCTGTTCTTCCTCGGTGTGCTGCTGCTGGTGGGCATGCTCAAGGAACTGGGCATCCTTGCCTATTTCCCGAAACTGTACGACATCATGCCGACCCTCGCCGCCAACTACGTGGTGGGCATGGTCTCCGCGCTGTTCGACAACGTGCCGTTGACCGCCGCCCTGCTGAAATCCGGTATCGAGATGACATTGCCGCAATGGCTGACCCTGACCTACTCCGTGGGCGTGGGCGGCTCTCTGCTGATCATCGGTTCCGCCGCCGGAGTGGTCGCCATGAGCAAGGTCGAGGAGCTGACCTTCGCCAGCTACCTGCGCTACGCCGGCTATCTGTTCGTCGCCTACACCGTCGGTTTCTTCGGCGTACTGGCCATCGGCGTCATGCTTTGAGTCCGCTCAGTTCCCTGGCTGCCACAGCAGGGAACTGACGCTCATCTCGCCCATGCGTCCCGAGAACACCCGGTCCGCCGGCTTGCCGGCGGCGCCGGCGCACACCAGTGCCGGGAGCAGATGCTCCTCGCGCGGGTGACTGAACGTTCCACCTGGAGCCTGGCGCCAGGCACACAAGCGTTTTCCCCGCTCTTCCTCATCCCAGTCTCCGTTCTGACAGGTCCGCCACAACCACTGCTCGAAATCCCGGTTGGCATTCAATGCTCCCGGCGGATCGCCACGCCCCATCAACACCGCCATGTTATGGAACGAGGAGCCGGAGCCGATCACCGCCACGTCCCGGGCCACCAGCGGCGCCAGAGCACGTCCCAGGCGCCAGTGCGCCCCGGCGTCCAGGGAATCCAACAGCGACATTTCCACCACCGGCACATCCGCCTCCGGATACATCAGCGACAACGGCACGAACAGGCCATGGTCGAAGCCACGCTCACTATCCACCCGTGCCTCGATACCCGCCTCGTGCAGCAGGCTGGCGGCACGGGCAGCCAGGGCCGGATCGCCGGGAGCAGGGTATTGCAGATGGTAAGCGGGCTCGGGAAAGCCGTAATAGTCGTAGACCAGTTGCGGATGGGCACCACCGGTGAACGACGCCACCGGCGCCTCCCAGTGAGCACTGATCAACAGGATCGCCTGTGGACGCGGCACCGCCCCGGACAGTTCACGCAGGGACGCAACCAGTTCCCGTTGCCCCGGATCGCCGAGCAGCGGCAGGGGACCACCACCATGAGTAACATAAGCAACGAATGACATGGATCACTCCCAACACGGATTGTGTTCAGAGTACGGCATCGGCCCCAGGCAAGGGATTCAGCAATTCGTGCGATTACATCAGATTTTTTGTGGCCTGCCGTCCATGGCGGCCACCCTCCGGGACGTCGCGAGCGACGTCAAAAATCGTTCCCGACGATTCTTTGTGGCCTGCCGTCCATGGCGGCCACCCTCCGGGGCGTCGCAAGCGACGTCAAAAACGGCTCCTGGCCAACTTCCCACAGACCAGATCACGAAGCCGCTGTGGGAGCTTGCCTGCAAGCGAATTGTGGGACAGCAAAGCCTCCCAGCGATTTTTGAAGCCACGATATCAATCGTTGCGGCCGATAGTGATGCCACCGATCCGGGTCACGCCGCGCAGGCGCAACAATGCCCAGATCATACCCGCCAGTCCGATGATCGGCGCCAGATAGAGAGTACGGTCGGCGAACAGCATCAGCGCCATGCTGGCGAAAAACATCAGCGCGAAAATGACGAAGAACAGATATAGAGGTTTTTTGTTCATGTTCCGCTACTCCCGGGGAATACCCCATGGAGGGCCGTCCCTGAAAAGGAGAGCCCCATTTTGTTATTATCGGCCCATGCAGGAACGTCAAACGGACCTCCCCGGCCGGATTCATTAATCTTTTCATGGAAGCCGGCGCATTGCGATAGTCCGGTATTCGCTCTTTTCGACCACTTGGTCATGCCTCTTTTCCTCCGCCGCGGTCTGTTACTCTGTCAGACCCCGCACCGGAGTTCCCGACTGGAGTATTCGATGAGCAGTCCTCACGGCTTCCATTTTGACAACGGCTACGCCCGCCTGCCCGAGCGCCTGTTCGCCCGCTGTGAACCGACACCGGTGGCCGCCCCTGTTGGGGTCCTGTTCAACACCGCGCTGGCCGGGCAGTTGGGCCTGGACGCCTCCACTCTGGACAGTCCGGACGGCGCCGCTCTGCTGGCGGGCAATACTCTGGCCGAAGGCAGCGAGCCAATCGCCCAGGCTTACGCCGGCCACCAATTCGGCTACCCGAACATGCTCGGCGATGGCCGCGCCATCCTGCTCGGCGAGCAGCTTACTCCCGATGGCCAGCGTCGCGACATCCAACTCAAAGGCGCCGGCCGGACGCCCTTCTCCCGTGGTGGCGACGGGCGTGCCGCTCTCGGGCCGATGCTGCGGGAATATCTGATCAGCGAAGCAATGCACGCTCTCGGCATTGCCACTACCCGCAGCCTCGCGGTGGTTGCCACCGGAGAGCCGGTATACCGGGAAACCGCTTTGCCCGGTGCCATCCTGACCCGGGTTGCGGCCTCGCATCTGCGCGTGGGCACCTTCCAGTTCGCCGCCGGCCAGCGCGACACCGCACTGCTGGAAACACTGGTGGACTACACGCTGCAGCGCCATTATCCGGAACTCAGGGAGAGCGACAACCAAGCCCTGGCGCTGCTGGACTCGGTAATGGAACGGCAACTGGATCTGATCGTCCACTGGATGCGAGTCGGTTTTATTCACGGCGTGATGAATACCGATAACGTGACGCTCTCCGGCGAGACCATTGACTACGGCCCCTGCGCCTTCATGGACCAGTACCACCCGGACACGGTATTCAGTTCCATCGACCACCAGGGGCGTTACGCCTATGGCAACCAGCCGGCGATTACCCAGTGGAACCTGACCCGCTTCGCTGAAACCCTGTTACCGCTGATCGACACGGACACCGACACCGCGGTGCAAAAAGCCACCAACGTGATCAGGTCCTTCAGCGGACGCTATGACGCCAAATGGCTGGCGATGATGCGTGCCAAGCTGGGCCTGTTCGGAGATGACCCGGTGGACGCCACGCTGATTCAGGATCTGCTGGACTGGATGCAGCGACGCCAGGCGGATTACACCAATACTTTCCGCGATCTGATCGGCGAAACCGCGCCGGTGGAAGGGATCTATCAGGACGAAGCCTTCGAAAACTGGCATCAGCGCTGGCAAGCGCGCTTGAGCCGCAACGCCAAACCGCTCAAGTCCTCGTTCTGTCTGATGCGCAACAACAATCCAGCGGTGATCCCCCGCAACCACAAAGTGGAGGAAGCCCTGAACGCGGCGGTGCGGGATGATGATCTGGGCCCCACGCACCGGCTGCTCGATGCGCTGTCCCACCCTTACCAGGATCGCGATGACATCGATGACTATCGGCAACCGCCGAAACCGACGGAGCGGGTACTGCAAACCTTCTGCGGCACCTGATCGCCGCTTGGGGCACACCGGCAAACCGGGCACCACACACTGACATGGGCCAGCACATCAAGAAGGGAAAAGACATGGACAAGATCAGGCGGGTAGCCACCCCCCTCTTATTCGCGCTGCTCATTCTCGCCGGCTGTGACAACAGCACCGGAGAAACCGGCGACCAGGCGTCTCCCAACGCTTTTCACAGCGACGAGTACGGCATCGGCCTGGCCTATGACAACCACCAGGCCCACGCCGTAACGGAAACCGGCGGTTATTTCGGCGACCCGGCCTGGCGGCTGGATGCCGAAACGGATGCCCCTGGCGATCGGTTGCTGGTATTGCGCCTTAACGACTCCGACGAGATCCTCACTGGCGAGCTGCGCCTTGGTGTCAGCCGGGATCCGGGCCAGCTGGAACGTTGCACCCGGCCCGGCCCCCTGGCGACATCAAGCAAGACCGGCACCACCGAGCTGGACGGCGCGCTCTTCACCACCTATCGGGGAGGTGACGCCGCCATGAACCACTTTCAAAATCTGCGCGCCTATCGTGCCGTACACCATGGCACCTGTTACGCCATTGATCTGGTCCTCCAGGGTACCAACCCGGAAGTGTACGCCCCTCCCCGGGAAGCCCCGTTCAGCCGCGAGGAAGGATTTCAGCGACTGAAAGCTTTGCTTAGTGGCCTGGCCTTCGATGAGAAACCGCGGGGGCGTAGTTAATGGTGTGAGGGAAAGCGCGGAGTAACGACGGCAGACCGGTCATCATATGTCGATTGTCGCCCCCCCCTGGGAAGTGCTAAGTTGTGTGTATACGATTTTACTTTATACACACAGGTGAATTATGAGAACGAACATTGTCATTGACGACCAATTGATGGCTGAAGCCCTTAAGGTGTCCGGTTACGAAACTAAAAAAGAGGCGGTTGAGCAAGGCCTGAAGCTTCTGGTTCGATTGAGCAAACAGCAGGAGATCCGGAAATTGCGCGGCAAGGTCAAGTGGGAAGGAGATCTGGATGAAATGCGGGGGGCCGGATGATACTGGTGGACACCAGCGTCTGGATCGACTATTTCAATGGAATTCACAGACCACAGACCGACCTTCTGGATGCCTTGATTATTGAAGGGTCAGCTGCTATTGGCGACCTCATATTCCTGGAAATCCTGCAAGGAATCCGTAACGATAAGGATTATCGCCAAACGAAAAAAAGCCTGATAGCTCTGGATCAGTATGAGCTGTTTGGTAAAGAAATGGCGGAGAAGTGCGCAAGCAATTACAGAGCACTGCGAAAAAAAGGCATTACAATCAGAAAAACCGCCGATGTCATCATCGCGACATTCTGCATTGAAAACCATCTCCCTCTGCTTTTCCTCGACCGCGACTTCATTCCCTTTGTCGACCACCTTGGGCTTGAATCCGCTCTTTAAGAAAAACGTCACGCCTCAGCGGCCCCCCCCTCCAAGAGGAGAGGGAAGCCACGTCAGGTTAGCGCTGTAACTCCTCTATCTTCTTCCTGGAAAACAGACCATAGAGGCTCGGCAGCACCAGCAGTGTCAATGCCGTGGCCGAGACCAGACCACCGACGATCACAACCGCCAGCGGTCGCTGCACTTCGCTGCCGACGCCAGTGGCCAACAGCATCGGCATCAACCCGAGCATGGAGGTCAACGCGGTCATCAGGACCGGACGCAGCCGCGATACCGCGCCTTCGAAGACGGCCTGATCGACGCTTTCGCCGTCACGCAATCGCATGTTGATCGCTTCCACCATCACCACGCCATTAAGTACCGCCACCCCGAACAGAGTGATGAAGCCCACCGAACTGGGCACCGACAGGTACTGGCCGCTGATCGCCAGGGAGAGAATGCCGCCGATCAACGCCAGGGGCACATTGACCAGGATCAGCAATGCCTGGGCCACCGAGCCGAAGGCGAAGTACAGCAGCAGGGCGATCAGCCCCACGGCCACCGGGACCACCATGAACAAACGTTGTTGTGCTCGTTGCTGGTTTTCGTACTGGCCGCCGATATCGACGTTGTAACCGGACGGCAGATCCACCTCGGTATCGATAGCACGCTGGATATCGGCCACCACCGAGCCCATGTCACGGCCAGCCACATTGGCCTGGATCACCACTCTCCTCTGCACATCATCGCGGCTGATCTGCGGCGGCCCGGTGACCAGCTCCACCCGCGCCACGTCGGCCAGGCGTACCCAAGCGCCATTGGCGGCCTGCAGGCGCAGGTTACGGATGGCTTCCGCATCGCGGCGGGCATCCTGTTCGAAACGCACATAGATATCGTAGCGTTCATTGCCGTTGATCACCTGTCCGGCGGCACCGCCGCCGAGTCCGTTGCTGACCAGGCTCATCACCTGATCAACGCTGAGCCCATAGCGGCTCAGTGCATTGCGGTCAGGCTCCACCACCAGCTGCGCTTCTCCGGCGATCTGCTCCAACTGCACATCCGTGGCGCCCTCGACCTGCCGTACCGCCCGGGTGATGGCATCGCCTTTTTCCTGCAATACGTTCAGATCCGGGCCAAACAGCTTAATCGCCAATTGCGCTTTGACACCGGACAGCAATTCGTCAACGCGCATGGCGATGGGTTGCGAGAAGTTGAGCAACAGGCCGGGATGGACCCGCAGTTTCTTCTCGATTTTTTCCTGCAGCTCCAGCCGATTGCCGGCGCTGGTCCATTCGTCCACCGGTTTCAGGCCGATATAAATCTCCACATTGCTTACCGGTTCCGGATCACCGCCGATCTCCGCTCGGCCAACCCGGCTCAGCGCGTAGGTCACTTCCGGAAAGGTCATGATTTCCCGTTCCAGTTTTTCTCCCACTTCCAGCGCCGTATCCAGGCTGGAAGACGGCGCCAGCGTGACCCGTAATGCCAGAGTGCCTTCCTCCAATACCGGCACGAACTCGGTACCGATAAACGGCACCGTGGCCGCCGCCAATACCAACAGGCCAACCGCGCCGCCGATCACTGCCTTGCGCGCGGCCAGCGCCCTCGCCAGTAGCGCGCGATAGCGAACTTCCAGCCAGCCGACCAGTTTATTGGGTTTTTCTTCCACACCATGCCGGAACAGGAAAGACGCCAGCGAAGGCACCACGATCAACGCCACCAGCACGGCGGCGGCCATGGCCAGCATGATGCTGATCGCCATCGGCACGAACATCTTCGCTTCAACGCCTTCGAAAGCGAACAACGGCATGAACACCACCAGAATAATGCTGGCGGCGAAAAACACCGGCCGGGCCACTTCCTGGGCCGCGTCCTTGACCCGCAACGCAATGCCACCGGCCGGGTCATCAGCGCCTTCCCCGCGGCTCAGGTGCTTGAAGATGTTTTCCACCATCACCACCGAACCGTCCACCAGCATGCCGATGGCCACCGCCAGGCCGCCCAGGGACATCAGATTGGCGGACATCCCCAGGCTCGCCATCACCAGCAGCGCAAGGCCAATGGACAGGGGAATCGACAACAGCACCAGCACGGTGGCCCGCAGGTTCATCAAAAACAGGGCCAGAACGATGACGATAAACAGGAACGCCAGCAGCAACGCGCTGACCACCGTGCTCACCGCCTTTTCCACCAGATCCGCCTGATCGTAGAACACCTCGAAGCGCACCCCGTCCGGCAACGCCTGCTGAATGCGTTCCACCCTTTCTTCGATGCCATCAATGGTGGCCTTGGTGTTGGCGCCCATGCGTTTGAGGACGATGCCCGCCACCACTTCACCGAGAAATTCCGGGTTTCCCTCGGCATCGCGACGGGTCATGGTCAAGGCCCCCTGGCGGATCTCACCGCCGAATTCCACCCGTGCCACATCACGCACCCGGACCTGGGTGCCGTTGACTTCCCTGAGAGGAATGGCGGCGATGTCCCGGAGACCCTGCTCGCCGTTACCGACCCAGCCCATGCCACGGATCACCAATTGCTCGGCGCCGCGATCCAGGTACCAGCCACCGGCATTACGATTATTGCCGGCGATGGCATCCATCACCTGTTGCAATGTCAGATCGTAGGCCAGCAGGCGGGACGGATTGACGTTGACCTGATACTGCCGCACTTCGCCCCCGTAACTGAGCACGTCGGTGACGCCGCCCACCGGCATCAGCAGCAGTTTCACCACCCAGTCGTTAAGACTGCGCAATTGCATGGCATCTACACCGGAGCCGGGTTCAGCGGTGAGCAGGTATTGGTAAACCTGCCCGAGGCCGGAGGTATTCGGGCCCATTTCCGGAGTGCCCACACCTTCGGGAATATCTTCCCGCGCCGCCTGCAAGCGCTCGAAGACCAGTTGCCGGGCGAAGTAGATGTCGGTGCCGTCCTCGAACACCACGGTGACAATGGACAAGCCGGTCTTGGAGATCGAGCGGACTTCCGCCACCTGTGGCAATGCATACATCACCGCTTCAATCGGATAGCTGATCAGTTGCTCCACCTCCTCCGCCGCCAACCCGGGGGCCTCGGTGTTCACTTGCACCTGCACATTGGTGACGTCGGGAAAGGCATCCAGTTTCAGGCGCGGCATTTGCCAGGCAATCACCCCCACGGTGATCACCAGCAGAAGCAGCACCACCAGGCGGTTGTTCACCGCCCAGTCGATACAGCGATTCAACATCATGTTCTCCTTGCTGGATCCGAGCGGCCGTTAGTGGGCGTGCACATCGAAGCCTGATTTGGCCTGTTCGCTGGCGAGGAAGAAGGCCCCCCGGGTAACGATCCTGGTGCCCGCCGGCAGCCCCTCGACCACACGGGCCCCTTCCAGCGCTTGTCCCGGAGAGACTTCACGGGCCTCGTAAATACCCGGCTTCTCCTCCACGAAGACTTGCCAGTCGCCATCGCCACCACGGGTCAGGGCCTCTTCCGGCACCACCAAGGCGTTGTCCGATAGCGGCAGTACCAATTCCACATCAGCGAACATCCCCGGATGGAGCAGATGGTTTTCGTTGGGAACGCGAATACGGACTTCCATGGTTCGGGTCACGGGATCGAGCCGGTGACCGGAGAGAATCACCTCGCCGTCCACCAGGGTCTCACCGACTCGTACCCGGGCCGGCGTACCGGTATCGACTCTGAGCCCCGGCTGCGGCGGCAACGCGGCTTCCGCCCACAATTCAGCCTCGTCCACCAGCGTAATCAGCGGACTGCCGGCGGCGAGCCACTGGCCTTGCTGGAAGGCATCGCTGAGAACCAGCCCGGCATCCGGTGCACGCAACGTATAAACACCGGCGTCTCCTTTACCCTTCTCGATGTCCGCCAGATCCGCATCGGCAAGCCCGTAACCACGCCCCCGTGCCTTCAGGTCCTGGTAACGGCCCTGTACATCCAGGTAACGCTGATTGCCCACCGTGGCACGGCCAAGACTACGAACCCGGCGCCATTCGTCGGACACCGCTCGCAACTCGGCCTGCAGGGTAGCCATCTCGGCGCTAAACAGGGTGGCGACAGGGTCGCCTTTCTCCAGGTGCTGACCCAGGGTGGCGGAGCGCGACAGCACCTGGGAATCCACCCGCACCGGTACTTCCCAGGTGCGATACAGATTACTGGTGATTTCCGCCGGCAAACGCAGCGAACGGGTCGCGCTGGCGGCAGGTTGCAGGGTGATCACTTGCAGCCCGAGCATGCGCCGCTGCGCCTCGGTCAGCGTCAGATCATCACCATGCCCATTTGCTTCGCCGGCGGACTCTTCCTGGCCATGCTCATGCTCGGCGGCACCGGCACCATCGTCATGCCCTTCGCCTTGATCCGCCCAAACCGACGAAAAGGCCAGCAGCAACAGGCAAAGTCCCACTCTTTTTCTCGTGATCACATTTTTCATGATTGTCCTCCCTGCCCCCGGTTCCCGGCGGCCAACATCTCGATCCAGCTATCCAATTGCGCGCTTTGATAAAGCCATTCCAGCCACGCCTTTTGCATCGACTCGCGCAGAGCGATGCCGGCCAATAGCGCGTCCTGACGCTGGTTGAGGCCTTGCAGATAGTCCTGGGTGGTGATTTCTCCCAGTTGCCAGGTGCGCTGCAACAAGTCGGCGGAATCCGCCAGGCGAGTGCCGGACAGTTCCCGCCAGGACAACCAGCGGGCGCGGCGTTGCCGGTAATCAATCAGCGCGCCTTCGACTTCGGCGCTCAACGCCCGCTGCTGCTGATCCAGCAGGGCCTGTTGCGCGTCGCCGTCAGCCAGCGCCGCCTGGTACTCCGCCTTGCCGGTATTGAACAGCGGCAGTGGCAGGCTGAAATCCAGCCCCCACAGATTGTCCTCACCTTCCCGGCCGACGGTGACACCGAGAGTGGGATCAGTGCGGCGTTGCTTGCCGGCCAGTTCCACTTGGCGTTCCGCCGCCATCACCTGCAGACGAGCCAGACGCAGGTCATAACTGTCCTTCGCACGGCCGGCATCCATCACCACGGAACCGTCCGCCTCCCATAGCCCGGCATCCGGCAACGGGTAGTCCGGCACGTTCTGGTTGAATACGGCGCGCAAGCGGGTCTCGGCGGCGGTGGCTTCACTTTCCGCGTCGGCCAGAGCTTGCTGGGTCCGGCCCAGGGCCAGATACGACAACTGCGCGCTCATGCGCCCCAGATCACCGGCGCGCTCGCGCTTGCGTACCAGCGCCAGCAGATCCGACAGGCGCTGCTCCTGCTCGCGAACGCCTTGCAGGCGGGCCTGGGCGGCGTCATAGGCGGCCAAAGCGGAAAGCACATCCACCGCCAATCGTGCCCGCGCCTTTTCGGCGCGGACTTCCGCCAGCTGCGCCTGCACGTCACCAAGGCGGGCACTACTGCGCCCCTTACCGGACCAGTCCAGGGTCTGCCCCAAACCGACGGTGCGGGTGGTTTCGGCGCTGTTTTCGTAGCCGATATTCAGTTCCGGGTTGTACAGAGGCTGCGACTGGGCGCGGGCCTCGGCCCGATCACGCTGCAGGCGCGCTTCAATGGCGCGGCTGGCGGGCAGCTCCGCCATCTCGCGGTTGACCCAGCGCGCCCAGGTGCGGGTATCCGCGGCAGCGGGCGCCACCAGCAGCACCGCCAGGCAGGCAACGCCCATGGCGCGCAGAGGCCGCGCCCTTGCAGAAAGGATAGGCATCATCATGACTCCGAATCAGGGCCCGCCGGAATCGGTTCGCGGGCCCGAATCAATGGACACGGGCAGCCTCCGGCTTAACGCCGGCAGCGGTTCCCGTGGACAAAAGCGATGTCAGGAGTCAGACGATGGGAGGCCGGTACGGTGAGGAAGAGGGCGGCACCGGCAGAACAGGTACCCGGCTGTCCGCCAGTACCGGCAAGGGCGCCCGGGCGCTCTGCTCGACGGCAGGGGAGGCCATGAAGCCGTGACACTGACAGCAGTGCTGGGCGCCACCATGGTGCTCGGCGCCGGCATTCTGGTCCGGTTGATCCAGGGCCGCGGTCAGTTCTTGGCCGTCCGTCACTGGCACCCGCTCATGACTGGCCACGTCCGTCACCAGCACATGAAAGCTGGTCACGCACAGCAGCAGCAAAGCCATATAACGTCGAAGTACCATGGCGGATCCATACCGGCAAAGAAACACGATTCACGCACGAGGCGCGGTCGCGCCTGAGTATGCTTGGAACCGGTGTACCATGACAAGTTCCCTGGCCCTCTTGCAGTTTCCTTCCGGCACGGCATAGTGAGCCGCCATGTTGAGAGCCTGAGAGGTCACCGTCACCATGGACACAAGCACCTTGATTGATACTATCCTGGCCCGCCCTCTGCACCGCGCCTGCGGCCTGAACCTGGTGCGCAGCGCCGATGGCGAGAGCGAGGTCACCCTGGAGCTGAATGAATTCACGCTGGGCCCCACCGGCGATCTGCACGGCGGCATACTCTACGCCTTTTTTGACGTAGCCAGTTTTCTCGCCCTGCTTTCGGTGTTGCCGGAGGACCGCTACGCGGTATCCATCGAGACCCATACCAGCTTGCTGCGCGGCGCCAGCGGCGAAGGAAGGATCGTGATCCGCACGCGTGTGGACCGGCTCGGCCGTACCCTGGCGTCGATGCGTGGCGAAGCCTTCTTCCAGGCCGCGGACGGCACCGAAAAGCTGATTGCCACCGGCTCGGTAACCAAGGCGGTGGTGGCCAAAGGCTGATATCCATACAGAGGAAACCCGATGACCGACAAGATTCTCACCGGCGACCGCCCCACCGGCCAATTGCATCTCGGCCATTACGTGGGCTCCCTGCGCGCCCGGGTGGAACTGCAGAACCAACACCCGCAGACCATTTTGATCGCCGACATGCAGGGCCTCACCGACAACGGCCACAACCCGGCCAAGGTGGCCGAGAACATTCTCAATGTGCTGGCCGACTATCTGGCGGTGGGCATCGATCCGCAACGCACCACCCTGTGCCTGCAATCCGGCCTGCCGGCGCTGGCCGAACTGACCCAGTTCTACGCCAACCTGGTGACGGTATCACGGCTGGAACGCAACCCGACGGTGAAGGCGGAGATCGCCAGCAAGGAGTTCGGTGCCTCCATTCCGGCCGGCTTCCTGACCTACCCGATCAGCCAGGCCGCCGACATCACCGCCTTCCGCGCCACCCTGGTACCGGTGGGCGATGACCAGTTGCCGATGATCGAGCAGACCAACGAGGTGGTACGCAAGGTCAATAACGTGGCCGGCCAGGAGTTGCTGGTGGAGTGCCGCGCGCTGATCGGCAAGGCTTCCCGTTTGCCCGGCGTCGATGGCAAGGCGAAGATGTCCAAATCACTGGGCAACGCGCTGGTGCTGGGCGCCAGCGAAAAGGACATCTCCAAGGCGGTGAAGAAGATGTACACCGACCCCGGCCATCTGCGCATCGAGGACCCGGGCAAGGTGGAAGGCAATGTGGTGTTCACCTATCTGGACGCCTTCCATCCGGACGAAGCCCTGGTGGCGGGCCTCAAGGAACACTATCAGCGCGGTGGCCTGGGCGACGGACAGGTGAAGAAAGTTCTGGAAGAATGTCTGCAGGAGCTGCTGGCGCCGATCCGCGAACGCCGGGAACGTTTCATCGCCGACAAGGGGGAATTGATGCGTATCCTCCAGGCCGGCACGCAGGCGGCACGGGAAGAAACCGGAGTAGTGCTGCAGGATCTGAAAAAGGCTTTCGGTTTGCCGATCCTCTGACCCTCTCCCGGGCGGCGAATTCGAAAGCAAGGAACGGAGCGTCACGCCGCTCCCGCCGCCCTACTCTGGCTCTGTCCATGCCGGCATGCCCGGCGATCCGGTTTCCCAGGAGGCAGCCATGAACAGAGCAGCAAGCAAACAGCAACAGGCCCAGGCCACTCTCGCCGATCCGCGCTGGCAAGCCCTGGTGGCACGGGATGCCGACGCCGACGGCCACTTCTACTACGCGGTCATCACCACCGGGGTCTACTGCCTGCCGTCCTGCGCGGCACGGCGGGCGCGGCCGGAGAACGTGCGTTTCTTCGAGCACCGCGAGCAGGCCGAGGCAGCCGGCTTCCGCCCTTGCGCGCGCTGCCACCCGGACCGCACGGCGCCGGCGCATCTGCCGGCGATTATCGACGCCTGCCGGCACATGGAACAGGCGGAAACACCACCGACCCTGAATCAGCTGGCGGAACAGGCCGACCTCAGCCCTCATCACTTTCACCGGGTGTTCAAACGGATCCTGGGGGTCACTCCCAAGGCCTACGCCAGCGCCCTGCGTGCACGCCAGTTGCGCGAGGGCCTGCAACGGGATGGCCGTATCACCGATGCCATCTTCGACGCCGGCTACAACAGCAGCGGCCGTTTTTACACCCAGGCCCGGGCTCTGCTGGGCATGGAGCCGGCCCGCTTCCGCGATGGCGGCAACGGTGAACGTATCGAGGTGGCCTTGGGGCAGTGCTCACTCGGGGCCCTGCTGGTGGCACGCAGTGGCCAGGGCATTTGCGCCATCGCCCTCGGCGATGACGCCGACACCTTGCTGCGCGAATGTCAGGATCATTTTCCCAAGGCCGACCTGCGGCCCGGCGGCGACCGGTTCGACGCCCTGGTGGCCAGGGTGGCGGCCTTGATGGAGCACCCGGAACAAGAACCGGACCTGCCGCTGGATATTCGCGGCACCGCCTTCCAGCAAAAGGTGTGGCAAGCGTTGCGCCGGGTGCCGGCCGGAGAAACCCTGAGCTACGCCGAACTGGCCAGACGCATCGGTTCGCCGAAGGCGGTGCGCGCGGTGGCCGGCGCCTGCGCCAATAATCCGCTGGCGGTGGTGATCCCCTGTCACCGCGTGGTGCGCAGCGACGGCGACGTGTCCGGCTACCGCTGGGGCGTGGAGCGCAAACGCGCGCTGCTGGAGCGGGAGACCGGTGCACAAGAGGCCCGTTCATGACACCACGGCAACGTCTGGAACAAGTAGATTGGCCGGCACTGGAACAGCACCTCGATGATCAGGGCCACGCGGTTATCCCCGGCCTGCTCGACGCCGGCGAGTGCACCGGGCTGGCGGCGCTGTACGCGGAAACGGACCGTTTCCGCTCGCGGGTGGTGATGGCCCGTCACGGCTTTGGCAGGGGCGAGTACCAGTACTTCGCCTATCCGCTGCCGACGCTGGTCGACACCTTGCGTCAGGACCTCTATTCACGGCTGGTACCGATAGCCAATCGCTGGCAGGCCCGCCTGGGCAAGGCCCGGCGGTTTCCAGCGCAGCACCGCGCTTACCTGGCTCAATGCCATGACGGCGGCCAATGCCGCCCCACGCCCCTGCTGCTGCGTTACCGGCCCGGCGATTACAACTGTCTGCATCAGGATCTCTACGGCGAGAACTGGTTTCCACTGCAAGTGGCGGTGTTGCTGTCGGCACCGGGCGAACAGTTCGAAGGCGGCGAGTTCGTGCTCACCGAACAGCGTCCGCGCCGCCAATCCCGGGCCATGGTGCCGCCGCTGCGACAGGGCGACGCCCTGGTGTTCGCGGTCAATCAAAGACCGGTGGCCGGGCAACGTGGGGATTACCGGGTCACTCTGCGCCACGGCGTCAGCGAACTTCGCCGTGGTGAACGCTATACTCTCGGGCTGATCTTTCATGACGCCGCCTGAGTGAGCCCGTTTCGGGGCCACCGGCGGCCCTGACTCGGGAGCTCCACATGCAAATAAAAAACGCCGTCGCTCTGATCACCGGCTCGTCCTCCGGCATCGGCGCCGCCACCGCCCGCCTGTTCGCCGAATACGGCTGCAACGTGGTCATCAACTACAGCCGTAACGAGGCGGGGGCGCAGAAAGTGGCCGACGATTGCCGCGCCCTCGGCGTGGAAGCCCTGGTGGTGCAGGCGGACGTCAGCCGCGATGAGGATTGCCGGGCACTGGTGCAGGCCACGCTGGACCAGTTCGGCCGTCTCAACATTCTCGTCAACAACGCCGGCACCACCCTGTTCTGCGCTCATGAAAACCTGGACGGTCTCAGCGCCGACGACTTCCTCAACATTTACCGGGTCAACACCGTCGGCCCGTATCAGATGGTGCGGGCGGCGGAAAAAGCACTGCGCGACAGCGGCGTTGCCCACGTCGTCAACATGGCCTCCATCGCCGGGCTGGCCGGGGTCGGCAGCTCCATCGCCTACGCCGCCTCCAAGGGCGCGCTGCTGACCATGACCAAATCCCTGGCGCGGGTGATGGGCCCGCAGGTGCGCGTCAATGCCATCTGTCCGGGCTTCGTGCAAGGGGAATGGCTGGCCCAGGGCCTGGGCCAGGAGCGCTATGACGCGCTGTTGGAGCAAACCAAAAGGGGCGCCGCGCTGAATGACGCCGCGTCACCGGAAACCGTGGCTCAGGCGGTACTGGGCCTGGTCATCGGCGGCGACCTGAGCACCGGCGAAGCATTGCTGGTGGACGGCGGCAGCCATCTCAACGCCAGCGGCGTAAAACGCTAGGGAACCCGGTCTGGGACTGCTGGCCTACGCGGCCTTTCCGGTGCCGATCAACCGGCCTGCCGCCGTGGCGGCCGTGCCGCCAGCAGCGCCAGCCAGTGCGGACGCCAGGACAGTGCGAACGCCACGATCAGGGCCGCGCCGGCCAGGGACATGATCCACACCAGGGCCGCCATGGTCGGATGATCCACTTGCAGGCACAGGATCAGCGACAGCGCCAGCGCGACACCGCCAAACAGCCTCAACCCGCGGGCGGAAGCCACGCCACGGGCCTGCTTGCCGCAGGCCTGTTTCCAATGCACATCCAACGCCAGGGCAAACCAGCCCAGGCCAATCACGCTGAGCAGCAAGGCCGCCAGCAACAGAACATTCTCAGGCATGGGCGGCCTCCCCGGACAGCTCGCCGCTGTCCGCCGGCTGCGGACGGGCACGGCGCTGCAGACGCCGCGCGGTAAGCACCGCCACCAGCGCACTCACCAACATGAACAGATCCACCCCCGCCACCGGCCAATAACCGGCACTCAGGGTTTTCAACAGATGGTCGCCGGTGGTGATCCAGTTGAGCACCACCGCGCTCACCGCCAGCACGGCGATGGCCCAGCACTGCTCGCCCCAGGCCGGCGCCAGCCTGGCCCGGGCCACCGGCGCTGTGCGCCAGAACGCGTGCACCATCGCCAGCCCCCATATGCCCCAGAAGCAATACTGTTCCCAGGTGCCCCGGGCCGGCAGGCTCACCGGCAGCAATCGGTTGGCAATCAAAATGCCAAGCGTGGCGATCAGCATGCCGGTAACCGTGGTCACCGCCAGGGCGTCCACCACCCGCGAACCGATCTGGCCGCGTTTGGCATGCTGGCGCTTGCGTTTCTCCACGAAGAACAGGAAACCGGTGGCGATACAGGCGCAGCCGGTAAGACCGCCAAGCACGTAAAGCCAGCGCAACAACCAATGGCGGAAATGCTGCAAATGCAGACCGGTGAGGAACTCATCGATCCGTTCCACCGCCGATGGCGGCGGGTCCTCGCGCAGCACTTCACCGGTGGAGGCGTTGAAGTGAATGCCCTCCCCGGTGAGGGCAATGCGGTCGGTACCGGCGCGGTAAATGCTCACGTAACCATTGGCGTCACCAACGTGCTGCAACGCCAGAAAGCCCACATCACCGGCCATGTCCCTGGCCGCCCAGCGGCGCTGGGCCTCCGCCACCATCGCGTCCACCGAAGCGATTGGCGCGGCGACGCCGGCCCGTTCGTGGGGTAAGCCGGTTTCCTGGGACTCCATCACTTCGTGCAGATCATGCAGAGGTTCCAACTGCGTATGAGTGACCGGGAAATAGATGCCCGCGAAAATCACCAGCCCGGTGAACGCGAACATAAAATGGAATGGCAGCGCCACCACACCAGTCAGGTTGTGCAGATCGAGAATACTGCGCTGATTGCTTTTGTTCGGCCGGAAGGTGAACAGCTCGCGGAACAGCTTGCGGTGCATGATCACTCCAGTGACCAGTGCCACCAGCATGATCAGCGCCGCCAACCCGACAATCCAGTAGCCCAGATCCTTCCAATGCAGATTGAGGCTGTAGTGCAGCGGATAGAAGAAGCGGCTGCCGATCTTCAGTTGATCGTCCGGCAGGGACTCGCCGGTGCGCGGATCGATGGTGCGGGTGCCCCACACCAGCTCGTCCGGGTTGTGGGCGTTGGGCACCTGGTAGCCGGCGAACAGTCCCAGCACCGGGTCCCGGTGCGTGGTGTAGGCCCCCCAGCGCACCGGCGTGTCGAAATGTTCCGGCATCGGCCCATCCACCCGGGAGCGCATCTGGTCGACGCTTTCCCTGGAGGGCTGCATGTCCTCGAACACCGGTTTCAGGATCTCGTCAAAGGACGGCATCGGCTGCGGCTCGAAGCGGCTCTCCGGAATCGCCCAGCGGTCGATTTCCCGATCGAACACCGACAGCGAACCGAAGAAGAACACCACCATCAGCACGAAGCCCAGGAACAGCCCGAACCAGGTGTGGACCCAGGCCATGGCGAGACGGAAATTCTGAAACATGGGGAGCTCCTCTTCCGGTCACACCAGCGCGTGTTGAATGAGAGACGCCAGCGCCGCCATCAAGGCGCCACCACCGGCCAGAACCAGCCATACCCGGCGCGAATCACGGGCGGCGAAGCTCCACAAGAAGGTCACCAGGTAGAGCAGAAAGGCCAACAGGCTGAACAGATGCTCGGCGTCATGGAAAGGCATGCCGGCGGCGAAGGCGGCGGCCACGCCCAGCGCGATGAAGCCCCAGGCGAACACATAGCCGCCAAGCAGGGCGGCGGCAATGCGGGAAAGCCGTTGCGCGTGGGACACGATTGCGGTGCTCATGGTCTTCCTGTCCGGGACACCGGGGGCATCCTGTTCGCGGGTTGATGGAATGCCGCAAATGATATTCGATCGCAAACACTAATGAAATTCGCCCCAGAATGGCGGCGCCCGCATGGACACGCGGATCATTCGACAGGCCCGCCCATATATTTCAATTTTGAATATGTATTCAATTATTTATTACTTTTAAGTTGTTCAGCAAACGATACCCTGTGTGGACATCCATTCCGGCAGGAACCCACCCATGTCCCTCGAACATCTGATCATCCCCGGTTGGCATGGCTCCGGTCAGGACCATTGGCAAAGCCATTGGCAGGCCCGATTACCCACGAGCCGCCGCACCCGCGTGCGCGACTGGCAATTGCCGGACCGGGAAGACTGGATCGAAGCCCTGCACCATCTGGTCAGTACCAGTACTGCTGACCGCGTGATTCTGATCGCCCACAGTCTCGGCTGCGTCACCGTCGCGCATTGGGCCCGCCGCCATGGCCAACAATGGGCCCATCGAGTGGCCGGGGCGTTGCTGGTGGCGCCAGCGGACGTGGAACGGGATACCGCACCAGCGGCGTTGCGCGGTTTTGCCCCAGTGCCCATGGAGCCGCTGCCGTTCCGATCGATCCTGATCGGTTCCAGCAACGACCGTGCCGCCAGCGCCGCCCGGGCGGAACATTTTGCCGATGAATGGGGCAGTGATTTCGAGTTGCTGGAAGGCGTGGGGCACATCAACGTGGCTTCCGGTCACCACCACTGGGACGAGGGCCGCCGTTATTTGCGGCGCCTGACCGCGGAGCGTCCTGCGATGCCGACGGTGCCGCGCATCACTCCTTCCGCTGTCTCCCAGGCGTATTGATGGATCGCGGTCCAGGGGCGATGAATTGGCAACTACATTCGCGGCCAAGGCCGCTTCCCACAGAAGTCTCTTAAGCGCTGTGGGAAGCGGCCTTGGCCGCGAATAGGGCATATCAGTTGTGTGGACAGGGCTGGGGCTGCCCCGCGATTGCGGGGCAGCTTTTATTCCGCCAATGGTCAGGCGGCGTCACTCACCGAGGTGCGGATCAGGTGGTCGAAGGCGCTCAACGCGGCCTTGGCCCCTTCGCCCATGGCGATGACGATCTGCTTGTACGGCACCGTGGTGACATCGCCGGCGGCGTAGATGCCGGGGACGGACGTCTCGCCGCGGGCGTCGGTGATGATCTCACCGTGGCGGGACAGCTCCACCGTGCCCTTCAGCCAGTCGGTGTTGGGCACCAGGCCGATCTGCACGAACACCCCGGCCAGTTCCACGCGGTGCTCTTCGCCACTGTCGCGATCCTTGTACAGCAGCCCGTTCACTTTGGTGCCATCACCGGTGATCTCGGTGGTCTGGGCGTTCACGTGCACGGTGACGTTGGCCAGGCTGTGCAGTTTCTTCTGCAGCACGGCATCGGCGCGCAGCTTGGTGTCGAACTCCAGCAGAGTGACGTGCTCGACGATGCCGGCCAGATCGATGGCCGCTTCCACGCCGGAGTTACCGCCGCCGATCACCGCCACGCTCTTGCCTTTGAACAGCGGCCCGTCGCAGTGCGGGCAGTAGGCCACGCCGCGTCCCCGGTACTCTTTCTCGCCGGGCACGTTCACTTCACGCCAGCGGGCGCCGGTGGCCAGAATCAGCGTCTTCGTTTTGAGGCTGGCACCGGAGGCGAAACGGACTTCATGCAAGCCGCCTTCGCTGTCCGCCGGAATCAGCTGTTCCGCGCGCTGCAGATTCATGATGTCCACGTCGTATTCACGGACGTGCTGCTCCAACGCGGTGGCCAGTTTCGGCCCCTCGGTTTCCTTCACCGAAATGAAGTTCTCGATGGCCATGGTATCCAGCACCTGACCACCAAAGCGCTCGGCGGCGACACCGGTGCGGATGCCTTTACGGGCGGCGTAGATAGCACTGGCGGCACCGGCGGGTCCACCGCCCACCACCAGCACATCGAAGGCCTCCTTGGCGTTCAGTTTCTCGGCATCACGCTCGGCGGCGCCGGTGTCCAGTTTGGCAAGGATTTCCTCCAGCCCCATGCGGCCCTGGCCGAATTCCTCGCCGTTCAGGAACACACTGGGTACCGCCATCACCTGGCGCTGATCGACTTCGTCCTGGAACAGGGCACCGTCGATGGCCACGTGTTTGATGTTCGGGTTCAGTACCGCCATCAGGTTCAATGCCTGGACCACGTCCGGGCAGTTCTGGCAGGACAGAGAGAAATAGGTTTCGAAGCGGAAGTCGCCTTGCAGCGCTTGCACTTGCTCGATCACCTCGTCGCTGACCTTGGGCGGATGACCACCCACTTGCAACAGCGCCAGCACCAGAGAGGTGAATTCATGGCCCATGGGGATACCGGCGAAGCGCAGGCTGATGTCACCCTCCACACGATTCAGGCTGAATGAGGGCCGGCGCTCGTCATCGCCATCCTCACGCAACGTGATCTTGTCGGACATCGCCTCGATGTCGCGCAGCAGCTCCGACAGCTCCCTGGATTTGTCGCCATCATCCAGGGACGCGACCATTTCGAACGGTTGCGTGATGCGCTCCATGTAGGATTGCAATTGGGTTTTCAGGTTGGCGTCCAGCATGCTGGCGGTCTCCATGAACGATTAACAGGATTTCGATTAAAACCCGGGCCCGTGGGCCCGGGATTGATCCATGCCCGTGGCGGGATCAGATTTTGCCGACCAGATCCAGGGACGGTGCCAGGGTGGCTTCGCCTTCTTTCCATTTGGCCGGGCATACTTCGCCAGGATGGGCACGCACGTACTGAGCGGCTTTCACCTTGCGCAGCAGGTCTTCGGCGTCACGGCCGATGCCTTCGGCGGTGATTTCCACTGCCTGAATGATGCCGTCCGGGTCAACGATGAAGGTGCCGCGGTTGGCCAGGCCTTCGTCTTCACGCAGTACTTCGAAGTTACGGCTGATTTGCATGGTCGGGTCGCCGATCATGGTGTACTTGATCTTGGCGATGGTCTCGGAGCTGTCGTGCCATGCTTTATGGGTGAAGTGGGTGTCGGTGGAGACGGAGTAGATTTCCACGCCCATTTTCTGGAACTCTTCGTAGTGATCGGCCACGTCGCCCAGCTCGGTGGGGCAAACGAAGGTGAAATCGGCCGGGTAGAAGAAGAACACTCCCCACTTGCCTTTCAGGTCGGCTTCGGTCACTTCGATGAATTTACCGTCCTTGAACGCCTGGGCTTTGAACGGCTTGATTTCGGTATTGATTACAGACATGTCTTGCTCCTTTCGAAGGGTTGTCAACTTGACGGAGAGAAGCATAACGCCGGCGGCGCGATATTCATAATGGATAGGCAGAATGGCCGCGATTGGTTTTACCTATTCATGTTTTGCGTCGCCGAACGCCCGGCTTTTCCCTGAAACGGGCGGTATCCGTGAGCCGCCCGTCCGGGCCCCATCTTCATTACCCTCGGTGACAGTGGCAAGACGATGTCCTGAATCGAGAGTATCGAGCGCCGCTGTATCCGCTGCCAAGGCAGTGAATACAGCGCGTCAGGCGCCTTCGCTCAGTTCACGCGTTACCCCGCAAACACCCTCGCGGCACGTGGCAGCGCCTTCACCGGCTCACCAACCTGAAACGGCCAACCTCCGCCGCTGTGGGGCAATTCCACCTGCAAGGAGGTGTCACCGTCCGGTATCCGTACGCTGACCCGTAACGCCGCGCCGACCTGGGCCACACTTTCTACCCGCACAGCCACCCCTTCTCCCTGGTCAGCGGTCTGCAACTGAATATCGTGGGGGCGGATATAGCCGGTCACCGGGCGCGGTTCTGGCTGCCCGAACTCGGGGGCGGGCACCCGCAGCCCGGCCAGTTCCGCCCAGCCATCGGCGGCGTGTCCAGACAGCCGGTTGGCATCACCGATGAATCCGTACACGAACGGGGACGCCGGCGCGTTATAGATTTCCCGGGGTGTGCCCACCTGCTCGACCCGTCCCTGATTGATCACCACGATGCGGTCCGCCACTTCCATTGCTTCTTCCTGATCGTGGGTGACGAAGATCGAGGTCACGTGCAGCTCATCGTGCAATCGCCGTAACCAGCCCCGCAGGTCCTTGCGCACACGCGCATCCAGTGCTCCGAACGGTTCGTCCAGTAACAACACCTTCGGCTCCACCGCCAGCGCCCGGGCCAGGGCGATGCGCTGGCGCTGACCGCCGGAGAGTTGATCCGGGTAACGGTCCGCCAGCCAGTCCAGTTGCACCAGTTCCAGCAACCGATGCACCCGTTCGGCGATCTCCCCCCGCGAAGGCCTTTGCCGGCGCGGGCGCACGGTCAAGCCGAAGGCGACGTTGTCGAACACGGTCATGTGACGGAACAGCGCGTAATGCTGAAACACGAAGCCGACGCCCCGTTCGCGCACATGGGTGAAAGTAGCGTCCTCACCGGAAAACAGCACCGCGCCGCTGTCCGGGTATTCGAGCCCGGCGATGATCCGCAGCAGGGTGGTCTTGCCACACCCGGACGGCCCCAGTAGCGCCACCAGCTCACCGCTGTTGAAGGTCAACGAGACCTCATCCAGCGCCTTGAAATGTCCGAAGGTTTTGCGCAGATCACGGACCTGAATGCTCATGAGACCTCCTGACGGGCGGCGGCGCGCGCGGCACGCTCGCGGTCCCGTTGATGTTTGAATTCGAGAAAGGACTTCGCCACCAGGGTGACCACCGCCAGCAACGCCAATAGCGATGCCACAGCGAAAGCGGCGGCGAACTGGTATTCGTTGTAGAGAATCTCCACATGCAGGGGCAGCGTATTGGTCTTGCCGCGGATATGCCCCGACACCACGCTGACCGCGCCGAATTCGCCCATGGCGCGGGCATTACACAAGATGATGCCGTACAGCAGCCCCCACTTGATCGACGGCAGGGTGACGCGGCGGAATGTTTGCCAGCCGCTGGCCCCAAGCGTCAGCGCCGCTTCTTCCTGGCTGACGCCCTGCTCCTGCATCAACGGAATCAGTTCCCGCGCCACGAAAGGGAAAGTGACAAACACCGTGGCCAGCACGATGCCCGGCACCGCGTAAATAATCGACAGATTGTGCTCCTCCAACCAGGGGCCGAGCCAGCCCCGGGAGCCAAACACCAACACGTAGATCAGGCCGGCGATCACCGGTGACACCGCGAACGGCAGATCGATCAGGGTGATCAGCACCTGCTTGCCGCGAAAATGGAATTTAGTCAGGCTCCAGGCAGCGGCAACGCCGAACACCACGTTCAAAGGTACCGCCAGACCGGCGGCGATCAGCGTCAGCTTCACCGCATGCCAGGCGTCCGGCTCGGTCAGCGCCGCCAGATAAGCCTGCCAGCCTTTGGAAAACGCCTCCTGGAACACCAGCACCAGAGGCACCACCAGAAACACACCGAGGAACGCCAGCGCCAGGGCGATCAGCAGCCCCCGCAGCCAGGCTGCCTCGGTCACCGCCCGACGGCTGACCACCACGTTGCCCGGCGTGGACAGGGAAGACACCACACCACTCATTTCAACCTCCTCCCTGCCGGCGCAGGCTCCAGTACTGCAAACCGTTGATGGCGAGCAGCAGAACGAACGAGAACACCAGCAGCATCACGCCCAGTGCCGAAGCACCGGCGTAATCGTATTGTTCCAGCTTGCTGTAGATCAGCAGCGGGGTGATTTCAGTTCGGTATGGCATATTGCCGCTGATGAACACCACCGAACCGTACTCCCCCACGGCACGAGCGAAGGACAGGGCGAAACCGGTGAGCAACGCCGGCACCAGCGCCGGCAGCAGCACCCGCCGGAACGTCTGCCAACGGTTGGCACCGAGGCTGGCGGCGGCTTCTTCCAGCTCCCGCTCCAGCCCTTCGAGCACCGGCTGCACCGTGCGCACCACGAACGGCAGACCGATAAGGGTCAGCGCCACGACAATGCCGGCGGGGGCATAGGCCACTTTGAATCCCCACCAGCCTTCCAGGTACTGGCCGAACCAGCCATTGCGGCCATACAACGCGGTCAGGGCAATGCCGGCCACCGCCGTCGGCAAGGCAAACGGCAAGTCCACCAGGGCGTCGGCGATGCGTTTGCCTGGAAAGGTGTAACGCACCAGCACCCAGGCCACCAACAGACCGAATATCAGATTGATCAGCGCCGCCACCAGGGAAGCGCCAAAACTCAGTTGGTAACTCGCCACCGCCTGCGGATGACTGACCACCGCCCAGAACGTTTCCGCGCCCAGGGAAATCCCACTGGCGGCCAACGCCGCCAACGGGATGAACACAATCAGGCTGGTGTAAAGCGTGGCGTATCCCAAGGACAACCCGAAGCCGGGTATGACTCGGTTTCGTGACATGAGGGTATCCGCTCACCGGGGTTGGTAAATGTGATCGAAGACGCCACCGTCGTTGAAGTGCGTCTCCTGCGCCTTCCGCCAGCCGCCAAAGGCGCTGTCCACGGTGATCAGATTCACTTCAGGAAAGGCGTCGGCGTACTCACGAGCCACGTCCGGATCGCTGGGGCGGTAGTAGTTTTCCGCCGCCAGCTTCTGGGCGGCCGAGGTATAGAGGTACTCCAGATAGGCTTTGGCCACGTCGACGGAGCCATGCTTTTCGGCGTTCTTGTCCACCACCGTCACCGGCGGTTCGGCCAGAATGGACACCGAAGGCACCACGATCTCGAACTCCCCCTTGCCCAGTTCATTGATCGCCAACAGTGCTTCGTTTTCCCAGGCCAGCAACACATCGCCAATCCCCCGCTGCACGAAGGTGGTCGTGGAACCACGGGCACCGGAATCCAGCACCGGCACTTGTTGGTAGAGTTTGGTGATGAACTCCCTGGCGGCGTCCTCGGAACCGTACTTCTCCTTGGCGTAGGCCCAACCGGCCAGGTAATTCCAGCGCGCGCCGCCGGAGGTCTTCGGATTCGGCGTGATCACCTCGACCCCTGGCTTCACCAGATCGTCCCAATCCTTGAGCCCCTTCGGGTTGCCCTTGCGTACCAGGAATACAATGGTCGACGTATAGGGCGCGCTGTTATTGGGCAACCGTTTCTGCCAGTCGGCGGGAATCCTGCCGGTCTTCTCGGCGATGGCGTCAATGTCGTAGGCCAGCGCCAGGGTCACCACGTCCGCTTCCAGACCATCGATGACCGCACGGGTCTGTTTGCCAGCGCCACCGTGGGACTGGCGCACCACCAGCGTTTCGCCGGTTTCTTCCTGCCAGTGTTTGATAAAGTCCTTGTTGAACGCTTCGTACAACTCCCGGGTGGGGTCGTAGGACACGTTGAGGATTTCCCGGTCCGCCAGGGCCGGAGAGGACAGAGCCAGGCCGAGCGCGGCCGCGGCAAAAAAACGAATGAACTTCACGATACAGTCTCCACAAAAATCGGGTGTCACGAATGTGTTGGAGACCTCCGGTGGTCCGGTCGGCCGCAAGCCGGGTTTCGTTGCTTCAGCCGCTCAACGGGGCTTGTCGAAACGGTATTTTTCCTTGCGTTCCACCTGCACTACCCGGCCCTCGTGGACAATGATTTCCACGGCGCCAAAGCGCAGATCCTTGATCAGCGACGTCACCAGTGTGGCCAGATCCACCTCTTCCGACGCCGGGTTGCGATGCGTGTCAGGCCGTGCCATGTCGCGTACTCCTCGGTTCCGTTCGTTAATGAACGTCAGAATTTAAAGGCCAGACCGGAGCCAACGGCACGGTCCTCGGTGCCTGCCTCATCCCGCTCCAGATTCGACAGATACAGATAAGCCACGGTATTGCGTCCCAGGCTGTAGTCGGCGCCGAGGGCCCAGAGTGTCAGTTTTTCGTCGGTCTCTTCACCACGGTTTTCACCACCCTGGGCTTTCAGCGTAAGCCGCTCATCCACATGCCAGGCGGCGCTGATCAGGTAGCCACGATCTTCCAGGTCACTGCCCGGCGCGGTATCCCTGGCCTGCTGGTAGAGCGCACCGAGTTCCAGGACGCGCCAGCGGTAGGTGGTGACCGCGCGCAGAATGTCGGCACGGCGAAAACCGTCCACCGCCCGCCGGGCCGCCTGATCCTTTTCGTAAGCGAGGGCGGCATAAAAACCGTCGCGCTGCCAGACCAGAGCCAGGGACACCACATCGGCAAGATCGTCATCCGGCTCGCCATTGTCATCGGTGTCCTCCTGTTCCCCCGGGGAGAACGCGCCGTGCACCGACAGGCCACCCAGCAGCGTCGGGCTCAGATACTGGACGCTGTTGCTGTTACGGGTCTGTCCACCAAGGAAATGGTCGATATCACCGTACAGGTCATTGAACTGATCGACCTTGCCCTCGATGCTTTTCAGCGGGCTGTCGATGTTGCCGGCGCGCAGGGTACCGAAGGCTCCGGTCAGGCCGCCGTAAATGTTGCGTTTGCTGAAGGTGTCGTCATCGTCGCCATCCACGTCGATGCCATACTCCGCCAGATAGATCGCCTTGAGGCCGCCGACTTCGAGGTCGAAGTCGCCTTTGATCCCCAGACGCGAGGCGTTGGAATTCAGTTCCCACTGGTCGTTGCCGCCGGCGCCGGCCAGACTGGCGCCCTCGAAGTCCACGTGCTCCAGCGAGACATTAATCTTGCCGTACAGCGTCGGTCCATTGGCCCCCGACACCAAAGGTAATGCCCCCAACAGGCCGATCCCCAGTGCGTTCCCGAGCTTCATTCGGTGTTCTCCAAAACAGCGTTGCGCAAGAAATGAAAAGCAACGCCTCCCGAGGTCGGGTGGGCATCCTTTGTTGATGATGGGGATGATGCTAACGAGAAAATCAAAAGACCAAAAAGTAATATATTTCTATTTATTTATTCTTTTTAAACATAATTGGTTTCTCTTTATCCTGGCGGCTCCATTGACGCTTGATGGAGGGATCCACCATGCCCTTGCACGACCTCGTCGACTACTTCAACCGTGAACAGCGCCGTCAGTACGGCACCGCCATTGTCCCTAAAGACACCCTGCGCATGCGGGACAATACGGTGGAAGCCGATTACGCCGGCCTGGTTCTGCGCAGTCGCTTCCAACCAATCCTGCCCCTCCGCCAGGAAGGGGTTTACGGCCATGAGGCGTTGCTGTCGGTACACGGCAAGGGCGGCCCGCTATCACCGCAGGCACTGTTCATGATTCCCACCAGCGCCGACGAGATCGTCTATCTGGATCGTCTGTGCCGCACGGTGCACGCACTGAACTTCCTGCTGCAACCGGACACCGGCGGCCTGCTCTCGCTGAATATCCACCCGCGCCACCTGGCCAGCGTGCGGCAGGATCACGGTCTCGCCTTCGAACAGATTCTGCGCCAATGCGGTCTCGCGCCGGAACAGGTGATCCTGGAAATCCGTCATGATCCCGCCGGCACCGAAGACCCGCGCCGGGCGGTGGATAGCTATCACCGCCACGGCTATCGCATCGCCCTGGACAACGTGACCTCGGCACCGAGCACCACGCTTTGGCGGGCACTGGCCCCGGACATGGTGAAACTGGCTCCCGAACTGGAAGCGACCGAGCGTGACAGGGTGCTCGCCGCCGCCGCGCGGCACGGCACATCGTTCACCCTGCAACTGGGCCTGACCACCGACCTTGCTCTGGAACATGGACTCAGCCACGTGCAGGCGCGCGCAATGGCGCCACCGGCGGAAGGCCTCACCGGCCCCACCTGGCGGCGGGGCGCCTTCCCTTGAAGGCGGCTCCGCCCACCGGCGGCACCGGCAAAGGCCGTTGTCATCCCCCTTTCCCGCGCCGGTAAAGAAAGCGACAACTCCTCTGTCTATGCTGACGCTCCCTCTCCTTGTCACTGGGAGCATTGACGATGTCCGCCCGCGATAGCGCCCCCTTCCATGGACTGTTGGTGCCCGGACTGCATGGCAGCGATCCGGATCATTGGCAGCAGCGCTGGCAAACCCATTTACCCTGGCTGCACAGCCTGACCCTGCCGGACTGGCAAAACACCGAGCTGGCCTTCTGGCTGGATCGGCTCGACCTGGCCGCCGACGCTTTACCGTCCCCCTTCGTGCTTATTGCCCATGGCTTCGGCTGTGTGGCCGCGGCTCACTGGAGCGTAACCCGGCCACGGCGGGTATCCGGATTGTTGTTGGTGGCTCCGGCCCTGCCGGAGACTTCGCCGCGACGCCTGCCCGCCCCCCTGACCGTCCCGGCCCGTCTGGTGGCCAGCACCAGCGACCCCTGGATGAGCCTGGATGAAGCCCGCCGCCTGGCCCGGGATTGGGGCTGCGCGTTTCGCAATGGCGGCGATCTGGGTCACATCAACAGTGCCTCCGGTATCGGCGAGTGGCGGCGCGGCTTCGAGGATCTGCGCTGGCTGCTCAGCCAGCGCGTTTCGCGAGGTACCGCCTTGACCGGATAGCGCCTATCAACCTGCGGCCTCTTCTGCCGATAGTTCTCTTGGAGACAACAATAAAGAGGCTCAGATATGAAGCAGTGGACCATGACCCGACAACTGTGGGGCATGCTCGGGTTACTGTGGCTGGCGATGCTGCTCCTGGCGGGCTGGACCGCCTGGGAAAACCGCCAGACCATTCTGACCGAGCGCAAGACCGGGCTGTCCCAGTACGTGGATTCAGCCCTCAATGCCATTGACGGACAGGCCCGGCTGGCCGCTTCCGGCGCCATCAGCGAAACCGAGGCCCGGCAGCGCGCCGAGGAACTGATTCGCGATATGACCTATGACGAAGGGCGTGGTTATCTGTACGCCTTCGATGAGAATCACCGGATGTTGACCCACCCCAGTCTCGCCAAGGGTACCAACATGTGGGACTACCAGAACGAGGAAGGGCGCTATCTGTTCCGGGAGTTCATGGAGGCGGTGAAAAACGGAGACGGGTTCGTCGATTACCTGTGGGTGCATCCCGGCCAGGAAGGCCTGGCGAAAAAGTCGTCCCTGCATGTGCATTACCCGCGCTGGGACTGGTACCTGGGCGCCGGCGTCTACATCAACGACATCAACGACGCTTTCTACGCCAGCCTCACTCAATCGCTGCTGTTCCTGTTGGCCCTGGGGATTCCGCTGACACTGCTGATGGGCGCGATCATTCGCGGCGTGCTGCGCCGGCTTGGTGGCGAACCCGGTTACGCCGCCGAAGCGGTGCGCTACATCAGCGAAGGCGATCTGAGCCAACCCACCCGTTTGAAGGACGGCGACACCGGCAGCCTGCTGTTCGACATCGAACGGATGCGCCAGTCCCTTGGTGCCACCGTGGGCGACATTCACCGCAGCGCCAACATCGTCAATACCGCGGTGGAGGACATCAAGGCCGGCAACGACGAACTGGCCACCCGCACCGAGCAGCAAGCCGCCTCGCTCACAGAAACCGCCGCCAGCATGGAACAACTCACCACCACCGTGCAGCAGAACGCGGACCACGCCGAGCAGGCCCGGCACCTGGCCAACAATACCGCCGGCGACGCCCGCCGCGGCAATGACGCCATGGAGGCGGTGATTAAAACCATGGGCAGTATCCATGACAGCGCTGAACAGATGAGCGCCATCGTCGACGCCATCGACGAGATCGCGTTCCAGACCAATATTCTGGCTCTCAACGCTTCCGTGGAAGCCGCCCGCGCCGGCGAGCAGGGCCGCGGGTTCGCGGTGGTGGCGGAAGAAGTGCGCAATCTGGCCAGCCGCAGCGCCGAAGCCGCCGGCGAGATCAAGGCCCTGATCGAAAGCGCCGGCACCCTGGTCGCCACCGGCAGCCAGCAGGTGCGCGACACTGGCGAGATCATCACCGGCATGGTGTCGGATATAGGCCGTCTCAGCACTTTGGTCAGCGACATCGCCACCGCGTCCAATGAGCAGAGCCGGGGCATTGGTCAGGCCAACGAAGCGATCACGCAAATGGACATGATGACCCAGCAGAACGCCCGGCTGGTGCAGGAAAGCTTCTCAGCCGCCCAGCGCCTGGCGGACCAGAGCCGGCAACTGCGCCTGTATGTGGCCCGCTTTCAGGTCAAGACCCCGCCACGGACCGGGACAGCGGACGACCACGACTTGCCCAAGGACGAAAAGGCGGTGCCGGCGCCGGCTTGAATAAGGCTTGACCCGGGGGTAACCCCGGGGTTGTATAAGCACACCATGATTCCCGTTTCCGCCGCCTTCCGGCCCGTGGCAACGCTGCTCGCCGGATTATTGATGACCTGGGCCCTGTTGAGCCCGATCGCCGCCATGGCTTCCCACCATGGCGGCGATCACCCCTGCGCCAGCGGCGAGATGCGGGAGCACCATCCCTGCCCCCATCACGCCGGCGACACGGAAGGCTGCACCTGTCTTCAGGCCTGCCAGGGCGGCGCCTTGACCACCAAGGCCAGTTCAGTCCGCGCGCCTCAACGGCCAGCCTCGGACCGCCTTGCCTCTCCCGGCCAGCGGTTCGCCGGTTTCCCCACGCCACCGTGGCGCCCACCCTCCGTCTAGACCGTTTTTCCCATCGAAACACGCGCCCCCGCAGACGGGTGGCGTCTTTTGTTTTCTATTGAGGAGAACGTCCATGACGACGTCTTTTTCTCTGCCCCGCCGTCGCTTCGTGCAGGGGCTGGCTTTGGGCGGTACCGCTCTGGGGCTCGGGCTCACCCCGACACAATTGTTCGCCCGCCAGGGTCAGACCGGCGCGCCGGAGCTGCGCGGTAACCAATTCCAACTGAACATCGGCGCCGCCGATGTGAATCTGACCGGCCGCAACCGGCCCGCCACCTTGGTCAACGGCAGCCTGCCGGCGCCAACCCTGCGTTGGCGTGAAGGTGAGACGGTGACCCTGAGAGTGACCAACCATCTGCCGGAAACCACTTCGATCCACTGGCACGGCCTGCTGCTGCCGTTCCAGATGGACGGCGTGCCGGGGTTGTCCTTCGACGGCATCAGCCCAGGCGAGACCTTCACCTATCAGTTTCCGCTGCGGCAAAGCGGCACCTACTGGTATCACAGTCACTCCGGTTTTCAGGAGCAGACCGGCCTGTACGGCGGCCTGATTATTGATCCGGCGGAACCGGACCCGCATACGGTGGATCGCGATTACGCGGTGGTGCTTTCCGACTGGAGCGACCAGGACCCCAAGCGTATCTATGCCACGCTGAAAAAACTCAGCCACTACTACAATTTCAGCGAACGGACGCTGTTCGACACGCTGAGGGATTTCCGTGAGAAAGGCGTGGTGCGGACGCTCAAGGATCGCCACATGTGGAACCGGATGCGCATGAGCGAGACCGATCTGGCGGATGTGACCGGTTACACCTACAGCTTCCTGGTCAACGGCCATACCCCGGCCGCCAACTGGCAGGCCCGCTTCGAGCCCGGCGAGCGCATCAAGCTGCGCTTCATCAACGCCAGCGCCATGACCATCTTCGACTTGCGCATCCCCGGTCTGGACATGACCGTGGTGGCCATGGACGGCCAACCGGTGAAACCGGTGCGCTTCCACGAGTGCCGCCTGGGCGTGGCGGAAACCCTGGACGTAATCGTCGAGCCGAAGGATCACCGCGCCTATACCCTGTTCGCGCAAACCATCGACCGGTCCGGCTACGCCCGCGGCACCCTGACGCCGGACTCCTCTCTCAGCGCCGAAGTGCCGGAGCTGGACCCGGTGCCGCTGCTCGGGCACCGGGAAATGGGCATGGGCGCCATGGATCACGGAGTCATGGGACACGACAGTGGCGCCATGAAGACCATGGACCACTCTCGCATGAATCATGGCGGCATGGACCATGGGGATATGAACCATGGCGATATGTCCGGCGGCATGGATCATGGAAGCATGAACCATCAAGGGATGAACCACGGCACGCAGAGCGGGATGGACCACTCGGCCATGGGGCACGCCAACCACGACACCAACGCCGCCGTGCCCTTCGCGGTCTCGGCGGACAACCCGGATCTGCCGGCCCGACAAAGCGCCACGGAACACGCCGACAGCGAATACGGTCCTGGCGTGGACATGCGTGCCATGTCTCCGGCGCCGATGCTCGACGATCCCGGCATCGGCCTGCGCGACCGGGGCTGGAAAGTACTCACCTACGCCGACCTGGAATACGCCCACGGTTTGCCCGACAGCACGCGGCCGGAGCGGGAAATCGTGTTGCACCTCACCGGCAACATGGAACGCTACATGTGGAGTTTCAACGGCATCCCGTTCGCCGATGCCGAGCCGCTCGAGCTGTATCACAACGAGCGGGTGCGGCTGACCCTGGTGAACGACACCATGATGCACCACCCGATCCACCTGCACGGTCTGTGGAGCGATCTGGAACTGGGAGACGGGCGCCTGCTGCGCAAACACACCCTGTTGGTGAAACCCGGAGAAAAACTCAGCTATCTGGTGCGCGCAGATGCCCTGGGACGCTGGGCCTACCATTGCCACCTGCTCTATCACATGGAAGCGGGCATGTTCCGGGAGGTTCGAGTAGTACCGCCACCGCAATCGCGGCACCAGCACCAGGAGGGCCACTCATGAAATCACTGACAATCACCAACGGCGCCCTCACCGCGCTGCTCGCCCTTTTCGCCCTGTTTACCACCACCTCCGCCCAGGCCATGGAGGGCGTGCCCGCCCGCTTCGGTCAAATCCTGGTGGACCAGTTGGAAGCCCGCGACGCCGACGACGGCACGGTGGCGGCCTGGTCCGCCAACGCCTGGTACGGCGGTGACATCAACAAGCTGTATTTCGCCACCGAAGGCGAGCGGCTCATGGACCGGGGCGGCGAAACCGAGAGTCTGGAAACCCGGCTGGCCTGGAGCCGTGCCTTCGCGCCTTACTGGGACTGGCAACTGGGTGTACGCCGGGACTGGCAACCGGACGATCCCAACCGGGACTGGGTCAGTGTCGGGGTGATGGGTGTTGCTCCCTACTTCTTCGAGACCGAGGCCAACCTGTTCCTGGGCGAATCCGGCCACAGCGAACTGCGTCTGGAAGCGGAATACGAGTTGCTGTTCACGCAGCGGTTGATCCTGACTCCGGAAGTGGAAGCCAGCCTGTACGGCAAGGAGGACCGGGATCTCGGTATCGGCAAGGGGCTCGCCACGGTGGAAGCGGGATTGCGGTTACGCTACGAAATCCGCCGCGAATTCGCCCCTTACATCGGCGTGCATTGGGAGAGGAAATTCGGCGACACCGCCGACTTCGCCCGTGATCACGGTGAGGACGCCAGTGACACCCTGCTGGTGGCCGGTATCCGGGTCTGGTATTAATTCAGGAGGCGCCATGAAAACGGTTCTTTATACGCTCTTTGCAGCCATTGCCATCGCTTCCTTCACGGTGGCCCTGGTGGTCTTCGGCGGGTTCTATAACTTCGCCGCGGACCAGCCCCATTGGTCACTCACGGAAAAGGTGATTTCAGTCGCCCGCCATCAAGCGGTGGAACGGCGCGGCGCCGACATCACCGTTCCGGACGACCTGTCGTCCCGCGAACGCCTGCTTCGAGCGGCACCTTCCTATGACGAAATGTGCGGTGGCTGCCATCTGGCTCCCGGAACCGGGGGCACCGCCTTGAGAGATGGGCTCTATCCCGTGCCACCGGATTTCACCCGGCACGGCATTCACGATCCCGGTGGTGCGTTCTGGGTGATCAAACATGGCCTGAAAATGAGCGGCATGCCGGCCTGGGGACAAAGTCATGATGACGAGGCCCTGTGGGACCAGGTCGCTTTGCTCAGTGTCTTGCCGGAACTGAGCCAGGAGGAATGGCTGACGTTGCTGCAACAAGCGGAGGAGACCGGTCACACCCATCACCATTAAGAAGGGAAGTGGCCCCGCATGGGGCCACGATTTCCTAGACCTCGAATTCCTGGCTTTCCAATTCACGCAGGTGGGCATTGTTGTCCACCTCGATGCCCAGATCACCGAGACGACCATCACCGATGCCGTAAATCCAGCCGTGGATGGTCAGGGGCTGCTCGCGGCGCCAGGCTTCCTGCACCACCGTGGTATTGGAAACGTTGATCACCTGACGGGCCACGTTCAGCTCGCACATGCGGTCAAGGCGGGCGGTGGGGTCCAGGTCCGCCAGCTGTTTGCGGTGGCGCAGATACAGCTCCCGCACTTGGCGGATCCAGTTGTCGATCAACCCGTGAGGCTGGTCTTCCATGGCGGCACGCACGCCACCACAACCGTAATGGCCCACCACCATCACATGCTTGACCTTGAGTACTTCCACGGCGAATTGCAGCACCGAGAGCAGATTGAAATCGGTGTGATGCACCAGATTGGCCACATTGCGGTGCACGAACAATTCGCCAGGCATCAGACCGACGATTTCATTGGCGGGGACGCGGGAATCGGCACAGCCGATCCACAGGAATTCCGGGTTTTGCTGGCCCACCAGGGTACGGAAGAAACCGGGGTGTTCTTCCTCCACCTGATGGCGCCACTGTTCGTTGTTGGTGAAAAGCTGCGGCAGGGTTTTCATGGTCGGGCATTCTCCATATCCGACCCCCATGATGCCGGAACAGCTCCGTAAAGAAACGGCGAAAACCCTTTCAAAGTGTATCGGACCCGTCCGGTCCCGGGGGCAAGGCACCAATGGCACAGGCCGGTGACACGGCAAGCGGAGCCGATTATAACGTCCGGGGCGCCGGCACGCAGCCAGCCGGCGATTGGTCACGGCCGTCGCTGCCCTGTTACCATGCCGGTATGCGGGCGCGGGAACGGTTCCCGCCCAAAATTCATCAACCCGAAAAGGGCACCCATGCAAATTGCAGACAACAAGGTGGTGGCGTTCCACTACACCCTGACCAACAACGCCGGTCAGACCATCGACTCCTCCCACCAACGGCAGGAGCCGCTGACCTATCTGCACGGTCACGGCAACATCATCCCCGGTCTGGAAAAGGCGTTGGTGGGCAAGGAAGTGGGCGACAAGCTGGACGTGACCGTGGCGCCGGAAGAAGGCTACGGCGAGCGTCACGACGGCCTGATTCAGCAGGTTCCGGCCTCCGCCTTCGAAGGCGCCGGCGATGAGCTGCAACCGGGCATGCAATTCCAGGCACAAACGGAAGCCGGCCCGCGCATCTTCACCATCACCGAGGTGAATGGCGATCAGGTCACCATCGACGGCAACCATCCGCTGGCCGGGGAAACCCTGAACTTCGCCGTGGAAATCACCGATATCCGCGAATCCAGCGAAGAAGAGCAACAGCACGGCCACGTGCACGGGCCGGACGGCCACGACCACTAAGTCGCCTATTGCTCGTTTTTGGCGTGCCCGCGACACGCGGGCACGCCTGCGCGCTTTATCTAAAGACTGAAGAAGCCCTCCGCTTTCCTCTTACCCTCTCGATACTCATCCCTGAGCAACCGCTTCAGCAGCTTGCCGTTGGGTTCACGCGGCAGCGCGTCACGGAATTCCAGCGTGCGCGGACACTTGATTGACGACAGTTTCTCACGGCAGAAACTCAGCAGCTCCGCGGCCAGTTCCGCGGTGCCAGGCCTGTCCTCCCGGGACTGCACGATGGCGTGCACGGATTCCCCCATCTCCTCATTGGGGATACCGATCACCGCCACATCGAATACGGCGCGATGTCCCATCAGGGTGTTTTCCACCTCCTGCGGGTAGATGTTGACGCCGCCGGAAATGATCATGTTGCTCTTGCGGTCGGTGAGATACAGATAGCCGTCCTCATCCAACCAGCCGATATCACCGACACAGGCCCAGCCCCTGTCATTGTGCGCCTCGGCGGTCTTGGACGGATCCTTGTGGTATTCGAACGGATGGCCGCCGGAGAAGTAGATGGCACCTTCCTGGCCAACGGGCAGTTCCTCGCCGGTTTCCTCGTCGACGATATGCAGGGTACCGTAGATCGCCTTGCCCACGGTGCCGGTGTGTCTCTTCCAGTCCTCGCTGTTGGTCATGGTCAGACCGGCGCCCTCGGTGCTGCCGTAGTACTCATAAATCACCGGGCCCCACCAGTCGATCATCGCCTGCTTGGTGGTCACCGGACAGGGCGCCGCCGCGTGCACCGCCATTTTCAGGCTGGAAACGTCATAGCGGTTACGCACCTCCTCGGGCAGGTGCAGCATGCGGTGGAACATGGTCGGCACCCACTGACTATGGGTGACCTTGTACTTCTGGATGTTTTCCAGTGCCCGCTCAGGATCGAATTTCTCCATGATCACCGCGGTGCCGCCGAGCACCAGCACGCCACGGGTCCATTTCAGCGGCGCGGCATGGTAATACGGCGCCGGCGACAGGTAGACCATGTCACCATTGCCGCCGAACGCCAGTTCAATCAACCCCGCAAGGGTTTCGGTGCTGCCCACCGGCAAGCCGCTGATTTCCGGTTTCACCCCCTTGGGGCGGCCGGTGGTGCCGGAAGAATAGAGCATGTCGCTGCCTTCCCGGGCGCCGGGCAGCGCCTCCGGAGATTGCGTTTCCATGGCCTGTTCCAGGGACTCACATCCCGGTAACGGCTCATCCAGCATGAAGATCTTCGGCGCCAATGGCAGCTCACCAATGGCTTCAACCAGTTCCGGGGTGGCGGTTTGCGCACTGAGGATCACCACCCGGGCCTCGCAATCCTCAAGGATATAGAGCACTTCTTCCGGTTTCAGCCGGGTGCTGACGAAGGTGTAATACAGACCGGCATAATGGCCGCCCCACTGGACCGCCGGACACTCCAGGCGGTTTTCCAGCAAACAGGCGATGTGATCGCCGTAATCCAGCCCCTCGTTCTGCAGCACCCGGGCCAGGCGGTTGGCGAAGGCGTCCAGCTCCGCATAACTCATACTGCGACCGGTATCCGCCAGAATCACGGCGGGATGATCGGGTTTCACCCGCGCGTGCAGACCCGGATGGCGCAGACTGGCTTCCGTGTTCATGAACCTCTCCTAGTGTTGTTGTTTTTTGGATGTCGCCCGGCAGGCGTCAACCCTTGATGTTGCCTGGGAGAAGACGGCGGGTATTCGTCAGAACCGACTATTTTGTCATGGCCAAACCGATCATTACCGGACTACGCCGAAGCCAACGCTGGCCGCGACGGCTCGTCCAGATCCGGTAACCAGGGCCCTTCCATGAAGGCCCGCAACGGCCGGCTCCAGGTATTCTCCTCGGCGGTGGCGATGGCGGTGGTCACCGCCGACAACGCTTCCGGCAGGGCCACCGAGTGCAATGGATAGCGATGGCGGTACTGGCGCACCGTGGATTCCGGCAATACCGCCAGCCCCATACCCGAGCTGACACAGCCCAGAATGGCGTCCAGGCTGCCCAATTCATGGATCGGCGCGGGGGGCGCGCCCTGCTCCGCCAGCAGCACCGACACCGTCTGCCGGTAACCACAGCCCTGGCGGAAGGACAAAAAGGAGGTGCGTGACAATTCCGCCGCGGACGGCACGCCATCGAGCGGCCGCCCACTCACCAGCACCAGCCGTTCGCGGAACACCGGCCTCATGATCAGACCGTCGCCGACGTTACCGGCAATTACGAACGCGGCGTCCAGGCGCCCCTCGCGAAGTTCGTCCAGCAAGCAGGCGGAAGGACTGGTGCGCAAATTCAAGGAGACCGCCGGCCAGCGCCGGCTGAAGGCGGGCAGCACTTTCGGCAAATGCACGGCGGCGGTGGTTTCCATGCTGCCCAGGCGCAATTCTCCGGTGGGTTCGCCACCTCCCTTGAAGTGATTCAGCGCCTCACTGTGCAAATCGCCGATTCGGCGAGCGTATCCCAGCAGCTGGTGCCCCGCGGAAGTGAGCGCCACCGGATTGCGGCGCTCCAACACGCGCACGCCCAACTCGCTTTCCAGCTTCTTGATGTGGGCGGTGACATTGGACTGCACCGTGTGCAGGCGCTCGGCGGCGGCACTGAAACTGCCGCTTTCCACCACGGCCTGAAAGATTTCCAAGGATCGGATCAGCATGCCTTAAATCTCTTTTCGCAATGACTGAAGAGAGTAACATCTCCATTAGAGATAATGCCAAGAACCCAGCCCCTCTCGCGGACGGTTTACCGGGACCGCTTCTCCGAACGAAACATGTGACATATTTCACATTTTTATCTGGTCACCTATATTGTTTAAAACACGCCCTTTTCATAAGAGAAGAATCTCCGATCAGGGCCAAACGTATCGTCGACCTCCGCGCTTCCAGCTCAACTGAAGCCGGCACCACGGAGAATTGTTCATTGACCAACGAGCTACTTGGTTTTGTTGGGGAAATCTACGAAGCCTCCTACAATCCGGGGCACTGGGACGCAGTGGCTACTGGCCTGTGCCAACTGCTCAATGCCCGCTCCGGAGCCATCTTTCTGGAAGATCATGAGGGCCGAACCCGTGGCATGATCGGTGCCCACGGCCTGCCCAAACCGGTACGAGCGGCCTATCGCTTCGGCATATCCCGATACGACTACACGTTTCAACTGCAACGCCGCGCGCCACTGGGCAAAGCCCACCAGCTTATCCGGGCGGAAGATGTACGCACCGAGCATCCCTTCTATTACCGGCTGGTACTCAAACCCAATGACATCGGTTTTCTGGCTGCCATGAATGTCTACAACGACGATGAATGGCATGTGGGGATCGGCCTGCACCGCTCATTTCAGGCCGCGCCGTTCTCCGACGATGACTGCCTGACCTTGCAGCAACTCTATCCCCATTTCAAAAGAGCACTGCGCATTCACAAGGAATTCCACCGCCTGCGCTGTCGGCAGCAGACTCTCGAGTCCGCTTTGGGGCGTTTCATGACCGGATTGATCATCCTCGGGCCGGATGGTCTTGTGAACTACCGCAATCCGGTCGCCGAAGCCCTGCTCTCGCAGCACAAGGCATTGACCATCAATAGCAATGGTCAGATACATGCCCACTATCCGCAGGAAAACCAGCACTTTCAGGCCTTGCTGGCCCAACTGGTCACGACCGACCGACGGGACGTCACCACTCGTAATCAGGCTATTGGTCTCCATCATCCTGACCGGGAACACGCCCTCAACCTGATGCTCGCGCCACTGGAAAACTCCCCGGACCATGAGGACCAGTCCGCCGGCGGCGTGGCATTGTACCTGTGCGACCCGGATTCCACCTTCAATCTGCCGGCCGAGGCGTTGCGCTCTCTGTATGGCATGACGCCCACCGAAGCCAGTGTCGCCATGGGGTTGGTCAACGGCCTGTCCACCATGCAGATCAGTGAGCAGCATGGAGTCAGTGTGGAGACCATTCGCAGCCAACTGAAAAGCATTTACCTGAAAATGGGTGTTAATAAGCAGCAGGATGTGATCCGCACTCTGTTGTCCGGGGTCGTGCAGATCAGCTAGCCAGGAGTTAAAACAGTGAAAACGCAAGACCTGACGATGGTTCCCCGGTCGGACCAGGACGCCAGCCTGCCTTTTCCATCACTGGATGGGAACACACTTCAGGCGTACAACAAATTGGTAAGCACCCTGTACCGATGCCTGCACGACAATACCGGCTTTCAGTCTTTCTTCGATGCCTTTCAACAACACTTCAAGGCTTTACAGGGAGGGATTCTCGGGGTTACCTCCAATCCCCAGCGCATGGTGTACGGCTGGACCTTCGGCTACCCGGAAGGGTTCGAGGAGTGGTATATCAACAGCGACTTGCCGGAAAAAGACGAAGCCCTGACCCGCTATGCGCAGCTGCCCCCGCGACAGTTCGATTCTTTTCTGGGCGGCGATAGCAGCCGCACCATCCTCGATATCCTCGGCCCGGAAAGCAGGGCCTGGGCGGAAGCAGTGGGCATGGGCGACAGCGCCGGCATGCTGGTGACCCGGGAAAACGGCACCAATGTGGTTTTCATGGCCAACCGCCACCAGGATTTCGGGCCTTATACCGATGACGAACTCCTGCAGATGAATCTGCTGGCCCCGCATATCGAGAATGCCGTTGCCCTGCACCTGAAGCTGTACCAATCAAACAGCGACAACGAAAACCTGGCCATGGCGCTTAACCATGTAAACAAGCCGCTGGTGGTATTCAACGCGCTGGGCAGCATTGCCCAGGCCAATGATGCCGCCCGAAACCTGCTGACCCACGCCGGCAACCTCTTCATAGGTGAAGACCAGCGTTTGCACAGCAGTGACAAACGCCTGAGTCGCAAATTGCACGACGCCATCAGCACCTGCATTGTGCATTCCCACAAGGGCCATCTGGACACCCGCACCCTGTTTATCCACAACGGACCTGAGCGCCTTGCCATCTGCCTGACACCGCTGGTCGCCGAAAGTGTCGAAAACAACGGTGTTCTCGCGGAACTGTTCAGTTTCGATATAGAGCCGGTGCCGGACCTGGAACGGATACAAACCCTGTTTCAATGCACCCCGGCGGAAGCCGCCGTGGCGGCGGCATTGATCCAGGGCCTGGGTGCCGGCGCGATCGCCGAAGAAAAACAAATATCCATCCATACCGCCCGCCAGCACATCAAGAACCTGCTGGCCAAAAACGGCTATCGCAAGCAAACCGAACTGGTGGCCATGCTGGTGCGGGCGTTGGGATAAAAATACACACCAATCGGAAAACAAGACAATGTCATCCCGCGCACAGTCATCGCGAACCGCACCCGGGATGACAGAGCTGAATTTGTGTAAGGGATGTCCCAATGATAACCAGGAAAAACCATGGCACCAGTACTACAGAATGAGCCTGATCTGCTTCAAACACTCTACCGCTCTCTGACTCACCAGGAAGGCTTTCACGCCTTTCTGGAAAAACTGACTGGCGCCATCAACGGCTGTGCCGCCCAGCTATTGGTGATTCACCGTCAGCCCCTGCGCATGGAACATCTTTGGTATCACGGCCTGTCGGAAGAGTTCCTTGACTGGTATCTGGAAAACAACATGATCGCCCAGGATGTGGTGAGCAATCAGGCAATCAAACAGGCACCAGGGCTCTTCCAGTCAGCCCTGCCGCTGCTGCCTGATTTTCAACCCGACGCGGATTACTCCAAATGGGAGAACGAGCAAGACATGCTGGACTCCGCCTGGCTGGTGGTTGACAGCACCCACACCCACACCTTTGTCCTGACCATTCAGCGCACAGTGGGCCAGGGACCTTATCAGCAGGCGGAACTGAATGCCCTGAACCGGCTGGTTCCTCATATCCGCCAGACCGTGCAGCTATATCGGCAACTTGAAACCCGCAGCAAGGCAGCGTCATCCCTGTCAGCGGTCATTGATGTTCTCCCCAATGCCACCTTTGTACTCGACAGCCTGGCCACCGTGCTGTATTCCAACAAGGCCGCCCGCGCTTTGATCAACCGAGAGCGCTGCCTTAGCATCCGCGACGAACGCTTCAACTTTGCCGAAGAGGACGTGCAGGCCGCCTTCTTTCGCACCTCAGCCCAGGTGGTTCGCTCCAGCATGGGCAAGGAGGGCTACTACAGCGAGACCCTGTTTCTCAAACGTGCAGGGCGAACGCCGCTGATCTTCGTGATCCGTCCCATCGAAAGCAGCGAACTGCTTGCCGGAGGTGCCCTGGTCAGCGTCTATGAACCGGACAACCGCCTTCTTCCCAGCGCGGAACATATCGCGACCTATTTCGACTTGACCCGGGCTGAAGCGCAGGTTTGTGAACGGTTAGTGGCGGGGCATGACGTGCAGACCATCGCCGGGCAACTGGGCCGCGGGGTCTCCACCGTACGCACGCAGATCAAACATATCTTCCAGAAAACCGGCTGCTCCCGGCAGGGGGAACTGATCAGCCGGATTCTGGCGGCGTTGTTGCGTTAACACGCCTCTCCGTCACTCCGGTCTTGCCCCCAACTCACGTCATCTTGGGCTTGCCCCCGAGTCTCCATCAGACCATCGCGGCTTTTCCTGATGCTCTGCCAACGGAAGAAAGGGGAGACATTGCTCCCCTTTCCACGCTATTGATTACAAGGCATTACTGAGGAGTATTTTCTGCGGCGGGATTTGCCACGTCACTGATGAAAAACCCGAGCAAGCTCTCGCTGCCACCATCAATATGGCGGAAATCGACGAGCACAGAACTCGAGTCACTATTCTTGATGGGCGCAAGCGTCCAACTGCCTGTGGAATCGTCCAACATGGTTTCAGTAAACATCAGAGTGCCGCCTGCCGTGGCTGTCCAGGGTGCATCAATGGTGCTTGATTCTTCGTCCTCGGTACCAGGAGAGAAGGTGACCGTACCTGTACCATCCGCGTTGAGATAAATATTGGCCGTGTCATCTTCGCCAACCAGATCAATGCTGAAACCAACTTCCATCCCTTCGAAGAAACCCTCACTCTCGCGCTCGACTACCGCGACGCTGGAATCGCCGGCCAGATCCTCCAGCGCCACGGCGAAGCGGCCAATACGCCCAAACGTTATGACGTCTTCTTCATCGAATGCCATCCGAAGATCGCCATAGGCCGTTGCTTCCAAGGAAGCCGACGCACCAGCCTCACCTTCGCTGCTGGAATCGTACAGCCCCCCCGGGCCATCGGTTTCCTGCTCCACGCCGGTTACCTGAAACTGCCCACCGTTGAGGCTATAGGTGCCCCATTCCGAAGATGCGGCGAGAAGAGTACCGCCTTCATAAACCTCTTCATTGCGGGAGTGCGCAACCACATAGTGGCTGTCGTCCAGAATGGTGAGCACGTTGAAACCGTACTCCTCTGGCAGGTACCAGGCGCCCACAAAGGTATTATCAGAATCCTTAATCGCCTGGAAAGGGGCTTCGGCGCCAGACTCGCTTCCGAGGAGCAGCTCACCGCCAACCAGCCTAATAGTGTCACTACACTCTTGCTCATTGCTGCACAATCCGCCATTGGCATCCGAATTGCCTTCTACCTCAAACGTGACAGCACCGGTCTCCGGATCCCAGTCGTAGTATCCCCATTCCACCGTGGCGGCGCCTTGATCATCGTTACCATATTTGTGGGCTATGATATAACGCCCATAATCCATGAAGGTCAGCACATTGATCTCTTCACCATTGGGCCCGAGACCATTGCTGCTTTCCCCCGCCGGTTCGACAAACACCCAACTTCCTCGCAGATCCGCTTGCTGGGATTCGGCGAAATGCGCTTCGGCTTCTTCAGCGCTGATCAGAGTTGCGTTGGTTTGGGATTTCACCTCTGAATCAAACTGCGATTCAAACGCGGTAGCGCTCAATTCGAGCTGCAACTCAGCATTGACCAGAGCAGCGTGTGTCGCATCACTGATGGTAATGCCGTTATCCGGATTGCCATCATCATCCAGGGACTGAAGCAACCGCAAAATATTGGTCACTTGATCCGGGTTCGCATCACTGCCCATGTCCGCGGGGGTCACCCGACCCGTTGCTTGTACCGTCGGCAACGGAATACCACCGATCATGAAAGTAACCGTGTCACCCTCGACGTAATCGTATTCACCCAGGACACTGGTCTTGCCGCTTCTGTTCCCGGGAGAAGTCTGGTAGTTGATGCCAGCGACGGCGCTATCGGTGAATACCCCTGTTTCCGTCTTCACTGAAGGCTCGGGCTCTCCGCCGCCGCCGGATGATGATCCCCCTCCGCCACAAGCGGTGAGCATCACCGCCAGCGCCACTGATCCATATTTGAATGCGTTCATGGTCCCTCCAGTACTGTTGAAATCGTTCAATGACATAAGGAAACCACCGGCACCCACCGGTCCGCATCCCCCAAATTGGGGATAAGGAATTGCTCGCGGACAGGTTTCAGTCGGACTGACGGGGTTCTTTGGAGAGACGCACTGGAGGCCTTGGCCTTCAATGGCCTGACCAAAGGATGAGCGGCAAAAAAGCTTCCGGGGGAAGTGCCCCCGGAAGAACGCAGGGAAATCAGGCGCTGAGTTGCTCCCGCAACACATGTTTCTGGAATTTGCCGGTGGAGGTTTTTGGCAACTCGTCGACGAAGAACACTTTTTTAGGGCACTTGAAGCCCGCCAGGCCCTCCCGGCAATGGCTGACGATGTCCTCCTCGCTGACCGAGAGCCCGCCCTTCAAGGCGATGAAGGCACAGGGAATTTCTCCCCAATGCGGATCAGGGCCGGCCACCACCGCCGCTTCCAGTACCGCCGGGTGGGCATACAACACACTCTCCACTTCCAGAGTGGAGATGTTCTCGCCGCCGGAAATAATGATGTCCTTGGAACGGTCCTTGATCTCCACGTAACCGTCCTCATGCCACACCCCCAGGTCACCGGTATGGAACCAGCCGCCGGCAAAGGCTTTTTCGGTGCCCTGCGGATTCTTGAGATAGCCTTTCATGACACTATGACCACGCACGAACAGCTCGCCGAGGCTGACGCCGTCCCGCGGCACCGGTGTCATCGTCTCCGGATCAGCCACCATCATGTCGGTCATCGACAGCGACAGGATCCCCTGCCGCGCCACCTTGTCGGCTTTGTGCTCCAGGGACAGATCCGCCCACGGGTCCTGGAATTCACACACCAGACTGGGCCCATAGGTTTCGGTGAGCCCGTACAGATGGACGATGTTGATCCCCAGCTTTTCCATGGCGGCGATGGTGGCGGCCGGCGGCGCGGCGCCGCCGGTGGCCACGGTCACGGTGTGATCGAAGGGCCGCCGTTGCTCTTCCGGCGCGTTGATCATCATGTTCAGTACCACCGGGGCGGCACAGAAATGGGTCACCTTGTGCTCGCTGATGGCACGGAAAATCGGCTCCGGGTGCGGCTGGCGCAGACACACGTGGGTGCCGGCCACGGCGGTCACCGCCCAGGGAAAACACCAGCCATTGCAGTGGAACATGGGCAGTGTCCAAAGGTAGGCCGCGCCCTGAGGCAGCCCCAGACCGATGATGTTGCTCAAGGCATTCAGGTAGGCACCGCGATGGTGGTAGACCACGCCTTTGGGATCGCCGGTGGTGCCGGAGGTGTAGTTCAGCGTGATTGCCTGCCATTCATCCGCCGGCTCCCGCCAAGTGAAATCGTCACTTCCGCGCGCCATCAATTCATCGAAGGTCAGTTCCCCAACCCGTTCACCGCCCTCGAAAGTCGGGTCTTCCACATCCACCACCAGAGGGGAGACCGAACAGCGAGACAATGCCTCCCGGCTGCGGTCATGGAATTCCGGATCGGTGAAGAACACCTTGGCTTGCCCGTGATCCAGCATGAACGCCATGGATGCCGCATCCAGGCGGGTGTTCTGGGTGTTGAGCACCGCCCCCAGCATCGGTACGGCGAAATGCAGCTCCAGCATTTCCGGCACATTGGGCAGCAACGCCGCCACCGTGTCACCGGGCCCCACCCCCATGGCTCGCAGCGCCGAGGCCAACCGCAAGCAGCGCCGATGGGTCTCGCCCCAGGTGCGCCGTACCGGGCCATGAATCACCGCGGTGCGATAAGGATGCGCCAGCGCGGTACGGGTCAGAAAGGTGAGCGGCGTCAGAGCCGAGAAATTGGCGGCATTGGGCGTCAGGTCCGCATCGAAAGCAAGGGTGCTGGACATGATCGGAATCTCCTGAATTGAGGGCGCCCCATGCCGTTCACGGGGCGCCGGATGGTTGTGTCACTTTGTTGTTTTCGCGGGATTATTACGCTTACTCGGAGCCGGCGGGCTCGGCGGCACCGGAAGCCGTGCGGCTGTCACCGGCGAGCCAATCACGTTCCAGTACCAGCCACAGAATCAGACCCGCACCCAGCCCCCAGGCCGCGCCTTTAGTGGCCAGAATGGCGCCGACGATCACCGCCACGCCACGTTGCAGATTGGAGCCCTTGCCGAGCATCTCCACCGCCAGGTATCCGCACAGATAGCCCTGGATCAGCAGCGTCAGCGCCAGACCGATGTTCAAGCCCGGCTTGAACAGGGACACCACCGGCAGCAATAACAGCGCGATGCTCATGCCCCAGTAAATGCTGTTGGCCCCACCCCAATAGCTGTCCATGGCCTTGCGATCGTTGTTCATGTAGCGATTGACCACCAGTGCCTGGCCACCGGTCCAGGACGGCCCGGACAGACTGATGAAAGGCGCGCACAGACCATGAAACAGATTGCGGAGCCCGGCGATGATGCTGTTACGGCGCGGGCTGAAAACCAGTTTTTCGTCCTTGCGCACCTTATCCGCGTTCTTGAACAGGGAATCGATCACCAGCACATCGCCAAAGGCGATGACATAGGCGGCCAGCGCCAGCGGCAACGCATCGAGGAAATACTGGAACGGCGGCCAGCCCAGACCGAACACGGTGTAATCATTGAGCATGTCGCCAAACGGCAGGGATACCCAGCCCCACTCCAGGGTTGGCGCCTGGACCTCGCCGATCAGAATACCGAACACATAGGCGATCACGAACGGTACGGCGATACCGTACTGTGCAATGAAACGGAACAGGGAATAACGCTCCCGCAAAGGCGCGGCGGTGCGGGAAAACAACATGAAAAAGCCGAGGACCGTACCGAGCAAAATGGTGATCGGCATGGTCCACACCCGCCCGGTGGCGGAAAACTCCGTCATTATGGCGGAGAAGCCCGCGCCCACCAGAATCCCCGCCTTCAGCGACATGGGCATCTTGCGAACCAGTACATCCGCGCCCTTGAACAAGCCCATGGCGAAAAAGAGTCCCGCCACCGTCAACTGCAAGGCAATCAACGCCAGAATGCGCGCATCCCCCTCCGGATAACCGGACAGAAACGCCACATACAACGGAATCCCAGCGGTGATCCAGCCGGATACCGCCGGGTCGCCGAAATGGCCATGCAGCATGAACAGAAAATTGTTGATCACCACGAAGGCCACGGCGACTTCGAAGGGGATGCCCAGCACCGACGTCATCAGGCCGGAAATACTCAGGGGCACCACACACAGAATCGCCCCTTGCAGGATGTCCGGCAATTCCAGCTTGTAGTGGACAAAAGGAATGCGCAGCTTGAGGAAACCCAGCGTCGAGGGCTGTTCGCCCCCGTCCGCTCTCTTTCGCAGACTCATGTTGTTCTCCGTTATCGGGCTTTATTAGCGTTATCGATGCGGCAGAGATGCCGCCTTCTGAATCAGGGGTTTTCCCCTGAATACTAGGTATATATACCTTTTTAATCAAGCATAAATACCCAATAAAAAGCCCGCCGAAGCGGGCCTTTCAACGGAACCGAACGGGTGTGGCGGTCAGACCGCCACGCCACCGAGCTTGGTTTCCAGATATTCCAACAAACCTTCGCGAGCCCCCTCGCGCCCCAGACCGCTCTCGTTCATGCCGCCGAACGGCGCCGCCGCGCTGGTGGGGTTGATGTCGTTGATGCCGATGATGCCGAACCGCAGCCCTTCGAACATGCGGATCGCCCGGGAGAGCTTCTCGGTATAGACGTAGGCCGCCAGCCCGTAATGGGTATCGTTGGCCATGGCCAGCACCTCCTCTTCGTTATCGAAGGGGATCACCGGCGCCACCGGCCCGAACGTCTCCTCCCGATAAATACGCATGTCCGGGGTCACGTCCGCCAACAGGGTCGGCGCATAGAAATGCCCGCGATCCGCTTCACCGGCGAACAGGCGCTCACCGCCCTGCATCAGGCGGGCGCCCTTGGCCACCGCGTCGTCCACCTGCCCGGCCACCTTGTCGATGGCCGCCTGGTTGATCAGCGGGCCGATGCTGATGCCCTCTTCCATGCCATTGCCCGCTTTCAGTTTGGCGATGCGATTACTCATCTCCGCCAGGAACGGCTCGATGATGTCCCGCTGAACAAAAATACGATTGGGGCTGATGCAGGCCTGCCCGGTATTAAGGAATTTCACCAGCGACAACCCCTTGGCCGCATGCACCGGATCCACATCATTGAAGACAATGGCCGGTGCGTGACCACCCAGCTCCATGGAAACCCGTTTGAGATGGCCGCCGGCCAGCCCGGACAGGTACTTGCCCACCGGCGTGGAACCAGTGAAAGTAATTTTTTTCACCAGCGGATGGGTGCAGAACGCCTCGCCCACCGGCTTCGGATCCTGTTTGGTGATCAGGTTCACCACGCCTGGCGGGAAACCGGCCTCGTGGAAAATCTCGAACATGGCCCGGGCGCACAACGGCGTCGCTTCCGCCGGTTTCAACACGATGGTGCAGCCCGCCGCCACCGCCGGCGCCAGCTTGCGGGTGATCATCGAGATCGGGTAATTCCACGGCGTGATCGCGCCGACCACGCCCACCGGATGCTGCTGTACCCAGAAACGCTGGTTAGCGCGGGCGGATGGGATGGTTTCGCCGTACATACGCTTGGCTTCCTCGGCGAACCACAGTAGAAAATCAGCGCCATAACCCACCTCGTTGAGCGCCGCCTTGAGGGGTTTGCCCTGCTCGCGGGTCATCAATTCCGCCAGCTCCCGTTTGCGCGCCAGCATCAGCCCGTGGGCCTTGTACAACAGCGCCGCCCGTTCATAGGCGGTGGTGGCGGACCAGGACGCGAAGGCGGTATTGGCCGCTTCGATGGCCGCCGAGATATCAGCGTCGTCAGCGTCGGCGACGGTACCGATCTGCTCGTTGGTGGCGGGGTTGAACACCGCGAAGGTGTTGTCCTTGTTGATCCATTCACCGTTGATGTACATGGTTTTCTCCTGGGGCCTGGATTGGTGACGTTTTAGCCGCAACGGGCGCGATGGAAATAGTGTGAACTGGCCCTATAGCAGCTCTTCGGGCAGTGCCATCAGTGTATCGTCACCGAAACGCAAAGCCCGGGCGTGATGCAGATAACGGGGCAATATCTGCTCAAGGTAAAAGTGGACGTGATGCCGTTTGCGGCGAGCGAACGGGGAATCGTCTTCCGCCACGCTCAGCGCCGCGCGGCCCATTTGCCAGGCAGCCACCACGGTGGCGCTCAGCATCAAATAGTGGAAAGCGATAGCGCCGGGCAGCGTGGCACTGTCGCTGGCGCCCAGCAAAAATTCCGTGGCGTCGGCTACCGCCACCACCGCATCCGCCAACAGCGCTTTGCGTTCAGAGCCCAACACACTCTCCAGGTGCGGCTCGGACAGAAACGCATCCATCTCCTCCAGCATCTCAAACATGGCGGTACCGCGATCACGCAAGGTCTTGCGCCCCACCAGGTCCATCGCCTGAATGCCGTTGGTGCCTTCGTAGATCGGCAGGATGCGCGCATCCCGGAACAACTGCCCGGCACCGGTTTCCTCGATGAACCCCATACCGCCATGACACTGCACGTTCAGGGACGTGACTTCCTGGGCCATCTCCGTGCACCAGCCTTTGACCAGCGGCGTGAGCAAATCCAGGCGCCGCTGATGGCGGGCCCGGCGTTGCGGGTCGCTCTCACCGTGGGCCCGGTCCACTTCGGCGCAGCCCACATAGGCCAGCGCACGGCCCGCCTCGGTGAGCGCGTTCATGGTCATCAGCATACGGCGCACATCCGGATGACCGATGATCGGCCCCGCCTCACGCTGTCCGGGAGCCACGCCCTGTACTCTTTCGCGGCAATATTCGCGCGCCTGCTGACAGGCCCGTTCGGCCACGGCCACGCCCTGCAGCCCAACGGTAAGGCGGGCGTTGTTCATCATCGTGAACATGCACGCCAGCCCCTGGTTGGGCTTGCCCACCAGGTAACCAATGGCACCGCCATGATCGCCGTAGCTCATCACACAGGTGGGGCTGGCGTGAATGCCGATCTTGTGTTCCAGCGAGATAGCCCGGCAATCATTGCGTTCGCCCGGGGAACCATCCTCGTTGAGCAAATACTTGGGCACCAGGAACAGGGAGATGCCCTTCACCCCCTCCGGCGCATCGGGCAAACGGGCCAGCACCAGATGGACGATGTTTTCGGCCATGTCGTGATCGCCCCAGGTGATGAAAATTTTCTGCCCGGTAACGCGGAAGTGATCGCCTTCCGGGACCGCCCGTGCCTTCACCGCGGCCAGATCGGAACCGGCCTGCGGCTCGGTCAGATTCATCGTGCCACTCCAGGTACCACTGACCATGGCAGGCAAATAGCGGGCCTTGAGAGACTCGTCGGCATTGGCGGCGATGGCTTCCACCGCGCCCTGGGACAACAGCGGGCAAAGCCCCCAGGACATGTTGGCGGCGTGCCACATCTCCTGCACCGCCACCGCCAGCGAGAAAGGCAGCCCCTGGCCGCCGTACTCGGGATCGAACTGCAGACTGCCCCAGCCGCCTTCCACGTAGCGCTGGTAAGCGTCACGGAAACCGGGCGCGGCAACCACGCCATCCTCTTGCAGACGCACGCCATGGCGATCGCCGTCGGCATTGAGCGGCGCGATCACCGACGAAGCCAATTTACCGGCCTCATCCAGCACGGCTTCGGCCAAATCACGGGACACTTCGGTAAACGGCGGCAATGCCGCCAGACCATCGATATCGGTCAGCTCGCCGAGCACGAAAGCCATGTCCTGCAGCGGCGCTTTATATTCCGGCATGGGGCATCCTCTGTCTTTGTTGTTCGCGTAAGGGGTTCGCGGTGCCGTCAGCTCATGTACTGACCGCCATTCACCGACAGATTCGTGCCGGTGATGAAACCCGCCTCGTCGGCGGCCAGGAAGGCCACCGCCCGGGCGATGTCGTCGGGCTGGCCCAACCGGCCCACGGGAATACCGGCGATGATACCTTCAAGAATGTTCTCCGGCACCTGCCGCACCATCGGGGTGTCGATATAACCCGGCGAGACGGCATTGACGGTGACGCCCTTGCGCGCGCCTTCCTGGGCGATGGAGCGAGTGAATCCATAAACACCGGCCTTGGCGGCGGCGTAGTTGCACTGGCCGAACTGGCCCTTTTCCCCATTCAGGGAAGAGATGTTGACGATACGGCCGAAGCCCCGTTGGCACATGCCATCGAACACCGCCCGGCACAGGTTGTACATGGAGGTCAGGTTGGTGTTGATCACATCCTGCCAGAAGTGCGGCTCCATGCGCTTGATCGGCGCGTCCCGGGTGATACCGGCGTTATTCACCAGCACATCGATGGGGCCGAGCTCCGCTTCCACATCAGCGGCGAAGACGGCGCAGGCGTCATAGTCGGTGACATCCAGGGGACGGACGTGCACGGAATAGCCCTGCTGCTCCATGCTTTCCTGCCATTGCCGCGCCTGTTGTTCCTGTTGCGGGTCAGGATAGTAGGTCCCCACCACGGTGCGGCCCTGATCACACAGAGCCTGACACATGGCCACGCCCAAGCCGCCGGTGGCGCCGGTCACCACCGCCAATCGTTTCTCGCTCATAACTTTACGCCTTCAACAGTTTTTTCATGGATGCCGACGTGGCCACGGCCCCATCGACGGTGTAACTCTGGCTGCGCGCTTCGATACGCGGCAGCTCATAGCGATAATTGACCATCATGCCGGCGGACTGGCGCCGGCCTTTTTCGGACAGGTCCGCGGCCCAATTCAGCCGGGCCACCTGAGCGCCGTTACTGAGATGGAAGTGGGCCACCGGATCCAGGGCGTAGCGGCCCCGGCGTTGTTCACGGCACAGGTACCAGGCCATCAGCCGCCGCAGCGCCTCGGCACGCAAGGGATCCAGCCGCTCAGGATCCAGCAGAGCCCCGGCGCTGCCGGTGTCCCGCCATACCGCGCCGCCGGGCAAACCGGCCAGAACATCGTCGGACAACCCCTCCAGCCAACGGCTGAATCCGGGGATCGGCGACAGGGTGGCGAACTGCTTCAGTTGCGGTAGTTCCTGGCGCAGCAGCTTCACCACCCGTTTGATCAGGAAGTTGCCGAAACTGATTCCGGCCAGACCAGCCTGGGCATTGGAAATGGAGTAGAAAATCGCGGTGTCCGCTTGCCGGGCATCCAGCACCGGCGCGTCTTCATCCAGTAGCGCCTGGATGCTGCCGGCCATGCCCTCCACCAGCGCCACCTCGACAAAAATCAACGGCTCGTTGGGCATGTTGGGATGGAAGAACGCGAAGCAGCGGCGGTCCGGGCGCAAACGGTTCTTCAGATCGTTCCAGCCACGGATCGCGTGCACCGCCTCATAGGCGATGAGCTTTTCCAGTAACTCGGCGCTGCTTTGCCAACTGATCTGTTCCAATTGCAGCAGCCCCACGTCGAACCAGGCACCGAGCAACCGCTTGAGATCCGCTTCCAGAGGTGCCAGTTGGGGATATTCCTTGCGCAACGACAACAGTTCCGCACGCAGATCCACCAGGAACTTGACTCCCTCCGGCACGCCATTGAAACGGGTCAGCAAGGTCATGCGCGGCGGCTCCAGGGCATCACGCAGAGCCAGGGCGGCCTGCATGCGTCCCTCACTACCGGCCGCGCGCCATTGCTCCATGGCCTGCTCCACCCGCGCCTCGTCCACGGCGTATTGTTCCGCCAGCAACATCAGAAAACGGGCACGGCCGTCGTGATTCAGAGCCTTGAATTCCCGCGCCAGGGTCACCGCCCGGTCACGGGCCGCCACCTGCCCGCCATCGTCCGCCAGACAAGCGTCTATCCATTTGATCAGGCGCTCCACGTCACCGCCGTTCAGGTCCGGGGTCAGTGTCAGCTTGCCGTCCAGCAGCCGCCGCTCGTTCCAGGCCTCCAGCCCCAGCGGTACCAGTCGGCGGATGGCCTTTTCCCAAAGACCGTCATTCTGATCCTGCATCATTGCTCTCTCCCACCAGGCCGCTCCACGCTGGTGCGGCACCGACGGCCAAGAGACTAGCAAAGCTCGATTACAAAACCAAGTATTTCTACTTGGATTTAAAAGTGTAAACCACTACACTTTTGAGTCACTGGCTTTAACTGGATGGCTTCGCGCCTTGTGAATAAACCAAAGCCACGACATAAAGAGTCACTACGTAAAACAAGGAATCCCGATGGACGAACTGCACGGTTACTACCTGGAAGATCTGAAAGTCGGCCTCAGCGCCAGCTACGCCAAGACCATTACCGAGGCCGACGTGGTACTGTTCGCCGGCATCACCGGTGACGACAATCCGGTGCACCTGAACGCGGACTACGCTGCCGGCACCCAGTTCGGCCAGCGCATCGTGCACGGCATGTTCAGCGCCGGCCTGATCTCCGCCGTGCTCGGCACCCGCCTGCCCGGCCCTGGCGCCATCTATGTGGACCAGCAACTGTCGTTCAAGGCGCCGGTCCACATCGGCGATACCGTGGTGGCCACCGCCACCGTGCTGGAGATTGACGAAAGACGGCGCCGGGTGAAGCTGGAAACCGTCTGCCGCGTCAAAGACAAGATCGTAGCCCAGGGCGTGGCCACCAACATGGTGGACCGCCGCCCCTCCCAGTAAAGATTATGAACAGGCTCTAAGGACCCGACCATGCTGATCGAAGCCCAAGATTCCACCCTGCTGGTCATCGACGTTCAGGAACGTCTGCTGCCCGGCGTACATGAACACGAAACCCTGGTGAAAAACTGCCGCTGGCTGATCGAAGTAGCGCAGCTGATGGACGTGCCGGTGCGCTTCACCGAGCAATACCCGAAGGGCGTCGGCCCCACCACCGACCAACTGCTGGAGCTGGCCGGTGACACCAACCCCGCCATCGCCAAGACCGTATTCTCCTGCGCCGACGCGCCGGAATGCGCCTCGCTGCTCTCCGAAGCCCGCGGCAAGACGTTCGTGCTGTGCGGCATGGAAGCCCATGTCTGTGTGATGCAAACCGCCCTGGGGCTGCACCAGGCCGGCAACAAGGTATTCGTGGTGGCCGATGCGATCTCCGCGCGTAACCCGCTGGACACCGAGATTGCCCTGCAACGCCTGCGCGACGAGGGCGTGCGCGTGGTCACCCGGGAAATGGTGGGTTTCGAGTGGGTTCGCGATTCCCTCGCCCCGCAATTCAAAACCTTCAGCCAGAAGTTCCTGCGCTGATACCCGGAAACACCGCCGGCGCCACGCCGGCGGTGGTTGGGCACCGCACGAGGTACACTATGTTCCTTAGCCAGCAACCCAACCACGGCGCCATGGACACACCGACACCGGAAGAGGGCTTCACCGCGCTCACCGACGATGCCGAGCGCAACCGCCTGCTGGCGGAGATGGCCGAGCAGTCCACCGACATGATTTCCCGGCACACGCCCGGGGACTGGCGTTTCATCTATGCCTCACCGGCGGTGACTCATCTGCTCGGCTACAGCGTCGAGGAAATCGTCGGTGTCTCCGCCTATGACCTTTATCACCCGGACGATGTGGAGAATTTTCAGCGACGCGCACCCAGCGTTCGCTACGAGCGCGGCCTGTACACTCACACCTACCGGTTCCGTTGCAAGGACGGCCATTACACCTGGCTGGAAAGCACCAGCCGCACCTTGCGCGACCCGGGCACCGGTGACATCCGTGAAATCCTGGTGGTATCCCGGGACGCCAGCGGCCGTATCGAGGCGGAGCAGACCAACCGGCGGCTGGCGCGAGTGCTGGAAAGCACCAGCGATCTGGTGATCTTCACTTCCCTGGATCATCGCATCACCCATCTCAACGAGTCCGCTCGCCAGGTGCTGGCCCTGGACAGCGCCACCCCATCCGCCAATTTGTCGGAGCTGTTCACCGAGACCAGCTATCGCCTGCTTGGCGAAGCCGCCTTCCCCACCGCCCTGCGACGCGGCAACTGGAGCGGTGAACTGGACATGCGTGACCGCCGCGGCCAGACCATTCCGGTTTCCCTGGAATTGCTGGCGCACCGCTCCTATCACGGCGACATGGAGTATTTTTCCCTGGTGGCCCGGGATCTGAGCGCGGCCAAGGCGGCGGAAGCGCAATTGAAGGCCTATCAGGCGGACATCGAACACGCCAGCCGGCTGGTGACCATGGGCGAGTTGGCTTCGAGCCTGGCCCACGAGTTGAATCAGCCACTCACCGGCATCGTCAATTATCTGCGCGGCATCCAGCGCCGCTTCGGCGATCAGACCGAGGTGCGCTGGCAGGACCTGCGTGTGCCGCTGGAGAAAACCGTGGATACCGCTCTGCGCGCCGGCGGTATTATCCATCGAATGATGGATTTCACCCGCAAAAGAGCGCCGGTGCACGAAGCCATGGATTTGCTGCCGGTGGTCGACGATCTGCTGCAATTCTGCGAACCCAACGCCGAACGCCACAATGTGGTGCTGGAAAACCGCATGACTCTGACCGGCGCCCGGGTTGTGGCGGACCGCATTCAGTTGGAGCAGATCCTGCTCAATCTGATCGTCAATGCCATCGAAGCCTGCCAGACTCCCGCCGGTCAAGCACCGCTCAAGGTCTGGCTGGAGGCACAGCGGCACGGCAGGCAACTGGAGATCCGGGTGCGCGATCAGGGCCCTGGCCTGCCGCCGCACAGCTCGGATAAACTGTTTGAGCGCTTTTTCACCACCAAGAAGAACGGGCTGGGCATGGGCCTGGCGATCAGCCGTTCCCTGGTGGAATCCCTCGGCGGCGAACTGTGGCCCCTCGCCGTGGAAGAAGGGGGCGCCTGTTTCTGTTTCACCCTGGCACTGGCGGACGACGAAACGCCGACCACAACGAATTGACCCGGATCCCAATGGCAAACAGCGAACCGACGCAAACCATTCATATCATCGACGACGACGCCGATGTGCGCGACTCCCTGCAATGGCTGCTGGAATCCGTGGGGCTGCAGGTGCGCTGTTATGAAACCGCCCTGGCGTTTCTTGAACGTTTCCAGCCCGGCGCTGGCGGTTGCGTGGTGATGGACGTGCGCATGCCCGAACTCAGCGGTATCAACGCGCAGAAGAAATTCCCCGAATATGGCATCGACCTGCCGGTGATCATGATCTCCGCCCACGGCAGCATCGACATGGCGGTGACCGCTCTCACCGACGGCGCGCTGACGTTCATCGAGAAACCGTTCGACGACCAGGTGCTGATCGACCATGTCCAGAACGCCCTTGAGCGGGACCGTCAGCACCGCCGCAAACTGCAGGCGCTGGCGGTACACCGGCAACGCTACGAAGGCCTGACCAAACGGGAACGGCAGGTGTTCGAGGAAGTGGTCAACGGCCTGTCCAATCAGGAAGTGGCCGATAAGCTCGGCATCAACCGCAAAACGGTGGAAGGCCATCGCGCCAACATGATGAGCAAGATGGCGGCGGATTCCCTGGCCGAACTGGTGCAGATCGCCATCAGCCTGCGCCAGCAGGACGCCGTTCTCCACGCCTGAACCATCCCATTCGGTTCAGTGATGCCGAGCATCTGTATAAATCATTTTTAGTGATAGGCGGACTCTGCTTAACTGGGCGCCTGCCAACGACCGCCTCTCGCTTTGGAGCCGCCCATGACCACCACCGTCTCGCCCACCCGCCTGATACTGATGGGAGCGGCCACCACCCTGGCCGGGATCGGGTTGGGCCGTTTCGCCTACGCCGCGCAACTGCCGGGGCTGATCGAGGCCGGCTGGCTCAGCGCCCGTGACGCCGGTTTCGTCGGCGCCACCAATCTGCTCGGCTATCTGGTCGGCGCGGTACTTGCCAGCCGTCTGGCACGCCGGCTTGGCCCCGGCCCGGTGATCAAGCTGTCCACCTTGCTGATCGCCGTCAGCTTCCTGGCCAGCATGTGGCAAGGGCAGGTGTGGTGGTTCAGCCTGTGGCGCTTCGTCGCCGGCGTCACCGGAGCCCTGCTGATGGTGGTGGCGCCTTCCCTGATCGCCAGCCAGCTACCGGAATCCAAACGCAAACGGGGCACCGCCTGGATCTTTACCGGCGTCGGCACCGGCGTGCTGATCTCCGCCACCCTGGTGCCCTTGCTGATGCAGCAGGGGCCGGAACTGACCTGGCTGGGCCTCGGCCTGATCGCCCTGTTACCGGTGGCGCTGGTGTGGCGCCCCTGGCCGGGCCTGCCGCAGGCGCCCCAACAAGGACAACAGCAGGCCCGCGTCGGCCTGGTGATGGCCGCCATCTATCTCGCCTACCTGCTGGACGCGGTGGGCTTCGTACCGCATACGGTGTTCTGGGTGGATTATCTGGAACGACAAAGAGGGTTCAGTACCTGGGCGGCGGCGATCCAGTGGGGGCTGGTGGCCTTGGGCGCCATCAGCGGCCCGTTCCTGGTCGGCGCCATTGCCCGCCATGCCGGCTGGCACCGCACCCTGTTCACCGCTTTGGCGTTGAAGGGAACCGCGGTCCTGCTGCCGATGCTGGTACCGGGAACACTGGTGGTATCGCTCTCGTCCTTTACCGTGGGCGCGCTGATCCCCGGCATGGTCGCCACCACCATGGGCCGCATCGGCGAGCTGGTGCCCGCCCATGTGCACGCCACCGCCTGGGGCCGGGCCACCGCCCTGTTCGCTGTCGGGCAAGCGGCGGCTGCCTACCTGATGGCACCGATTTACGCCAGCGCCGAACACAGCTCGCTGATTTTCATCATCGGCGGCAGCGCCCTGCTCTGCGCCGCCACCTTGACTCTGGCGACGCCGCTGTTCGCCAGGCACAAGCCGGTGACGGAGGTGTCCTGAGCGCTGCCTGCTGACCTGGATGCAGAGATGGCCACGCGGCCACTGTGGGAGACCAGCTTGCTGGCGAATACCGTTCTTCCGAGGTTGGTGCATTCGCTTGCAAGCAAGCTTCCCACAGCGGCTTCGAAGTCCAGTCTGAGGGAAGCTGTTTCAGTGGCGGGCTTGCGTGTGCCCTCAGGCGCTTTCCGGCAGCCCGAACAACAAAGCCCGGTGCGCGCCCATGGCCGCCATGGTGCCGTCGGCCATGGCCAGGGTCACGTTGCCGGCGGCCCGGGCGGTGTCGCCACAGGCGAAGATGCCGGGGATCGACGTCGCCTTGATGTCGTTGGTGGCGATGACGGTCCCCATGGGTGTTTCGTCCAGCCTGCAGCCCAACTGTTTCGCCAGTGGCCCAACTGGCGCCACCTCCGTGGCCACGAACAGACCGGCCAGTTCCCTCTCTCTGCCGTCCTTCAACGCCACCGTGGCCCAATCGCCCGACACCGCCACCACGGCTTCCGTTTCCACCGTGACGCCACGCCGGGCCAGATCCTGTTGCTGTTCTTCATCCAGGGTCAACGCGCCATTGGTGAAAAGGGTGGTGGGCCCCCACTGCGGAATCAATTGCGCCTGATGCAGCGACATAGGCCCACTGGCCAGCACCCCGAGCGCGCCCCGGTTCAGTTCGTAGCCGTGGCAGTACGGGCAGTGAAACACCGAACGTCCCCAACGTTCCTCCAATCCCGGAACGTCGGGCAAGGTGTCGGAAACGCCGGTGGCGAGGATCAGGAAGCGGCCGGAGAACCGGTCGCCATCGGCGGTGCCCACGGCAAACCCGTCATCAAGCCGGCTTGCCGATACAGCTTCGCCATCACGCCAGGTGAGATCCGGATAGAGCATTAACTGCCGCTTCCCTTCAGCGGCGATCTCCCCCGGCGGGCGCCCATCCTGGGCCAGAACGCCGTGGGCAGCATCGGCGAAGCGGTTACGCCGCAATCCGCTGTCGATCACCAGCACCTTGCGGCGAGCACGCACCAGCGGCAGCGCCGCGGACATGCCGGCATAGCTACCGCCGATAATAATGACGTCAAACATAACAGCCTCCGGCGAACGTAGCCGCGGTCAGGAAGAACAGTGAGAGTGGTCCCGCCGTTGCAGGCCACGATGAAAATCCCGGCTCAGATCCGCCAGGGTCACATCACGCAGGCGCGCCATCAGTACCGCTTCGGCCTGTTGGAACGCGTCGTTCATGTGAGCGTTGACCGCTTTTTCCACCAGGCAGCCAGGCGATTCGGTACGGTTGCCCATGGCGAACACCGCCGGCTCGCCCAGTGCCACATAGATGTCATGCAGAGTGACGGTGTCGAAATCGCAGCACAGACGCCAACCGCCCCCGTGCCCTTTGACCGAGGTCACCAGCCCCTGCTCGCGCAGCCCGGCAAGAGTGCGACGGATCACAACCGGATTGGTCTGCATGATCCCGGCCAGGGCCTCGGAGGTAACCGGCCCTTCCATTTCCGCCATGTGCAGAAGCACGTGGAGCACACCTGATAATCTGCTGTCTCTCTTCATGCAACAAACAATATTACATGAAAAGAGAAAAGACAAGCTAGGCAGCCGATGCCCGGCTTGCCGATACAGTGTGAGAAAAACCGGGGATAGCGGCCCTGGGGAAGAGCCGCCCTGTCCCGGTTTACGAAAGCAGGAAGTTGACGACGGCGCGGGCTTGCCGCGCCGGCCGCCTCACCATTGATACTGGTATCCGATCTTGGCGGTGATGCCCCGGGCGGGAATATGGCTGGTGTTTCTGCCGTTACGCAGCAACTGACCATAAACGTGGTAGTAATCTTCGTTGAACAGATTTTCCACGCCGAGATCCACGCTGTGCCGTCCCTGCTGGTAACGGGTGCTGTAATCGACGGTGGAGTAGCTGTCCACTTTACGACTGCCAAAGCCCACTTCATCGTCGAAGGCATCATCCCGGGAGCCGCTGTAGTTCGCCTGCAGCCGGTGAGACCAATGACGTCCGGAAGCGTATTCAACGTAGACGTTCAACTGCAAGGGAGGAATACGATACCCGTTCAGTGCCTTCCATTTTCTGTCGGCCCTGTCATAGCTTTCCCCTTCCATCCAGCTCAACAGGCCACCCAGCCGCCATTGCGCGTTCAGTTGATGGTCCATCGTGGCTTCAACGCCGTGGATCCGTTCCTTGGCGCGGCGCTGGGCAAAGGCAAAGTCCTGAATCACTACCGGACCAAGATCCGATGTGTTGTAGAACAGCGCCAGACTGGCCTGGGTGGCACCCCAATAGCCTCGCGCGCCCACTTCATAGTTATCCGTCTTGATCGGTTCCAGCTGGGAATCGCCAACATCGAAATCGGACGGCGCGATGCGTAACTGCAAGCCCAGATCAGGCAATTCGAAGCCTTGGGAATAATTGGCGTAGACATCCACCGTGTCGTTCAGTGCATAGATGAGACCGGCGTTGAACAGGACGTCATCAAAATCCACTTCCCCGCCCTCGATCTGATTCCCCTCTCCCAGAGTGGTGAAGTCATTGAAGGACGCCTCCGCGTACTCGTACCGGACACCGGCTTCGCCACGCAGTTGATCACTGAAGTTATGTTCCAGTTGGGCAAACACGGCGACGGTGTCCTGGGTCACCGGCGGCATGAAAAGACGATCACCGGTATCGATATAGACCAACCCGCCACTATTGTCGTAAGCGCTACCGTCGTAGGTGGTCACCGGCATTTCGGTTTTTTCCCGCCCGCTATCCAGCCCCCAGCGGAGTAAAGCGGTCTCGCTCAAATCGGTGTTGACGGTGAGGCGACCGCCATAACTTTCACTGTCCAGATAGGTTTGGACCAAGGCGCCCCAAGAGGGAATTCCGCGCGCGTCGAACGGCGTGAAACGGGCATGATAGTCGCGATAGTAGAGCTGGGCATCCACCGCGCCAACACGGGTGTCGCCCGCGTGCCAGGCCAGATTCAACAGGCTGTTGTGGGTCCGGTTCTGTTCATTCAGGTGCAGCCCGGATATTGCTTTTGCGCGGGCCTCGCCGGGGGGGACATCATCGACCGCCGGGTCGGAGGCGTAATCGGTATCCTGCTTCGCGTCCAGGTGACTGCCCGACAATGTCAGCGTGCCCGTCGGCAGATGCCAATTGAGCTTGCCACCCAGACTCCAGGTTCCGGTGTCCGACATGTCCCCCTGGCTCGGCTCGGGCGCGATGCGGCGCCCGTTCCCGTCATAGAAAGCGCCTTGCTCTTCCCACGCCAGGTTAGCGCCATAGTCCAGATCGCCCCGGGCGCCCCCGACGGATTGCTCTCCCCGGTACCCCAGACCATCCCCGGTGACCTTGGACAAGGCACTTTGCAATTCCAGTTTGGTGACCGCTTGGGAACGGTTGCGGCGGGTGATGATGTTGACCACGCCACCGGCGGCGCCGCTGCCATACACAGCACTGCCGCCTCGCAGCACCTCAATTCGCTCAATGTTGGCGGGATCGATGTTCATCAGATCACGGCTGATGTTCCGGCTGGTGTTCTGTGGAATGCCGTCGATCAGAACCAGCAGGTTTCTGCCCCGCAAGGTCTGGTTGAAATTGGTCAGCGTCTGGCTGGCCGGGGCCATGCCCGGCACCGTTTTCGCCAGCACTTCGCCAAGGTTAGCGGCGGTGCGCCACTGGGTTTCCAGCTCCTCACGCTCAATAACAGTCACCGCATGGGCCAGTTCGCTGGCCGCCATACTCTGGCGAGTGGCGCTGACCACAACCTGGTCCAGTTCGTTCGCGCCGGTCTCTTCCGCCCATCCGGACAACGGCGCCAAGACCGACACCAGCACCGGCAGGATTGTTTTGTTCGTCATGAAAAATCGTTCCCGATAACAGATCGCAAACCGACGAACCGAATTCCCGGTTCCTCGATTCATCGGACCCCAACAAGAGCCTGTTTAAGGCCTCCAGGAGCCCCTCGGATCATGCCCTTCCCCTTTGGCATGGTGTTGTTATGCCGTGGCGGGTCACCGCCTTTTGCACCATGCGATGGTAATGAGAACTATTCTTGTGAGCAAACATTCCGACGCCCAAACAACCAAAGCGCCACTTATCCGTACCATGGTCCATTAAGTCGGCAAAAAATCCTGCAAATAATGCCGTAACGAAGTGAGGTCCAAGTGCTGTTCAACACTGTCGGCCAGACGATCCAGATCGGTCTGACGATGTTGCTGGTAGTCCACCGCCGCGGCTTGGGAGGGTTTCAACAGGGCATCACAGGCCCCGGCCCGATCAAACAGGCCATGCAGGTAGCCGCCCATCACCTGGCCGTCGTCACTGACCGCACCGTCCAGGCGTCCGCCCACATCGAACAGCGGCCGTTGCAGCGCCGGCCCGCGGGTGACGCCATTGTGAATCTCATAGCCGGTAACGGCTTCACCACCGGGCAGCAAACGCGCCACCACCTGCCGCAGCTGCTTGCCAGCCACCAGAGTGGTTTCCATATCCAGCAGCCCCAGTCCATCACTGCTGCCGGGCCGTCCCTCAATACCGTCCGGATCGTGTATCGCCCTGCCCAGCATCTGGAAGCCGCCGCAGATGCCCAGCAGTCGCCCGCCGTAACGTAAATGACGCTGTAAATAAGGCTCCCAGCCTTGCTCCCGCAACCATTGAAGATCGGCGCGGGTGTGTTTGCTGCCAGGCAGGATCACCCAGTCAGCCGGCGGCGGCGTTTGTCCCGGTCCGATCAGGTGCAAGGCAATACCAGGATGCAGGCGCAGCGGATCCAGATCATTGTGATTGCTGATGCGAGGAAAGACCGGCACCACCACGTTCAGCGCCTCACCGTCATGCTCACCGGCATCGGCCACCGCGTCTTCCGCGTCCAACAACAGGCCATGCAGATAAGGCAGCACGCCGAGCACCGGTTTGCCAGTGCGTTGCTCCAGCCAGTCCAGGCCGCTTTGCAGGAGAGCCGGATCGCCGCGAAAGCGATTGATGACGAAACCCACTACCCGGTTGCGTTCACTTTCGCAGAGCAGCTCCAACGTACCCACCAACTGCGCGAAGACACCACCCCGGTCAATGTCCGCCACCAGAATCACCGGGCAATCCACCGCTTCGGCAAAGCCCATATTGGCGATATCGTTCTCACGCAGATTGATCTCCGCCGGACTGCCGGCGCCTTCGGCGATAATCACCGGGTAACGCGCGGACAGATCACGCCACGCCGCCAGCACCGCCTCGCGGGCGGTGTTTTTGTAATCGTGATAGGCAATGGCGTCCATGTTGCCGAGCACCTGCCCTCGCACGATCACCTGGGCACCACGGTCGGTCTGCGGTTTGAGCAATACCGGGTTCATGTCACTGTGCGGCGCGAGGCCACAGGCCAGCGCCTGTAACGCCGTGGAGCGCCCGATCTCGCCACCATCGTCGGTCACCGCGCTGTTCAACGCCATGTTCTGCGGCTTGAACGGCGCCACCGCCACACCCTGCCGCGCCAGCCACCGGCACAACGCCGCCACCACCGTACTTTTTCCGGCATCCGACGTCGTGCCCTGCACCATTAATGTCACCGAGCCGCCGGTCACACGGAAAGGCGCGCTCTGATTTTCACTGTTCACTGTTAACTATTCACTGCCTTTAAAGCTCTATTCCTTTCTGCGCCTTCACCCCCAGATCCTTGAACGCGTGCTTCACCACTTTCATCTCGGTGACGGTGTCGGCCAGTTCGATCAATGGCTTCGGTGCGTAACGGCCGGTGACCACCACGTGTTGCATTTCCGGGCGGTCCTGCAGGTCATCCAGCACCGCGTCCAGATCCAGATACTCGTAGCGCAGGGCGATGTTCAATTCGTCCAGCACCACCAGTTTGTAGTCCGGGTCGCGCAGCATACGGCGCGCCTCGGCCCAGGCGGCTTCGGCGGCGGCCACATCACGTTCGCGGTCCTGGGTATCCCAGGTGTAGCCTTCACCCATGACGTGGTAATCCACCAACGGCTGCGCGCGGAAAAAGCGCTCCTCGCCGGTTTTGAACGCTCCCTTGATGAACTGCACCACGCCGACTTTCATGTCATGGCCCAGAGCACGCGCCGCCATACCGAAAGCGGAACTGCTTTTGCCTTTGCCGGGACCGGTCAGCACCAACAGCACGCCTTGGCTGTTCCGCGCACGGGCGATCCGCTCCTGCATGATTTTCTGTTTTTTCGCCATGCGCTCGGCATGGCGTTGCGGGGTTTTGGCGTCTTCACGCATGGTCTTTATCTCCAACAAACAACGCCGCCACCGCTTCCGGCGCCGACGGAAAATAGCCGTGAAAGTAACTGGCGGTCAGATTGCCTTGATGGAACACCGGCTCACCGCCGGTGCCGCTTTGTTTTTCACTATGCTGATCCGGCACGCGTGGCGTTTCCAACCTGGAGTAGTGGAAGGTATGCCCACGCAGCTGCCCCCGTGGCAATGACAAGGCGTGCATGCCAAGCCCCTGCAGGCGTTCCATCATCCGCGCCGCGCCGGGCAGCAGGCCAAGCATGGCGTGGCGCCGGCCCTTGTTGTCCACCAATGTCTCCATGCAATACATCAGCCCGCCGCACTCCGCCAGGATCGGCTTGCCTTGTCGATGGTGGTCGCGGATCGACGCCCGCATGGCCAGATTCGACGATAACGCGCCGCCATGCTGCTCCGGGTAGCCGCCGGGCAACCAGAGCGCTTCCGCCTCCGGCAACGTCCGGTCATTCAACGGTGAGAAAAAACACAGCTCGGCGCCCATGGCGGTGAGCAGATCCAGGTTGGCCTGATAGAGAAAGCCGAAGGCGGCGTCCCTGGCCACCGCGATGCGACGGCCGGCCAACAGCGCCGCCGGCGGCGCCGGACAATCCGCGCTCAACGTCACCGCCTCCGGCAACCGGTCCAGGCCCGCCTCCGCCAGCACCGCCGCCACCGCATCCAGGCGCCGGTCCAGGTCGAGCAATTCCTCCGCCTGCACCAGCCCCAGATGCCGCTCCGGCAACGCCAGGTCCGGATGGCGAGGCACCGCGCCCAGCAGCGACAACGACGGCGGCAACGCTTCGGCCAGCATCTCACCGTGGCGCGGACTGCCCACGCGATTGGCGATCAGTTGCCGAACTCGCAGTTCCGGCCGGTAATCCGACAGGCCCTGGGCGAGTGCGGCAAAGGTCTGCGCCATGCCCGAAGCATCGATTACCGGAATTACCGGCAAGCCACACAGCACTGCCAGATCGGCACTGGAGGGCGAGCCATCGAACAGGCCCATGGCCCCCTCCACCAGCACCAGGTCCGTGTCACGGGCGGCCTCGGCGAGGCGCCAGCGGCACTCCGCTTCGCCAGTCATCCACGGCTGTAACTGATACACCGGCGCGCCGCTGGCGCGGGCCAGGATCATCGGATCGAGATAATCCGGGCCAAACTTGAATACCCGCACACGGCGGCCGGCATTGCGGTGCAGGCGCGCCAAGCCGGCGGTGATCAGGGACTTGCCCTGCCCCGATCCGGGCGCGCTGATCAGAGCGGCGGGCGCGCAGCCCTCCACTCGGGAAACCGCTTGTGTCATGGATGGCGGTCCTTATGTAAGAGAGTCAGCCCGGCAGGAATACCCGGGTGCCGTTTATTTCGGTAACCATAAGCCGTTGCCGGTAGAGCTTCTCCAACGCCTCCAGTATCAGCATGGCGTCGGCGGGCCCATGGCACAGCTCACCGTCGGGATAGAGCAGCAGGACCCGGTCACACCAGCGCGCGGCCAGGTTCAGATCATGCAGGCACAGACACAGGCCCGCGCCCTGTTGCGATTGCTGTTCCAGCAATCGCATTACCGCCACCTGATGATGCAGATCGAGATGATTGGTGGGCTCGTCCGCCAACCACAGGGCCGGTTGTTGGGCCAGGGCCGTGGCCAGCGCCAGACGCTGTCGCTCACCGCCGGACAGGGTGCTTACCAGGCGCGGTTCCAGATGGCTCAAATCCAATAGGCGCAAAGCGTTCCGGGCCTGTTCCAGATCCGCGGCGGTTTCCATGCGCCACGGTGGCAGGAACGGATGCCGGCCGATCAGCGCGGTCTCCAGAACGGTGGCGGGGAAGCCGTCCTGCCGTTCCTGAAACACCACCGCCAGCCGCTGGGCGACCTGACGGCGGCGCCATTGAGACAGCGGCTTGCCATCCAGCAGCACCTGGCCGGAACGCGGCGCGCGCAAACCCGCCAGGGTATGCAGCAGGGTGGTCTTGCCGGCGCCATTGGGGCCGAGAATGCCCCAGCGCTGCCCTGGTTCGATACGCAGACTCAGCGCCCGTCCGGATACCCGCCCGGGCACATCGATGATCAACTCGCGAGTTTCCAGCACGCTCATCATCGGCTCCGGTACAGCAGGAACAGGAACACCGGCACCCCCAGCAGCGCCGTGATCACACCCACGGGCAACTGTTGCGGCGCCAACAGGATACGGGCCAGGGTATCCGCCAGCGTCAGTAAGATGCCGCCGGCCAGGGCGCTGGCGGGCAGAATCAGGCGCTGATCATTACCCAGCACCAAACGCAGCAGATGGGGCACGATCAGACCGACGAAGCCGACGCTGCCGGCGGTGGTCACCGCCACCGCGGTGACCAGGCTGGCCAGCACGTACACGGAGGTCTCCAGCGGCCGCACCGCGACGCCCAGAGCCGCCGCTTGCAGCGGCCCGCGCGCCAGCACATTGAGAGGGCGCCCCAACGGCAACATGGCCGCCACCGCGACCACCAGTACCAGCCAGGCCCAACCCGGGGCGCCGGCGTGAGAGAGATCCCCCATCAGCCAATACAGCATGCCGGGCAAACGCTCCGCCGGGCTCATGGTAAGCAGAAAGCTGATCACCGCGCTCCACCCCGCCGCCACCACCACGCCGGTAAGCAGCAACCGGGTCGGAGTCCAACTGCCACCGCCCCGGGCCAGGCCGAATACCAGCAACGTGGAGAGCAGGGCTCCGGCGAAAGCGGAACCGGATACCAGCACCGCTCCCGCGCCCAGCAGCATGGCGCCAAGCGCGCCGACGGCGGCGCCACCGGACAATCCGAGCACGTAAGGATCAGCCAGCGGATTGCGCAACAGCACCTGCATCAGAGCGCCGGCCAGAGCCAGCAAACCACCGGTGGCGAACGCCGCCAGCGCACGGGGAGCACGCAGCGACCAGATCAGATCCCGCTGCAGTTCGTTGCCGCCGCCGGTGAATACCGCCCACAGATCGGCGGCGCCCAGCGGCACGCTGCCCACCGCCACCGCCAGGGCCATGGCCAGCACACCCGCCAGCACCAGAACCCACAGTGCGGTCCAGGGGTAAGCACGCGCCGGCGCGTCAACGCCGGGCACGGGCCTGCTCCAGGTGCTTGCACAGTCGGCGGGTGCCTTCCAGCATGCGCGGCGTGGGCCTTTGCAAGGTGGAAGGCGGAACGAAGAACAGATTGTCGCGACGCACCGCGGTGAGCGAACCGAACTCGCGCCAGGGATCGAGCCAGGCCGGGTTATCCTCGCCCATGCCGCCGGCGATGATCACCTCAGGGTCCGCGCCCAGCACCGCTTCACGGCCGATGCGCGGCGTCAACGCCGGCAACCCGCCGAACACATTGACGCCGCCGCACAGACGGATGGCTTCGCTGATCAGGTGCCGGTCGTTCACCGTCATCAACGGTTCTTCCCATACCTGATAGAACACGGTGACCGGCTTGGCGTCGCCATGGCGCTGGCGCAGAGCATCGATGCCGGCGCGGAACTGCTCCGCCACCGGCTCGCCCAACTGCTCGGTACCGGCCAGTCTGGAGAACCGTTCCAGGGTCGTGCCGATCATTTCGAAGCGGACTGGTTCGCTGTAATAGACAGTGAGGCCGAGCCGTTCCAGCTGTTCGATCTGAGCGGCCGGATTACCGCTGCGCCAGGCGATCACCAGATCCGGCTTGAGCGCCAGGATCGCTTCCAGGTCCAGCCGTTTATAGCTGCCCACCCGGGGCACTTTGCGCGCCGCCGGCGGCTCGTCGCTGAAGCTCACCGCGCCCACCACCTGCTCACCGGCACCGGCGGAAAACAGCAGCTCCACCGCGCCCGGCGACAGCGCCACGATACGTTGCGCGGGCCGCTCCAGACAGACTTCACGGCCGACATCGTCCTCGACGCAACGGGGTGCCGCCATGGCGGCCAGGGGCAACAGCGCGATCAGTACCATGAATACAGTCCATTGCCCCATTCTGGCCACCATAACATTCTCCCGTTGCGATCAGCGGATATCGTAGCGCACGCTGACGAACACGGTGCGGCCGGCGTTGAGATAATGCCAGCCGGAATAGTTCCGCGCCGTGGCGTATTCCTTGTCGAATACGTTCTTCACCGAGACCCGGGTGGTCCAGTCGGGGGCAAAGCGCCAGCTGGCGCGCAGGTCCAGCAAGCCGTAGCCCGGCAGGCGCTGGGTGGCGGCGGCGTCGTTGTAGCGGTGATCCTGGAACACCGCGCTGCCGCCCAGTGACACGGTACCGAAGTCCCGGTCCACATCGAAACGTACGCTCTTGCGGTTTCGACGCTGCAACAGCTCATCGGTTTCCTCGTCCTTGGGATCCAGTACCGTTATCGCCATGGCCAGACGCCACTGATCCAGGTCGAGACCGGTTTGCAGTTCGGCGCCGCGAATGCGTGCTTCGTTGACGTTATAGGGAAGGTATTTGCCGTCCCGCAGTTCCGAGGCGATCAGATCCTCGACATCATTCTGGAATACCGACAGATCCCAGAAGCCACGGCCGTACTGCCCACGAATGCCAATTTCCTTGTTTTCGGATTTTTCCGGCGACAGGTCCGGATTACCGAAACCGGGGTAGTACAGTTCGTTGAAGGTCGGCGCCCGGAAGGCGGTACCGTAACTGACACGAAGGCGATGATGCGGGTTCAGCGCGTAACCGAGGGCCACACCGCCCGTGCTCTTGTGGCCAAAGGCTTCGTTGTCGTCATAGCGCACGCTGGCCTGCGCATCCAGATCACCGAAGGTGGTCATCAGCTGGGCGAAAGCGGCCTTGTTCTCGCGGTTATCCAGGCTGTATTCCGTGGTGCTTTCGATGTCGTCGCGCAGGTATTCGCCCCCGACGATCAATTCCACGTAGTCGTTCACCAGGAAGTGGTTCTTCAGATTGACGGCACGGGTCTTGGTGTTGAAGGTGCTGGTCAGATCACCGTCGGTGAAATTGTCGTTCTCATCCTTCGCTTCACTGACTTGCAACTGCATCAGCCAGTCGTCGGACACCAGCAATTCACCGCGCAGCGCCCCCACCTGGATCAGGTAATCGGTGTCTTCCCGGGTGGCGGTGGTGCCGGGCTCAAACTCGGTGTTGCCCTCGGCGCGGAATCCCAGCACGCCGATTTCCGCCCGCTCGCCGAAGCGATGGCTCAGTTTGACGATGCCGGAAGTATTGTCGTAACCGCGATCATCCCCGTGCTCACGCAGGCGAGTGCCGTCGGTGTCGAAACGGTTCACCGCCATGCTGTAGCGGGTGCCGTCTTTTTCGCCGGCCGCGCCGCCGCCGATGGAACGGGTGTTAAAGCTGCCACCGCCCAGTTCCAGCCAGGCGCCGGGCTCACCGCTGCCGTCCGGGGTGAATACCTGAACCACGCCGCCCACCGCGTCGGAACCGTAGAGACTGCCCCGCGGACCGCGCACGACTTCCACCCGGTCGATCATTGATGGCGGCAGGAACTGCCAGGACGGCGTGCCGCCGGTGGCGGGCCGGATGCGCACACCGTCGAGCAACAGCAAGGTGGAGCTGCCGGCGGTGCCACGCATGTAGACACTGGTGTTCTTGCCGAAAGCGCCGTTGCCGATGATATCCAAACCGGGCTGAGCGCGCAGAATGTCCGCCATTTCCAGCGGTTGCTGCTCACGCAGCGTTTGTTCGTCGATCACCGCTACCGGCGTGAGACTGGCGCGGGCGGTTTGCGTGGTCATGCTGGGCGTCACCACCACCGGATCGAGCCGATTCTCATGGGGCTTCACATCCGGCAACGACAGTTGCGCCAGCAAGATGGGATCGGTTGGGTTTTCCCCGGCGTGGGAGGCGGTGGCGCACAGGCCGATAACGGCGGCGGCCACCGGAGTCAGTTTGAATCTGGACATGGCACGAATTTCCCCTGGCCGTGCTCACCCGCACGGCGAATGGTGTCGTGTCACGGCGGGACATCCGGGAGAAGCGGCGGAGGCAAGCCACGAAAGCGGGCGCGGAAAACGCCCTCGCATCACCCGGCGGCCGCCCACCGCGACGCCTGGCGGAGAGGCAAGCCTCTCCCCTTCGGGCCGGTATCCGGACTGATGAGGTGGAAGGTGGAACATCCTTCCGCCGCGATCACCTTCCCATGCCTGAGGCACAGTGGTGGCGGCCGGCGCCGGACCGGTCGCGGATCGCGGTGTACTCAATCACCGTTGCGGGGGCAGTGCCGGATTCACCGTTGGGGGCTGCTCGCAACCCAAGGTTCACCGACTTCCCGTTTAACCCGTAGCCTGGCAGGCTCCCGGGCACCCGAAAGTGGCGCGAAACTATCAATCCGGCCGCGGCGGGTCAATGATTTCCCGCACCGCCGGCGCGACCAGAGCCTGCTCCAGCCGTTTCCAGGCGCCGGCCTCGTCCGGAGGCAGGCCGATGCGCAGGGCCGGCGGTTCAACGAAGTCCCGCACCAGAATGCCTTGCCGGGCCAGCGCATCGGCCAGTACCGTGGCGCGTGAATGGGGGCAGTAAAGGAACAGATCCGTGCCGCCGGCCACGGCAAGCCCCGCCCGTTCCAGCAGCGTGGCCAAGCGCCGCGCCGCCCGCCGCCGCTCTGTCCGGTTTTCGCGTTGCCAGGCGTGGTCCGCCAGGGCGCCCGCCATCACCGCCTGGGCCGGGCCGCTCAGGCTCCAGGGGCCCAGCGTCCGCGCCAGCCGTTCCAGCAACGCTGCTTCGGCGAAAACCCAACCGGCACGGACGCCCGCCAGCCCGAACACCTTGCCCAGAGAACGCAGTACCACCAGTCCCGGCGTCCCGGTGTCGGTGGCGACGCTCAGCGCCGGCTCATCCAGAAAGGCTTCATCCACCACCAGCCAGCCACCGCGATCGGCCAGCCGCCGGCACCAGGCCAGCAGCCGCTCCGGCGGCAACCGCTCACCGCTGGGGTTATTGGGATTGATCCAGACCAGCACATCCAACTGGTCCAGCGCCGCCTCTACCTGCCCGCTGCCGAGACCGCGCACCTGATGACCGGCCCGCCGCCAGCACAAGGCATGCTCGCCATAACCCGGCACCGGCACGCCGACCCGGCCAGGCGCGCGCAACAACGGCAGTTGCTGAATCGCCGCCTGGCTGCCCGGCACCGCCAGACAGGTCGCCGTCGACGGCGCGCCCACCCATTGGCGGGCCAGATCCGCCAGTTCCGGTGCCGGCTCAGGTAACCGTTGCCACACCTCCGGCGGCAGCGGCGGCACTGGCCAACCGTTCGGATTAATGCCGGTGGACAGATCCAGCCAGTCCGCCTCCGGGCGCCGCCAAAGCCGGGCCGCCGCCCGGCGGCGGCCGCCGTGATCGCGTTCCCAGTCCCGGCTCATGGGCTCCCCACCGACAGCAACACACTTCCGGTCACCGCCACCAGCAACCACAGCCCAAGAGCTCTGCGCAGCAACCGCAGCGACGCCTTGATGGTCGCCGCCTCCGCCGCCGGGCCGGCACCCAGCACGGGCCGTTGCCGCCATTGGCCGTGATAGGGCGCGCCGCCGCCAAGCGATACGCCCAGCGCCCCAGCGCCAGCGGCCATCACCGGGCCGGCATTGGGACTCGACCACTGCCCGGCTTGCCGGCGCCAACAGGACAGCGCCAGCCGCGTGCGTCCACACAGCGCGTAGCTCAATGCGGTGAGTCGCGCCGGCACCCAGTTGAGCAGGTCGTCCAGACGGGCCGCGGTTTTACCGAAATATTCGTAACGCTCGGTGCGATACCCCCACATGGCGTCCAGGGTGTTGGCGGCGCGGTGGGCCACCACGCCAGGCAGACCCGCCAGCAGAAACCAGAACAGGCTGGCGAACACGGCGTCGGCACCGTTTTCCAGCACCGACTCGGTGGCGGCGGTGGCGACGCCGGTTTCATCCAAGGCGTTGGTGTCGCGGCTCACCAATTGTCCCACGGCGGCACGGGCGGCGGGCAGATCACCGGCGGACAGTGGCCGCGCCACCGCCAGAGCGTGCTCATGCAGACTGCGCGGCGCCATCGCCAACCACAGCACCAACACCTGCAGCGGCCATAACAGCAACGGCGGCAACCACCACTGGCAGAACACGGCCACCAGCACCGGCCCGCCCACCAGCAACAGCGTCGCCTTGAAGCCGGCTCCCACGCTCCGGTCGGGCCGCCGGTTCCAGCGCCGCTCCAGGGCCGTGGCCCAGCCGCCGAACACCACCAACGGATGCCCGCGCCGGGGTTCCCCCAAAGCGGTGTCCAGTAAAACAGCCAGTACGCACAGCCAGGCGCCCATGGATTGTGGAGACCATCGCAATAAAAAGAGGCGCCAAGTCTAGCGTGGGAGGCGGGGGGCACAACACTTGCGGCGCATGGGGGCGCTCAGACGTTTGCAACATTCGCTTGCAAGCAAGCTCCCACAGCGGCGGCGTCGTTACTCCCGTACCCCTGTTTCCGGGTGAGACCATGATTTTGTGGAACACCAGTGGTCCACGGACCCCAATTCGCTTCTTCCCTTGACAGCCTCCCCAGCCGTGCCGACCATTTTGCTCTTTGCCACTGGATGACCCCGTGTCCGTTTCTTCCCCTTTCTGGCGACAATCGCCCCCCTCCCTGAACCCGGATTTTCTGCGGCAGGGCCGTCAGCGTCAGGCCAGCCTGACCAAACCCGCCGGCTCCCTGGGACGGCTGGAACAGCTTGCCATTACCCTGAGCGCGCAACAGCAACGCCCCCGCCCGGCGGTGGACCGCGTGCGCATCGTGGTGTTCGCCGCCGACCATGGCGTTTGCGCCGAAGGCGTGTCCGCCTTCCCCCAGGAAGTGACCGGTCAGATGATCGCCAACTTCGTCAATGGCGGTGCCGCCATCAGCGTGCTGGCCCGCCATTTGGGCGCGGAGCTGGAAGTGGTCAATCTTGGAACCGCCCACCCGCTACCCGCCCGTGACGGAGTCGTGATGGCGGAAATCGCCCCCGGCACCGCCAACCTGGCAACGGCGGCGGCGATGAGCGAAGAACAGCTGCAGGCCGCCTTGAGTGCCGGGCGGGACGCGGTGCAACGGGCGGCCGGCGCCGAGCTGTTCATTGGCGGTGAGATGGGCATCGGCAACACCACCGCCGCGGCCGCGGTGGCCTGTGCCCTGCTGGACCTGGCGCCGGAGGTACTGGCCGGCCCCGGCACCGGACTCGACGCCGACGGCCTTCGCCACAAGGTGGCGGTACTGCACCGGGCTTTGCAACGTCATCGCGATACCGTTGCCGAGGCGGATCAGCCACTGCCGGTGCTCGCCTCCCTCGGCGGCTTTGAGGTGGCGGCCCTGGCCGGCGCTTTCCTGGCCGCCGCCCAGGCCCGGCTGCCGGTGCTGGTGGACGGTTTCATCGCCTCGGTGGCGGCGTTGGCGGCGACGCGCCTGCAACCGGGCCTGGCGGACTGGCTGCACTTTGCTCATCAGTCCGCCGAACCCGGCCACGCCCGGGTCCTGGCCGCACTGGACGCCGATCCGCTGCTGCGACTGAATATGCGGCTTGGCGAAGGCAGCGGCGCGGCGGCGGCGATCCCTCTGCTGCGCCAGGCCTGCGCCCTGCATAACCAGATGGCGTCGTTCCAGGACGCGGGCATCAGCAAAGGACAGTAGCGATGGACACGGAAACGACCACCTGGGTGGACCTGATCCGCCACGGTGAACCGGAAGGCGGACGCCGCTATCGCGGACACCGGGACGATCCGCTCAGTGCCACCGGCTGGGCGCAGATGCGTGCCGCCCTCGGCGCCGAAGAGCGCTGGGACGCGGTACTCTGCTCACCCTTGCTGCGTTGCCGCGCCTTCGCCGAGGAGGTGGCGCGGGAACAGGGCCTGCCTTTGCACGTGGAACCGCAACTGAAGGAAATCCACTTCGGTGACTGGGAAGGCTTCACCCCGACTGAACTGGCGCAACGTGACGGCGAGCGGCTGGCGGCGTTCTGGGCCGATGGCGAGCGCCACCCGCCCCCCAACGGCGAGTCTCTGACCGAATTTCACGCCCGCGTATCCGGCGCCTGGCAGCACTGGACTGACCGGTTATCGGGACAGCGCGTGCTGCTGGTCGGCCATAGCGGCATGATCCGGATGATATTGGCTTCGGTACTGGATCTGGCCCCGGCGCGGGCCATGGCACGCCTCTATATCCCCTACGCTGGCCGCAGCCGGGTACGGCTGGACGATACCGAACACGGCCGTCTCGGCTGCCTGCTCAGCCACGGACTGACGCCATGATAAGCACGCCGCTGCGCACCGCCCTGGCGTTGATGACCCGCCTGCCCAGCGGGTTGAAGCAACCCCCCAACGACCGCGATCAGGGCCTGGCGGTGGCCTGTTATCCGCTTGTGGGGCTGATCGTCGGACTGCTGTTGTGGCTCGGCGCCGCCGCCGGCGGCTGGCTGCATTGGCAAAGCGCCCCCCTGGCCATCCTGTTGGTGACGGCCTGGGTGCTGATCACCGGCGCCTTGCATCTGGACGGTCTGGCGGACAGCGCCGACGCCTGGCTCGGCGGCTACGGCGATCGTGAGCGCACCCTGCGCATCATGAAGGATCCGGCCAGCGGCCCCGCCGGGGTATGCGCCGTGGTGCTGGTGCTGCTGGGCAAGACTCTGGCGTTATGGACACTGCTGGATCTGGGCTGGTCGCTGGCGTTGCTGTTGGCACCGGTGCTGGCCCGCGCGGCCGGCGCCTCACTGTTCCTGCTGTTGCCCTATGCCCGCCCGGAGGGCCTTGGCCGCGCCGGCGCGGACCACTTGCCCCGGGACAAGGTCACCGTGGCCCTGGCGCTGACCGCCCTGCTTGCCGTACTGCTCGGTGGACTGGCCGGTGCCGCCTGGGTGCTGATCAGCGCGCTCATAACCTGGGCCGCCGTGCGCTTGCTCCGTCAGCGGCTGGGCGGCTTCACCGGGGACACCGCCGGCGCCTTGATCGAGGTGGTGGAAACCCTTGTTCTACTGGCCGCCGCCTTGGTGCTGTAATCCCAGGCCCGCCGGTACTGCTCGAGAAACCAGGCCCAGTCCCGCTCCGGCATGGCGCCACGGTGACGGCCGAACTGATCCAGATCACGCCATGACGCGGTGGCCCGCCGGAACCGGCGGCGGCTCTTTTCCAGATCGATCAGCGCCACCCGCGGCCGGCCATGCCCCACATTGACGAACACATGCTTGGCGTAAAGGCAGCCGTGTTGCCAACCGGCGGTGTGCAGTCGCGCCAGAATAGTGGCCAGATCATGGAGCATGGCATGCCGCTCCGGTTCCGCGCGCGGCGCCTGCTCATACCATTGATCCAGGCTGATGAAGCCGGTCAGCGCTTCGGTGACCAATAGCGCGCGCCATTGTCCCTGTTCGCGCCGGGCGCCGGCGTAGCGAAGCACCGGCAAGGGAATACCCAGAGCCTGCCAGGCCCGGTAGGCCTCCGCCTCACGGATCACCGTGGGGCGCCCCAGCGGATACCGCAGCGAGCGATACAAATGGCCGGTTTGCCGTTTGCAATACAGGCCGGGCGCGCCATCACCCTCGACGTGCAGGTACTGAACACCGCTTTCGCCACCCCGGCGCTGGTTGGCGGGCTCCACCCAGGGCCCATGGCATTGCCACCAGTAGCGGAAGGTTGATTCACTCATCTCCGCCCCCGGCCGCCGATATCGCTCTTGCGCAGAGTGTAGACTCGCCACATGGCGTAACCCGGCAGAAAGTCCTGGTGACCGACTATGGCGAAGCCGGCGTCATGGAATTCCCGCTCCACTTGCTCCCGGGCGATGATGAAACGGTTGTGGCCATGGCTGCGGCTGTAGTTGCGATCGTAGTTGCGACCCTGCTCGCGACGTTGTTCCAGACGGCGGCGGCGCCACGCTTTGTAGTTGCCATCCACCCACAATGACAGGATCACCGTATCGCGGCTGACCCGGTGAAACTCGCGCAATATCGTCGTTCGGTTTTCCACGTCGGCGACATGATGGAGCAAGCGCATGCAGAACACGCAATCCACACTGGCGTCATCGAGGTCGATGGAGAACGCCGACGTTTGCAAGGTCCGCACCCTTCCCTGGCTTTCACTGCCCTGATAGCGGCGGGCCACATCCAGCATGTCGGCGGAGTAGTCAGCAGCCAGGATCTCCCGGCCCGGATGCTCGGCCAGAGTCGCCCAGAAACGACCCGCGCCGCAGGGCAGGTCCAGCACCAACCTGGGCTCGCCGGCCTGTTTCAGAGCGCGCCGCGCGAGCTGTTGATCGCGCCAGTTGGACAGCCGGCGGGACCAGCCATCCTGGTGTTTTTTCAGATAGTGTTCGGCGTGTTGCAGGTCGTACTTCCTGGAAAATTCCAGTTCCACCGGCCGGGAATCCGACATGGCTCTACTCCATTGGGAATATCAGCCATAACAGTAGAAAAGCCCGCCTGAAACACTCGTCAAAGAGATGTCAAAATTTCGTTAAGTAGGCATTTTTCGAAAAAATCAGGGCGACGACAACGACACATGAAAACAACAGCCGCCCGCTGGCAGGGAGGCGACCGAGATACGCCAACCCTGACTGGCACAGATGCGTTTCACCAGCGAAAGACCGAGCCCCATGCCTTCACCCCGGGCGCTGCTTCCCCGCACGAACGGCTGAAAAACCGTCACCTGCTCCGCTTCGGGAATACCGGACCCGCTATCCTCCACTTTGAAGCCATGCGCCGACAGCGTCAGTATGACGCCGCCGTTTTCGGTGTAGTGGCAGGCATTGCGCAGCAGGTTGCCCAGAACCGCTCCCAGTAAAGTCTGGTTATAGGCCTTGGAGGTGCAGCCCCCGCCATGCGGGTATCGCACTTGAAAATCCAGCCCCTTGGCACGCATCTGAGGCGCCCAGCGGGCACATTGTTCTTCCACCACCTGCTCAAGAGTGGCGTCGGCGGCGAAGGCCGAATCCTTTGGATCATTACGCGCCAGCATCAGGAAGGTGTCCACCAGACCATGCATTTCCTTCACCGAACGGGCGATACGTTCCACCTGTTCCCGTTCCCGCTCCGCCAGTGGCCGGGCCGCCAGCAATTCACAGCTGCCGGCGATCACCATCAGCGGCGTGCGCAGTTCGTGACTGACATCCCCGGTGAACAGACGCTCGCGCTCAAGGGATTCATGCAAGCGCCGCAGCGTGGCGTCAAAGGCCGCCGCCAGATGTCCGATTTCATCGTCCGCGTAATGCAGCGCCAGGGGCGGCGAATGGGAAAGCAAGCGGTCTTCCTGCCGCACCTGCCAGGCCAGCCGCACCAAAGGGGCCATCACTTTTCTTGCCAGCAACCAACCAAGCAGGCAGGCGGCCACCACGCTGAGCAGGAAGCCAACCGCGACCACCTGGAATAATGCCTGCTCACGGGCTTCGAACTCCTGCTGCTCCTGCAACAGCAAATAACGCTGCCCACCTTCATCACGCACATAGGCGTAATAGGCTTCGCCGCCGCGCTCCAACTCGTGAAAGCCGGCAGTCAGCGTCATCATCCAGGGCGCCACCGGCAGACCCGCGCCGGCATCACTGTAGAAACGGGTCTTCACGTCCAGCCGCGACGAAGAGTGTGCCGGCGCGTCATCGGAAAGAATCGAATCCATTTTGCGATCCATTTCCTCCGACATCAGATGCTGCTCGACAAAATGAACGGAGAAGAAAATGCCGAAGGAGAACAGTCCGCTGACCACCAGTGTCATCAACGTAAAAGCAATCACCAAACGCTGGACGAACGGCTGCCGGCTAGACATCGGCGCGGTCCGAGAGTCGATAGCCGATACCATGAACGGTATGAAGAAGCGCCCGCTCGAAGGGTTTGTCCACGGCCTGACGCAATTGATGGATATGGCTGCGCAAGCTGTCGCTGTCCGGAGGATCCTCCCCCCACAACGCTTCCTCCAGCGCTTCCCGGCGCACCACCGCCGGGCTTTTCCGCATCAGGATCGCGAGCAGCTTCAACGCCAACGGGTTCAGACGTAAAGTCTGATCGGCGCGGGTGACTTCCAGGGTATCCAGATCGTAATGCAGGTCCGCCACTTGCAGGTGCCGCTTCAGCTCACCATGACAGCGGCGCAACACCGCTTCGATACGGGCCACCAGTTCCGACAGCGCGAACGGTTTGATCAGATAATCGTCCGCGCCGGTACGCAACCCCCGGACACGATCATCCAAGGCGTCGCGCGCCGTCAGCATGATGATCGGCGTGGTCACGCAAGCGTCCTGACGCAGCCGTTCGCACAGCTGATAGCCGTCCATGCCGGGCAGCATGATATCCAACAGAATCAGATCGAACGACTGGGTTACCGCCAGGTGCAATCCACTGACCCCGTCCCGGGCACAATCCACCGTAAACCCCTTCAATTGAAGGTAATCCATGACGTTGGCCAGAATATCCGGGTTATCCTCGATGACCAGAATACGCACATCTCTCTCCGACACTTCGGGGCGCACTGACGCCGCGCGAACGGCGGCCTGAGTGGCAAACACTCAGAAAGAAGACCTTCCGGCCCCCGATTACGTTCCACCGGACCCGCTCCGTGTCCGCGATTCTTCATCCATTTTTCATCCCCTCGTCACCTTTAACTGGGCCCTTACAAACCGATACATGGCACTACGGTACTAAACGCAAGAGCCACGGCGCCGGTGCAATTCCCTGCTTACTCTTGGGGCGTTTATTGACCGTCTTTCAGCGGGGATCAGCATGGATCACAGGCGTCGCGCTCTGGTACGAGCGCTCGGGGCAGGCAGCACTTTGGCATTGGCCGGCTGTGGCGGTGGCAGCGGTGGTGACGGTGGCGTGCCCGCCGGCAATCCCGGCACACCCAATCAGCCCACGGACCCCGACACACCGACGCCCCCATCACCGGAACCCCCGGCGCCGCCCAACGTCCGTTTTCTGCATGGCGTGGCATCCGGCGACCCGCTCTCCACGCAAGTGATCCTGTGGACCCGGGTCACTCCCGAGGAAGACGCCGTGGTAACGGTCACCGCCACCGTCGCCACGGATCCCGCCATGACCGCGGTGGTGGCTCAATACCAGGCCGTGGCCAGCGCCGATGGCGACTATTGCGTCAAGGTGGATGCCACCGGACTGCTGCCCGGCCGCTGGTATTACTACCAGTTCGAGGTGGGGCAGCAGCGCTCCCCGATCGGCCGCACCCGCACCTTCCCGGAGTCCTGGAAGGCCACTGATCGGGCCCGCTTCGCGGTGGTGTCCTGCTCCAACTTCCCCAATGGCTATTTCTCGGTCTACAAAGCGGTGGCGGACCTGGGCGACCTGGATTTCGTGTTGCATCTGGGGGATTACATCTACGAATACGGCGCCGGCGAGTACGGCGACTTTCCCGAGCGCGTCCCCGATCCGCCTCATGAAATCGTCACCCGGGAGGATTACCGGCGCCGCCATGCCCAGTACAAAACCGATGAGGACCTGCAGGCGCTGCACCAACAGTTCCCCATGATCGCGATCTGGGACGACCATGAGTCCGCCAACGACAGCTGGCACGGTGGCGCCGAGAACCACGACCCTCTCACCGAAGGTGTCTGGCAGCAGCGCAAAAGTGCCGCCCGTGAAGTGTATTTCGAATGGATGCCGATCCGTCCCCGCGAGCCCGGTAACACGGACATCATCTATCGCCGCTTCCACTTCGGCGATTTGCTCGATCTGACCCTGCTGGATACCCGGCTGGAAAGCCGTGACGAACCCTTGCCGGCGGTGGCCGGCTCACTGGATCCGAACCGCAATGACCCGGATCGCCGCCTGATCAGCGAGGCACAAATGGACTTCCTGCTCGCCGGGCTCGACAACGCACGGGGACACTGGCGTTTCATCGGCCAGCAGGTCATGTTCGCGCAACTCAATATTCTCGAAATCCCCGGCCTGACCCCGGACATGAAGGGCCAGCTGCTGGCCGTCAACATGGATCAGTGGGATGGCTATACCGCCGACCGCGACACCATTCTCAAACATATCGAGGACAACCGGATCGATAACGTGGTCGTGCTCACCGGGGACATTCACACCTCCTGGGCCAACGAGTTGTACCGCAATCCCGCCGTGCTGGTGGGGGATCTGTTTGCCCGCCCGCTGGCGGCGGAATTCGTGGCGCCGTCGGTAACCAGCCCCGGTTTCCCCGACGGCCTGGCGGAGCTGGCCTCTGTCGCGCTTCCGGTGGTCAATCCGCACATTCGCTACACCGAGTTGAAAACCCACGGCTTTATCCTGGTGGATGTGACCCGCGGCCGCGCCCAGGCCGAGTTCCATTATGTCAACAGCATCGAGGCCTATGACCTGCGCGGTCAGATCAATGATCGGCTGACCAAGGTCGTGGCGGTGGAAAGCGGCAGCAGCCGCATCAAGGAAGACCTGCCGCTATCCCGCCCCCGAACGTTGCGCACCGCCCTGTTCCATCCTCCCGTCGAGCACAACCAGGAAGAGGTACTATCATGAAGCCCCTATGGACACTGCTGCCCCTGCTGGCGGCTCTGACTCTGGCCGCCTGCGGAGGAGGAGGCTCTTCCGGCAGTGATTCCGGCGGCGGCGCCAACCCCGATCCCAACGTGCCGGGTGATGGCGATGGCGGCAATAGTGGTGACGGCGGCGACGGCGATGGCGGCAATGGGGGGCCGGATCCCGAACCGGAACCCGAGCCCCTGGCGGCGCTGCGCTTCATCGTGATCGGCGATTCCGGTAGCGGCTCATCGGGCCAGTATGCGGTGGGGGAAGCCATAGCCGCCGTCTGCGACCATAAAGGCGGCATGGACGAAGCTTCCCCGGCCGCCGGCTGCCATCTCGCCCTGGGGCTGGGCGACAACATCTATGAATCCGGAGTCACCAGCGTCGACGACCCCCAGTTCGAGGAAAAATTCGAAAAACCCTTCGAGCCGATCCAGTTGCCGTTCTACATGGTACTGGGCAACCACGACAACACCGGTTATGTCGGCGGTGATGGTGCTGGCAATGCCCGCGGCGAATTCCAGGTCGACTACCATTACTTCGATGGCCGGCTGTCCAACCGTTGGAAAATGCCGGATCGGTACTACCGGCACACGCCGGCTCCGACCACCCGTGACGGCCGCCCGCTGGTGGATTTCTTCGCCCTGGATTCCAACCCCATCGCCGGCGGTTTCGCCGACCCGGACATCGCCTACGCTTACCACACCTATGGCGTGGACCAGCGCAACTGGGCGGTGAACGCACTGGCCGGTTCCAATGCGGTATTCAAGATCGCCATGGCGCATCACCCTTATCTTTCCAATGGTTCCCATGGCAATGCCGGTAATTACGACGGCGTGCCGCATCAAATTTTGCCAGTGCTGGCCGGGACCCGCTGGAAGGCGTTCATGGAAGAGGCGGTGTGCGATCAGGCCGACTTCTTCCTGGCCGGTCACGATCATGATCTGCAGGTGCTGTCAGGCGTGCCGTCCTCCTGCGGCCGAACCCAATTCATGGTTAGCGGCGCCGCCGGCAAACATCGCTCCATCGACGATCCGCAGCGCAACCAGGCGCTGTTCCAGCAAGGTGATGAATACGGTTTCATGTGGCTGCAGGCCACCGAGGCGGATGAGGAAAACCAGACTCCGGCATCTTTGTGCCTGGAAGTCTATGTGGTGGATAAAGACGCGGAAGGGCTTGGCGTCATCGACGGCAGCGATGAGCTGACCCCGGCGTTCACGCACTGCTATGACAAGCAAGCGAAAACCGGCCTTACTCCCGGCAATGACTTTACCGGTCAGCCCATCGGTGACGGCGCCTTGCCATTGCCTCTACCGGAGGACTTCGACGCCACCTTCACCGGCCCGCTGAAAGAGTTGCGCGAGGCCCTGGTGTCGGGTTTCACCGAAGCCGGCGCGGACTTGCCGCCGGACATGCGGCAAACACTGGATCAACTGATCGCCGGTATGGACATTCTGTTGAACGCCCTGGATGCGGCCACCGCCGCCATCGTCAACGGAGACAGCAGTGAAATCACCCAGTCGGTGGAGGCGGTGCTGGCCGCGGCCGAGCAACTGCAGGCCATCGACACCAGCAGCCTGCCGGCGCCGTTCGATCAGCTGGGCGGTGCCTTCCAGGCCCTGGCCGCGGGGATCGGCAGCGGCGAAACCGAGCCGGGAGAAGGCAGCACGGTGGACGACATCGCCTTCATCGCCGGTCCTCTGGTGGAGCTGTCCCGCAACCTGCATAACATCCTGGATGGCATCGAGGAAGTGATGCCCGAGGAGGTGCCGGTGTTCGCCGGGCTCACGTCGGTACTGTCCACCGTCACCCTGGGACTGGCCAACACTCTGGAACAGCTGGTGGCCCTGGACGTCAGCGCCGGCGGTGACGAACTGGTGGGAACGGTCCAGCAAACCCTGGAGCACCTGGTCAACGATGTGCTCTGGCTCAACAAGATTCCCGGAGCCGAAGACTATCCCGCCCTGCCCGGGGATTTCCTTTCCTCGGTACTGTCCACCCTGGTACGGGAGATCACCACGATACTGGATACGGTGCTGGAAGGGCCTTTGGATTTCCTCCGCGATCTGCTGTCGCCGATCACCGGATTATTGCGGGATCTGTTGTCCGGTTTGTTTGGTTAGGGAAAGCTTTTCTGTTCCACAGTAAGGACAGCGGAGCCGTGTTATACCTTTGCGGGAACGCCGTGAATACGTCCATGTAGGCTCCCGGTCGAACGTCCCTGTTCGACAGGGTCCCGCAAAGGTATAACACGGCCCCGCTTCGAGGTAACCGGCAAGCGAAGAAGTTCTTCCGACCACCACCAAACCACCATGAAAGAATGGGGAGCAATCTTCTCTGTGCTGAAAGGTTCCTCGTAGTTCGGGCCCGGAACGCTGCGGTTCACTCGAAGCGGGTCTGTACGGAGGTCTTCCGGGACCCTGTTTGACAGGGACGTCAAACAGGGAGCCTACAGGGACGTATTCACGGCGATCCCGGAAGACCTCCGTACAGACCCGTGCCCCCGATCGAGACTCTCTCTCGCTATTCCGCAATGAATCTTATTTGGCGCCGCTCAACTGCAACATATGAATCACGGTGGCGCGAATTTCCTCGTCGCTGCAATCCACGCACCCGCCCCGTGGCGGCATCGCGTTAACACCGTTGATGGCCTCGCGCACGATAGCGTCAAAGCCTTCCTCTTCCACTTCGTGGGACCAGTGCAAGCGGTTTTTCTTGGCCACTATCGGCGCTCCGCCGGCCCCGCTGGAATGACAAACCACACAGTATTGTTGATAGATGGATGCGCCGTCGCGAACTGCTTTTTTTACGTCGGAAGAAGTACTGTCGGCATCCGTGCACGCCGCCAGCACCAACGGCAATGTCATGATATAAAAGGATCGCATCAACATGATCAACTCTTGGCGGTATGTTCCCGGACTCACCCCAGACGGGGAAAGGATTATGGCTTTTTAAAGTAACGCCTGGGTCGCGTAGCGAAAAGTATAGCGTTGCTGTCCGGCACAAACATGACAACCGGATGAGCGCCGGGCGACGCTTGGGTCAAAGGGGGAGAGGCGTTCCGGATCAGCCGGATCGGGTAGCGGATTTCAGGTGATGGATTTCAGGTCCAGGGACAGTCCGGCCACCACCAGCCGTACATTCTGGCAACGTTGCGCCAGGGCCTGATTGAGCCAGCCGAGTTCATCGCCGAAGCGGCGGGTGAGCGGGTCCATGCCAATAATGCCGAGCCCCACTTCATTGCTGACGATCACCACCGGGCCAGGATACTCGACCAGGGTCTCAAGGAAATCGTCGCGCTCCTTCTGGTAGCGTTCCTCGCCGGCGTGCAGCAGGTTGCTCAGCCAAAGGCTCATGCAGTCGATCAGCAGACACGGCGATGCCGGCGCTTGCTCGCGCAGCACCCGGCCCAGCGCCAGCGGTTCTTCCACCAGCCCCCAATGGTCCGGGCGGCGGTGGCGATGCCGTTCGATACGATCCCGCATTTCCCCGTCCCCGGCGGTGGCGGTGGCCACGTAGGTCACCGGGCGGCCGCTGTTCGCCGCCGCCCGCTCCGCTTCCGCGCTTTTGCCGGAACGGATACCGCCGAGGATCAGGGTATGCGTCATCGGGATCAGCTCGCGGCGCGCAGCGCCGGAGAGGCGACCTTGCCGTTGAGCTCGGCCTTGGCGGCTTCGTATTCCCGCGCCAGACGGTCCACGTGTTCGGCCGCGGAGGTCACCTTGTCCACCGTGCCGATGCCCTGGCCGCAGCCCCAGATATCTTTCCAGGCCTTGGCCTTGCTGTTGCCGCCGGAACCGAAGTTCATTTTCGACGGATCGCTTTCCGGCAGGTCCTCCGGATCAAGGCCGGCATTGCGGATCGACGGCGCCAGGTAGTTGCCATGCACGCCGGTGAACAGGTTGCTGTAGACGATATCGTTGGCGGAGCTGTCGACGATCATCTGCTTGTAGCCTTCCGCCGCGTTGGCTTCCTCGCTGGCGATGAACATGGAGCCGATGTAGGCCAGGTCCGCGCCCATGGCCTGGGCGGCGAGAATGGAACGGCCATTGGCGATGGAGCCGGACAGCCCGATCGGACCATCGAACCACTGGCGTAATTCCTGAACCAGAGCGAACGGCGACAACTTGCCGGCGTGACCGCCGGCACCGGCGGCCACCGCGATGAGGCCGTCCGCGCCCTTCTCGATGGCCTTGCGGCCGAAGCGATCATTGATGACGTCGTGCAGGGTGATGCCGCCCCAGCTGTGCACGTGCTGATTGAGGTCCTCGCGGGCGCCCAGGGAAGTAATCACCAGCGGCACCTTGTACTTCTCGCACAGCTCCAGGTCCTGCTCCAGACGATCATTGGTCTTGTGCACGATCTGGTTGACCGCGAAGGGCGCGGCGGGCTGATCCGGATGATCACGATCCCAGGCCGCCAGTTCCTCGGTGATCCGGTGCAGCCACTCGTCCAGCTGTGACAGCGGACGGGCGTTCAGGGAGGGGAAGGAACCGATCACGCCGGATTTGCACTGGGCGATAACCAGATCCGGGTTAGAGATGATGAACAGCGGCGAACACAGTACCGGCAAACGCAGCCGGTCGGCGATGGAAGCGGGAAGTGCCATGGGAAATCCTCTTCATTCCGGCGCCCGTCGGCGGCCGGTCTCATATTGACATTGAAAATTTATTTACATTGTAAATTCAATGGTCTGCTCGGAAGCGCATCGCTCCGGGATGGCGATAAGATTTACACCGTATATCTTTAAAGATCAAGCCTGATCTTCGTGCGCCGGAGGCCCCGGCTCCAGTGAGGGCGGCGATGCCAGCATGCCCGCGTACAGTGTACGCATGCACTTCTCACGCAGGGTATCGGCGTCGATTTCCCGGTCCAGACGGCCGGCCATCTCCAGCACCACGATGCCGTGCATGGTGGCCCAGAACATATACCCGATCAGATCCGCGTCCCCTTGCAGCAGGCCGGCATCAATCATTAATTGCACATAGCCGATCATGGTTTCATGGGCACGGGCATTGGCTTTGACCAGTTCCGGATAGCGCTCCTCGTCCTGCATGGAGAAGTCGAACATCATCTGGTACGCGGCGGGATAGCGTTTGGCGAAACGGACATAGGCATCGCCCACGGCGCGGGCCTTGGCACGGACATCCGGGGCCCGGTTCACCGCCCGTGACAACGACGAGGCGAACTTGTTATAGGCGGCGGCGCGCACGGCGGCGAGGATTTCATCCTTGTCCCGGAAGTAGCGATACGGTGTCATCGCGCTGACGCCCAGTTCGGCGGCGATCTGCCGCATGGTCACGTTCTCCGGCCCATGCTCGATGAACAAACGGGTGGCGACATCGCACACCCGTTTACGGAACACCGCCACTTCCTGATTGGTCTTCGGTTTCTTCGGCACCCGGTTCTCCCCAACCACGCCATTGGCGCGGACCTCGGTTATGGGCTTATATTGGTTTATTGATACAGTGTAAATCATAACAAAGACAGACATCGGGAGAGATCATGAGTACAACAACACCGCCCGCTGGCGGCAACGCGGGACCGCTTACCGGTGTCCGTGTTCTGGATTTCGGCCGTTTCATCGCCGGCCCTTTTTGCGCGGCACTGTTGGCGGAGTTCGGCGCCGATGTGATCCGGGTGGAACGCCCGGAAGGCGCGGAAGACCGTTTCCTGATGCCGGTGACCGACGACGGCACCGGTGCCTTGTACCTGCAGATGAACCGCAATAAACGCTCGCTGGCCCTGGACGTAACCAGCGATGAGGGCCGCGCCATCGTGCGCCGGCTGCTGGCCGACACCGATGTGGTGGTGGCCAATCTGCCCCCCACCACCCTGCGCAAGATGGGCCTGGATTACGCCACGCTCAGCGCCATCAAGCCGGATATTATCCTGGTCAACCTCAGCGCCTACGGCCAGCAAGGTCCATGGAGCACCCGTCCCGGCTTCGACAGTATCGGCCAGGTGATGTGCGGTGGGGTGTATCTGAGTGGTGAGGATGGTAAACCCCGCCGCACCCAGGTGAACTGGGTGGACCACGCCACCGCCACCCATGCGGCTTTCGGCACCCTGCTGGCACTGATGGAACGCAATCTCAGCGGACGCGGCCAGGAGGTCACAGGGGCCCTGCTGAATACCGCGCTGTCCGCCCACGCCCAGCCCCTGGTGGAACAGCATCTGGTTGCCAGCAACCGCCAACCGGCGGGCAACCGGGGTATCTTCACCAACCCCGGCGATCTGTTCGAGACCCGTGACGGCTGGCTGGTGTTGCAGGCGGTGGGCAATCCCCTGTTCCGCCGGCTGGCGACATTGATCGATGAGCCGCAATGGCTGGAAGATCCCCGCTTCCAGGACGATGAGGGGCGCGGCGCCCACGGCGAGGAACTGTGTGAGCGTATCGCGGCCTGGTGCGCGGAACGCACCCTCGACGAGGCGCTGGACGCGCTGGCGGAGGCGCGCATCCCCTCGGCGCCGGTGCTGTCCCCGGCGCAATCCCTGGCCCATCCCCAGGTCCAGGCCACCGGCATGCTGCAGCCCATGACCATTCCCGGACTGGACAAGGAAGCGTTACTGGCGGCGGCTCCGGTGAATCTGTCGCGCACCCCGGGCAGCCTGCGCCGGCCGCCGCCGCGTCTCGGCGAGCACAACGAGGAAATCCTCGCCGAACTGGAGCGGGCGGAACAGGCCGGCTAGGGTCAACCCCGCCCGATAAACGGCATTTTGGTGGCCATGATGGTCATGAACTGCACATTGGCGTCCAGCGGCAGTCGCGCCATGTGCACCACCGCATCAGCCACATGGGACACGTCCATCATCGGCTCCACCAGGGTGTCGCCGTTGGCCTGGGGGATGCCGCGCCGCATCGGCTCGGTCATTTCGGTGGCGGCGTTGCCGATGTCGATCTGACCACAGGCGATGTTGTAAGCGCGGCCATCCAGAGACGTGGATTTGGTCAGCCCGGTCATGGCGTGCTTGGTGGCGGTGTAGGGGGCCGAACGCGGTCGCGGCGAGGTGGCGGAGATCGAGCCGTTATTGATGATGCGCCCGCCCTGCGGGTCCTGCTCCTTCATGATGCGGAACGCTTCCTGAGTGCACAGGAAAGCCCCGGTCAGATTGGTGTCCACCACCGCCCGCCAGTGCTTCACCGGCAGCTCTTCCAGCGGCACCGGCGGAGCGCCGATACCAGCGTTGTTGAACAACAAATCGAGCCGGCCGTAGCGTTCCTTCACCTCGGTGAACAAGGCCTTCACCGAATCCGGGTCGGTGATATCGGTGGCGATGGCCAGCGCCTGATCCGGTCCCAGCCCGGCGTCCGCCAGCACCTGTCGCAGACGCTCGCCATTACGGCCGGCGGCACCCACGCGATATCCGGCGCTCACCAGCGCCAGCATCACCGCGCGTCCGATGCCGGTACCAGCTCCGGTCACAATGGCTACGGGAGATGAACTCATCACTGCTCTCCTTTCTGTTCGGGTTATACTGTCGGCCCCGTTTTTCAAAGCCGATCCGCCATGAAATACGCCATTCTGCCCGTTACCCCCTATGAACAGAACTGTTCTTTCCTGATTTGCGAGGACACCGGCAAGGTCGCCATCGTCGACCCCGGCGGCGATCTGCCCCGCATTCACCAGGCTCTCGAGCAGCTTGGCGGCGAGGTGGAAAAGATCCTGGTGACCCACGCTCATCTGGACCATGTGGGCGGTGTCGCGGACTTGGCGGAGGAACTGGGCGTACCGATCGAAGGGCCCCACCGTGACGACCAGTTCTGGATCGACATGCTGCCGCAACAGTCACAGATGATGGGTTTTCCACCCGCTCGCCCCTTCACTCCCGCCCGCTGGCTGGAACACGGCGATACCGTCACTGTCGGCGCGACGGAACTCAAGGTATTGCATTGCCCCGGCCATACTCCCGGGCACGTAGTGTTCTTCCAGCCGGAAGCCGGACTGGCGGTGGTCGGCGACGTGCTGTTCAACGGCTCCATCGGGCGCACCGACTTCCCCCGGGGCGACTACCAGACCCTGATCGACGCCATCCAGACCAAGCTGTTCACCCTGGGCGACGACGTGGCGTTCATCCCCGGGCACGGACCAATGTCCACCATCGGCCACGAGCGCCAGCACAATCCTTTCGTTGCCGATCATCGCGGCTAATGCTTCATTTGCAGCGAAGGCCGGGGTAAGGTGCTGTTCGGTTCCCGCCCGGCCGATCAGGAGACCCTCAATGCCGGATAATCATACCCAGCTGTGTAAACTGGCCTATGTTTTGCTTCTTCTGGGCATCCTTACCGGCGGCCTTACCGCGCTGGTGGCGGTGGTGATCGCGCACCTCTATGCACCGCAGACCGACGATCCGGTCCGCGCCCATTTCCGCTTCCAGTACCGGACATTCTGGATCGGCTTGTTGTATTACTTCATCTCCGGGCTGACCACGCTGGCGCTGATCGGCTGGGTATTGTTGACCATCACCGTGGTGTGGTGGGTAATACGGGGTCTGCGCGGCCTGGACAAACTGAACCGCGGCCAGCCACCGGCCAATCTGGAAACCTGGGGCTTTTGACCCGCCCCGCTGTTGCCGTCGTGGCACATACCGTCATGAGCATTGTCATAAAACCTTCACCGGCCATCGGCACACTGTCGGGCCTGTTTTATCGGGAGTTCACCATGCCTTCTCCGCGTTCCCTTCTGATCCTGATCTTCGCCACCCTGGCACTCACCGCTTGCGCCCGCAATCCGGTGGTGCAGCTTTATGATGGCCCGAAAAAGCCGGACACCCAGGTATTGACCGTGCGGGTCCCGACCCAGATGGAAGTCGTCACCATCAATGGCCAGGAGGTAAAAGGCGCCAACACCTTCTTCAACACCTCCCACAAGGATCTGAAGTTGACCCCCGGCACCTATGAAATCGTGGCCTACTACAAGGAACTGTGGGACCTGAACTCGGAAAGCCACGAAGTGATGAAATCCGATCCGGTGGTGTTCCCGGTCAACGGCAAGGCCGGCCAGTACTACGCCATGAACTACAAGCAGCCGGAAAACGCCCGCGAAGCCCGGGAACTGGCGAACAACTTCTCCGGCTGGGTGGAAAACACCGCCACCGGCGAAAAGACCCCGACCCAGCCCAGTGGCCTGGTGCTCAAGCGCAGCATTCTGGCGCCACTCACCGGCACCGAGGTGGAATCCTCCACCAGCGAAGCGGTAGCGCCCAAGCCCGCCGCCGTGATCGCTCCCAAGGAAGCGGCCTCCGCGCCGGCTCCCGCTCCGTCTTCCTCGGCGGCACCAGCGGCGGCACCGGCCGGCAGCTACGTGGACACCTTGAAAGCCCAATGGAACCAGGCCACGCCGGAAGAGCGTCGCGAGTTCCTGCAGTGGATTTCCAAGTAAGCGGCACAGCCCTGGACGAAGCGCCCCTTGGGAGCTTCGTCCATCCGGTCCCACCTTTAACGATTCCGCTCAGTGCTTTCCCACAGTGACCGCTCGTAGTCGAGTTGCAGCAGCGCCCCAGACGCCGGATACGCTTCCAGCGCGGCCCCGGACAATCCTAGCCGGGCGGAGGTAATGAACAGCCGCCGCTGATCTGACCTGCCCCCAGTCTTTAATCCAACTGCTCCCTAGTAATGTCCGTTACTTTTGAATCAGTTTTTCCAAGTCGGAGAGCGGAGGCAAACTCCAGGGG
>NZ_OBMO01000002.1:124921-293814 GCF_900217905.1 Alloalcanivorax xenomutans
TCTGACCTGCCCCCAGTCTTTAATCCAACTGCTCCCTAGTAATGTCCGTTACTTTTGAATCAGTTTTTCCAAGTCGGAGAGCGGAGGCAAACTCCAGGGGTGTCTGATACCCCAAGGATGAATGCGGTCGCCGCTCATTGTAGTCCAAGCGCCAGTTGCTGATCTTTTCGCGGGCATGAGCAAGATCCCGGAACCAATGTTCATTCAGACACTCATCCCGGAATTTTCCGTTAAAGCTCTCGACGTAACCATTCTGCATCGGCTTTCCAGGCTGGATCAGCTTCAGCTCAACGCCATGATGGTAAGCCCATTGATCCAATGCTCTGCCAGTAAATTCCGGCCCCTGATCGGTTCTGACGGCCTTTGGATAGCCTCTGAAGGCCGCTATGCCATCCAGGGTGCGGACCACCTGTTCGCCTGAGATTCCCATAGCAACGGGAATGTCGAGGCATTCCTTGGTGAAATCATCCACGATCGTCAGGCATTTGATCCTGCGCCCGTTGGTCAAGGAATCCATGACGAAATCCATAGACCACGTATGATTCGGCGCATCGGGCAGAACCAAGGGCTGCCGTTCGACCATCACCCCTTTACGGCGCTTGCGTTTGCGGACGGCCAAGCCTGCTTCCCAAAGTCGATAAACCTTTTTGTGATTCACCTCAGCACCCTCACGACGCAGCAACTGATGAACACGCCGGTACCCGAACCGGCGACGTTCGAACGCAATGGCTTTGATGCGCTCTGTCAGTTCACGCTCCTCGGGAGAACGCTGAGACTGATACCGCATCGTTGCGCGGGATAACCCGACGAGTGAACAGGCTTTGCGCTCGGATATCGTCGTCTCCGACAGCATGGTACGCACAGCCTCGCGCTTGTTCCCGACGGTCAGTACTTTCGGTTGAGAGCCGCCTTCAGAGCTTCTGTGTCCAGCATGGACTCGGCCAGCAGTTTCTTGAGCCGGGCGTTCTCTTCCTCCAGGGCCCTCAAACGACGGGCCTCAGAGACCTCCAAACCACCGTATTTCTTACGCCAGGTGTAGAAGGTTGCGTCCGAGATGTTGTACTTGCGACACAGCTCTTTGACCGGCAGGCCAGCCTCGGCTTCCTTCAGAATGGGAATGATCTGTTCTTCGGTGAATCGCTTCTTCATGTTCATCGTCCTCTCTGGTGATGAACATTACTAAGATCAGAATGGATTAGAAAGTTGGGGGCAGGTCAGCCAGCTCGAATATCCAATGAACGCGCCGGCGTTATACCCCTTTACTTGACTCCCTATGAGACTTGAAATAAAGCAGAAAAATCAGCCGCTTACAAACCCCACCGCAGACAGTCTCTTGATATCTTGACCAACGCTTCCTCCCAAACGCAAAAAGGCCGCCGACGCTCCCGCGCCGACGGCCTTTAACTAAGCCCTTACTAGCAACCTAAATCAAATCACTCCCACTCGATTATATTCTGCATATTTTTTTATTTAAAAATCAATAAGATACAAAAATAAAGATGTTCAATGCCATGAAAAATACCATTGGGAAATTTTCAATAAATGAATGCATGAGATACGGCATCGGCTAAGAAACTCGAAAACCGCTTTAAAGCTCCTCGCGATGAAATGCCCCGAACCTCAATCTGCATCCCAACTATCTGAACAGCATCCACTTGAACCCTCTCAAAGATTGTACAAGCCCCTGTCTCCTGCAGGGCGCCTCGGGGCTGCGCGGGGTACGCAAGCACTACCTTAGTAGCAGCAGCGGCTTTCGCAAACGCCAATGCCTCATAGACATCGGACTCGGAGATACGGAGCCTTCCTTTCTCAACGTGCCCTTTATATTTAGCGTCTAAAAGTATCCGCGGTCTCAATCCATCGGATTCGATCACACAGTCGGGATAGACTGATACGGGAGTAACTGCCCCGGTACTAGGTCTAGTCTTCGTCCCTAGCAGAAAACCTTTTTGTGACATTACAACTGAGGCGCCAAAACCCAAACGCGCTGCGACCGTTAGCAAATCCTCCCACACTCGCCACGTTGTTACCAAATACCCTGGGGCATGAGCTCTACCTTGCTGATAGCTGAGCCCCAAACCATCCAGCACATCCAGTGAGAGGCTGTGTAAGGGTTGCCAAGCTTGGTGCCTCGATGGAATTGGTCTACGTCGGCTCGTCGCTCCCCGTTGAGGGGAAAGCTCCTCAATTAGTCGCACCAAAGAGCCAACTACTGTCGGATCACGCACCTCGGGCAATAGGGCCTTAGCGGCACCCATGATATCAGCATTCCAACTATTCCATCGATCGAAACGAATCACCTCTTGCTCAAACCCTTCAGAGGAAGGAAGAACCAAATCCACCGGATCAGGATCGCCGTCAATATAGAAATCCACCTCTCTAACCCTGCGATAGCTGCGCAAAGGTCGTCGTTTTAGGTCTGCATACATCCCCGTGAGTGATCTAGCAACCAAAGTCGCAAGGTCGCGAGGTGTGCCACCCGATGCTAACAAGCGCTCCGACGCTAGCAGACGCCCATGGCGTGAAAGGGTGGAAAGAAAGAAAAAATCTTCGCGCCATCGAGCATCGAGCTCATCCAACCCAAGAAACTTAGGTGCCACCTCGAGTTCAAGAGAAGGTGCTAACCGAATAAGTCCCGCAAAATCAGTTGCTCTTGCCCCTTTTTCACTCACACTTATCGGGTTATATCCCAGCCCCAAGCTTAACGCTGCTCGATTCCCCGCATCCATCAGCATTGCTTTTGCTTCGGCACGACCAATGCCTATAGCCGCAGCTATTTTTTGTACGACCTCAACTGGCGAGCCGTACTCCACGAGAGATAGCCGCTTCCTAGCATACGCCACGACTACTCCTGCGCGAACGCACGTAAGGCCGAATAGATATCGGCCTCTGACAAATTGGAAGGGCCCTCGAGCATGAACCTCAGGTCATCAGCAAAGGTGGTTTCAGTGAGTCGGAATGGATTGAAAGATGGCCCATCCAAGGCATTCAATGCAGCTGCGATGCCTCTAATATCACCAAAGAAAACCTCCTCTACATGAGCTCTAACTTTTGACCAGCCAATGCAGAGGATACTAAGTACTTCATCTAAAGATAGCCCTTGAAGATCACCGTCTGACATTAAGACCCCGTGACCGATTTGGTACTCACCTCCCCGCCCTAGCGATATACGTTTGTTCACCGCTACCCAAGCACGTACTGATGCTTCCAATGCTTGATTAGCATGCTCAGGCTGGTCGGGAAGGTCATCCTCTGTATAGGCTGGTAACGCATAAAATGCCCGTAGCGCCGCCTCTTCAGGCTCAAGTCGTAGTGGTTCCCACCGCCGTAAAAAGGCCACATCTAACGGTTCTACAGAAGCATCAGCTTGATTCATTGCCGCTAAAATATACAAATCGGACGGCAGCGCATACTCAACGATCTCACCTGTATCAGGATCGAGCAGTTCAAAGTATTGGGTTTCAGCTCTCGCGACACCATTGGGGTCAAGACGCTTGTCTGACTCTATAGCTACAATTGCACCACCAAAAGCTTGAACTGCAGGCCCCCGATTAATTTCATCTATTATCAAGAGTGCCGCGCCATTTGGTGATTTTGCATGTTCGCTAGCCCTATAAAGAGTTCCCTTTACGATAGTAAAATCACCGTCACCCTCGGACTTATTAATTGCCGGAGTTATACCTGAAACAAAGTCACGATATTTAGTATTCTGATGAAAGACTGTACGAAACACCTTTCTATCAATTCTTTTTGGTGCAGGAATATCGCTTGAATCCGTGCCAGACGAAGGTGGTATAGGTATACCTCCGATAGGATTAAGCTTTGGCTTCCCATGTTTCATCGTGACTCCAAAACCTGTTTCGAATGCCAAAGCGACTTCAGCAAGTAGCTTAGACTTTCCTGTTCCTGGAGGCCCTGATATCAAAACGTTACGCGAACGCGCCAAGAGCTTCAATGCTTGCTTGCAGGCCTCACTTACCATTGCAATACCTATCTAGGCTGGAAAAGTCCCGATACCCAATCACAGCACGATTTGAAGGCCGACTCGCATCTATACAACCTAATATCTCATCGGCCACTACAGGGTCCCATACTCCTTTAGTACGCAAAGTCTTTTCCTCTGCATAATATGGCCACACTGTCCCATCATATAGCTGTATAAGAAGCAAGATGACACGATTACCTACCCCGCCTACAGGCAAGCGCTTCGTATCAAAACAACCGTACTCATGAACACGTGCTATGCGCCCTTCAGCAGGCCGGACATCAGTAGGTGGTTCAAAAAAGGACTCCTTCGATTCCTCATTCCCAACATCGTTTAGCCAAAAAAACCTGCCTTGAAACACGTCAATCTCGACAGTCGATCCTCGCTTTCGCTTTTGCTTAACGACGTTGGGGAACATCATCTTAATAATGGGTAGAAGCTTGCTGTATGAGCCGAACCGGAAATCTCGAGCACCGCCCCCCGAATCCGAGTCATTGGATTGGGCTAATATTTTCCTTATATCGCCAGGCACGATTTCTTTATACAAAATTCGGGCTACATCCTTTGATCCATTAGCCACCCCTTCTCTCTCCTTTTTTTTGGTCTTCATTCATTCGCACGAGTTCAGACGGGACATAAGCTATTGCCCCTAAATTCTGAGCATCAACAACCCGCTGGCTCCATAACTTGGCGTCTTCGGCAGTTCGTTTTGCAACAGTCGCCAGAACCGTATCACGAGTGATTGTCGACTTTGCTTCTGCCGGAAGCGGAGGCTGCCCGCGATCCAATATTGGAAAATCTTTCAATATCAGGTTCATATCCTGCAAGCTCAAGCCATAAGCTACTGCTATTTCAGCATCTATTTCAGCCCGAAGCTCAGCCACGCGCTTCCATACTTCATCTGAAGCCCCACTAAAATCGAGAGTTTGCAGCTCCCGCGAAGCATTTTCGAGCCTTTTCCATGGCAAACCACCTTTCGCAAGCTTCGGCATCGGGACGCTTTGAAGCAAAAAGTAATTCACTGTGGTAGTGAGAACTCGTCTGAGCATCCAGTCAAACACAAAGCTGTTCGCGATAGCCAACCATACATAAAGCCGATCTTCCGACGGATCTTCTGGAAATACAATAGTAGGAACCTTGTTCCCACAAACAACGCCTGGTGGTATTAATGCAGCCATGAGCGATCGCTCATTTGTCTGCCCAGCGATATCGCAAAAACCAACGCGCACTAGCCCCACTCGGTGCTGATTAGCTGAAGGTATATCGGCAGGAGATATCCAAAACTGAGGACGCAAGCGTGAGGCACCAATCGCGTAGGCTTCCCACTCGGCGCTCCGCCCGCTACCAGCCACATGACCTTTTACGCCAAAGCGGTGCGCTTGCACCATTCGCCCCTCCACAAGCGGGAGCGCCCCGTGTAAAGGACGGTCAGTAAACTTTGACCGTTCCTTTGTCATATCTACCTCTCGGCAAAACTTAGGTGCCCAACCATTACCTGGGCTCGTCCAAGAGATTCCCGCCTCCGTAATTTTGGTAAAAAGCCTCCATTCAGCTCCGCTACGAACCTCCGGAATACTCAAATCCTCTCGCGTAGCAGAGAGCGCAGCACGTCCAATTGTTGCTGTCCCTGTAACCTCCACACCATTAGGTGTGCCTCGCTCATGTAGAAGCTGGATCGGATCACGCTTTCTCTTGTCGGTACCAGATTTAACTAATGCTACAGCCAAGAATTTAAAGCGAGTATCTATCGCAAAGAATCGCGCCCTGTTATCGAGAATTGATATCGATATGCTTTGACAAGCATCAAATACTTTACGACGTATTCCTTGAGTTCCTTGCGAACGAATCAACCCGCCGGGCACTAAGGCGGAAACTATTCCTTGATCTTTGCAAAGACTAAAAAACAAGTCAGTGAAGGCAATATACAAGTCTGGATCACCACTACCGAGGATAGGGTAACGCTCGAGTAACCGGAGAGAATAAGTAGCAACCTTTTCACGTTGCACCGAGAACTTGTCTTCGTCCATGCTCTCAATATTCGCTCCGTAGTGGCGTTTTTGGCCCGAAGACTTGAGAAACTCATGCCGAGAGATCTTTACTTTTTCCCAAGGCGGATTTCCGATTACAGCGTCGAAACCACCTGGAGCCATAGACTCCCAAACTTCGGGCGGTGCCATCAAGCTATCGCCGCAGTACCAGTTGGACCGCATAGCCTTCAGAACAGACAGATCATCTGTAAAAACAGCGAGACTTAAAATGGCCCCACGCAACGAATTTTCAGATAAATCTGCTGCATATACGCAATTGGCCAACCAGTAAGCCGCTTTGGCTCGGTCCATACCACATACAGCATAGGTCAATGCTGCCAAGAGCATTCCCGCGCCACCCGCCGGGTCTATGACTTTGCTCTCATGTGTAAGCTTTGGGGCGGCTAGTTGAGCTAGTCTACTAGCTAGTCGGAAATCTGTATGGTATGCACCAGTTCTTTTCCGATCACCTTCATGCAACGACTCTCTTGCCAGCGCACTTAGTGCTAACGCTGGAGCGATAGGAGTACGTTCAATTGCGCTGACAACTCCAGCAGCCAAGCCCAACAGCTCACCTGTAGGGCATTGATTTTTCACTCCAAAAACTTCTTGAAACTTCCCTAGGTCAAATCCACCAAATCGTGAAGCTACCGCTTCCAATATCTGAAGCCGCAACTCATATCCTGAAGCTCCTCGCTCATACCCCATCGCCTCCAAAAGAGGCTTCTCTACTGCCGCCAAATACTCCATTTCCAACGGTTTTGGTGAGCTCATGCAAAACTTCCTACTAAGCCATCAGCAGAAATACTTTTCTTCGGTCTGAAATCCGCTTCACGTTCTTTAACCCGTTCTACCACCACAAGAAACTCGCTGACTTCCGAAGCTGTTTCGCTTGCAACCTTATTAGGGCGGTATCTCCCGATACTACCTAACGGGTACATCGTCGACTTGCCTGCCTTAGAAAGTTCCACCTTCATATCAGGCATTGATATATGTCCTTCACTACTATAGGAGAGAAGTATTTTTTCAGCCTTTAAGCTATTAACTAAATTTGAAAGCGCTTTTAAAGCTCTTGTTTTGTAGCAGAAGTCGGATGCGAGCTCTTTCCATGGCCTTAGACCCGCAACCCCTTCAACCTCGGGCCGATCACCTATCGCCAGAGTCTCTAGAATATGGTAATAGCTGGCGTACTGACGTTTAGTATAAGGCGGATCTAAGTACACAACGTCCTGCGATCTATTTGGAACGTCAAACACATCCCCAACTACGGCCTCAACACGCACCGTCTTTTCTTTGAGTTCGCGGCAACGAACCGCAATCTCCCCTTGCGACTGTGTGGTCCACTTGGAAAGAAAACAGCCGAAGGTCCCTGCTATATTAGCTACCCGATTCAAAGCTCCAAAAAGGTCAGCAATCAACAGCCTCTCTTCTAATTCATCAATACTACCTGAATCCCTCCATTCAGCTATAAGGTCTCGCATAGCATCGATACGCGCGGCATTTGTTTCTGTAAAATAACGTCTTTCTATACCACAAAAATCGTAAGACGCAGGGCTATATTCACGCCATATAAACCCTTTCTTCGGAGGCGCATTATTCAATCTATAAACCGCTGACTCATAACCACCTAGCCTTTTGAAGGCTGCTTGCTTTTTACTTATTAGTCGAGCACCGGCTGAAATCACAGCAGAATAAAGATTGTCATTAATTCTGACATTCCAGCCTAGCTTAGCAGCGGCCTCAGCCACTACTCCCGTGCCACAAAATGCATCCACAAAAAACGCCCCGTCTTTAGGTGGGGGCATATGATCTACAATCTGATCAATCAGCCGAGATTTTGATCCAAGGTATCGAAAGGTCATTTTACTCCCCTCACGTAAGACCTATGCTTCTCCTCACCCCAACTTCTCGCGACTGGAGTATTACTTTCATCAATTGCGATACCTTTTCGATCGCAATACTCGCTAAGCAACACTTCGAGCATGTTTACCATGCTGCGCTGCTCGCTGCTCGCAACCTTTTTCAATGCCCATTTAAAGCTGGGGGAAACACGTAAATTCAATGTCTCACTCTTGATTTCAGAAAACTTCATAGAGAGCCCCGCAAGTGTCTGTGCAATTGCGTTACTTTAGCAAACTTAGCTTTAAAACGCCATCCTGACGGGGCTTCAACCTTTCGTTTCTAGCGTCTGTTCAGCCTCGCTTATTCACAAATTCTTCAACCTCCCCTGACCTGCCCCCAGTCTTTAATCCAACTGCTCCCTAGTAATGTCCGTTACTTTTGAATCAGTTTTTCCAAGTCGGAGAGCGGAGGCAAACTCCAGGGGTGTCTGATACCCCAAGGATGAATGCGGTCGCCGCTCATTGTAGTCCAAGCGCCAGTTGCTGATCTTTTCGCGGGCATGAGCAAGATCCCGGAACCAATGTTCATTCAGACACTCATCCCGGAATTTTCCGTTAAAGCTCTCGACGTAACCATTCTGCATCGGCTTTCCAGGCTGGATCAGCTTCAGCTCAACGCCATGATGGTAAGCCCATTGATCCAATGCTCTGCCAGTAAATTCCGGCCCCTGATCGGTTCTGACGGCCTTTGGATAGCCTCTGAAGGCCGCTATGCCATCCAGGGTGCGGACCACCTGTTCGCCTGAGATTCCCATAGCAACGGGAATGTCGAGGCATTCCTTGGTGAAATCATCCACGATCGTCAGGCATTTGATCCTGCGCCCGTTGGTCAAGGAATCCATGACGAAATCCATAGACCACGTATGATTCGGCGCATCGGGCAGAACCAAGGGCTGCCGTTCGACCATCACCCCTTTACGGCGCTTGCGTTTGCGGACGGCCAAGCCTGCTTCCCAAAGTCGATAAACCTTTTTGTGATTCACCTCAGCACCCTCACGACGCAGCAACTGATGAACACGCCGGTACCCGAACCGGCGACGTTCGAACGCAATGGCTTTGATGCGCTCTGTCAGTTCACGCTCCTCGGGAGAACGCTGAGACTGATACCGCATCGTTGCGCGGGATAACCCGACGAGTGAACAGGCTTTGCGCTCGGATATCGTCGTCTCCGACAGCATGGTACGCACAGCCTCGCGCTTGTTCCCGACGGTCAGTACTTTCGGTTGAGAGCCGCCTTCAGAGCTTCTGTGTCCAGCATGGACTCGGCCAGCAGTTTCTTGAGCCGGGCGTTCTCTTCCTCCAGGGCCCTCAAACGACGGGCCTCAGAGACCTCCAAACCACCGTATTTCTTACGCCAGGTGTAGAAGGTTGCGTCCGAGATGTTGTACTTGCGACACAGCTCTTTGACCGGCAGGCCAGCCTCGGCTTCCTTCAGAATGGGAATGATCTGTTCTTCGGTGAATCGCTTCTTCATGTTCATCGTCCTCTCTGGTGATGAACATTACTAAGATCAGAATGGATTAGAAAGTTGGGGGCAGGTCAGATCCGCATCAAACGCGCAACTGGTGGGGCGAGGGACCGGCAATGAGATCAGGTGCTCCAGGCCACCGCGCGGACAGATCCGGGCGATCGCGGCACCGTCGAAGAGCACACTGAGCAGAAAGCCCTCCCGATCGATCGTCAGCCCGTCCGGTTTGCCCAGGTTCGCATCAATATGGAGCCATTCCCGGCGATCACGGACGCTCCCCGAATCGGGATCATAAGCGTAGGCATGGATGAGGCCTCGCCGTGAATCCGTCACATAGAGGGTTCGCCCGCCACGGCTCCACTGGAGGCCATTGATGAGCGTGAACCCGGAATCCATAACGCGCCATCGCAGGTCCGGCTCCAGGCAATAGAGATAGCCGCTCCCCTCACTCAGTTGTTCATCCATCAAGCCAACCCACAGGCGGCCGGCCGGATCCAGACGGGCATCATTCAATCTGTAGCCGTCCCGCGCGTGCGGCGCCGTGGCGACTCGCCGCACCACGCCGGATTTATCCACCGTTGCCACATCACAGCCAATCCCGATAATCAGTTCGCCAGCCTGATTCTCGGTGACGAAACCCAGTGGGCCAGGCATCGGTTGTCGGACGTTCTCGCCGGTCGCCGGACAGTACCTGTTGAGGGAGGCAGCCATCGTATCCACCCACAGCAAGCCGTCGCCGAAGCGGCTCCAGACCGGGCTCTCGCCCAGCATTGCCTGCCCCGGAAACGCCACCGATACGGCGCTCACGAACGAGGTTCCTCGTTGCCCACGGCAATGCGCGACCAGCGCGCGGCGACTTCGTCGGTGGTTGCAGCCCGGACCGCGCGCAAATCGCGAGGGTAATCCACACCCGCGGCTTCCATCGCCCTGGTGGCATGAAACTGACCGTTCGCGGCGCGCAATACCCAGCCGCCTTCCGTGCAGTTTCGGGACGCCAGGAACGCCACGCCGGGTGCGACCTCGGCGGGAAGCAATTCGTCCGGTTCATCCTCGATCCCCCACATGCGGGTTTTCGCCACCGGCGACACCGCATTGACGACGATGCCGTGTCGCCGGCCTTCGGACGCCAGCACGTTCATGATGCCGACCACGGCCATTTTCGCGGCAGCGTAGGACGCCAGCCCTTCCTGAACATACTGGGGATAGAGTGCCCTGCAGGAGGTGGTCAGGACGATACGGCCGTACCCCGCCGCCTTCATCGCGGGCCAGACAGCCTGAGCAAGCCACAGGGAAGCCTTGGCGGTAACCGCCATCATCCGATCAAAGGACTCTTCTTCCAGCACCTCGATCTTTTCGTAGGCGACCCATCCCGCATTGTGGATCAGGGCGTCCAGACGTCCTCCTCCGACGGCCAAAGCCCTGTGCAGCAGTTCAATGCACGCCTGCCGGGTATCGATGGTCCCCGGTAGGGCATGGACATCCAGCCCTTGCGAACGCAGTTTTGCCGCCACGTGCTCCCCCACCTTCAGGTCCCGTCCATGGCCGCCAGTGTCCGCACCGGAATCCTGGATCAGAACCTTCGCGCCCTGCTCGGCGATGCATCGAGCGTAGGCCAACCCAAGACCGCGCCCGGCTCCGGTGATGAGCACGACTTGCCCGTCAAAGTCCGTCATTGCTTACTCCCACAGCCTCTTGAGGATTCTCAAGGAGCTTAGGAGTCGCTGTTTGATATATCCAATACCATTAAAGTAGCCTGTTAATATATTGAAAGTATCAAGCGAAGAGCCCTCCGGAGGTGAACCATCACCACTACCGATCCCCCTCGCATCAGCCTGCGCACGCTTGAACAGTTTGTCGTGGTGGCGGAAGAGCTGCACTTTCACCGGGCGGCGGCGCGGCTGAACATGTCGCAGCCTCCCCTCACCCACGCCATCAGAAAGCTGGAAGACGAACTCGGCGTCATCCTGATCAAACGGGACAAACGCGTGCTTGGTTTGACCGACGCCGGCCGGACTTTTCTTGAACAGGCCCGTGAGACATTGCGCCAGGCGGAACAAGCGGTCACCGCCACACGGGATGTGGCGGCCGGCCGCACCGGAGTGGTGCGCCTCGGCTATGTAGGAAGTGCGCTCTATGGACGGTTGCCGACGGTCATTCGCCAGTTTCGTTCGACTTATCCAAAGGTGCGCCTGGAATTACGCGAAGCGACCACCGCCGCGCAGATCGCCGCGCTGCGAGACGGAGAGCTGGACGCGGGCGTTCTCATTCCACCTCTGACCAACGCCCAGGATATTGCTGTCACTCCATTTGACCACGACCGTCTGTGCCTGGCCCTTCCCCGGGACCACCCGCTGAGCCGGCGCTCCGACCTTGCCCTCACCGAACTGGCGGACGAACCGTTCGTACTCTGACCCAGCGTTGAGGGAAGCGGCTTTTATCTTCAAGTTGTCCATCTCTGCGCCGATGCCGGTTTCGTTCCCAGGGTCGCGCAGGAAGCACACGGCATGCACGCCGTGCTGTCCCTGGTGGCCGTCGGCGTTGGCGTCGCCATCGTGCCCGAAAGCATGAAGGGCTTTCGCGAAGACTGGATCCGCTACCACCCACTGCCGGCCCCCGGAGCCGCTTTCGAACTGGTACTGGCCACGCGCGATCCCTCGCCACCGGTGCGGGCCCTGGTCCGCTCCTTCGGGGCCTCCGGCTAATCCACCCCCAAACCAACGCGGGCTACTCGCCCTGCAAGGTCGCCACTATTCCGCGCGCGCCGCCGTGATCACGGTGCTCGCACAGATAAATCCCCTGCCAGGTTCCCAGGGCCAGGGTCCCATCATGGAGCGGCAATGACAGGGACGGCCCGATCAGCACGCTCTTGATGTGCGCGGGCATGTCGTCCGGCCCTTCCAGGGTGTGCTCGTAGTGCGGCGCGTCCTGCGGCACCATCACATTGAAATGGCGCTCCAGATCTCCGCGCACATCCGGGTCCGCGTTTTCGTTGACGGCCAGGGACGCGGAGGTGTGCTGGATGAACAAATGCAGCAGCCCCACCCGGTAACGCCCCAACTCCGGCAGTGCCTCGACCACTTCACGGGTGATCAGGTGAAAGCCCCGGGCACGGGGCTTCAGGGTGATCGTCTGCTGGTACCACATGGCTCATCCTCCCTGGTTGACGACATTGACCGGCTGTCCGTTCCGCCAGGCATGGATGTTCTCCACGACCTGGTCGACCATACGCTGACGGCATTCGGTGCTGACCCAGGCGCTGTGAGGGGTGACGATCAGATTCGGCACATCGCCACCGAGCAGAGGGTGATCCGCCGGTGGCGGCTCCTGGCTGAGCACGTCGAGGGCGGCACCGCCCAGATGCCCGGCCCGCAATGACCGCTCCAGTGCCGCTTCGTCCACCAATGGCCCGCGGGCGGTATTGATCAGGAAAGCACCGGGGCGCATGGCGGCCAGGAAATCATCATTAACCAGTCCCTGGGTGTCTTCGGTGAGTGGACAATGCAGACTGATAACGTCGGCGCGACGGAGAAACTCGGGCAGCGGCACCCGGTCCGGCGCCGGGCCCGCGCCGGGGCGCAGTGACGCGGCCACCAGCACGTCCATTCCCATTGCCCGGGCGATGGCCGCCACCTGCCGTCCCAAAGCGCCGTAGCCGATAATGCCGAGGGTACGGCCTGCCAGGTCCACCACCGGGTAGTCCATGCGACAGAACATGGTGGATTCGCTCCAGCGGCCCTGTTGGGCATCCCGGTCGTATCGATGCCATTGCGTGGCGAGGCCCAGCATCAGCGCCACCGCATGCTGTGCCACGGTGGCGGTGGAGTAGCCCACCACATTGCTGACCACGATGCCTTTTTCCCGCGCCGCGCCCAGATCCACGTTATTGGTGCCGGTGGCGGAGATACCGATAAACTTGAGGTCCGGACACGCGTCCATGGTGGCCCGGTCGATGACCACCTTGTTGGTCACCGCCACGGCGGCGCCGGCGAGACGTTCGGCCACCTGCTCCGGGGCGGTGCGGTCATGGAAGGTCCAGCCGGACAGCGCGGCCCGCAGCGCCGACAAATCCAGCTCGGAGGGCTTGATGGTTTCGATGTCGAGAAATACGCCTTGCATGGGAGATCCTTCGTTGTGAAACCGGACGGGCCCACTATGCTAACGGAATTGCTCAGAGAAATGGGCTTCGAGCCTTCCCAGGGACGCCCGGAGCGGCCACGGGTGGCGGCCAGCGCCTGCCTGCTGGGCCAGCCAGTGCGCTACGACGGCGGCCACAAATACCATGCCGGCGTGGCCAACACCCTGGCGGCCCGGGTTACCCTGGTGCCGCTGTGTCCGGAAACCGCCATCGGCCTGCCGGTGCCCCGTCCTCCCATCCAGGTGGTGCTTGTGGGCGAGGCGCAGCGCGTGCGCGGCCTGGCCACGCCGAACGATGATTTCAGTGATGCGCTGGCGGAGTACGCCGACAGTCTGGCGCCGGCACTGGATGGCATGGTGCTGAAGTCGCGCTCGCCCAGTTGTGGCTTTGGCACCACACCACTGCACAACGAGAGCGGCGCGGAAGTCGGTGTCACCAGCGGCGCTTTCGCCGCCCGGCTTCATGCCCGCCTACCGGCCTTGCCGCTGTGCAACGACAGCGATTTGGATGGCGAGGGCGCGCTGGCCAGTTTCCTGCTGCGGGTCCACTGCCATCATCACTGGCGCCAGGGAAGGTCTCTCGCCGATCTGCGACAGCGGACACAACACCTTGCCCGGGACCTGCGACAGCCGCTACAACGGTATTTACAGCGTTTTTCTTGAGATCGGCAGCCAGCGCCGCCACTCTTTCAAGATCCCCTTTCGTCAAGCGAGGCCTCCCCATGACACAGCACAGCGACCGACAACTCTGGATCAACGGCGCCTATCGGCCGGCCCGCAGCGGGGAATTCTTCGACACCCACAATCCCGCCACCGGCGAAATAATCTGTCGCGTGGCTCTGGCCGGCGCGGACGATGTGGATGACGCCGTGGACGCCGCCAAGGCCGGCCTTGAGCAATGGCGCAGCCAGAGCGGCGCCGCCCGTGGCCGCGTGCTGCACCGCGCCGCCGCTCTGCTGCGCGAACACCGCGACGAACTGGCGCGTCTGGAATCCCTGGACGCCGGCAAGCCGCTGGCGGAAACGCCGGAAGCGGATGTGGATTCCGCCGCCGATTGCCTGGAGTACTTCGCCGGCCAGGCATCCTCCCTGCAGGGGGAGTATCAGCAGGTGGAAGGCGGCTTCTTCTACACCCGCCCGGAACCACTGGGTATTTGCGCGGGTATTGGCGCCTGGAACTACCCGTTACAGATCGCCGCCTGGAAATCGGCACCAGCCCTGGCCGCCGGGAACGCCATGATCTTCAAACCAGCGGAGCTGACGCCGCTGTCGGCGCTGCGACTGGCGGAGCTGTTCAAGGAAGCGGGCCTGCCCGATGGCGTGTTCAATGTGGTGCAAGGCTTGGCCGAAACCGGCCAGGCACTGAGCCGGCACCCCGATATCGCAAAAATCTCGCTCACCGGAGAAGTGGGCACCGGCAAGGCGGTGATGCGCGATGCCGCCGGCACGCTGAAAGCCGTTACCCTGGAGCTGGGCGGCAAATCACCGCTAATCGTGTTCGAGGACGCCGACCTGGACAACGCGGTCTCCGGCGCCCTGCTCGGCAACTTCTACACCCAGGGCCAGATCTGCACCAACGGTACCCGGGTGTTCGTGCACCGCTCGGTGAAAGACGCCTTCGTGGAAAAACTGCTGGCGCGCACCCGTGCCTTGAAAGTCGGCGATCCACTGGACGTCGACACCCATGTCGGCCCGCTGATCAGCGAAGCCCACATGCGGACGGTGCTCGAGTATATCGAGACCGGTAAGCGCGAAGGGGGGCAGCTGCTGATCGGCGGAGGCCGGGTCACCGTGCCCGGTCTGGAAAACGGCCATTTCGTTGAGCCCACCATTTTCGACGGCCTCGACGACAGTATGACCATCGTACGCGAGGAAATTTTCGGCCCGGTGATGTCGCTGCTGACCTTCGATGACGAGGACGAGGTGATCCGGCGCGCCAACGACACCGTTTTCGGTCTGGCCGGTGGTGTGTTCACCGCCGATTTGAGCCGTGGCCATCGCATGGCCGATGCACTGCAGGCCGGGATCGTCTGGATCAATCACTACAACGTGACCCCCATCGAAATGCCGTTCGGTGGCATCAAACAATCCGGCATCGGCAAGGAAAACAGCCGCCGGGCCTTCGATCACTACACCCGGTTGAAAACCGTGTTCGTGGCCCAGGCTCCGGTGGACTCGCCTTACTGATCGCCGCCGGCCTCGCCGGGGCGCTCGGCCATGCCGGCGCGCTGTCGATCCCGCCAATCCTCATCGAAATACACCGGCACCCCGGCGGCGGGAAGGCTGCGCCCCAGGATAAGATCCGCCGCTTTTTCACCGATCATGATGGTGGGCGCGTTGAGATTGCCGTTGGTGACCGTGGGCATGATCGACGAATCCACCACCCGCAGATTCTCCATACCATGCACCCGGCACCGCGGATCGACCACGGCCATGGGATCGGTGCCCATGCGGCACGAACCCGCCGGGTGATAGGCGGTCTCCGCACTTTGCGCCAGCCAGTCGTCGATTTCATCGTCGCTGTTTACATCCGGTCCTGGCATCAATTCGCGGCCCCGATAAGGATCGAAGGCCGGCTGATTGAAAATCTCACGGGTAAAACGCAAGCCGGCTCGAAACGCTGCCTTGTCTTCTTCCTCGGCGAAATAGTTGAATTGAATGCGCGGCGGCGCTTCCGGATCCGCCGACATCAAAGTGACTTCGCCCCGGCTTTTCGGCTTATTGGCCCCCAAATGCACCTGGAAGCCATGTCCTTTCACCGCGCTTGAACCGTCGTAGGCGATGGCACCGGCGAGAAAATGATACTGAATATCCGGATATTGCAGACCGGCACGGCTGCGAATGTAGCCGTTGGACTCAAACTGATTGGAAGTGCCAAGACCACGCCGCAGGAACAGCCAGTTGGCGCCAATCCAGGCCTTGGCCAACGGATTGAGCCAGGCGTTGAGGGTAATTTTTTTCGTGCACTCCTGCTGCACCCAGACTTCCAGATGATCCTGCAAATTCTGTCCAACACCGGGCAGATCATGCACCACCGGAATCCCCTGCGCCTGCAACTGCGCCGCCGGGCCGATACCGGACAGCATCAGCAGCTTCGGCGAGTTGAAACTGCTGGCGGAGAGAATCACTTCCTTGCGAGCTCTCACCCGGCGGGTGGTGCCACCCTGCCGGTACTCCACGCCAATAGCCTTACGCCCTTCCAGAATCACCCTGGTGGTCAGCGCATGGGTTTCCACATCCAGATTGGCTCGCGCCATGGCCGGCTTGAGATAAGCCACCGCGGTGGAACAGCGAATACCGTCACGCACCGTCATGTCCATGCGGCCGAAGCCTTCCTGGCGATACCCGTTATAGTCTTCGGTATAGCCGTATCCAGCCTGCCTGCCCGCTTCGATGAAAGCCCGATACAGCGGGTTCTTCATGTTGTTGCCGTTGCAGGTGGTCAGGGGCCCCTCGTCGCCGCGGTACTCATCGGCGCCATAGACACACCCTTCCGCCCGCCGGAAATAGGGCAGAACATTTTGATAGTCCCAGCCTTCCGCGCCCAGGTCCGACCATTCCTCGAAATCGCCGGCGCAGCCACGCACATACACCAGACCATTGATGGACGACGAGCCGCCCAGCACCTTGCCACGGGCCTGATGAATACGCCGCCCTTTCAACCCCGGCTCCGGCTCCGAATGGAACCCCCAGTCGTAGCGTTTCATGTTCATCGGGATGGAAAAGGCGGTGGGCATGCGGATGAAGATGGAATTGTCCTTGCCACCGAATTCCAGCACCAGCACCTGATGCCGGCTGTCCTCGCTGAGACGGTTGGCCAGCACCGCGCCGGCGGACCCGGCGCCGACGATCACATAATCCGCTTCGCGATCAAACGTTACCTCGTTCATGGCTCCTCCCGGTATCAGCGAGTCATTGAGAACCGCCATCGGTGCCGGGTTCCGGCAACGTATTGGCGCCCATTTCACGACTGAGGTGCAGAAATTGCAGATGGCTTTCGAAATGATCGACAATGTCCTCGATCAGTTGCTCACGGGTATACCCCATGACGTCGTACCCAACGCCGCCTTCACGCAAATGGACTTCCAACCGGTAGTAAACCGATCGGGATGGCTGCGCGCGAATAGTGAATGACGGCATGGCGCAACGTCGCGGCCACAACTGATAGGTGAAGTTCTGTTCGCCACCCAGATCCACGTTGAGCTCCATATGACGAGGCGCCTCGTCGCTGGTCACCACGGCCACCGGATAGCCCTTTTCGGCCAATTCGCTTTCCACTGCCTCGAACGCTGGGCGCACGGTGCGTTCCAGGAACTGGTCCACCTGTTTTTGACTGGGGAAACTGATGGCCCGGGCCAGTCGGTGGCTCCAGGTGCTGTGCCCGGTGCGTGAACCGATCCGCGCGGAAAGATGACCGGCCAGGGCGTCGCGCATACTGGCGGATTTCACGCTTTCCAGTTTCAGTGCTTTATACAGACCGATCATCATCAGAAACAGTACGAAAGCGAACGGCAGTCCCATTACCACCACCGCGCTTTGCAGCGCACCCAGGCCACCGGTCACCAGCAGGGCCAAGGTAATCACTCCAATCACCGCCGCCCAGACGATACGCATCCAGGCCGGCGCATCATCGTTGGGGTCACGGATGTAACAGGTCAGATTGGAAAGCACCAGAGAGCCGGAGTCGCCGGAGGTGATGAAAAAGACGATGGCCAGCATTGTCATCACCACCGTGGTGATCTGCTGCCAGGGCAGGTTCTGCAGGAACAAATAAATTGCGGAACCCGGGTTGCTTACCGCGGATTGCGCGAAGTCATTGGCGCCGTTCATGACCATATCTATGGCACTGTTCCCCATGATCGACATCCACGCCATCATGAACGTCAACGGCAGGATCAGAGTGCCCGCGACAAAGGTCCGGATGGTGCGGCCACGGGAAATGCGCGCCAGGAACAACCCCACGAACGGTCCCCAGGCGATCCACCAGGCCCAGAAGAACAGGGTCCAGGTGTTGAGCCAGTCCACCGGCTGATCGAAGGCGTAGGTATCGAAAGACATGGCGACGAAATTGGCGAAGTAATCACCGACATTGGTTACCATGGCGTTCAGCAAAAACATGGTCTTGCCGGTGACCAGCACAAAGATCATCAGCAATACCGCCAGCAACATGTTGAACTCGGACAAACGGCGAATGCCTTTTTCCACCCCCGAGGCCGCGGAAATGGCGGCGAACAAGACAATCACCACCGCCAGCGCCGCCTGAGTGGCGACCCCTTCCGGTATACCGAACATGTGATTCAGCCCGTAGTTAAGCTGAATGATGCCGATCCCCAGACTGGTGGCCACGCCGAACACCGTCCCCAGTACCGCCGCGATGTCCACCGCATGTCCCAGCGAGCCATAAATACGCTTGCCAAAGATGGGATACAAAGCGGAGCGAACGGTCAGCGGCAGCCCGTGGCGATAGCTGAAAAACGCCAGGGCCATACCCACCAGCGTGTAAATGCCCCATCCCGACAGCCCCCAATGCAGATACGTAATCTGCATCGCCTGGCGAGCCGCTTCGATGCTGCCGCCCTCACCCACCGGCGGCTGGGTGAATTGCGTCAACGGCTCGACGATACAGTAAAAAATCAGGTCAATGCCGATACCGGCGGAGAACAGCATGGCGGCCCAGGTCACCACGTTGAATTCCGGTTCCGCGTGATCCGGCCCGAGTTTGATGTCACCGAAGCGGGACAGGGCGACGACAATGACGAAAACCAGATAAGCCACGACGGCGACGAAGTAAAACCAGCCGAAAGAACCGGAAATCCAGCCCAGGGCGCCATTTATGACGCGCCCGGCGGAAGCGGTGAAGAACATCGCCCAGAGGGCGAAGAGCACGATGCCGATAACGGATCCGTAGAATACCACCGGATTGATGCGGTCCCGGGGCAGATCCGTCTGAGCATCATCGGGCGGGCTAAGGTCAGCCATCTGACAGTCCTCCTCTGGCAAGCCAAAAAAAGTCCTTGATGCCTTACTTAACCTACTACATCCAAACCCCTATGCCGGTGTGAAAGATGTAAAAACCACGTCACCGTCCCTTTACCAAATCCACATCACCACAGCGGTGATTACCGCGAACAACACGCACAGCCCAAGGAAAGGCCACCACGGAAACCGTTGCTTCGGTTCTTCTTCCAACTGCTCATAAAGGTACTCACGCAGCAATCGGGTATTGCGCGTATTCGCTTTGAACACCGCGTCGAAGGCATCACCGACCACTGGCAGCAGGCCGCCGAGAAAGTCCACCAGGATGTTGCGCACCATGCGCCGTTTGACCTTGCCGCTGGCGCCCACTTTCTGTGCTTGCAGCAGCACATAGCCGGACAACAGCAAGCCCACCACATCGCCGATACCGGGAATCAGGCCGACAATGGCTTCCAGGCCGATACGAAAACGGGTGAAAGGAATACCGATACTGGAATCGGTCCAGGTGCTGAACCGGTCAAGCCGCTCCAGCACCGCCTGATAACGCTGACGTTCCTGTTCATCCATGCACTGATCTCCTTTCCAATCTATGGAGGCGATTATTCCAGATAAGTGTAGCCAGCCAGACCATCGCGAATATCGTTCAGAAAGACCTGCCGGCGTGATTCGTCCAGATGGGCGTCCCGGCACCGGTTCTCCAGGGTTTCCAATAACCGTTGCGGATCGAAATTGACGTAACGCAACACGGTGCTGACGGTATCCCCCTGAATCGCGTGGGCCAGTTCAATGTCGCCATTCTCCGTGACAGTGACATCCACCGAGTCGGTATCACCGAACAGGTTATGCATGTCACCAAGAATCTCCTGGTAAGCGCCAACCATGAAGATGCCAAGATGGCCATTCAGGGTCTCCGGCAGCGGCAGGCTGCTCTCCACGCCCTCGCCGTCCACGTACTGATCAATACGGCCATCCGAGTCACAGGTGATGTCCTGCAAGACCCCCCGGCGGGTGGCCGGCTGATCGAGCCCGGACAAAGGCAGCACCGGAAATACCTGATCGATACCCCAAACGTCCGGTACCGACTGGAACACGGAGAAGTTCACGAACAACTTATCCGCCAGACGCTCATTGAGCTGATCCAGCAACTCCCGCTGCTGCCGGCGGCGCGGATCCAGGCGCTGGCGCAAGCGCAGCAGCGCATTCACGTACAGCTGCTCGGCGCGGGCACGCTCAATGATGCCGAGGTCGCCATTGAGGTAACGCAGCTGCAGATCCTGCCAGGCACCCATCAGCTCAGGATACAGCTCCAGCAGGTTGCCTTCCCCACGTTCCAACTGGCCGTTCAGCCGCCACAGTTCATGCAGTTCCACACTGTCGTCGTCACCGGGCAGCTGCACCTCCGCCACGGTCTGGCGCTCTTCGTCCGTGATATTGAGCAGCAGCACCGCATGATGGGCGGTGAGCGCGCGGCCGGACTCGGAAATCACGTCGGGGTGAGGCAAGTCATGGGCGGCGCACTGTTCGGCCAGGGTATGGACAATGTGCCAGGCGTAATCGGCCACGCCATAGTTCATCGAGCAGTAGGAGCGCGAGTGCGTGCCTTCGTAGTCCACGCCAAGGCCGCCGCCCACGTCCACGGTATCCACCGGCGCGCCCAGGCCACGCAGTTCCACGTAGTAGCGGGCCGCCTCGCGCATGCCGGCCTTGATGTCCTGGATGTTGGCCACCTGTGAACCCAGGTGAAAATGGAGCATGCGCACACAGGACAGCTTGCCGGCGTCCCGGCAGTGCGCCACCGCCTCGATCAGTTGCGGCGCGCTCAGACCGAATTTGGATTTCTCACCCCCGGTGTTCTGCCAGTTGCCCTTGCCGATGTTCATCAGGCGCACGCGCAGGCCAATGATCGGCTCCACCCCGATCCGGTCCGCCTCTTCCAGCAACAGCGGCAGCTCCGAGAGCTTTTCCACCACGATATGCACTTTGAATCCCAGGGTCTGACCCATCAGCGCCAGGCGCAGATATTCACGGTCCTTGTAGCCGTTGCAGACCACCGTGTCACCGGGATTGGACAGCGCCAGCACCGCCAGCAGCTCGGGCTTGGAGCCGGCTTCCAGACCGACCCGGTCGCCGTCTTCACGGGCGCGGATGATCTCATGCACCACCCGGCGCTGCTGGTTCACCTTGATTGGATATACCGGCGTGTACTCCCCCCGGTATTGCAGATCCTCGATGGCGGCCGCGAAGGCGCCGGACAAACGCCGCACCCGGTCCTTGAGAATGCCGGAAAACCGGGCCAGCACCGGAGGCCGCAACCCGGCCTGCCGGCAGGCCTCCAGCACCGTTTCCAACGGCGCTTCCGCGCCTTCATCGCCCTGCGGCCGCACGCACAGGCGCCCCCGGTCATCGATGCGGAAATAGCCATCCCCCCAGCGATCCACATTGTAGATGGCGTCAAAGGGGCGTTCCGGGGTGGTGCTCATAGGCTGGTGATCCTTGGTGTAGAGGATGAGGGCAGCCCCAATTATGGGCCATCATGGAGGGGTGGCAAATCCTTGCTTGGGTGTGATTTGGCGGGCAGCGGCTTCGCGCCCCCCGCGGGAAGCCGCCCTGGCAGCGATTGAATGATTTCCCGTAGGCGCGAGGGCCGAGGGCCAGTACAATCGGCGCCGTTCCCATTTACTGTTTTTCTCCACCATCCATCAGCGGGAAGAGTCCTATGAGTGCCCAAGACGGCAATTGGTTCATCGAGCATTTCGACTCCGCCGGCGTGGCCTTCGGCCTGCGGCTCAAACAAAAGCTGGAAGCGGTGCAAACCCCCTACCAGCACATCGAAATGTGGGAAACCGACACCTTCGGCTATCTGATGACCATCGACGGCGCCACCATGCTGAGCAGCCGCGACAACTTCCTCTACCACGAAATGATGGCGCACCCGGCCCTGTTCGCGCACGCGGCACCGCGCCGGGTCTTGATCATCGGCGGCGGCGATTGCGGCACCTTGCGCGAGGTACTGCGCCATGGCGGTGTGGAAAAAGCGGTGCAGATCGACATCGACGAACAGGTCACCCGCTTCTCCGAGAAGTACTTCCCGGAATTGTGCGGGTCCAACGACGACCCTCGCGCCGAGTTGCGCTTTGAGGACGGTGTCAAATTCATGCAGGACTGCGAGCCCGGCCAGTTCGATGTCATCATCGTCGATTCCACCGATCCGGTGGGCCCCGCGGAAGGGCTGTTCAAGGCGGAATTCTTCCGTCACTGCCACCGCGTGCTCGCCGATGGCGGGGTATTGGTACAGCAGTCGGAATCACCGCTGCTGCACAGCGACACCATCATTCGCGACCTGCACGTGAACATGCGCGAGGCTGGCTTTGATCACACCCAGACCCTGCCGTTCCCTCAGCCGGTCTATCCCAGCGGCTGGTGGAGCTGCACTCTGGCCGGCAAGGGCTGTGACGTAGGCGCCTTCCGCGAGGCGGACGCCGCCGGCAAGGACTTCGACACCCGCTATTACAGCGACGCCATCCATCGTGGTGCCCTGACCCTGCCGCCATTCATGAGCGCCGCCATCGGCGCCTGATCCCGCCACGGCTCAACCACGGCGCCCCCGGGAAGAAGGCTTCTCCAGGGGCGTCGAATCACGGAAGCAATGACCGATTCCCGCCCGACACCGGGCGCCAGCGCCCCGCTCTGGGGGCTGGCGCTACTGACCTTCAGCGGCACCCTGGCGATGCACATCTTCGTGCCGGCCCTGGCTTTGGCTGGCGACGACCTCAATGCCTCCGCCAGCGCCATGCAGATGACCGTCAGCCTTTATATTCTCGGCCTCGCCGTGGGGCAGCTGGTCTATGGGCCGCTGTCCGACCACTTCGGCCGCCGGCCGGTGCTGATGGTGGGCCTGGGCCTGTACACCCTGGCCGGACTGGCCGCGGCCCTGGCCCCGGAAGCCAAGGCGCTGATCGCCGCGCGTCTGTTTCAGGCCCTGGGCGGTTGCGCCGGCCTGACGCTGGCGCGGGCCATCGTCCGCGACACCACCGCCCCCCGGGAGGCGGCGCAACGGCTGGCGATGATGAATCTGATGGTAACCCTGGGCCCGGGCATCGCCCCGATTCTCGGCGGGCTGCTGGCCAACGAATTGGGCTGGCGCTGGATTTTCTATCTGCTGGTGGGACTGGGCGTGGCCAACGTGCTGTTCACCTGGCGGCTGCTGCCGGAGACCCGACCGCGCGACAGTGGCGGCGGCAACGTCAAAACCCTGGTCCGGGATTATCAAGCGCTGCTGCGCTCACCGGCGTTCCTGGGCTTCGCCCTCGGCGGCGGCTGCGCCACCACGTCAGTCTACGCGTTTATCAGCGCGGCGCCGTTTGTGTTCGTGGACCAGTTGCAGGTGCCGGCGGAACACGTGGGGCTATATCTGGCCCTGTTGGTGTCCGGCATGTCCATGGGCAATGTGTTCGCCAGCCGTCTGCTGGCGCGGTTCCCCATGCGCACGGTGCTGATGCGCGCCAATCAGGTCAGTGTGCTGGCGGCGTTCGTGTTTCTCGGTGCCGTGCTCAGCGAGCATCTGTCACTGACCGTCTTGTTGCTGTCCCTGTTCGTGTTCGCCACCGGCCTCGGTATCGCCGCGCCGGCCACGCTCACCGAAGCGATCAGCGTGATGCCCAGCGTCACCGGTTCCGCCTCCGGCCTGTACGGCTTTACCCAAATGGCCATCGGCGCACTCTGCTCGGCACTGGCGGTGCTCGGCGACGACCCGGCCCTGGCCGCCGCGGTGGTCCTCGCCAGTGCCGGCGTCATCGGCCAGATCGCGTTTCATGTCGCGCTGAGAAGCAGTGAATAGTGAATAGTGAATAGTGAATAGTGAATAGTGAATAGTGAATAGCATCAAAATCGGACAAACTGCTTATCCGCAAGCTGTATTTGCGAATAAGCAGGCTCTGTTTTTCTGTTAACTATTCACTGTTAACTGTTAATTTTTACTTAGCTCTTCTTCCACCCAATCCAGACGGTCCTGGCCGAAGAACATTTCATCGCCGACAAACATGGTCGGGGCGCCGAAGATGCCGCGGGACACGGCTTCTTCCGTGGTCTTTTTCAGCGCGTCCTTAACTTCCGGCTGCTGGGCCCGGGCCGCCCACTCCTCTGGATCAAGACCGGCTTCCCGGAGGGTCGCGCCGAGCACGTCCAGCTCATCCAGTTTGCGTTCCCGCAGCCACATCCCTTCGAACAGTGCGCGCAGCATGGTGTCCCATTGCGGCGTGTTCAAGGCGGCGGTGAGCAGGCGCATGCAATTCAGCGTATTCACCGGGAAATGCGGGTTCTGCTTGAGGGGCACACCATAACGCCGGGCATAGCGCTGCATATCCTTTCGGGTGTACAGGCCCTTGAGCGGAACCGCCGCCGGGGAGACGTTACCGGTGGCCTTGAATACCCCGCCAAGCAACATCGGGCGGTACACCAGTTCGGCGCCATGACGTTCGGCGATTCCGGGTAATTGGGTCCAGGCCAGATAGGTGGTGGGGCTGCCCACGTCGAAGAAGAATTCCACGGTTTTGCTCATCTCAAAAGGTCTCCATCCAGGGTCTCAGATCCAGCTCATGGGTCCAGGTATCACGGGGCTGTTGATGCAGCGTCCAGTAGGCGTCGGCGATGTGCTCGGGGTTGAGGATACCGTCCTGCTCCTTGAGCGCGTAACGCTGGGGAAAGTTGTCACGGATAAAGGCGGTATCGATGGCGCCATCGATGATGCTGTGCGCCACATGGATGCCCTCCGGTCCCAGCTCCCGCGCCATGCTTTGGGCCAGTGCGCGCAGCGCGAACTTGGCGCCGGCAAAAGCGGAGAAGCCTCGACCACCGCGCAGCGACGCGGTGGCACCGGTAAAGATGATGGTCCCGCGCCCTCGGGGCACCATCACCCGCGCCGCCTCACGCCCGGCCAGGAAACCGGCGAACGCCGCCATCTCCCAGACCTTGCGGTAGACCCGGGCGGTGGTGTCACGGATCGGGAAGTTGACGTTGGCGCCAATGTTGAACACCAATACCTCCAGAGGTCCCACCTCCTGTTCGATGGTATCCACCAGGGCCACCGCCTGCTCTTCATCACGGGCGTCGGAGCCAAAGGCGCGGGCCTCTCCGCCCTCCGCTTCGATCCGTGCCACCAGATCCGCCAGGGATTCCTTCTTGCGGCGGCTGACACAGGCCACATAACCCTCGCGGGCGAAGCGCCGGGCGATGGCACCGCCGGTAGCATCACCGGCCCCCACCACCAGCATCGCGGGTTTACTCATTACTCTCTCCCAATTGCGCCACGGCCGGCCCATCGCACCGCGATCAACGCATGCACCGCGATCAACGCATGCACCACGATCAACATAACGGCACCGACCATCGACATTGAAGGTTCCAAAAAGGAACTCAATAGTCCATTCTTTTTCAGAACCTGTCAAACCCCTATACTGCGGCGTCATTAGGGAGAAACTTATGCGCTGGCAAGATCTGGATCAGGAGCCCTGCTCCATGGCCCGCACCCTGGCGGTGATCGGCGACCGCTGGACGCTGTTGATATTGCGGGATTGTTTTCTCGGTGTGCGCCGGTTCGAGCGCTTCCAGGAACGGCTGGGCGTCACCCGGCATGTGCTCAGCGACCGGCTGCGCAAGCTGGTGGCAGCCGGTGTACTGGAGAAGCGGGCTTACCAGGAACGGCCCCCGCGGGAAGAGTATCGCCTCACTGCCATGGGGCTGGAACTGCACCCGGCGATCATTCACCTGGTGCAATGGGGCGACCGCTGGCTGTCCGATGACCATGGCGCCCCGCTGCAGCATATTCACCGCGGCCGCGGACACCGTTTCCAGGCTCAGCTCACCTGCGCCGATTGCGGCGAAGTGGTGGGACCGCGGGATGTCACCGTGGCGGCCAACCCGGCCCTGGCGCAACGGCTGGAACTGCCCGACGAAGGCCGGTCACCGGACACCGCCTGGCAGCAGGGTGGATGACCGGGGGACCGGGCGGAGGTCATAAAAAAGGGAGCCCGAGGCTCCCTTTTCCTGAGTGGCCACAACCCGAAATCAGCCACCCACCTGTACCGCTACGGCCCAAGCCACGACTCCCAGAATGACGATGAGCAGCACTCGTCGTCGTACCAGGGGCCAGTTGACGTGCCACATGGTCGAGTCCCCCTTCATTTTTGGCTACCCCGCGACAGCGGGGAGCTAAAAAGGTACAAGTGGGATATAGGTCACACAATACGAACAAAGGAGGAACAGTAAGCACCGCATTAAGAATGAGTGGACAACTGTTCCATAACCGCCATGACCTTCTGTCGCAACCAGCTATGGCCGGGGTCGGCGCTTTGGTCCCGGTGCCAGTACAGATGTAACTCCAGCCCGGGAATGTCCACCGGCAGGAACTCGGTGTGCGCCCCTTTCGGCGCCAGGCGGCGGGCCAGCAGTTCCGGCAAGGTCAGCAGCAGATCGGATCCCATCACCGTGGACAACGCGGCCTGGTGATGCTGGCAGCGTAGCCGGATGTGGCGCCGGTAGCCCAGCCGGGACAACCCGAAATCCTCCATCCCCGGGCCCTCGCGGCGGGACGACACCAGCACGTGCTGGGCGGCCAGATAGGCGGGCAGGTCGAGATTCCCGGCCAGCGGATGACCTTCGCGCATCAGCACCACCAAGGGCCCCTGCATGACCCGCCGGTGCTGCACCGACTCCGGTAACGGCAGCAGAATATCGGTGGCCAGATCGAGGCGGCCACTGGCCAGCTCCGTGGCCAGTTGCCGGCGCGGCACCGTCATCGACTGCAAACGGATGCCCGGGGCCTCGTCCACCAAAGCGGAGATCAGCGGCGGCAACAGGCATCCTTCCAGACCATCCCGCAACCCGAGCACGAAAGTGCGCTCCGCCTCACCAAGATCGAAGCCCCCTTCATGACTGAGGCAACGCTGCAAGCCCCCCAGCGCATGACGCACCGGCGTCACCATGGCCCGGGCCCGGCTGGTGGGCACCATCCGCGCCCCCTGCCGCACGAACAACGGATCCTCCAGACGCTCCCGCAAACGCGCCAGGGCGTGGCTCACCGCCGGCTGGGTGAGGTTGAGCACCCGCGCCGCCCGGGTCAGGGACCCTTCCGTGTAAATAGCATCGAAGACCACGAACAGGTTCAGATCGAAGCGCGAAACATGCATGGGTTTTATCCGGAATTATTTCAAATATTCATTCGATTTATTGAAAACCGATACCTAGCATGAGGTCAATGGTTGCTGTGTTCGCTGGCACCGGCGCCCGCGGACCCCGGGAGAATACGCAATGCCTGTGATTTATCTGATCCGCCACGGCCAGGCCAGCTTTGGCGCGGAGAATTATGACGCCCTGTCCGATAACGGCTGGGAACAAAGCCGGATCCTCGGCCGCCATCTGAGCGAGCAGGACCTGGGCGCCCCCCAGGCGGTATGCGGCTCGCTGCGCCGGCACCGGGAAACCGCCGAAGCGACACTGGAACAAATGGCTCTGCCGAAGGAATGGCAGACCGATCAGGGTTTCGACGAGTACGACCATAAGAGTCTGCTGCATGTGCATTGGCCAGAGTCCGCCGATCATCAGGCACTGTCCGCCTGGCTGGCCGAGCAGCCCAATCCCCGGCGCGCCTTCCAGGCTCGCTTCGAGGAGGCCCTGCAACGCTGGCAGCGCAACGAAGACGACTACAAGGAAACCTGGCCGGCATTCCGTGAGCGGGTTCTGGCGTCGCTTTACAGCCTGGCCAATGGCCTGGAACGCGGCGATTCCGCCCTGGTGTTCACCTCTGGCGGCGCCATCAGCGTGGCCATACAGCACCTGCTTGAACTGGCCGACGACGCCTTGATCACCTTCAATCGCGGCCTGGTCAACACCAGCGTCACCCGTCTGCTGGTCAATGCCGGCCGCCTGCGCCTGGCCACGCTCAACGAACACCTGCACCTGCGCGGCGAACTGCTGACTTATCGCTGAGAACATCCCCACCGAAAGGCCCGCCGGGACTGGCGGGCCCCCGCCAGCGGCAGGCACTATTACCGCGGAAGACGGAGCCGCCCGTTCGGACCGAGTCGCCCACCACCGCATCAAGGATTTATCATGCCGCACCGTAAAACCATTCTGATTACCGGCGCCAGTTCCGGACTGGGCATGGGCATGGCCCGGCGTTTCGCCGCCATGGGCCGCGACCTGGCTCTCTGCGCCCGGCGCCTGGATAAACTGGAAGCCCTGAAAAACGAGCTGGAACAGGCACACCCGACCATCACCGTGGCGATCCGGCCACTGGACGTGAACGACTACGAGCAGGTCTTTGACGTATTCCGCGCCTTCAAGGCGGAGCTGGGTCGGTTGGATCGGATCATTGTCAACGCCGGCATCGGCAAGGGACAACCGCTGGGCACCGGTCATTTCCAAGCCAATCGCCAAACCGCCGAGACCAACTTCGTCGCCGCCCTGGCCCAATGCGAGGCGGCCATGGAAATCTTCCGCGAACAGAACAGTGGCCACCTGGTGGTGGTGTCTTCCATGAGCGCCTTGCGCGGCCTGCGTAAAAACATCAATACCTACTCCGCCACCAAGGCCGGCGTGGCCGCGTTGGCCGAGGGCCTGCGCATGGAAATGCTCGGCAAGCCGATCAAAGTGAGCACGATCTATCCCGGCTACATCCGCACCGACATCAACGCCCAAGTGAAAAATGCCCCATTCATCGTCGATCTGGAAACCGGCTGCCGGCAATTAGTGGAAGCCATCGAAAAAGAACCGGCCAAGGCCTATGTGCCACGCTGGCCCTGGGCGCCGATCGGTTTTGCCATGAAGGTGTTGCCGTTGTCGGTGGTCAAACGGATGACATAAAGCGACAGCCTCTAGAGTGGTGGCCATGGATGGTGGTCATAAAAAAAGGGCGCCCGCGGGCGCCCTTTTTCATCCGGAAGGTGATCGATCAGCTTTTGACGAACTCCGGGTAAGCTTCCATACCGCAGTCCACCAGATCCATGCCTTCGTACTCTTCTTCCTCGGTGACACGAACCCCCATCACCGCCTTGAGGATGCCCCAGACGATCAGGCTGGCGACGAACACCCAGATGAAGATGGTCAGGGCGCCAATGATCTGGCCAGAGAAACTCACATCACCGTTGGTGACCGGCACCAGCAGCAGGCCCAGCAGACCCACCACGCCGTGCACCGAGATGGCGCCCACCGGGTCGTCGATTTTCAGCTTGTCCAGGGTGACGATGCTGAACACCACCAGCACACCACCGAGCGCACCAAAGAGGGTCGCCAGCAGCGGCGTTGGCGTGGACGGCTCGGCGGTGATCGCCACCAGACCGGCCAGGGCGCCGTTGAGCAACATGGTCAGGTCGGACTTGCCGAACAGGATACGGGCCACGATCAGGGCGGCGATGGCACCACCGGCGGCGGCGGCGTTGGTGTTCATGAACACTACGGCCACGGAGTGTGCGTTGGCGGCGTCACCCAGTTTCAGCACGGAACCGCCGTTGAAGCCGAACCAACCCATCCACAGGATGAAGGTCCCCAGGGTCGCCAGCGGCAGATTGGCACCGGGGATCGCGTTGATCTGACCGTTGGCGCCGTACTTGCCTTTACGCGGACCGAGCAGCAGCACCCCGGCCAGAGCGGCGGCGGCGCCGGCCATGTGCACGATGCCGGAACCAGCGAAGTCGGAGAAGCCCAGGTCGCCCAGGTTGTACATACCGAGGACGTCGGCACCGCCCCAGGTCCAGGATCCTTCCAGCGGATAGATCACACCGGTCATGACCACGGCGAACAGCAGGAACGCCCACAACTTCATCCGCTCAGCCACGGCACCGGAAACGATGGACATGGCGGTGGCCACGAACACCACCTGGAAGAAGAAGTCGGACGCGCCGGAGTAAACGGAGTCACCGTCGAAGCCGTTCTCCGCGGAAGCGGACAATACACCGGCCAGATCAAAGTCGGTGATGCCTTTCAGGAAGATGCCACCGTCGTACATGATGGCGTAGCCGCACACCATGTACATGGTGCAGGCGATGGCGAACAGCGCCACGTTCTTGGTCAGAATTTCAGTGGTGTTCTTGGCGCGTACCAGGCCCGCCTCCAGCATGGCGAAGCCCGCGGCCATCCACATCACCAGTGCGCCGCAGATCACGAAATAAAACGTATCGATGGCGTACTGCAATTCAAAGATTTGGTTTTCCACGTTGCAACCCTCCGAGAAATAAAAACGTGTCCAAAAGCCTTGGCATGGGTCGATTCAGCACACGTTCTAAAACTTCTTAAATGGCATCCTCACCGGTTTCACCGGTACGAATGCGAATGGCCTGCTCCAGATTGGTGACGAAGATCTTGCCGTCACCGATCTTGCCGGTGTTGGCGGCCTTGGTGACTGCTTCGATCACCTGGTCCAGGCTGCCATCGGCAATGGCCACTTCGATTTTCACCTTGGGGAGGAAGTCGACGACGTATTCCGCACCACGATAGAGCTCGGTGTGCCCCTTTTGGCGACCGAAACCCTTGACCTCGGTAACGGTGATGCCCTGAACGCCGATCTCGGACAGTGCTTCACGCACATCATCCAATTTGAACGGCTTGATAATGGCTGTAACCAGTTTCATTGCTATCTCCTCAACGCTCTTAACGCGTCCGGTAACGTCCGTTTCGTTTCAGGCCCCTCTTTGGTTCCCGATCCATCCACTTGCGCGAACGCTCTGACCCATCTTGTGCACGACCCATGCCAGTTTTAAAAAGTCACGCTTTCTCAAAGGGTTACATCGCCGACGCAGGTCGCGATCCGACTCCGCTGCGGTATAATAGTGCACCGATTTGGAGCGCGTTCCATTTTGGGGCACGGCAGCCAGTGCCGCACAACCCGACTTGGAGTGATACCATCACGCCGACTGAACGCATAGTGGAGCCTACGGCCATGCAAAGCCAACCCTTTATCGATCGACTGATGGCCGACATTCAGCGGCGCCTGCCCGGAGATCCGGGGCGGCTGCGCGACGATGTGGAGCACAGTATAAGGGCAGTGCTGGGAGAAGCACTGGCGCGGCTGGATCTGATCAGCCGGGAGGAATTCGATGTGCAGCAACGGGTGCTGGAACGCACCCGCGAGAAGCTGGAAGCGCTGGAAAAGCAGGTGGCGGCGCTGGAGCGCGCCGCGCAATCAGACGAGCAATAGCGGTTACCCCAGCGTCGCCGGGGTAACGATATTGAAGGAAGACTGGAACTGATCGAGCATGCCGAACAGAGCCGCCACCTTCGCCTGATCCCCGGCCACCGCCAGCCGGCCGTCCTGCATGCACTGCGGCAACGTCAGTTTGCCCAGCCCGACCTGATCCAGGTCGGCCTTGCCCATTGTGACGCTGGCGTCAGCGTTATCATGACGGTGCCCTTCCAGATAGGTGAGCACGCCATTGCGCACGGTCAAGGCGAAGTCCTGGTCCAGATCCGGGAAGTGCCAATTCAGCGTCATCGGTTGTGACACGGCCTTTTCGCTGTCCAGCCGGATCGCCAGCAAGGAAAAGAAAAACGCCGGAGTCAGCGCCCGCACCAGATCCGGCGCCTGCCCGCCCGGCACCCGCTTGACGCCCTTGCGCAGCTCCTGGGCACCGGTGAGGTAGGCGTTGCGCCAGGTGGTGTTCTCGCACTGATAACCCAGTTGCTCCAGGGTATCGGCCTGCAATTCCCGGGCGGCGGCGTTGTCCGGATCGGCGAACACCACCTGGTTGACGATCTCCGCCACCCAGCGATATTCACCGCGCTCGAACTCTGCTCTGGCTTTTTCCAATACCGCTTCGGCACCGCCCATCCACTCGATGGTACGGCGGGCGCTTGCCACTGGCGGCAGCGGATTCAGGTGCGCCGGATTGGCGTCGTAGAACCCCATGTAGCGCTGGTACACAGCACGCACGTTATGACTCACCGAGCCGTAATAATCACGGGCATGCCAGCGTTGCGCCAACGGTTGTGGCAGGCTCTTGATGTGCTCGGCGATGTCCATCGGCGTCAGCCCGTGATTGAGCAGGCGCAGGGTTTCGTCGTTGAGGAAAGCGTACATATCCCGCTGATCGGCCAGGTACTCACGGATATTGTCCGCGCCCCAGGTGGGCCAATGGTGCTGGGCGAACAGCACATCACTGCGATCCCCGTAGCGGGCCAGGGTCTGGCCGAGATAGTAGGACCAGATGCGCGGATCACGGACCAGCGCGCCACGGATGGTGAGAATGTTGTGCATGCACTGGCAGGCGTTCTCGGCCACGCACAGTGCCCGCCATTGCGGAAAATACAGGTTCATTTCGGCCGGGGCTTCGGTGCCCGGGGTCAGTTGGAATTCGATTTCCACACCGTCAATGGTGTGGGTTTCAAACGCCTCGCTGATTTCATCGGTGGGCGCGATCAGAGTCACGGTGCCCCGGGACGTGCCCTTGCCCAGCCCCGCGTCCACCTGACCGCGCGGCCCCTTCGGCAGCAAGCCACCATACATGTACTGCGCACGGCGGCGCATGGCCGGGCCGGCGTAGACGTTTTCGCTGACCGTCTCTTCCATGAACCCTTCCGGGGCGTACACCCGCACCTTGCCGGAGCGCACCTCCTCTTCGCTGATCACCCCTTTCACGCCGCCGAAATGATCCACGTGGCTATGGGTGTAAATCACCGCCACCACCGGGCGTTGCGGACGGTGCTGGTAATACAGTTCCAGTCCCGCCTTGGCGACCTCGGCGCTGACCAGCGGATCCATGATGATCAAACCGCTGTCGCCTTCGATGATGTTCATGTTGGAAAGATCGAAACCACGCACCTGGTAGATGCGCTCGCACACCTGGAACAGACCGGTGTGGTTATTCAGACGCGCCAGCCGCCACAGGCTGGGGTTTACCGTATCCGGCGCTTCCTCGCTTTCCTGGAAATCATAGGCGCGGAAATCCCACACCACCCGGCCATCCTCGCGACGCACCTCGTCGCCATCGAAAGTGGCGATAAAACCACGCCGGGCATTTTCGAAATCGGTTCTGTCCTCGAACGGCAGGCGGTCCCGCCAACCATGATTGCAGGCGATGGTAGCGGGCTGGGCGGGCTTGGATTGATCACACATGAGGATTCTCCGGGCTGGGCAGGGGTGCGCCCTGTTGTACGCCGGCGCCCGCAATGTTACAAATGCATAACATTCATTAAATCAATGCATTTATCGCATTCATGAATCTGCGCCGGCTGGAACAACTGGTGGCCCTGGCCGAGGAGCGCTCCTTCGTCAAAGCCGCGGAACGCACCCACCTGAGCCAACCCGCCCTGACCCGTGGCATCCAGAACCTGGAACACGAGCTGGGTATCCGCCTGTTCGACCGCACTCCCCAGGGCGTGGTCCCCACCGCCGCCGGCCAGCAACTGATCAATCGTGCCCGGCGGGTGTTGTTCGAAGCCCGCGGTCTGCGCCGGGACGCCGCCCTGATCCGCAATCACGAGATGGGCGAGGTCCGCTTCGGCGCCGGCTCCTACCCTTCCGCCATTCTGCTGCCGGACGTGCTCGGCACCCTGATGAGCGAATACCCGCATTTGCAAATCAAAGTGGAAGTGAACGACTGGGCCACCCTGCTGCGTAAAGTGGAAACGGAGGAACTGGATTTCGCCGTGGTGGAACGGCGTACCGTGCCCCACGACTCCGCCCTGGAAAGCCAGCCCCTGTCGAAGGAGGCCGCCGGCTGGTATGTGCGCCGGGGGCACCCCCTGGCGGATGGAAGAGCGGTGGCCACGCGCGATCTCGGCGACTATCCACTGGTGTCCGTGCCGTTGCCGGAAACCGCCCGCAACCGTCTGAAACGGAGGCTGGGCCAGTCCCCCGGAGAAGCCCTGGCCCTCAGCCTCGAATGCAACGATCTGGTGACCCTGCGCGAGGTGGTGACCCGGACCGATGCCGTGCTCAGCGCCACGCCCTCGGTCTGCCGCGCCCAGGTGGCGGCGGGGCGGCTGGTACGGCTGAACATTCAGGACAGTCATCAGGAAGTGGAACTGGCGGTGGCGCGCCTGGCCAACCGCACCCTGTCGCCGGCGGCGCACAAGGCACTGTCACTGATCCAGGCCTGGGCGGACCAGCACTGACTCGCTCCGGGCCTTTTTCCTACGCGCGCCGACGACAATATCGCACTCACCGTCACCACCCTGGCTGACAGTCTTTCCGGGCCCGTTGCCCTACCCTCGATGGCATGAACATTACCAGCCTGCTCAGCCGCGCCAGCCGGGGCATCGATGCCGTTCCGGTAACGGTGGAAACCCATCTGGCGCCGGGATTGCCCGGTTTCACCATTGTCGGCCTGCCGGATACCGCGGTCCGGGAGAGCCGCGACCGGGTCCGCTCGGCGCTGGTCACCAGCGGCTTCGAATTTCCGCAACGGCGCATCACCGTCAATCTGGCACCGGCGGACCTGCCCAAGGACGGCGGTCGTTTCGACTTGCCCATCGCCCTGGGCATCCTGCTGGCCAGCGGCCAGTTGGGACGGGTGGACTTCAATGGCCACGAATTCATTGGCGAGCTGGCGCTGTCCGGCCGTCTCAATCCGGTGCCGGCGCTGTTGCCCGCCGCGCTGGCCTGCGCCGATGCCGGTCATACCCTGGTGGTGCCGGCGGAAAATGCCGACGAGGCGGCACTGGCTGGCGCCCGTACCCTGGCGGTGACCAGCCTCAATGATCTCTGCGCCCATCTGCGCGGCGCCACGCCCTTGCCTTGCCACCCCGCCCCGGACATCGACCGTCAATCGGCCCCGCATCATCCCTGCCTGGCCGATGTGCGGGGTCAGATCAGTGGCAAGCGCGTGCTGGAAATCGCCGCCGCCGGCGGCCATTCCCTGCTACTGTGCGGCCCTCCAGGGGCCGGTAAAAGTCTGCTGGCGTCACGGCTGCCGGGCCTGCTGCCGCCACTGGACCGGGACCAGGCTCTGGAGGTGGCGGCCGTTTACTCACTGCGCGCCAGCCGGCCAGCGGAGCACTTTCTGCAACGCCCCTACCGCAGCCCCCATCACACCACCTCCGCCATTGCCCTGGTGGGCGGCGGCAGCCGCCCACGGCCGGGGGAAATTTCCCTGGCCCATCATGGCGTGCTGTTCCTTGATGAGTTGCCGGAATTCGAACGGCGCGTGCTGGAAGTCTTGCGGGAACCGCTGGAGACCGGCGAGGTGCACATCGCCCGCACCGCCCAGCAACTGACGTTCCCTGCCCGCTTCCAGCTAGTGGCGGCGATGAACCCCTGCCCCTGCGGCTATCTTGGCGATCCCGAACGCGGCTGTGGCTACCGCTGTGAAAAGGCCCGCCGCTATCAGGCGCGCCTGTCCGGGCCGCTGCTGGATCGCATTGATCTGCACCTGGACCTGCCGCCGCTGCCGGCGGCGGAACTGCTGCAAGGGCAGCCCGGAGAGAGCAGTGAACGGGTACGCCAGCGAGTGATCGCCGCCCGCCAGCGGCAGCAGCAACGCCAGAGCCGGCTCAACCGGGACCTGCCCGCCGACACGCTGGAAGCGATACTGGCGCCGCACCGCGCCTGGCTGATCGAGACCATGGAACGGCTTGGCCTGTCCGCCCGCGCGCTGCACCGCAGCTTGCGGGTGGCCCGCACCATTGCCGATCTGGCGGGCGCGGACCGGGTGGACCGCGCTCACCTGAGCGAGGCGCTCAGCTATCGGCGGAACCAGGAAAGCTGACGCCGCCGGCGCGGCGCAACGGCCGCCGCCAGGTTTCCGCCAGGATCACGCCGGCCAGGGTCAGCCCGCCGCCGATCAGATGCGCCCAGGTCAGCTGTTCGCGCAACAATACTGAAGCGATCACCGCGGTGAGCAGAGGCATCAGATTGAAGAACAGGCTCATGCGGCTGGGATCGAGCCGGGCGATCCCCTGCATCCACAACAAGGGCGCCACCATGGAGGCCAGTACCCCGGCATAGATCACTAGCGGCACGGCCTCGACACTGGCTCCCTGTTGGGGTGACAGCAACAGCAGCGGGAACAGCGCCACCAGCGCCACCAGCACCTGCAGGTACAGCAGCAGCATGGCCGGCAAGGGCGGCTGCCAGCGTTTCAGTAACACGCCATAGACCGCGTAAGCGAAGGTCGCCAGCACCATCAGGGCATCACCCTGGTTAATGCCCCGGGCAACCAGAGTGGCGAAGTCACCGGAAGAGACCACCAGCACCACGCCGCCCAGGGAGATCACCGCGCCCACCAGTGCCCCCAGAGTCAGGGGCAGGCCCAGCAATACCGTGGATAAACCCAATGCCATCAAGGGCATCAGCGACAGGATGATGCCCATGTTGGTGGCGCTGGTGAGGGTGGCGGCATAGTAGGCCAGGGTCTGGTACACCGCCATGCCCAGCAAACCGAGCACGATGATACGGGGAATCAGCGGTTTCACCTGATGACGGTACCGCCACAGTCGCGGCGCCATCAGCGGCGTCAGCAATGCCCCCGCCAGCACCCAGCGATAAAAGCCGATTTCCGCCGGGAACAGCACGCCCACCGCCAACTTGTTGACCACATTGTTGCCGGACCAGATCAGTACCGCCGCCAACGGAAGCAAATACGCCATACCAGGGGCCTCCCTTTTTCGAGGCGCCATTATGGCGCTGTCTGAAATAAGCCTTATACTCCTATCCAGACAACCCACAGGGGATTTCGGACATGACAGCGCCCCATTATCTGCCACTGCCGGATTTCACCACGCTGCCGTCGCCGGTGTACTTCCGCTACGACGAATTCCCGGCCGGCAGTGAGTCGCTGGAGCACCGCCATGACTGGGGCCAGCTCAACTACACCACCCAGGGCATCATGCATTTGCGGGTGGAGGGAAAGCGGTTTTTGTCGCCGCCTCAGTATGCCGTATGGATTCCGCCCGGCGCGGCCCATGGCAGTTACAACCCGAATGCCGTGATCTACCGCTCGGTGTATATCGACTCGACGCTGTGCGGGGATCTGCCGACCCAGGCCTGCACGGTGGCGATCACCGACATCCTCAAGGCCATCCTGGTGGATTTCGCCCGGCGCGGCGTGCACGAGCCGGAGCACGAGAGCGATCAGCGGCTGGCGCGGGTGATGCTGGACCAGCTCAGCCTCAGTGCTCAGGGAGTCCCCTACTTCCTCCCCTACACGGATCACCCGGTGCTCGGCAGGGTCCTGGAGGCGCTGCGGGACAACCCCGCGGATAATCGCACCCAGGTGCAATGGGCGCGGCAGGCCAACATGACCGAACGCACCCTGGCCCGCCTGTGTCACCGGGAATTGGGCATGCCGCTGGGGGAGTGGCGCCAGCGGTTGCGTTACCTGCTAGCGCTGGAGGCCCTGGAGCAAGAACACAGCGTCCACGCCATCGCCTATGATCTGGGCTACAGCAACCCGTCCGCGTTCATCGCCATGTTCCGGCGTCTGGCCGGCACCACCCCGGAACAATACCGGCGGCAAGCCGGGCGAGGATAACGGGACATCAAAGCGTATTACACAGGTGGCCGCCATCCACCGGAATCGCCGCGCCGCTCATGTAGGAAGAGGCGTCGGAGGCAAGCAGCAGCAACGGACCGGCCAGCTCGTCGATCTGGCCCAGGCGATGGTAGGGGATGCGTTTGATCAGCTTGCCACCATGGGGGCCCTGGAAAAACTCCCGGTTGATGTCGGTTTCAATGTAACCCGGGCAGATGGCGTTGCAGCGAATGTTGTAGCGGGCGTAATCCAGAGCGATGGATTTGGTCAGCTGCACCACGCCGGCCTTGGACACGGTGTACGGGGACAGCATGGCGCCCACCCGCAAGCCGAGGATGGAAGCGATATTGATAATGTTGCCGGGGCGCTCGTCCCGGCGCCATTGCTGGATGGCGAACTTGCTCACCGCCCAGACGCCGTTGAGGTTGGTGTCCACCACCGCGTTCCAGTCTTCCTCGGAGAGGGTGTCGGTGGCGCCTTCCCGGGTGATCCCGGCGTTGTTCACCACCACGTCCAGGGCCGGCATGTTCTCGAAAGCCCGCGCCACATTGGAGTGATCGGACACGTCCATTTCCACCACCCGGGCGTCACGCCCCAGGGCGCGGACTTTTTCCGCGGTGGCTTCGAGTTTGTCCACCCGCCGTGCCGCCAGCACCAGATCGGCACCGTGCTCGGCCAGCACTTCGGCGAAACGGGCGCCAAAACCGCTGGAAGCACCGGTGATAAGAACGCGTTTGTTAGTGATATCGAACATGGTTGTCTCCCAAACCTGTCTATAAAAAACCAAGCAAAAACGGACCGCAGGAACCCGATCTCGGAGGACTAAGGGCCCGAAAGAGGGCATTGATTGTGCCGGTTTCCAGTGTCTGGAGTGAAGTCTGTCGCGGCCTGTTACATCTTGGCCGATGGGGCGAGGGCGGAAACTTACAGGTTACCCAGATAGTCGCTGGGCGGACGGCCGGTCCAGCGGCGGAAAGCCCGGGTGAAGTTGCTGGGTTCGGCGTAACCCAGCTTCTGTGCCACTTGCTGCACGGTGAGGTTGGCCTGGAGATAACGTACCGCGCGGGCCATGCGCACTTCTTCCAGCAGATAGCGGTAGCTCACGCCCAGCGCGGCGAGATAGCGGCGCAGGGTCCGTGAGGTCAGGTGGAACCCGGTGGCCAGTTGCTCGAGGCTCGGCAAGGCACCTTCCGCCTGCATCAGACGGGCGCGCACCCGCGAGGCCCAGTCCTGATCCGCCTCCAGCCGTTGCAGTTCCTCCTCGCACCGCTGGGCGGCCATTTGCCGGGAGGATGCGTCCGCCATCGGCAGAGCCTCCCTCAACAGGGCCGCCGGAAAACTGAGCACGGCGGTATCAGCGCCGAAGCGAACGGTCATGCCCAGCAGCTCCTGATACCGCGCGGCGTAGTCCGGCGACGCATAGGGCAGGGTCAGAGCCGCACCCTGAAAACGATCGCCAAGCAAATAACGCAATCCGGCCACCAGCGCGGCGGTGACCACTTCCAGATAGGGGCGGCGAATCTCACCCAGATCGTAGCTTTCCATCAGGGCGAAACGCACCCACGGCTCTTCCACATCGAGACGCGGCAGACACAGGCGGGTACGCGTGCGGAAATAGCGCTCCAACAATTGCAGCGCATCCCCCAGGTCACGGCTGCTGATGGCGGCGTAGCCCAGCAGGCCATGAGCGGTAACGGTAAGCTGCTGCCCCAGGCTCAGAGCGATGGCGGGATCGCCGGACAGCTCCCGGGCGCTGGCCATGACACGGCGGAACTGATCGAATCTCAACGCCGGCTCGGCACTGTACACCTGAGGCTCCGACAAGCCGGCGTGTGCCAATAAACGGGACGGGTCGAGCCCCGCTTCGCGGGCCAGCTCCACCAGATTACGCACATAGTTAACCGGGATCGGCGAACGATCACTGGCCAGTGCGGGGTCGTTGTGTAGCGTCCTGTTCATAACCTCAAGCATACACCTGTGCTCAACCGTGTCCGAAAATGACAAGTGGCGGTCCAGGCCGCCCCCTCGATGGCAACCGTAACCCGGACTCCCCCTGCACTATGCGCCGTTACCACGGGAAACCCAAACCCGTCCCCGGCCGCTGTTCCGCCCCTTGGGAACACAGGAGCCCCACTAACAGCGGCGCGGATGGCGGATGGGGCGCAATTGTGGCGGTGATCAACGATGGCGGGCGGCCAATCAACCCCCCGGTACGGCAGGCTCTCGAATAAGCTGCGCGCCGCACCCGCGGTCCCGGAGGCCCGCGGCTACGGCGCGCGACGGGCATGAACCCGATCTCCAATCTAACCTTGTCGCGGCCCGCCCTCGTCGTCCGATCCGACGAACCCGGCTGGCACCGTGCTCAACCCGGCGGGCCCAGCCGCTTCTGCTCCGCTTCGGTGAGCGGGCGCCACTCTCCCGGCGCCAGAGCCGGGTCCAGTACCACGTCGCCGACCGCCTCCCGATGCAATGCCACCACGCGGTTACCCACCGCCGCCAGCATCCGTTTGACCTGGTGATAACGCCCCTCACTGATGGTCAGGCGCAAACACAGAGCATCCACCACCTCCACGTGTGCCTGCCGGGTGGGGCGGGGATCATCGCGCAACACCACGCCCGCCGACAACGCATCAACCTGAGTCCGGGTCACTGGTTCGGCGGTGGTGACCCGGTAACGCTTGTTGCAATGGTGTTGTGGCGAGGTGATGCGGTGGGACCAGTGGCCATCACTGGTGAGCAACACCAGTCCGGTGGTGTCCAGATCCAGCCGGCCGGCGGCATGCAACCCGGCGCGCTGGTCACCGGGCAGCAGATCCAGAACGGTGCGGTGGCCCGGGTCGTCGGTGGAACAGACCACGCCCACCGGCTTGTGCAGCATCAAATAACGATGCCCTTCCAGTCTCAGCGGCCGTCCTTCCCAGAGCACCCGCATATCCGTTTGCAGACGCCGCTCCGGTTTGGCGGGCAGCTCGCCGCCGGCACCGTCGAACACCTGAATGGCGCCGGAGCGGATCAGGGTTTTGACTTGTTTGCGGGTGAGCCCGGTGGCGTGGGCAACGAAGTAGTCGAGACGCATGGCGGGCAGTATAGCGCCTTCGTCATCAGGCGTCGGCGGACACTGTTTCATGCCGCCGTGGCTGCTATGATACGCGCCTTCGTTTACCCCTGGAGCCATCATGACCTCGTTGAATCCTCGCCAACGGGAAGCGGTCCATTACGCCGACGGCCCACTGCTGGTGCTGGCCGGAGCGGGGTCTGGCAAGACCAGCGTGATCACCCGCAAGATCGCCTGGCTGATCCAGGAGCGGGGCGTGCCGGCCCGGCGCATCGCCGCCGTGACCTTCACCAACAAGGCGGCCCGGGAAATGAAGGAACGGGTGCAAAGCCTGGTCCAGGGCGGCCAGAGCCGGGGCCTGATCGTCTCCACTTTCCACAACCTGGGTCTGCGCATTCTCAAAAGCGAACTCAAGGCCTGCGGCCTGCGTTCCGGCTTCTCCATTCTCGACCAGACCGATAGCCGTGAGATCCTCAAGGAAATCCTGCTTCAAGGGGAATCCGAGCGGGACCTGAACGCGGTGGAAGCGGTGCACAAATGCCTGTCGGACTGGAAGAACGAGCTGGTCTCCCCCGAGGAAGCGGTGAGCCAGGCCCAGACCGAGGAAGAAGTACGCGCGGCCATGGCCTACAGCGGCTACAACCGCATGCTGCGCGCCTGCAACGCGGTGGATTTCGATGACCTGATCATGATGCCGGTGCAGCTGTTCCGCGAACAGCCACGGATTCTGGAGAAGTGGCGTCATCGCCTGCAATACCTGTTGGTGGACGAATATCAGGACACCAACGGCGCCCAGTACGAGCTGGTGCGCATGCTGACCCTGCCGGAAGGCCGCTTCACCGTGGTCGGCGATGACGACCAGTCAATCTACGCCTGGCGCGGCGCCCGCCCGGAAAACCTGGATCAGTTGCAGCAGGACTGGCCGGCCCTGAAAGTGGTGAAGCTGGAACAGAATTACCGCTCCACCGGCCGCATCCTCAAGGCCGCCAACACGGTGATCGCCAACAATCCCCACGTGTTCGAGAAAAGCCTGTGGTCGGACTACGGCTACGGCGAACCAATACGGGTGGCGGCGCTGCGCGACGAGGACGGGGAAACCGACTGGATCGCCGGCGATCTGTTTCACCGCCGCCTGCAGCGGGGGCTGCACTGGAAGGACTTCGCCATTCTCTATCGCGGCAACTTCCAGTCCCGCATCCTGGAAATGAAGCTGCAATCGCTGTCGATTCCCTACAAGGTCTCCGGCGGCACCAGTTTCTTCTCGCGCAGCGAGATCAAGGATCTGATGTGCTATCTGCGCTTGCTGGTGAATCCGGACGACGACAACGCCTTTTTGCGCATCATCAATACGCCCCGCCGGGAGGTGGGCCCGGCCACCCTGGAAAAGCTGGCGGCCTGGGCGGGCCGGCGCGATCAGGGCCTGTATCACGTCTGCGGCGACCTTGGTCTGAGCGAGGCCATGCCACCGAAGGCGGCGGAGAAACTGCGGGAGTTCAAACAGTGGCTTGATGGCAAGCGTGAACATTGCTTCCGGCACAATAGCCTGCAGGCGGTGAAGGAACTGATCACCGAAATGGACTACGAAGGCTGGATCATGCAAAACGCCTCCAGCCCGCGCATCGGTGAAAAGCGCATCGAAAACGTCTGGCAGTTGGTGCGCAATATCGAGCGCATGCTGGAAAAGCAGGAAGAAGAGGACGACGGGTCCAGCGACCTTGAAGCGGTAATCGGCAAGCTGGTACTGATGGACATGCTGGAGCAGCAGGACGAGGAAGACGACTCCGACCGGGTCCAGTTGATGACCCTGCATGCTTCAAAAGGGCTGGAGTTTCCCCATGTTTACATGATGGGCGTGGAGGAGGAGCTGCTTCCCCACCGCACCAGCATCGAGGAAGACAATATCGTCGAGGAACGCCGCCTGATGTACGTGGGCATCACCCGGGCGCGGGAAACCCTCACCCTGACCCAGGCGCGCACCCGCAAACAGTATGGCGAGAAGGTGGATACCACACCGAGCCGTTTTATCGACGAACTGCCGCCGGACGATCTGGAATATATCGGAGAAGGCGCCCCCCGCGATGAGGAACGGGACAACGAGATGGCCGAAGCCAGCCTGGCCAATCTCAAGGCGCTGCTGGAGTAACAGGGTTCCGGAAAGCCCACGAACCGGGCCATGAAACCGCTGGAGCTTTATCCGGGCGGCGAGCCGCTGCAAGCGAATCCTTTGCCGCCAAGGCCCATTCGCTGGCAAACCAGCGTCCCACAGGCTCTGCTACGAAGCCGCTGTGGGAGCTGCCTTGGCAGCGAATGGCGTATCCGCCGAAACTACTGGCTGTTCTCGACGATGTATTCCACCGCGTTGCGGATTTCCTCTTCGGAGCAATCCATGCACATGCCTTTGGGCGGCATGGCATTGAAGCCTTCGAAAGCGTGCTTGACCAGGGTGTCCATGCCCTTTTCGATATGGCTGGCCCACTGACCCGCATCACCGAACTTGGGCGCGCCGGCGGCGCCGGTGGCGTGACAGGCGGCACAGCCGGTATCGTACACGGCCTGGCCGGAACGGGGTTCACCGCTCCCTTCCGCGGCGGCCACCGCGCTGCCGCACTCTTCGCCTTCCACGCACACGGACCCCACCGGTTTGATCCGCTCGGCGGTGGCACGGTCACCCAGAACCGAGCGCTCGCCCAGAGGATACGGGGAAATGTCCTTGGTGCTGGCGGCCATTACAGCGCCGGCGAACAGGGTGGCCAGTACAATCAGGCCAGCAGTCAGCATTTTTTTCACGGTTCCACCTCGGTTATTGGTATGTCCCGAAACACAGCTTTGAATAACGCCCGGCTGCCCCTCGGGGCCGGGACTCATTCAGAGACGTGCCGGCTCTGTTTGTTATTGCGGGCGCGATTATACCCTCAGAAATCGCGGGGATAAAATCAGTACCTTGGGAGTAGCTATCTGGAGGCAAAATGGGCATCCAGCAGGCGGGATGGAAATAGGCTGAACAGGCCCTAGCTCAGGATAACTGGATTCGTGGCAGCAACAGGGTAAAACGGCTGCCCTCGCCGGGAGCGCTGGCCACCTTGATATCGCCACCGTGACGCTCCGTCACCACCTTGACGAAGCGCAGCCCCAGGCCGGCCCCGCGAGTACGGGCCCCGCCGCTGGTGCTGGCGCGACTGAAACGGTCGAACAGCTTGTCCTGGAACGCCTCCGGAATGCCCACGCCGCGATCCCGCACCTCACAGGTCACCTGCCCCCCTTGAGTAAACAGGCGCACATCCACCGAGTTGCCTTCATAGCTGTACTTGACCGCATTAGTGAGCAAATTCACCACCAGCCGTTCCAGTAGCTCGTTATTGCCCTTTACCCAGACCTCCTCGGTCTCGTCATAGGCGAACCGCAAGGTGATATCCCGGGCCTGGGCCTGGATCTGCACCTGATCGATGGCGGATTCCACCACATCGAGCATGTCCAGCTCCATCATCTCCACCGAATCCACTCCCTCGACCCGGGCCAGTTGCAGGAACTGCTCGGCGATGTTCAGGTTACGTTCGGCGTAATGCTCCACGTTGTCCAGGAAGTCCGACAACCGCTCCCCGTCCGGGCCATGCCGCATCTTGCCCACCAACGCCAGCACCGACACCATCGGCGAACGCAGATCATGGGACAGGAAATCAAGCATCTCGGTCCGGGTGCGCATGGCCTGCTTGACGTCGGAAATGTCCTTGAGACTGATGATCAGCATGCGCCCCGGCTGGTCGCCGGCGTGTACCAGAATCATATCCAGATAAAGATCCATGCCACGGCGGTTACGGCATTCTTTCTGCACCCGGCCATCCGCCAGCGCTTCCTGAAGCAGCGTGCGCCAACCGCGATCACCGGTGAATTCCAGTTCGCGGCCAATATCCGCCAGCCCCAGGGTGTCCTGGGCCACGCCCTCGATACTGAGCAGATAGGACGCCTGCGGATTCATGAACACCACGCCGCCACAGGCATCGGTGATCAGCACTCCTTCGCTCATCTGCGCCAGACCAACCTGGAAGAAGCGGGTCAGGGCCTGCTGGCGGTGCTCCTCCCGGCGCAATCGCTCGATATGCTTCTCCAGCACCTCGTAGCGGGGCCCGATACCGGCCTGATGGGTTTCGGTACGCGCCAGCATGGCGCGAATCCAGTAATCATAAGTGTCCGCATCCAGAGCCTGGCGCCACACCACGGTCAGTTCATAACGTTTGCCGTCATGGCGGAACGGATAGCGGCGGGACAGCTGCCCCCGCCAGGCCGTGGCTTCCAGTTGCTCGCCGCCGGACACCGGGGCGCCGGCCTGGGCCTGCAGCCGCCAGGCCCGCACCGGCAGCACCTGATCCAGCATGCGCAGCATCCGCGACAGCGGCGCCGGCTCGGTGAGACGGCGGTTCAGATCACTGTATTCCGCCAAGCGCTCCAGAGCATTACGCATATACGCCATGGAGTACTCCAGGCGCCGCCAGGTCCACAGCGGATAAGCCACCACCGCGGCGATGGCCGAGGCCGCCGGCGGAAACCAGATCTGCCAGACCGCCAAAAGCGCGTAGCAGATTCCCAGCGTGAACAGCAGGGAGCCGAGAATCAGCGGAATACTCCAGCGCGGCAAGAAGAACGGCAGCAGCAGCGGTGCCAGTAAGGCCAGCAACACGCCGAGGGCTATGGCCCAGGGCCGGCTCATGCCTGAAATCATGCGCTCATGGCGCAGACCATCGAAGATATTGGCGTTGATCTCGACGCCTGCCATCAGGTCCCCCTGCCCGGCCATGGGGGTCGGCAGCATATCGCCCAGCCCCGCGGCGGTGGCGCCGATGAACACGAACTGGTCCTTGATCAATTGGTCCGGAACCCGGCCCTCCAGCACATCCACCGCGGAGACGTGCGGATAGCTTCCCGCGCCGCCGGCGAACGGGATGTAACGGGGGTATTTGCGAACATTGGCCAGACCGACGAAATCGTCGTTTTCGCCGGCGGGAAAGCGGTCCTCGGGGATCAGGCCCTCGCCTTCCAGCATCGCCTGGGTAATGTGCGGCCACCAGGGTTGTCCGATCCCGGAACGCAGGTAGACCGAACGGGCCACCCCGTCACCATCCAGCTCCAGATCCACATGGCCGAGCCCCCGGGCGGCGCGGGCGAAGGGCCCCGCCGGCAATACCTCGATCAGTTGCCCGCCGGAGCGCAGTTGCTCCACATGCACCGGCAGATAAACATTGCCGTTCTCGGACAGCGCCCGGACCAGCGCCTGATCCGCCGCCGGACGTGACCGGTCCGGCTCCGACAGGATCAGATCCATCAACACCCCACGGGCACCCTGTTTGGAGAGTTGATCAATCAGACGGGCATGGATGCTGCGATCCCAGGGCCAGCGCCCCACTTCCCGCAGGCTGTACTCATCGATGCCGACAATAAGGATGTCGCCGGAGGGCTCCATCGGCAGCCGCGGCAGCAGGGTGTCGTAGACGTAACGATTGAGGAAAGACAGACCGCCACTGATGGACAGCAGGGTACACAGGCTCGCCACCACCAACAGCACGGACATGTGCTCAACCAGATAACGGCGCTGGTGGCTATCGAACCCTCTACTCATGAACCCCGAACCTCTTCCCTTGGATACCGCCGGGCGCCTTTGTTATGGCATCAAACCGGAGTTATCACTATCCCGATCCACGCCTTTCATTTCCAATGTTTTTTTACGCGACGAAGGCGGCAAAAAGAAGAAGCGCATCGAGAATGAAGGTGGCCGCCCTGGACGGTGGCCACCGGGACATGGAGGGTCAAAGCGCGAGCAGCAAACCGGCACCGCCGATGAACAGAAGAGCGTCCCAGGGCCAGGCGCCTTTACTCACCGTGGCGTCCAGCAAGTGTTCCTGGCCACGCAATCCCCGCGCATCAATCGCCCTTACCAGCAGTTGATAATCACCGGCCTCGGGTTTGGCGCGCCATTGCGGCTCGCTGACCTGCTCACTTTGCAGCAGGACACCATCGGCATCGAACAGCTCCACCGAATAGGCTTCGGCGCCTTCCACCGGCGGCCACTCCGCGCGCAGGCTGCGACCACCGGCTTTCAATGTCACCCGCGGAGCCGGCAGCAATTTAACCGGCTGGGCCGGCGCCTGGCCGTCCCGCGCCACCGTGCCATAGCCGGCGGGCACCGGCGTGGCGCTGCGGGCGGCGGCAACCTCCACCTCGCCTTTCACCACCTCGCTGAGGGTGACGGCGTCATTAGTGACGCGAACGTGATACTCGGTACCGCGAACCGCGGTCATCACGCCGGGGGTATAGACACGGAACACCCGGGCATCGGTATCCCGGGGCGTGACCGTGTTGCGGATGGCCCCCCGTTCCAGTTCCAGCTCCGTGGGCTCGTTGCCAACATCAACGAAACGCCGGTAATGATTCACCTTGAGCACGGTGTCGGGCTTTACCGCCACTTCGGAATTATCGGCGAAACGCACTACCACACTGCCGGCCTCGCCGGTCTCGATGGTGTCACCGAAGGCAATCTCCGCGCCGTTTTCCACCGGTTCCGGATCGTTATCGCCGACCCGCAGCCAGACCTGGCCATTGACCCGTTCGGCACGGGCGGGCATCGGTTGCTCCTTGAGCCAGGCGAGCGGGATCAGAATGACCTTGCCCGGAGACATGCGATAGGGATCATCCACCGCGCTGTTCGCCGCCAGTTGGCGCCAGCAAAATACCGGGTCCTGAGCGAAACGCTCACACAGATTCCACAGAGTGTCGCCGGGACGAACGGTGTATTGCCAGTGATCGGCAGTGGCATCGGCTTGCGCCGTGGCGGCCAGCAGGCACAGCACCACGGCGGTCAACCAGCGGGAAAGCATAGGCGTTTATTCTTCCATTGGTTCCAGCCGGTAACCGTGCTGATACACCGTCTTGATGCGATAGCCACGTTCGGGACGGATTTGCAGGCTGCGGCGGATGCGGCTGATATGAACGTCCACCGTACGGGACTCAATCGGCGTCATGATGCCCCACACCTTTTCCAACAGGTGTGCCCGGGACATCAGTTTGCCTACGTTCTGGAACAGGTAACACGCCAGTTCGTAGTCCTTGTCGGTGAGTTTGACGGCTTCGTCGTCGAGAAAGATCTGTCGCCGGGCCCGGTCGATGGTCCAGGGTCCAACGTTGAGGGTTCCTTGATCGTCCATGTCGGCAACACCCGCTCGCCGCCCCAGGGCAGTGAGTCGGGCCAGCAGCTCCGCTTGTTTAACTGGCTTAACCATATAGTCGTCGGCTCCCTGGGTCAGCGCGCCCACGATGGAAGACTCGTCATCGCGTTGAGTGGCGAACAGGACAGGCGTGCGATTGCCACTGGCACGCACTTCCTCGAGAACGGCGTAACCACTCATATCAGGCACTTCCCAATCGAGTACCAGGAGGTCGAAGGTGTCCCGTCGCAGCAAGCTCATGAACTCGCGACCGCTGGACAGGTGCATACACGTGTGGCCTGCTTCGCGCAGCCAGTGTGTCACCAGCTCGGCCTGGGCCTGGTCGTCTTCTAGGTAGGCGATACGCACCGTTTTTTCTCCATCCTAATGTCGCAAGAGGTTACCGAATCCACTCCGGTATCGCGGGAAAAGATTGTAAAATGCCGACCCGTCGAGCCTCGCTGAAACCCAGGAAAAACGTGCTTTTCACGCCTCTCCCCCCGGGTATAGCCGATGTCCGCATCACCCCCTGACGCGGCACCCTGAAGGGACGGAATCATGGCTCCGTCCACAAGCCGGATGATTATACGCGCCTTGCCGTTCATTCCCAATCGTGGACTCGTCGACGCTGAACCGCTATCATGCGCGTCCGCGCCCCCGGGGTGCCATCAAAAGTGCCGTGAAAATCGTTTTCCGCCCGTAGCTCAGCTGGATAGAGCGCTGCCCTCCGGAGGCAGAGGTCAGAGGTTCGAATCCTCTCGGGCGGGCCATATAAAACACAAAAGCCCGCCCTGCGCGGGCTTTTGTGTTTTATCGGGTCTGCTCGAGGGCCTTGATTCGAAGCTCCGTTCGACACTCAACGGCCTCACCGTCGAGTGGACGCCCAACGGGCGCCCGAAGGGGACGCTCCAACGGAGCGTATCAATCCTCTCGGGCCATTCGCTGCCAAGGCAGCTTCCCACAGCGGCTTCGTAGCAGCTACCTGGGCGGCAATTCATGCCTCAGGGAACAACGGAGCGCATCAACCCTCCTCCAGCAACCGTAGCGGGTGCTTGCCATCCACCATGCCCATGAACGGCGGCATGATGGAATAGCCGATCAGCGACCGAAGCTCCGGTGACAATTCACGCACCACTTCCCTGGACAGCTCCAGCAGAAAGTTCTCCTGTTGCCGCAAATAGGCCTCGCAATACTGGCAGGTCACCGCCAGACGGGGCTTGTCGGAACGGTTTTCTCCACCACCGTGCCAGGTGGTCCCCAGGAAAAACAGCACCGAGCCAGCCGGCATGACCGCGGGGATCGCTTCTTCCCACCGCCCCCTGCGGTCCTGCCCCCAGGCATGGCTGCCCGGGATCACCACGGTGGCGCCATTATCCTCGGTGAAGTCATCGATCGCCCAGATTGTCGCCGCGCCCAACGGCGGCCGTGGTCGCGGCACTTTGTAGAAACTATCATCCGCATGCAGAAGCTGCGGCGCCTCCCCGGGCAGGATGTTGATGATCTGGGCCTGACTGATGAGGTAATTGGGCAGGAACAGTTTGTCCATCAATCCCAGGATACGAGGGTGATCCGCCAGATGATCCAGAACCCGGGTCTTGGAGAAAACGTCGTAGACCCGTTGTGTCCGGGCCCCCTCGAAGGTATTCCTGCCGGTCTTGTCCAATAACGGGGTTATCCGCGAGCGAATATCGCTCAGCGTGTCCCGATCCAGCACGCCCTCGATGATGACGTAGCCATCACGCATCAGGGTGTCGAAGTCCCGATCGATCTCCGGCGAGCTACGCTCGGCGGATGGCCGCAAGGCCTTGTGGCGAGCGGCCAGATCACTGTCCAGCACGCTCAAATTGGCGATCTTGCGTGGCATGAGCTCCTCCCTTTTGTTGTTGTGATGGCTCTTTCAGCATTGACTTGAATTCGATTCAATGCCGATCCAGGGCCCCACGGAGCAGGCCCTGAGCGAACAGATCTGGAATCTGGTTCGTCAGGCAGTCCGTGACGAGGACTTGTAACCGCACCCTACAACGCCGCCCAAGCCCGCTTGAGGTGATAGCTTTCGTCACCAAACAGCAACCCGAGGGCGGTCAGCCGCTTGAAATAGTGGCCAACATCCAGCTCGTCGGTCATGCCGATCCCACCGTGCAACTGCACCGCCTGCTGCCCCACATAACGGCCGGACTGGCACAACTGCGCTTTCAGCAGTGCGCTGTCCCGAGCATGCGACGGCGACTGGTCCCAACGGCTCGCGGTGGCCTCCAGAAGATGCTCCAGATTCTTCATGGCGATGTACATATCGACCATGCGGTGCTGCAGCACCTGGAAAGAGGCGATCGGGACACCGAACTGCCGGCGCGTGCGGGTATAGTCCAGGGTACGGCGCAACAGCGTCTGCATCGCCCCCACCGCCTCCGCCGCCATCATCATGATCCCCTGCTCCAGCACCTGGCGCAGCACTTCAGCGCCACGCCCATTCCGGGTCAAACGCCGGGAGTCATCGACGTCCACGGCGGCCAGGGTCAAACGGGCGCCGCGATGACCATCCATGGTCGGGAAACCGGTCACCTGAAGCTCATCCGCATGGACCAGAAACAATTCCACCACCGGCCCGGCATCGTCCTCGAAGGCCTGCGCCGACACCACGAAATGGGATGCCAGGTCACCGCCGACCACCGCTACCTTTTCGCCTTCCAGACGCCAGCCACCGTCAATACGGCGGGCGCTGGTGGCGAGATGCTCGGGATTGCCACGGCTGATGCTTTCCTCCCAGGCCAGCACCGGCATGGCGTTGCCGGCGACCAGTTCGGGCAACAGGCTGTCGGCGGCGTCCTGGTTGTCCGCCAGGGCAATGGCCTGACCGCCCAGCCCCACCACACTCATGTAGGGCTCCACCACCAGTGCGCTGCCGAAGCGCCGCATCAGTCCCAGCGTATCGGAGATATCCCCGCCGAGGCCGCCATGGCGCTCGGCGAAAGGCAGACCGAGCCAGCCCAGTTCGGCGAACTGTTGCCAGTGCTCCCGGTTGTACCCCGGTTCCTGCTCCACCCAGGCGCGGCGCTGGTGAAAGTCGTAATGGGCACCGAGAAATTTATCAACGCTGTCTTCCAGCATGACGCGGGTTTCGTCGTTAAGAAAAGCCATGTCGCGTCCCTCAGCCCAACAACATCTTGGCAATGATGTTGCGTTGAATTTCGTTACTGCCGCCAAAGATAGTGGCGGCCCGGTTGTTAAGATATTTGGGCATCACGGTGAGCGCCTGCTCCGGCCCTTCAGGCGCGACCCCGGCGCCGACGGTCAGCGCCGCCAGTTGCAAAGTCAGTGTCGGGCTTCCTTCCACTTCCACCGCCAGTTCGGTAATGCGTTGCAGTGTTTCCATGGCGGTGATCTTGATCATCGAACTCATCGGCCCCGACTCAGGCGAGCCCTTTTCCATCGCGGCGAAGCGGCTCTCGGTGGCGTCAAGAGCAGCGACTTCCAGATAAAGGCGAGTGAAGCGCTGCTGAAACACCGGGTCGTCACGCATAATACCGCCAAAGCCGTCGCCGAGTTCGGCGGCCCGCTCCCGGATCCGGTTCAGCTCCATACCGAACGTGGCGGCAAAAGACGCGCTGCCGCCACGTTCGTGCTCGAGCAGATATTTGGCCACCGTCCAGCCCTGATTCTCCTCTCCCAGACAGCAATCCAGCGGCACCTCGACGTTGTCGAAGAACACATCGCACTGTTCAGGAAAGCCGTCCAGACCAATGATCGGCCGGATTTCCAGGCCCGGACGATCGAGACGATCAATCAGAAAGAAGCTGATGCCTTGTTGTGGCTTTCCTTCGTTGCTGGTGCGCACCAACAGAAACATGCGGTTGGCATGGTGGGCGTAGGTGGTCCAGGTCTTGCTGCCGTTGATAACGTAGTGGTCATCGCGGCGCTCGGCTCGACAGGCGAGCGAGGCCAGATCGGAGCCGGCATTGGGTTCGGAATACCCCTGGGCCCAGAAATCCTCACCGGAGGCGATGCCTGGCAGAAAACGGCGTTTCTGTTCGTCGGTGCCGAACTTCATGATCGCCGGGCCAACCATGCCCAGACCTTGAGGCAGCAATCGCGGCACACCGGCAATCCGGCACTCCTCCTCGAAGATGCGCTTTTGTTCGCGGCTCCATCCCGGCCCGCCGTACTGCTCTGGCCAGGACGCCGCGGACCAGCCGCGCGCGTGCAGTTTGCGGTGCCAGCGCATGCACTGTTCGAACGGCGGAAAAAAACTGGTCATCTTGCGGCCGGCTTCCCGAATCGATTCATCCGCCTCTTGTTCTATGAAGGCACGGACCTCCTGACGAAAAGCCTGAAGATCCACTGACTTGGTTTCCATGGTTTACTCCGGCAAGGGGCGCCACCCGCGGGCGCGCCCCGGCTTGATCAAAGACCGTAGGTGCTGACGTCCACCTTGGAGAACGTTTCCCGCCAATACAGATCGGCCAACGCCTCGGCGTTGTCCACGCCGTCCACCAGCTTGACCCATTTGGCCAGCAGCGGCCGGAACTCATCGACCATTTCCTGAGCGTTGTCGATGTTATGGCGTTCCACGTAATTCTTGACGATGGTATCGACGTCCTTACGCACGAAGGCACGGGTGGCCGCCACCAGTGCCTCGCTCGGCTGGTGCACGGTAATGCCGTTGTCACTCGCGTCCCGCACTTCCTTTGCCGCGCCGAGCTGGTAATCCCAACTGCCCTTGGCGGAAATAACCGTGGACGCTTTCAGGACCTGGGAACGCTCCTCTTCACTGAGCGATTTCCAAACGGATTTATTGACGTTGTTCACACCCACCGCCGCGTACATGCCGCCGGGCACGCCCACGGTCACATCCTTGACCACCTCACGCAGGTTGAAGATATCCAGCTCCACGGTGGAACTCATGGTGCAATCGATCACTCCCTGGCTGAGCCCTTCGTAAGCGTCGCTGATGGACAGCGTCACGGGCGTGGCATTCATGGTCTCCGCCCAACGGGCCCACAAGGCGCCGGCGCTGCGCAGGCGCGCACCTTTCAGCTGTTCCTCGGTGGCGATCGGCTTGGTGCACAGCAAGGCATAGGGCGGCGTCGACATGCTGCCATTGAAGACCTGATTCTGGTCCGCCATTTCCTTTTGACAGCCATCACAATGGTGGAAGACATACTCGGACATGGCGCCCACGTAAGCAGGCCCCACGTGGCTGTCGGGAACGCCCTGCAGCTCATCCACCATGGTCAGTTCGGTAATCAGATTGGTATAGGGAAATTCAGAAGGGAAATAGGAAATCAGCAGGAACCCCGAATCCGCCATACCATCACGTACGCCCGCGGACGTTTCCTTAAAGCTGAGCAGAGACATGGGAAACACCCGTGCCTTGAGGTCACCGCCGGACAATTCCTCAAGCCGCTTGGCGTAGGCTTCACCAGCGTTGGCGCCAATCGATTTGGGCGGATAGCCCATGGCGTAGGTCAGGGTTCGGGCTTCGGCGACACCGAAGGTGATGGCTCCCGCGCACAGGGTCAGCGCGGCGATGGCAGCGCGTCGTGGCTGTATCGTCATTATTATTCTCCTAGCATTTTCAAATCCGAAGCAGGCCAGCTCCGGTCATGGCGGCCAGGCCAACAGACCAGGCCGATGCGGCTTGGAGCCTGTTTAAGCAGGTTCTCACAAGCCGTATTCGCTCACGTCCACTTTGGAATAGGTCTCCCGCCAGTAGATCTCCGCCAGTTCTTCCGGGCTGCTGACCTCTTTTACCAGCTTGACCCATTTCGACAGGATCGGCTGGAACGCCTTGATGCTTTGCTCGGCGTTATCAACTCCCGAACGGGACTGATAATTGCGGGCGATGGTCTTCATGTCCTCGACGATGAAGCGGTGCGATGCTTGTTGCAGGTCCCCGGCCGGTTCATGCACTTTGATCTCTTGCTTTGGCGCGGCCTCGAGTTCCCTGGCGGCCCCCACCTGGTAGTCCCAACTGATGATCGCTCCGAAAGTGGCTGAAGCACGAAGCACCTGCTCGCGTTGCGCTTCACTCAAACCCTGCCAGACTTTCCGATTGAAGTTGTTGACACCGGTGCCGCCAAAGACGCCGCCAGGAACGCCGGCGGTGACATCACTGACCACTTCGGAAAGGCGAAAGATATCCAGGTCCACGCTGGAGCTGATGGAGCAATCCAGAACGCCCTGATTGAGCGCTTCATAGGCATCGCTGACGGAGATGGTCACCGGTGTTCCTCCCACCGCTTGTGCCCAACGCGCCCATTGAGGGCCGGCACTACGTAACCGCTTGCCTTTGATATCGGCGAGACTGGTCACTTCCTTGTTGCATAACATCATGTAGGGCGCGCTGGCGGATGCGCCAGTGAACACCTGGTTTTGCGCGGCGAATTCCTCGACACATTCCGGGCAATGGTGGAACAGATACTCCGACATGGCACCGACATAGGCCAGACCGGCATGGCTCGGGGCCACATCGTCCAGCTCCAGCAACATGGTCAGTTCCGCGATCAGATTGGTGTTGGGAAATTCCGAGGGAAAATAGGAAAACAACACGAATCCAGAGTCCGCCATACCATCGCGGATACCGGGTGAGGCTTCACTGAAACTCAGCAAGGACATCGGAAAGACCTTGACGCTGAGATCACCGCCAGAAAGCTCTTTAAGTGCGTCGGCATAGGCCAGTGCCGAGTCGGAGCCGATGGAGTTGGGCGGATAGCCGGTGGCATAGCTGATGGTACGGGCGAACGCCGATGTACCGCCAAGTACGCCGACCATGAAGACCGTGGCAATAACAATACGTTGCAGCAAAGCGCGTGGTGCCATGATGTTGCTCTCCCTATGGCGGCGGGTCTGGAGCCGCCCTCCGCCGATTGTTTGTGTTGCGCTGCCCATGGCGGACGTCCTTGGGGTCAGCCGATACGACGCCCCTGACCACTCCAATGAGCCTCCTTGAGTTTGTATTTCAGAATCTTGCCGGCGCCGGACAGCGGCATCTCATCCACGAACTCGAAGCTGCGGGGGCACTTGTAGTTGGCGATCAATGTCTTGCAGTGAGCAACGATATCCGCTTCGGCGGCCTCCGCTCCCGCGGCCAGAACAATGACCGCGTGAACCCGTTCACCCCACTTTTCATCCGGCACCCCGATCACCGCGCATTGGGCAATGGCGGGCATGCGTAGCAAGGCGTCTTCCACTTCCACCGAATAAACGTTCTCACCGCCGGTCACCACCATGTCCTTGATCCGGTCCACCAGGAAAACGTAGCCGGCGTCATCCATGTAGCCGGCATCGCCGGTATGCATCCATCCTCGGCGTAATGCCTCCTCGGTCTGCTCCGGCTTATTCCAGTAGCCCCGCATCACCATCGGGCCACGGGCGACAATCTCGCCCACCTGGCCGCGTGGCACCTCGTTATCCTCACTGTCGACCACGCGCACCTCCGCCATATGCGCCGGCAACCCGGCCGCCATTAACTTATCGGCGTAAGCGGCGTCGCTATGGCAATAATCCGGGAGAATGCAGACCACCGGTGAGAGTTCGGTCATACCGTAGAGCTGCAGGAAGGACGCCTCCGGCCAGGCGGTCATGGCCTTCTTCAACAGCGTGCTGTCGATGGGTGACGCGCCATACATCATGCAGCGCAGCGAAGAGAGATCGAATTTCGGAAAGCGCGGGTGCGCTAGCACGGCGCGCATCATGGTCGGCACCAGGAAGGTTTCCACCACTCGTTCCCGCTGAATGGCGCTCATGACCGCCACCTCTTCGAACCGGGGCACGATCACGTGGGTGCCCAGCCGCAGTGTCAACTGCAGGATCAGCCCCACTCCGGCCACATGGAAGAAGGGGGCCGAATGTAATCCCACCACACCATCACCACGGCAAGCGGGCATCACCGCGCCGATGGAGCAGGTGTACAGATTGGCGTGACTGAGCATCACCCCTTTAGGCGCCCCGGTGGTGCCGCCGGTATAAAGAATGCACGCCAATTGGTCGCCGCTGCGTCCGGCATCGTCCACCGGCTCCGCTCCAGCCATTAATTCAGCAAGATTCAACATGCCCTCGGGGCAGGCCTTCTCGCCGATGTACACGACGGTTTCAAGCGATTTTGACAGAGCCCGTACTTCCTCGATCAAGGGTACGAACTCATCATCGACGAACAGAACCCGGGTATCGCAATCATCCAGTGAATAGGCGATTTCAACCGGGCTCCAGCGAATATTGACGGTGTTGAAGACGCCGCCTGCCCAAAGCACGCCGAACACGAATGTCACGTAACGGTCCGAGTTCAGAGCCAGGATGCCGGCCCGTTCCCCTTCTTTCAGCCCCAGCCCTTTCAATACCGACGCCAGCGTCGCTACCTGGCGCACCAGATCCCGGTACGTTGAACGGCGATCGGCGAAGACCAGGGCCTCCCGCCCGGGGCACTCGCGCAAAGCCTTGTGTAACGGCTGTGTCAGATACATGGCCCCTCCACTTCAGCTCGCGTACTGCTCACGAAGCGTGCGTTTGAGTAGTTTCCCCGCGGTGTTTTTCGGCAAAGCCTCGACGAAATGAACCGCCTTGGGCACCTTGAACGGCGCCAGATGCTGACGAGCATGATCAATCAGAGCGGCGGCATCGGCGCTTTTGCCTTCCTTCACCACCACCACGGCGACAATCGATTCGATCCATTTTTCGTGGGGCACGCCAATAACAGCCACTTCCGCCACTGATTCGTGACCGTACAAGGCTTCCTCAACATCGCGGCTGGCCACCAGCACGCCGCCGGTATTCACCACGTCCTTGATACGATCGACGATATACAGATAGCCCTGCTCGTCCTGGTAAGCCAGATCGCCGGAATGGAACCAGCCGCCCTTGAAGGCTTCCGCGGTCTCCTCGGGCTTGTCCCAATAGGCCACCATCAAATGGGGAGAACGATGCACGATCTCGCCTTGTTCTCCCGGTTTGCAGTCCTCCAGGGTGCCGGGCTTGACCACCCGGGTCTCCACCGAGGTCAGGGGACGGCCGCAGGAGCTGGGCCGGTCGGCATGCTCATGGGGGCCCAGAACCGTCGCCATTGGCGCGATTTCGCTTTGACCATAGCAGTTGAACAAGCGCCCTTGGGGCAGCCGCTCAGCCAATTCATGGACGATCGGCTCCGGCATAATGGACGCGCCGTAGTACAGGTTTTCCAAGGTGCTCAGATCCCGGCGATCGAAATCCGCGTGACGCAACAGACCGATCCACACCGTTGGCGGAGAGAAGAACGAGGTAATCTTCTGCTCTTCGATTAGTGCCAGAACCTGCTCCGCCACCGGCGCATCAATGAGATAGTTGAACGCTCCGCACAGCAGGCCCGGCATCAAGAACACATGCATCTGCGCCGAGTGATACAGAGGCAGTGCCGCCAGGCTGCGGTCCTTGCCACTGATATCCAGATGTAACAGGCAGGATTGGTATTCCGCCATGAGAGACCGATGGGTATGCATGGCTCCCTTGGGATCGGAGGTGGTACCGGAGGTGTAAAGGATCTGCGCCACATCGTCATCGTCGAGCAATACGTCCGGCGCCTCCGCGCTGCCGCCGCCCTGGGCCAGGGCCAGAATATCGGTCTCTCCACCCGCTTCACCAAGGCGCAGGGAGCCGTGCAATTCAACGCCGAGTTCTCCGCGCACCGCCTCCACATTGGCCGCCAGGCTTTGGTCGCAAAACAGGGCACGGGCACCGGACTGGTTACAGATGTAGGCCAGCTCACGCTGAACCAACCCGTAGTTCACCGGCACATGGATCAAACCGGCACGGGCACAAGCCAGCCAGAGCAGGACATAGGCGTCGGAGTTCTTGCCGTAGGCGGCGACACGGTCCCCTTTTTGCAATCCCAATGCCAGCAAGCCGTTAGCGACCCGATTGGCGGCCAGATCCAGCTCCTGGTAGGACCAGAGACGATCCTCGAATTGCAGGGCCGGCGCGGTGGGTTGGCGGCCGGCGGAGCGGCGCAGAGCATCGCCAATGGTATTGCGAATGGCCACCTGAACAGAGTTGGAAAGATCATATTGTTTTGTCATCGGGTTCTTCCCTGTTGTTATCCGTTTTCAATGAACGGCGGCGCGCCGGGGCAGGCGCGCCTGCGCGCAGGCCTACCCCATCATACGAGGCAGAAACAAAATAAAGTCCGGCACGGTCATCAGGAAGATCAGCACGAACAGGTCCATGACCAGGAACCAGAAAATGCCTTTGAAGATAGAGGTGGTGGAGGCCAGATTACCCACCACTCCTTTTATCACGAACACGTTCATGCCAATCGGTGGGGTGATCATGCCAATCTCCAGCAGCTTGGTGAGCACCACGCCAAACCACAGCAGACTCAGATCGGCGGCGCCGATGATCGGCAGCACGATGGGCAAGGTCAGCAGCATGGCGCCGATCGGTTCAAGGAACATACCCAGCAGCAGATAAATCACCACGATCATTAACAGCACCATGAAGGTGCTGGCACCGCCGCCAATAACCAAGGACGACAGATAGTCGCCGGCGCCCGACAAGGCAAGGAAACGCGTCAGCAGGCTGGCGCCGACAGCGATCACCATCAGGGCACCGGTGGTCAGCAGGGTTTCCAGAATAGCGTTGCGGAATCGCTCCCAGGTCAGAGCCTTGCGCATCCAGGCAACGATGCAGGCCAGGAACGCACCGACGGCGCCCGCCTCGGTGGGTGTGAAGATACCACCGAACAGACCGCCGAAAATACCGATCATGATCAGGAGAACCGGCCAGGTTTCCTTGAGCGCCGCGACCTTTTCCCGTCTGGAAACCTCTTCCTTGACGTCCGGGGCCAGAGACGGATTCAGCTTCACTCTTATCATCACCACCAGGATGTACCCCACCGTGGTCAGGATGCCGGCACTGATACCGCCCAGAAACAAGCCGGTAATCGGGACTTGGGCAATGATGCCGTACAGGATCATGATGATGGATGGCGGGATCAGCGCACCGATGGTACCGGCCACCGCCACCGTGCCGGTGGCCAGCTCCGGATGATATTTATGGCGAATCATCTCCGGCACCGCGATGCGTCCCATGGCCGCGGAGCACGCCACGGAAGAACCGGATACCGCCGCAAAGCCGGCGGAGCCAAAGATTGACGCCACCGCCAGACCGCCGGGAATGGACGCCAGCCATAGCCGCGCCGCACGAAACAGCCCTTGGGTTAACTGAGCATGAAAGCAGATGAACCCCAGCAGCAGGAACATGGGAACGGAGCTGAGCACCCAGTTGGCGGCGAATTGATAGGGAATCAGGCCCAGAGAGCCCCACGCCACGCCCCAGCCCATCAGATACCACAAACCGCCAAAGGATACGCCGATCAACGCCATGCCTATTGGCACGCGCAACCCGATCAAGACCAATAGCAGAGCCAGACCGGTCAAACCAATTTGTACGTCACTCATCGCCGGTCTCCTAGTTCGCGTCCGAATGATGGCTCGAGGCAATCGGCATCTCATCCGGCTGCGCGCGTTCGTCATCCAAACCGGATTTCAAACCGAATAAATAAACAATGAACTTATAAAAAAGAACCAGGGTCATCAGGCCGATGCCCACCGGCAGGACAAAGTAGGTTTGCCAGACGGCGATACTGGCGTCCCCTTGCACCACGGAGGCGTTAATCGCGTGTTTGGACAAGGCTTCGCCCCAGGTCCGCACCGTCAGGAAAGAGAACACCACGCCGGAAAACGCCAGCGCCCACCCTTCCAGATGTTTCTGAACGATCTGGGGCAACCGTTCAGTCACTACTTCCACGGTAATGTGAGCGTTCTTCTGCTCGGCATAGGCCAGGGGCACGAAGGCGGCGACGATCATGTAGTAGTGCGAGACGATGGTGATGGTTCCCGGTATCGGGGTACCAAAAACATAGCGGCCAATAACATCGAAGGTGACATGAAGCATCATCAACGCGATGGCAAGGCCACCGATGACGGTCATGAGATTGGTGATTTTGGATAGCCAACGACCCAATGCATACATAAGTAAAGCTCCTTAGCGGAAAAGCAGGTCGATTTTTGCTGTTGTTGTTATCCAGGCCATATTGCGACTCCCGTGCGTTACCGCGCCGTTATCAACGGACACGGCGTTTTTGTTTTAAGTCTTTTCCATGACGAACCAGAGGGCTCTGAAACAGTGATCTATTTAAGTAAAGCCAATTGATTCATTGCCATTTCGGGTTTGGAGGGAATAAATGGCAACGCTTCATCCATCGGCGCTTCGAGTGTAAGAGGCGGTTTGTGCGGGTATCATCGTCGGTTCCGACGAAGTCTCCCTTCCCGGAACAAAGAGCCGGAGGAAGAGCGGGAGCAAGCGCCAGGGGAAAACAAAGGGAAGAGATTAAAAAGGAACTCCGCGCCCGGTCTCCTGAGAGACGCCGATGGGACGGTTGGCCTGCAATACAGACGCGGAATTCAAGGTAAATAAATCAGGACCTCTCCGCTTCGCGTCGAGGGCGATAACCGGCGAATTGCTCACGCAGTTTGGTCTTCAGCAGCTTCCCAGTGGCGGTATGCGGCAGTTCGTCCACGAACACGATGTCGTCCGGCAGCCACCACTTCACCACCCGCTCGGCCAGGTGCGCCATGATCTCGTCTTCATCAACCCGCGCGCCCTCGCGCTTCACCACCACCATTAGCGGGCGCTCTTGCCATTTTTCATGGGGAATGGCGATCACCGCGGCCTCCGCCACGCCGGGATGGGAAAAGGCGGCGTTTTCCAGATCCATGGAGGAAATCCACTCCCCCCCGGACTTGATCACGTCCTTGGCCCGGTCCACCAGTTGCAAATAGCCATCCGGGTCCATGGTGGCGATGTCACCGGTAGGGAAATAGCCCTCGTCATCGAGCACGCCACCGCCTTCGGCCCGGAAGTAGCCGCTGGCGATCCAGGGGCCTCGTATATAGAGATGGCCGGAATGCACGCCATCCCAGGGTTGCGGCTCGCCTTCATCGTTGACGATCTTGATATGCACGCCCCAGATGCCGCGCCCCTGCTTCACCTTCAGTTCATCCAGGCCATCGCGGTCCAGGTCATCGTGTTTCGGCAGAGGCCGGTTGACCACACCCAGCGGACTGGTCTCGGTCATACCCCAGCCCTGAATCACCTGGGCGCCCAGCTGGGTCTCAAGCCGCCGTACCATGGCCCGGGGCGGAGCACTGCCGCCGATACCGATGGTGTCGATACACAGTTCCTTATCCAGATCCAGTTCCGGATGGGCATCCAGATACTGGAAAAACATAAGCCACACCGTGGGTACCGCCTGGGAGAACGTCACTCGCTCGTCACGCATCAGCGGATAGAGATGCTCACCGTCCAGATGTTCACCGGGGAGAACCATTTTCGCACCAACCATGGCCGCCACATAGGGCATGCCCCAGGCGTTGGCGTGAAACATCGGCACCACCAGCAGCAGGGTCGAACGGGCGCTGACATTGAAGGCGTCCGGCGCCATCGCCATCAGCGAGTGCAATACGGTGGAACGATGGGAGTACAGCACCCCTTTCGGGTTACCGGTGGTGCCGGAGGTGTAGCACAGACTCGACGCGGTGCGTTCATCGAATTCCGGCCAGACATATTCGGCACTGGCGGCTTCCACCAGGTCTTCGTAACAAAGCAGACCGGGAATATCGACCTCGGGCATGTGGGCGCGATCGGTGAGCGCCACGAAATGCTCGATACTGTTCAGTTGTGGAACCAGTTTCTCCACCAGCGGCGCGAAGCTGATATCAAAAAACAGCACCTTGTCCTCGGCATGGTTGAGAATGTACTCCACTTGCTCAGGGAACAGACGGGGGTTCACCGTATGCAGCACCGCACCGGACCCGGAAACCCCGAAATAAAGTTCCATGTGCCGCCAGGTGTTCCATGCCAGGGTACCGATCCGATCACCGAATTCGACACCCAGCTCATTCAGGACGTTGGCGACCTGTTTGGCGCGATGGGCGATTTCCCGGTAATTGGTACGATGAATAGGCCCCTCAATGCTGCGCGAGACAATTTCCTGTTCAGGATGGAAAGTGGCCGCGTGCTCGATAAGCGAGGAAATCAACAGCGGCTTGTCTTGCATCAGACCCTGCATGGATACCTCCTTTTGTTATTCGTTATGCCGTTCGTCCACCGAACGGACCCCGCAAGCCGGTATGCCCCGGCCCGCGAGGTGATCGGGGCGCCCGGGATCAGAGGCGCTCGACGATGGTCACGTTGGCCAGACCGCCACCTTCACACATGGTCTGCAGACCATAGCGTTTGTTGCGCTTTTTCAGAGCATGCAACAGCGTGGTCATCAGCTTGGTGCCGGAGCCGCCAAGCGGGTGCCCCAGGGAAATGGCGCCGCCGTTCACGTTCAGACGGTCGGCGTCGGCGCCCAGCGTTTTCAGCCAGGCCAGAGGTACCGGCGCGAAAGCTTCGTTGACTTCAAAAAGGTCGATGTCATCGATGCTCATGCCCGCTTTCTTCAGTGCCCGCTCGGTGGCCGGAATCGGCGCTTCCAGCATGATCACCGGATCGTGGCCGATCACGGTCAAATGGTGGATGCGAGCCATGGGCTCCAGTCCCAGGGCTTTCAGACCACGTTCGTTGACCACCATGACGCCGGACGCGCCATCACAGATCTGGCTGGCGGTGGCGGCGGTGATACGCCCGCCTTCTTTCAGCAACTTGACGTTCTGAATGCCTTCCAGGGTAGCGTCGAAACGAATGCCTTCATCCACGTCGTGGGTTTCGCCGTCACCGGCGCCATCGACACTGCGAACCGGCAGCGGCACGATTTCGTCCTTGAAGTCACCGGCTTCGGTGGCGCGCTTGGCACGCTCATGGCTGAGCAGGGCAAAGCGATCCAACTCGTCCTTGGCCAGGTCGTACTTCTCGGCCATCATCTCGGCGCCCATGAACTGGCTGAAATCCGGAATATCCGGGTAGCGTTCCTTCATCGCCGGGCTGAAGTAGTGCCCCAACCCCTGCTGACGCGCCAGAGAAGACGGAGATCCCATGGGGACCCGGCTCATGGATTCCACGCCGGCGGCGATAACGATGTCCTGGGTGCCGGACATCACCGCCTGGGCAGCGAAATGCAGCGCCTGCTGAGAAGACCCGCACTGACGGTCCACCGAGGTGGCCGGCACCGATTCCGGCAGACGCGAGGCCAGTACCGCGTTGCGGGCCACGTTATTGGATTGTTCACCGGCCTGGCCGACGCAGCCCATGATCACGTCCTCGATCAGAGCCGGGTCCGCGTCGGCGCGATCCAGCAGGGCATTGAGTACCTGGCCGGCCAGATCGGCGGGGTGCCAGCCGGAGAGACGGCCGCCGCGACGGCCACCCGCGGTGCGGGCCGCGGCAACGATATAGGCTTCACTCATGTTTTGATCCTTCCTGCGGCGTGCCGCCCGACACGGACGGCACCGATTGATTGAATTCTCAAAGCGTGACCAGGCGGGAGCACCGTCCGAAGCGACGATTTTCCCGCCCTTGCCGGATCACCGTGGCGCCATGCGGATGGCGCCGTCCAGACGCACGCTTTCCCCGTTGAAGTAGCCATTGACGATCATGGTTTCCGCCAACTGGGCGAATTCATCGGGACTGCCCAGCCGTTTCGGGAACGGTACCGAGGCGGACAGAGACTGTTTCACATTTTCCGGCAAACGGGCCAGCAACGGGGTTTCGAAGATACCCGGCATGATGGTGTTGACACGGATGCCCTCGCCCATCAGATCACGGGCCATCGGCAACGTCATGCCCACCAGGGCGGCCTTCGAGGCGGAATAGGCGGTTTGCCCGATCTGGCCATCCTGAGCAGCCACCGAAGCGGTGTTGATCATTACCCCTCGCTCACCATGCTCCAGCGGATCCAGGGACAGCATGCCCTTGGCCGCCTTGGCGGAGCAGCGGAAAGAGCCAACCAGGTTGATCTGGACAATGCGATTGAACTGGTCGATCGGATAATGATTGGTGGTGCCGTCCTTCTTGTCCCGGCCAGCGGTCTTGGCGGAGCCTCCGATGCCGGCGCAGTTCACCAGGATGCGCTCCTGGCCGATGGCGGCGCGGGCCTTTTCGAAGCCTTGATCCACGGACGCGTCATCGGTGACGTCCACCTTGCAGAACACGCCGCCCAGCTCGGCCGCCAGGGCTTCACCCTGCTCTTCATTGACGTCGAACAGCGCCACACGCACCCCGTGGGCGGCCAGGCGCCGCGCGGTGGCCGCACCCAGGCCGGAAGCCCCACCGGTAATCACTGCGCTCACGGAAGAATCCAGTTTCATAGGAAATCCTTCAATTAACTTATAAAGGGATGGCAGCGGCGCTGAGGCGGCTCCGAGAACACTGCATCGCAATGACCACTGAAATTCCAGGAAGTATTCAGGCTCTGACGGTGTACGCTCGTTCTCTACTCAAGGCCGCGGCAAGACCACGCCGCTACTTTTGAAAGGCTAGGAGAGTGCATCGATGCTGGATATCGTCTAAACGGACGAAACAGTGCAAGGCCTTTGATATTTATGGAATAAACAGAAATATGGCCCTGGCTTTCCCGTCTGATCCCTGGCGAAAACTGCCGGCTCCGGTTGGCAAAACCTCGCCACTTGACCGGGTTCATTGACAACCCCCAGCCACCTCCCTACAAGTAACCGCACTGGCTTGAACATAAGCTCCCACGGCTGTAGTTTTCAGGATACTCTTTGGTAGGTGCGGGAATTGGCAAGAACCAGCTAGAAGGTAATAGGTACGAGAGAGCGGCAAGATCGGCTCGGGAGCCGCACGACTCTCTACTCATCGCTTCGCGCCTGCATTTTGCCCTGGTACTGGCAGCCCAAAAGGCCATAACAACAAGAACCGATGGTTGCATCGGCTCGGTTCACCCCTGAGGTAGGCATCCATGAAGACGTCGAGCTATCTGCTTTCCACGAGGACGCTGCTCAACAGCAAGCTGAGTCCGCCCACGTCGCATTCTTCACAGGTTACCCGCACCCGCATCCGTGACTCCGTGGTCGGGGCCAGTGCCGCCAAGCTGGTGTTGTTCCAGGCGCCAGCGGGCTTCGGTAAATCCACGCTGATGGCGCAATGCCTTGAACGGTTTGAGTCCGAGGGCGTGGCCACAGCCTGGCTGACCCTGGACGACGCCGACAACGACATCCAACGCTTCCTCTCCTGCGTCGAGGCGGCCATCTCCTCGATGATGGAACTGCCCCGGGAGTCGGAACGCGGCCTTCATTCCAGCAAGTCGCCCGGCGACACTGCGTTGGAACTGGTCACCAGTCTGGCCGCCGAACACGCCGCCTTCGCCCTGTTCCTGGATGATTTCGAACGGATCCATGAGCCCACCGTGCTGGGGCTGGTGCGTGAAATCATCGATCACCTGCCGCACAACTGCCGCCTGGTGATCGGCTCCCGCAGCATGCCGGAACTGGGCCTGGGCCGGCTGCGTGCGCGTGGGCGGCTGCTGGAAATAGACTCCGAGCTGATGCGCTTTTCCAAGGAGGAAACCCACCAGTTTCTCAATGGCTGCCGCCAGCTGTCGCTGTCGCTGGACGATCTCGGCCATATCCATGACAAAACCGAAGGCTGGGTGGCGGCGCTCTGGCTCGCTTCCCTGGCGCTGGAGCACCACCCGGCGCCGGCGGAGTTCATCGCCAGCTTCTCTGGCGAGAATCGGGCCGTGGCCCATTATCTGGCCGAGGATGTGCTCTCCCAGCAACCGCCGCGGGTGAGAAATTTCCTGCTGCGCACCAGCATCCTGCGCTACATGAGCGTGCCGCTGTGCAATGCCCTATTACCGGACACCGACAGCGAATCGCTGATCAATCTGCTCAACGAGGCCAACATTTTTCTGGTGCCGATCGAAGGCCAGGAGCGGTTGTACCGTTATCACAGCCTGTTCGCCGACTTCCTGCGCGCCCAACTGGAGCAGCACCTGCCCCAGGAAGTCCCGTATCTGCACCGCGCCGCCTCGCACTGGTTCGAGGATCAGCACCGCCCGGTGCCGGCCATTGACCATGCCCTGGAGGGCAAGGATTATCGCCGCGCTCTGGAGTTACTGTCGGTGCACGGCGAGGAGCTGCTGGCCCAGGGGCGCATGCGTCTGTTGGCGCGCTGGTTCGAGACCATCCCGGCGGAGCGTCTGGAAGGCTATCCGCTACTGCAGGCGATTCATGTCTGGGCTCTGTGTTTCACCGCCAGCCCGCGCAAGGCCATGGACCTGCTGCAGCGCACCGGCCTGGAAAACTCCCGCGATCCGCAAATCCGCCCTCACGTGCTGGCGCTGCGCCCATCGATCCTGGCGATCATGGACGACTTCGAGGAAGCCTACCGGATCGGCCGCGAAGCCCTGAAGCAACTGCCCAACGGCGACCCTTTCGCCGACACCGCGCTGGTCAATACCGTGGCCAATGCCTATTCGGTGATGGGCGAATACCAGGAAGCACGGCAGTTGCTGGACGGCGCCCGCGATGTCCAGGGGGTCTACGAAAGCGCCTTCAATGCCATGTATTCCGAGTCGGTGGAAGGCATCATCGACTTGCAGGAAGGCCGCCAGCGCCAGGCCGCCGCCCGCTTCCGTCTGGCGGTGGGCATGACCCGGGCGCGCGGCGCCTTTTCCTTCAGCGGCACCACCGGCAATGCCTGGGCCGGCGTATTGCATGCCAGTGCCGTCTATGAGTCCAATGATCTGCCGCAGGCGGCGCGGCTGCTTAACGTCTATGTGCCACTGGTGCGCGACATCGGCCTGCCGGATCACATGATCCTTGGCGATGTCATGCTCTCCCGCATCGCCTTCCACGAAGGCGATCTGGATAAAGCCTTCCAGATTCTGGCCTCCCTGGAGTTGACCGGACACCGGCGCCAACAGCCCCGGGTGGTCGCCACGGCGCGCCTGGAACGGGCCCACCTGATGCTGCTGCAAGGTGACGAAGAGGCCTCACTGGCTGAGCTGGACCGGGCCGACGATCCGCAAGTATGGGACCGGGTAAAGGGACTGCGGCTGCTCGCCAACGATCTGGAAACCGCGCAAATCGGCCGGTTACGCTGGGAGAGCCTGGTCGGCGACGCCGGCAGCGCGGTGGAGAAGCTGCGCGAAGCGATCGCGGAAGCGGTGCACGATTCCCGCCATCGTCGCGCCTGTAAACTGCGCCTGTTCCTGGCAGTGGCGCTGCAACGCAAGGGACAGTTGCGCGGCGCCCTGGAAGAAATGGAGAAGGTGCTCAAGGAAGCCTGCCGTGAAGGTTATTTCCGCCTGATCCTGGACGAAGGCCCGCGAGTGGGCGCGCTGGTGGTGCATCTGCAGTCCGATACGCTCGAACGCAAACAGGATCGCCGCGAGCCGTTGTTCGCCGAGTACCTGCAGCAACTGCTGCAAGGATTCGGCCCCACCGTGTTCAATGCTTATCCGCCAGTGGAAGATGCCCAGGCACTGCTGCTGCCCGAACCGCTGACGCGCAAGGAAATCCGCGTCCTCAAGCTGCTCGCGGAAGGGCACTCCAACAGTGCCATGGCGGAAAAGCTGTTCGTTTCAGACAGCACTATCCGCACCCATTTACGCAACATCAACGCCAAGCTCAACGCCAGCAATCGCACCGAAGCGGTGGCCATTGCCCGCAAGGCCGGGGTGGTTTAGAAGCCCCGCCGCTGAATCGGGGGCGGAGAGCCACGGGGGTTCCGCAAATTCAGGAGGCTGGACCCTCACCGCTGTATTCGCTGGCAAGCCAGCTTCCCACAGAGAGAGGGCTATAGAGCCACTGTGGGAAGCTGGCTTGCCAGCGAATAGGCGTTTGCGCGGGCGTGCCCACAACGGTGGGGCAGCAGAGGAATGCCGACTACCCCAGGATCAGGAAAGCGCGGAAATCATTCACGTTGGTATGGGTGGGGCCGGTGACCACCAGGCCGTTCAACGCCTGGAAGAAGCCGTAGGCATCATGATCGGCCAACGCCCGCCGGCCATCCAACTGGCGCGCCCGGGCCTCGGCCATCAAACCCGGGTAGTAGAGCGCGCCGGCGTTGTCCTCGGTACCGTCGATGCCATCGGTGTCACAGGCCAGCGCATGAATACCCGGCACATCATCCAGATTCAGCGCCGCCCCGAGCAGAAACTCCGCATTGCGACCACCCCGCCCCTTGCCGGTCACGGTCACCGTGGTTTCGCCGCCCGATAACAGCACCAGAGGCAATCGCAAACCGCCAAATCCGCCGCCACGCCGGGCCTGATGGGCCAACTCCGCGTGCAGGGCGCCAAGGTCCCGGGCCTCGCCTTCAATTCGGTCGGACAGCACCGCCGCCGCCACTCCCCGCTCCCGCGCCCGCCGGGCAGCGGCGCGCAGGCTCAGTGCCGGCGTGGCGATGCAGTTGAGGCGCGTGGACTGAAAACAGGGCGCGCCGGGTTTCGGCGTTTCCGACGCTGGATCCTCCAGATGACGGCGTACCGCCCGGGGAATCTCGATACCGTAGCGTTCCAGCAGCGCCAGCGCCTGAGCCGAAGTGGAAGCGTCCGGCACGGTGGGACCGGACGCGATGACGCTGGGGTCATCACCAGGCACATCGGAAATCACCAGAGTATGGGACTCGGCGGGCGCCAGCGCCTCGGCCAGGCGTCCCCCCTTGATCGCCGACAGATGCTTGCGCACCGTGTTGATCTCGTCGATGGCGGCGCCGCAGCGTAACAGCTCACTGGTGAGCGCCTGCTTGCAGGCCAGGGACAGCCCTTCGGCGGGCAGACTCAGCAGTGACGAGCCGCCGCCGGAAATCAGGCACAGCACCCGGTCTCCGGGCCCCGCCGCCCGGGCCAGTTCCAGGATACGCCGGGCGGCCCGTTCTCCGGCCTCGTCCGGCACTGGATGCGCGGCTTCCACCACTTCGATATGGCGGGTGGGCAGACCATGGCCGTAACGGGTCACCACCAGGCCGGTCAGCGGGCCGGACCAATGCGCTTCCACCGCCCGTGCCATGGCCGCCGCCGCTTTACCGGCACCGAGCACCAGCAACGGACCGCCATCGTCTTCCGGCAACCAGGGCGGAACACAGTGTTCCGGTTGCGCGGCGAGGACCGCCGCGTCGAACAGTTCACGCAGAAGGCGCCGGGGCGCCTCCGGATCCTGCAATAGGTCCACCCGTATCACCTCACGGGACAGTCATGAAAAGAACGCTCAATGCTCCGGATCACGGAACACCGGCGCGCGCTTCTCCATTCTGGCATAAACCGCTTCGACCTGGTTGGGCTGGCCGATGATCGCATCCTGTTCCACCGATTCCGCCAGCAGCACCCGGGCGGCCTGCTCCTGCGGCATGGCGGATTGATTGAGCAGGCGCTTCATGGCGCGCACCGCATGGGGGTTGCGGCCGGCGATGTCCCGGGCCATGGCCAGGGCTTCCTCGCGAGGAGACTCGCATACCCGCGTCACCAGTCCCAGGTCCGCCGCCTCTTCACCATCGAAAATACGGCCGGAATAGCACAGTTCGCGCACCCGATCCGGACGTACCAGCTCGCTGATCAACACCATGCCGGCCATATCCGGCACCAGCCCCCACTGAATTTCCATCACCGACCAGCGGGAATCGGCACGGGCCAGACGCAGGTCCGCGCCCAGGGCGACTTGCAGGCCGCCGCCAAAGGCGACACCGTGTACCGCGGCAATCACCGGCACCGGCACGTCGCGCCAGACCATGGCGGCGTACTGGGCCAGATTGCTGTCGCCGTGGGTGCGCTCGGCCAGGGTTTTGCGGCCGCCGACACCGGCGCCGCTGCCTTGCGCCATGCGCGAGAAATTTTCCATGTCCAGCCCGGCGCAAAAGCTCTTGCCCTCACCGCTGAGCACCACGGCGCGCAGGCCCTGCCAGGCGGAAAGCCGCTCGGCCATTTCCGCCAGGGCGGCAAACAGCTCGCTGTTCAGCGCATTGTGCTTGTCCGGCCGGTTGAGGCGCACCTCCACCACCCCGGGCGTCTCGGTTTCGATCACTCGGATCACGTCATTCATGGTTTCTCCTCGGGCCAGACAGCCGCGCTCACGAACGCTGCTGCTTGTCCTTTTCGTTCTGGCGAGTAATGGCATCCCGGGCCTGTTGCCATTCATCATCGCCCCAGGCCGCGAGTTCGGCAAAGTTACCACCGTCCGCCTGATAACGCCCGCCGTCGATGGCGATGGTCTGGCCGTTCACATATTCGGAACCCGGCGCCAGCAAATAGGCCGCCAGGTTGGCCAGTTCCGGCATTTTGCCCGGGCGCCCCATGGGGCACCCGCGCACCTGCACACCGCCCAGCGGTCCCAGCCGCTTGCTCATGCCCTCGGTGGGGAACAGGCCCGGCGCGATGGCGTTGAAGCGCAACCCCCGGTTACCCCATTCCACCGCCAGCGACTGCGTCATGGCGTGAAGGCCGGCCTTGGACATGGCGGAAGGCACCACGAACGGTGAGCCGTTCCATACCCAGGTGGTGACAATGGACACCACCGAAGCACTGACGCCTTCCGCCAGCCAACGCTTGCCGCAGGCCTGGGTGACCAGGAAACTGCCGCGAAACACAATACTGGAAATGGCATCGAAGCCGCGGCTGGACAGGTCCTCGGTGCGGCTGATGAAGTTGCCGGCGGCGTTGTTGAGCAATCCGGTCAGGGCGCCGCCGTCCTTCCAGATGGTGTCGACCATGGCCTCGATGGCGTCGGCGTCACGAATATCACAGGTCACCGGCACCACGGTGCCGCCATGGGCATCCATCAAGGCTTTCGCGGTCTCTTCCAGGACCGCGCCACGGCGGCCGCAGATATAGACGCGGGCACCGAGAATCAGCAAGGCCTCGGCCATTTCCCTGCCCAGCCCGGTCCCCCCGCCGGTCACCAGAATGCGGTGTCCCTTAAGCAAATCGGGGCGAAACATCAAATCACTGGCTTGCACGGTTATTTCCTCCGGATCAGGCATACCGGGGCGGACGTTTTTCCAGAAATGCCGCCACCCCTTCTGCGAAATTGTCGTCTTTCACGCACAGGATCTGATTGCGATCCTCCAGCGCCACCACCGCTTCCAGGCTGGGCAGATCCACCGCCAGCCCCAGGGCGTCCTTGGTCAAACGCAGGCCCAGCGGCGTGGTGGCGAGCATGTCATCGATCAGCGAACGGGCTTCTTCCTCAAGTGCCGGCAACTCGTCCACACGACTGGCAAGCCCCAACTGGTGAGCGCGCCCGGCGTCCATGAACCGGCCGGTGAGCAGGTATTCGGCGGCCACCGAGCTGCCCACCATGCGCGGCAGGAAATAGCTGACGCCGACATCGCAGCCGCCCAGGCCGATGCGAATGAAAGCGGCATTGAAACGGGCATCCGGAGTGATCAATCGGATGTCACTGGCCAGCGCCAAGGCGAAACCGCCGCCACTGGCGCTGCCCTGCACCAGGGCAATGATCGGCTGTGGACAGCGGCGCATGTTGACCATGATGTCGCGCACTTCACGCTGCCCGTTGAGCGCCTCCTGTACCTGACGTTCGGTGGGCGCGCCGTGTCGCTCCTTCAGATCCAGGCCGGCGCAAAAAGCGCGGCCGGCACCGCGCAATACCACCACGCGAATCTCATCGCGCTGGTACAGCTCGATGAAGTAATGGTTGAGAGAACGAATTAGTTCACGGCTGAGGGCGTTCAACCGCTCGGGCCGATTGAGCGTCACCCAGGCGACGCCGTCCCGTTCCTCGATGACCAGGGATTCACTCATAATGCCTCCGCTCAGAGCCCGCACGCTCTTAAAGAATGCCGCTTTCCCGCAGACCGGCCTGGCGGGTCTCGTCGATGCCCCAGTCCAACAACACCGCTTCACTGTCCTGCCCACGGGCGGAAGGGGCCCGTGGCGCCGGTGGCGGAGTACGGCTGAAACGCGGCGCCGGCGCCGGCTGCACCACGCCGTCCACGGTGATGAAGGTGTGGCGGGCACGGTTGTGCGGGTGTTGCGGCGCTTCCTCCCAGTCCAGCACCGGCGCGAAACAGGCATCGCTGCCTTCCAGACGCTCGCACCAGTAATCCCTGGGCTGGCTGGCGAACAGCCGGGTCAGTTTGGCCTTCAGAGACGGCCATCGCTGGCGATCGTTCTGCGCTTCGAATTCCGGATCATCGATTTCCGCGCGCTTCAGCAACTCGGCATAGAACTGCGGCTCAATGGCGCCCACCGCCACGAACTTGCCGTCGGCGCACTGATAGGTGTCGTAGTAAGGCGCGGCGCCATCCAGCAGGTTGGCGCTGCGTTCGTTACGCCAGGCGCCGGCGGCTTTCATGCCGTACATCATCGCCGAGAGCAGCGCGGCGCCATCGGTCATGGCGGCATCCACCACCTGCCCCTGGCCGGAAGCGCGGGATTCGTGGACAGCGGCGAGAATACCGAAGGCCAGCATCATGGCGCCGCCACCAAAATCACCGACATAGTTGAGCGGCGGCGGCGGCGGGCCGTCAGCACGACCGATGCCATGCAGCGCACCGGTCAGCGCGATGTAATTCAGATCGTGGCCGGCGGCGCTGGAGAGCGGACCGAACTGGCCCCACCCGGTCATGCGGCCGAATACCAGGGAAGGCCGCCGGCGCAGGCAGACTTCCGGTCCCAGCCCCATTTTTTCCATCACCCCGGGGCGGAAACCCTCGATCAGCACATCGGCCTGTTCCACCAGATCCAGTACCAGATCGGCGGCACCGGGCTTCTTCAAATCCAGTGCCAGGGAACGCCGCCCCCGGGCCAGCACATCGAACCGGGCGGAGCCGGGTTCGCCGCGTCCGGGGCGGTCGATACGGATCACCTCCGCGCCCATGTCCGCGAACATCATCGAGCAAAACGGGCCCGGCCCGATGCCCACCATCTCGATGATTTTCAAACCTTTCAGGGGTCCCGACATGCTGTCCTCCTCACCAACCACCATTATCAAAGGACATTCATGGTGCGACTGGTTGAACCGGTGCGCATCGTCGAAAAGGACGACTGATTGGCACGCCGGCACGCCTTATTCGCGAGCAAGCTCGCTTCCCACAGGAGCTACGAAGCCGCTGTGGGAAGCGAGCTTGCTCGCGAATAGGCGTGTTGCATGTACGTGGAATATCCGGGCTTCAACCCTGCACGAGCGACCCCGCCATCGCTTCCCGCATGGCCTCATCAATCTGAGTGGGCCGCCGCTGTTCGCGGTTCATCAACACCATCACGCTTTCGCAGGCACCGACCAGAACATCGTTGACACGGGCACCGCTGTGTACCCGGAAGGAACTGTTGCCGAAACCGGCAATCCCGGTGGCCAGTGAAGCGCTGTGCAGGGGCGCCGGCCAGTCCAGATAGTGGATATCAATGCGGGCCACCAGCAAACCCAGACCCGGCAGGCGCATGGCATCCAGGGAACTGACCCGGGACTGTTCCAGATAACGGGCGATGGTCAGTTCCCCCAGACGGCGGTCGGTGTCCTGATCGATAAAGCGCGGCTCCAGAGGCGTCCGGCACGGGTAGCCCTGATCCGCCTCCGGGCCGGCTTCAAAATCCGGCCAGGGCGCCAGCTCCGGCACCTCTCCGAGCCGGGCGCTCAAGGTATCGAATAAGGACGCCGGCAGAGGCTGCCATTGACCATCACGCCAGGCGCCCATCAGACAGTCCTGCACGCTGGTGCATTCCCCGTTCTGGAACAAGGCGATGACGAAACGGCAGCTGTCCTTGTCCACCGCCACCAGTTTCACCGCGCACTGCACGTCGGTGAGGTAGTGGGTTTCTTCAAGAAACTGGGTGACGGTACGGCGCGGGCGCAACAGCACCTGATCGGAACACCAGATGCCATCGGCTCCGGATACGTTCATCAGATAACGCAGGCGGCCCTCGGTGTGGAAACTCTGCACCGCCACATTATTGACGTGCCGCTCCACATCCAGATGGAAAAACAGCGGCGTGATGGTGAACTGAAAATCGTAGGCTTCGGGGTCCCGTTGCCAGGGTTGTGTTTTCACGTGGTGTGACTCCAACCGGAGAAAGGGATAGAGGAACGATGCCGATCGCGCCGGCATCGTCACCGGCGGTGGATCAATCGAAGTTCGGCCTGCGCTTTTCCAGAAAGGCCTGGACGCCTTCCTGGAAGGCATCGCTATCGATCAATCGCTGTTGTCCCTGGGTTTCCAGCTCCATTTGCTGATCCAGGGTGTTGTGCTGGGCGGCGTCCAGGGCGCGGCGGGCTTCCAGAGCAGCGCCCCGCGGCAAGGCCGCCAGGCGCGTGGCCAGCTCGCGGCTGGTCTTCTCCAGCGCCTCGTCATCGCAGCAGCCCCAGATCATACCCCAGCGCTCCGCCTGCTCCGAGGGGATGCGCTCTCCCAGCAGGGTGGCCCCCATGGCACGGGCGGAACCGGCCAGACGCGGCAGGTGCCAGGTAGCGCCCAGGTCCGGCAGGATGCCCAGGGTGGGAATGAACGGAAACAGGAAATAAGCGGAGCGGGCCGCGACCACCACGTCTCCGGCCAGCGCCAGGCTGGCCCCCGCCCCCGCCGCGGCGCCATTCACCGCGGACACCACCGGTACCCGGCAGCGGCGCAGTGCCTGAATCAGGGGCACCGAGGTTTCCCGCATCATTCGTGCCACTCGCGTGCCCACCGACTCATCGCTGGCCGGCGCCATGGTGCCCAAATCGGCGCCGGAGCAGAAGGCACGGCCACTGCCGGTGACAATCAGGGCACGCACACTGTCGTCCTGCTCAATGGCCGCCAGAGCGTGGAGCATTTCCTTTTGCAGTTCCGTCGCCAGCGCGTTCATGGTTTTCGGGCGGTGCAGGCTCAGCACCGCGATGGCGCCGTCCCGTTGCAGTTGGATCGAGTTGTATTCCATAGCCATTATCCTTGTTCGTCCCGCCAGCGATTCGGCCCCAGATAGCCGAACAGATAAGCGGCGACCTTACGCATCTGGATTTCCTCCGCCCCTTCGGTGATCCGATAGCGGCGGTGGTGCCGGTAAATATGTTCGAATGGCTTGTGCCGGGAATAGCCCATGCCACCGTGGATCTGCATGGCACGATCCGCCGCCTCACAGCACAGGCGATTGGCCCAGAAATTACACATCGACACTTTATCGGAAAGTTGCTTCTCCACTTCCACCTTTGGCAACTGATCCATCCGCCAGGCGGTATGGCGAATCAGCAACCGCAGCATTTCCGCCTGGGTATGCAGTTCCACCATCGGGAATTGAATGCCCTGATTCTTCGCCAGCGCTTCCCCAAACGGTTTGCGGTCGCGAGCATACCGCACACTTTCCTGAATGCAGAACACCGCCGCGCCGAGACTGGAAGCGGCCTGCCGGATGCGGTTTTCGTGAACGAAATGCTGGGCCAGCGCCAGGCCGTTGCCCTCTTCGCCGAACAGTGTGTCCGCCGGCACCCAGACATCGGTAAAGCTGATGCGCGGATGGTCGGTGGGCATGTTGAAGGTCCACAGGTACTCCTCCACCTTCAACCCTGGCGTGTCCGAGGGCACCAGCAGGGCGGTGATGCCTTTGGCGTCGCCGTCCTTGCCGCTGGTGCGGGCGAATGTCAGGCAGTGGGTGGACGTGTGCATGCCGGTGATCCACATTTTCTCGCCGTTGATCAGCCAACCGTCGACGCCGTCCCGCTGTTGCTTCACCGCGCGGGTTTCCATATGGGTGGCGTCGGAACCGTGATTGGGCTCGGTGAGACCAAAGGAGAGTTTCAGCTCACCGTTGAGCATGCCGTGGATAAAAGTGTCGCTCTGCTCGGCGGTGCCGAAATCCCGGAACATCAAGACAAAGGGGTTATTGGCGACGATGGAGTGCTCGTTCTGCAGATCGTTGTGCAGCCCGAGACCTTTTGCCGCCAGATGCTCTCGAATAACCGTCATCGCCAGATGGGAACCATCCTGGCCGCCGTATTGTTTCGGCAAAGGGAAACGCCAATGGCCGGCCTTGTCGGCGCGGCGACGGGCTTCCATCAGCAACGCTTCCCACTCTTCCCTGGGCAGACCGCCATTGTCAAAGTCGGTGCGCGCCCATTCCCGGCGGTGGTCAAAGAACCGAATGTTATCGTCCTGATTCTCCAGCGGTTTGATTTCCGCTTCGATGAACGCGTCCAGCTGTTCCAGATAGGCGGTCAATTCCGCCGGCAGATTGAAATCCATCACACCCTCCTTCGTGGGTTTTGTGGGGTGGGCTCCGTGGAGTGAATCCTGTACCGGCCCGCCACCATCGGCGCGCCTCAACGGTCCCGCGCGTTGAGGTAGCCGGAATAACGGGGCTGATCCACCGCCACCTTGTGCAGGGTGACGAACCAGAGAAAATCGGCCAGCCCCGGGGTATCCAGAGTGAATTCACCGTTGGCGATGCCCTGACAAAGACGTTCGGTCAACAGCCGGGTATCGCCGTCCTCACCAAGCAGATCACGCAGCCGTTGCTGCTCCTCCGCGGCGATATTCTCCGGCTGTGTCAGTTGCCGCTGGACCATATCCACCACATTGGCGGCCACCCGCACCCGGAACGCCAGCCCGTTACTGACCGCCGGCATCACTTCACGGCGCAGGAACTCCGCCACCACGGCCAGCAGGTCGGGGTCCTTGGGCAAATCTTGCATCGATCGCTCCTCGAACAGGCGCTCAGCGCGCCAACAGGGTCAACAGATCTATTTCGGTTTCCGAAGCACGGCGGCCAATGGCCCCCCGCTCCACGGTGCGGTCGGTACCACTGATGAAGGCCTGGGCCATCTTCTGACAGATCACACCCCACTTGAGAACACCAAACACTTCCCAGAACGCCACCCGGCTCGGATCCACCCGGCGACCACTGGCTTCCTGGTAGCCCTGGAACAGCTCCTCGCGGGTGCCGAAGCCCCCCACCGGCAGAGCACTGTTCCCGAAGCGCCAGGAGTTGACGCATATCCAGCCCAGATCCGCCATCGGATCACCGAGATAGGAAAGCTCCCAATCCAGCACGACACGCAGGCCGTTGCGATCCACCATCAGATTGCCGTTGCGGAAATCACCGTGAACCAGGCAGGGTTCCGCCGGCTCGGCGGGCAGGTTGTCACGCAGCCACCGGAACGCCAGCTCGAATACCGGACGCGGTTCGCCGCAGGCTTGGTAGCGCTGGTAGTAGGTGTCGATCAATTGTTCGGCGGTGCGCTGACGCAGGAACGAAACTTTGTCCAACGGCACCTGATGAATACCCGCCATCACTTGTCCGCATTGCCGCGCCAGCACCGAGCGGGCATTGCTATAGGCTTCGTCGCGCAGGATCCGTTGCGGCAGGGTTTCCCCATCGACCCGGCGCATGATGTAGCCCACGCCAAGGTCATCCTCCTCCTTCAACTCGTAACGCACGATGGGAACCGGCACATCGTGACGCAGCACTTCCCGCAACAGGCGTGCTTCCTGGTCCATGGTCAGCGTGGTGGAATCGGACCCGTTCATGGGGCTGGCGATTCTCAGAATCAGCGGCTCCACATCATCGTCGCCGACCAGATTGAACGACCACATCTGCTGGCTGGCGCCACCGGTCAGACGGGTCAGTTTGTCAATCGCGGCACCGGGTAACAGACGCGAGGACAACGCCTGCAACGCCTTACCCACGTTTTCCTGGTTTAACTCCATGAGATCCCCATGCTGGCTGCTCATTGGGTCCGCGACCCCGGTTCAGCCGCCACCGGGACTCAGGCTCCGGCGGCGGAAAGCTTAAAAATTCTAGGAACCCGCCAGCCGGATTAACGTCGTCGAATCAGACGATTTGCTGAGTCGCTTATTTCTTCGACTTCGTTTTAAAGGCCTCCACCGCCGCTTTCGATTCCGGGCTGGCGATGCAACGGTGTTGCGCCACCGCTTCCTGCTGGTAGGTTTCCGCGTAGCTGCTGGTGGCCGCCGCGCGCAGCAATCGCTTGGCTTCCGCGGTGGCCAGCGGGGAGCGTTGCGCCAGTTGGCCGCCCCATTCCAATGCCCGCTCTTCCAGTTGATCCACCGGCAGAACCTGGTTGGCTATACCCAGTGCCAGGCAACGCTGTGAGTCCAGACTGCCGCCCTCGACAATCAGTTGGAAAGCACGCTGATAGCCCAGATGCTGATAGAGGAACCAGGTGGCACCGCCATCAGGGACCAGCCCGATGTGGCTGAACGCCATGTAAATCCGGGCTTCCTCCGCCATCAACACCAGATCGCAGGCCATCAGCACCGCCGCGCCGACGCCGGCGGCGACACCGGGCGCCATGCCGATGACCGGCAGCGGCATGGTGGAGATTTTCTCCAGTAACGGCCGATAGCCATCCAGCAGGGTCTCAATGACACTCGGCTTGTTCTCCGGCGACTCCATCAAATCAGCGCCGGCGGAAAAGGCACGGCCGGTGGAACCGAGCACCACCACTTTGACGCGGTCATCCTGCTCCGCCTCGTTGAGGGCGGCCAACAGGGCTTCGCGCAGAGGGATATTGAAGGCGTTGAGGGCGTCCGGGCGGTTCATCTTGACGATCGCCACGGCCCCGTTCACCCGATAATCGACAAGCGCTTCGCTGGTCATGGTGACTCCTTGCAGGCCAATGAGGTGGCTCCGCATGATCGTTGGGAACCCCCTCCGTGGGCGTCGTCCGAAAAGACGATTCGTCCTAACCGACGATTGCCGCTTTTCACCCGGGTCGTGAATCTGTATCTCCCATGCACAGCAGAGCAGAGAAGGCCCAGCCATGAGCGAACAGCCCGTACGTACCGTCCAAGCCCTTTTCGATCTCACCGGCAAAACCGCCCTGGTCACCGGCGGTTCGCGCGGCCTCGGCCTGCAGATGGCGGAGGCGCTGGGCGAAGCCGGGGCCCGCGTGGCGATCAGTGCGCGCAAGGTCAAGGAACTGGAGGAAGCCGCCGAGCATCTGCGCCAACGCGGCATCGAAGTGCTGCTGTTGCCGGCTGATCTTTCCCAAGAGGCGCATGTGCTGAACCTGGCGGAACAGGCGGTCAAGGAACTCGGCCAGGTGGACATCCTGGTCAACAATGCCGGCGCCACCTGGGGCGCTCCGGCGGAGGACTACCCCATGGACGGCTGGGACAAGGTGATGACCCTCAATGTGCGCAACCTGTTCCTGCTGACCCGGGAAATCGGCCGCTTGAGCATGATCCCGCGCCGTTACGGCCGCATCGTCAATATCGCCTCCAACGCCGCCCTCGGCGGCAATCGCGATTTGATGCAGGCGGTGGGCTACAGCACCAGCAAAGGCGCGGTGGTCACCTTCACCCGGGCGCTGGCGGCGGAATGGGGTGCTTACAATATTACCGTCAATGCCATCGGCCCGGGGGTGTTCCCGAGCAAAATGTCCCGCTACCTTAGTGAGCGGCACGGCGACGAAGGCTTGGCACGGCGGGTTCCCCTCAACCGGATTGGTGACGAGGAAGGACTCAAAGGCGTGGCGCTTTTGTTTGCTTCGGACGCCGGCAAGCACACTACCGGCCAGTTTTTGCTGGTGGACGGCGGCGCTTCCGCGATGATCGCGGGCTGATCGTCTTTTCTTTATCTCTTACTTTTTATTGAGTACTTGGGAGTCACCATGGAAATTCCTTCCTTCCAAACACTGGAACTGACCGTCGATGATGGTATCGCCACCCTTTATCTCAATCGCCCGGACCGCATGAACGCCTTTACCCGGGAGATGAAGGACGAACTGATCGCCGCCTTTGATTTCACCGACGCCACTGACGAAGTGCGCGCGGTGATCGTCACCGGCAAGGGCCGCGCCTTCTGCGCCGGCGCGGATCTGGCCTCCGGCGGCGACACCTTCGACTACAAGAAGCGCGGCGGCGAAGGCGCCAACCCGGACGACGCTCACCGTGACGGCGGTGGTCAGGTGGCCCTGCGCATCTACCGCAGTCTCAAGCCGGTGATCGCCGCCGTTAACGGTGCCGCGGTGGGGGTCGGGATTACCATGCAACTGCCCATGGACGTGCGGCTCGCCGCTGAAAACGCCCGTTTTGGCTTTGTTTTCTCCAAACGGGGCATCGTCAACGAAGCGGCGTCTTCCTGGTTCCTGAGCCGGGTGGTGGGGATTTCCTCGGCGCTGGAATGGTGCTTCACCGGCCGGGTTTTCAACGCTCAGGAGGCCAAGGAACGTGGCCTCGTGCGTTCCGTGCATCCCGCTGACGAACTGTACGACGAGGCGGTAAAACTGGCTCGCGAGTTCGCCGACCAGACCTCCGCCGTCTCCATCGCCGCCATGCGGCAGATGATATGGCGCATGGCCGGGGCTTCCCATCCCATGGAAGCCCACCGCCTGGACAGTGCGACGATGAAATCCCGGGGCGGTTCCAACGACGTGCGCGAAGGGGTCAATTCCTTCCTGGAGAAACGCCCGGCGCAGTTCCCCGACCGCGTCTCCACCGACATGCCGGACTGCTTCGAATGGCAGAGCGAACCGCCGTTTAAGGCCATTTAAGGAGGGAGGCCCGATGACCGATGCCGCCAAGACCGTCAGTGAGGCGCTGGAATCCCGGCGCTCGATCCGCGCTTTTCAGGATCGTCCGGTGGACGGCGCCCTGTTGCGCGCCATTCTGGAAAAAGCCAGCCGGGCCCCGTCCGGAGGCAATTTGCAGCCCTGGCATCTTTATGTGGTGGGGGGCGAGCGCCTGGACCAGTTCAAGGCGATCATGCGTGAGCGCCTGCAAGACTCGCCTGGCGGGGAAAACAGGGAGTACGACGTCTATCCCCCGAACCTGATCGCCCCCTACCGGGACCGGCGTTTTCAGGTCGGCGAGGACATGTATGGCCTGCTCGGCATTCCCCGCGACGACAAGGCGGCACGGTTACGCTGGTTCGCCAACAACTTCCAGTTCTTCGGCGCGCCGGTGGCTCTGTTTTGCTATGTGCACCGCACCATGGGGCCGCCGCAATGGTCGGATCTGGGTATGTATCTGCAATCGGTGATGCTACTGCTGCGCGAGGCCGGTCTGGACAGCTGCCCGCAGGAGTGCTGGTCGCTGTACCCGCAAACCCTGGGTGAATTCCTCCAGGCGCCCGACGAGTGGATGCTGTTCACCGGCATGTCCATTGGTTACCGGGACGAGAACGCGGAAGTGAATCAGCTGCGCGCCAAGCGCGCGCCGCTGGATGAGATCGCCGAGTTCCACGGCCTCTGATCAGGAGGGGCCCGCGCCCCTCCTTCCCATCATCCCGCCGCCCCTGGCAGATGCGCCAGCGACAACCCGGTTTCCCGCTTGACCGTGGAGATGGCGAAGTTACTGCGGATATCCGTGATACCGGGAAGTTTCAGTAAAGTGCCACGCAAAAACCGCTCATAGGCGGGCAAGTCCGGCACCACCACTTGCAGCAGAAAGTCCGACTCTCCGGAAAGCAGATAACAGGATACCACCTCCGGCAGATCCGCCACGGCATCGCGGAAGGCGCTGTCCACCTCATCATCGTGCTGCCCTACTTTGATACCGACGAAAACCGTCAACCCCAAACCCACTCCGCCGCGATCAAGCTCGGCGTGATAGCCGCGAATGATCCCGCTTTGCTCCAGCAGACGAACCCGGCGCAGGCAGGGTGACGGCGAAAGTCCCACTTCCTCGGACAACTGAACGTTGCTCAGCCTGCCGTCCCGTTGCAACGCGGCCAGAATCCGCCGGTCCAGATTGTCCAACTTCACTTCTGGCATAAATGGGTCCTTTCAGGCTCATCATTGGCATTATATGCCAACACATAACGCTATCACCCGCCAAAACGCAATCCGACCTGCCGATCCAGGCCGTACTCTTAGCACCATGAAGAGGCAATCGGAACCCCGCTGGCATGGCTCATCTTGAAACTTTCATTGGCGCCCTGGTGGTCGCTTATCTGGTACCCGGTCCGGACCTGGTTCTGGTGCTGGAGACCGCCAGTGTCAGGGGACGCGCCCAGGGCCTGGCGACAGCGGCGGGGCTGGCGATGGCCCGTGGGGCTCATGTGGTCATGGCGGCCGCCGGTCTGGCCGCGTTGCTGAAAACCTCACCTTGGGTATTCGAGCTGGTCCGCTGGATCGGGGTGCTCTATCTGGTCTGGCTCGGCATCAGGATCGGCCGTTCCGCATCCTGGTCACTGGAAGATTCAGTGGCGACACCGGGCAGCCCGCCCCGAGCCTATGGCTCGGCGGCCTGGCGCGGCCTGCTGACCAATTTCACCAATCCCAAATCGCTGCTGTTCTGCTCCGTGTTGCTGCCCCAGTTCATCGACATCGGCAACGGTTCGGTGGCCTCTCAGTTTCTATTGCTGGGCACGATTCTGGTGGGCCTGGGCGTACTGTTTGACTTGTTCTATATCGCCGGTGGCCGCGCGCTTGGCCTGTGGATGCAACATCGTCCCTGGGCGCAACGCCTTCAGCGGGGCCTGTTCGCCACCCTGCTGATCGGCTTCGCCCTGCGCCTGGCCATGAGCCGTCCGTTATGACTCGCCGTTTCCGGCTGGGCGGCCGGCCAGCGCTTGCCACCACAGCCGCACCATCTCCAGCAGCATCAGCGCGAACGCCAGCGGCATCATCAACATCACCGGCCACACTGGCCAGAGCCGGGTACCGATCTGCATCTGCCGGGCGCTTTGCGCGGCCTCCCAGGCAAATTGCCACAGGTACCAGAGCAATACGGCAAAGATCACGATCTCCACGGTCAGCACCAACACCGCCATCGCTCGCGCCCATCCCGGCGACATCCTGTCGGCCAGAATATCGAAGCGGGGAAAGGTGCCCTGCCGATGCCCCAGCGGCACCGCCCAGAACACCAACAAGGGAAACAGCATGCGCTCGATCATGTTGTAACCACCGGGAATCAGGTCCATTCCCAGCAGATAACGACCGAGCACCCCGATCACCGTGATCATCATGATCAGGAACAGGCAGAGTCCCGCGCCCACCGAGGCCAGCCCGCCCTCCAATCGATCAATCGCTTTCCAGAACGCCATGGCGTCACCTCTCTCGCGGCTCAGCGAATTTGCTGTGGCAGCCAGGTAATCAGGGCGGGATAGCTGATCAGCAGAACGGTCAGCACCACGCCGGCCACCAACGCGAACAGACTGGCGGACCGGAATACCCGCGCCACCGGATAGTTGCCGGCGCTGGCGGCGGCGAAAGTGGCCAGCCCCACCGGTGGCGTGAGCAGCCCCAATGCGATCATCAGCGAGGCCATCACCCCGAACCACAGCAGGTCGATTCCGGCGCTTTGCAGCAGCGGCAGGATGATCGGTACCAGCAACACGATCACCGCCGCCGATTCCAGGAACATGCCACCGAGAAAGAACACCGCCATCAGAATCGCCGCCACCACATTGGGGTGGCCCAGTATCGGCTCCATCAGCGACAGCAGCTCATTGGGCAAACGGGAAAAGGTGAGGAAACGGGCGAAAATCTTGGCGCCGAGCACCAGCATCATGAGCGTGGCGGTGACCTTCACCGACTCCGCCAGCGCCTCGAACAATCCGCGCAGGTTAACCCGCCTCATCAGCATCATGCCCGCCATGGCGGTGAAGGCGCCGAGCGCGCCGGCCTCCGCCACCGTGACCACACCGCCGTAGATACCGCCAAACACGATCATCATCAGCGCCACCACGAACAGAAAGGCGGTCATGCTGCGACGAGCCTCCCCGGAGGGCGGCGCCTGTTCCGGCGCCTGGCCGTCCACCGCGCCCTCGCGCAATTCACCGAACAGGCGCAGGCAGATGATGTAGATGGCGATACACAGCAACCCCGGCCCGATCGCGCCGATGAACAGATGGCCGATGGGCACCGATGCCAGCGAACCATAGATGATCATGATCAGACTCGGCGGAATGATCGCGGACAGAGAGCCGGCCACCGCCGACAAGCTCAACGAGAAGCGCCGGGTGTAACCCAGTTTTTCCAGCTCCGGCGAGGCCAGTGATGCCAGGGAGGCGGAGCTGGCGGCACCGGAGCCCGACACCGCGCCCAGCAACGAGCCGGTGACGATGGTCGCCACCCCCAATGGGAAGCGCCGATAACCGGACAACCGGTGCCCCACGGCGAACAGGTCCCGTATCACGCCGCCACGCAACAACAACTGCGCCATCAACAGATACAGCGGCACGATGGACAGGGAGTAAATCGACGCGGTGTAGAATGTATCGGAACCAAGAATCCCTCCGAGCACGTCCACGCCGACCACCAGCACGATGCCCAACATACCGGCGCCAAACAGTACCGTGGCCACGTTCTGGCCAAGCACCAGGAAAGCGGCGAACCAGGCCAGCACTATCCAGATAATCTGCGTATTCGACATGGCGCCGGCTCAGTCCTGTTCGAGGTAGTCCGCGGCACTCGGCGGAATGGTCCCGCCCTGCTCCTCAATCAGCTCCGCCCACAGGCGCGCGGTGGCCTTGCCCGGATGCCCGGCCTCCTCCATCTGTTCGATCCAGCGAATCCAGGTACGGCTGGCGGCATCCTGCAAATGCCCGGCCATGTCGTCGGACAGCTCGTTCAGTTCCACGAAGGTGGCGCCCGCCTTCTGGGTCCTGGCTCTCACTGCTTCCTCCTGCCTATCGATATGGGCGGCGTTATCCAGGGCGATCTGACGGGCCGCCCGGTCCCAGGTGGCGCGCTGTTGTTCGGTCAATCCGTTCCAGGTCTGGTCGGTGACCGCCAGGTAGCTTTCCCAATGTCCCATGGAAATGCCGGTGATGGTGTACTTGAGCAGGTCCTCGAACGAGTACGACGGCCAATCCGCCACCGACAGGATGGTGCCAATCACCGTCTTGCGGGACAGCGCCTCGTAGGAGTCGGCGCTGGTCATGGTCACCGGCGTCGCGCCCAGTTCCTGCAGCAGTATGGTGTGCAGCGCGGAACCGGCACGGATCGGCGCGCCTTCCAGGTCGTCCGGAGAATCCAGCACCCTGCCGATGGTGGACAACGAATACGCGGAAGTGGCCCCCAGGGGCCAGCCACGCAGCCCCTTGCTGGCCAACTCGTACTGGTAAAAGGTCTTGCCGTCCGCCAGTTCCCGGTCGGAGTCCATCAGCGTCTGAAGCGCCTTGGTGACCATCACCGAAGTGGTATTCAGAGTTGGTAGCTGGGTCACGTCGGACAGCGGAAAACTGCCTTCATGGTAGGGTGCCAGCAGCGGCGCGGCCACGGAAATGGTGCCGGTCTTCAGCGCATCCCATTCCCGCCCCGGTGTCACCAGGGAACCGGAATAGAAACGCACGAAGGAAAGGTCCGTTTCCTTTTCCATGGCGTCCACGAACGGGTCCATGTGCTGGCCGACCCAGAAGTGCTGCTGCCCCATACCGGCGGAAATTCTCAAAGGCGCGGCGGCGGACACCGCCGTCATCACCGTGAGTGTCATAACCAGAAGCAAACGTACCACGCGCATAAAGATGTCCTCCCCGGCAACGCAACCGGCTTATCCGTGCTGATGTTGGGAGCGCAGGAACCATCCCGCGGCGGTTGCGGTGAACCGCCGCGGCCTAGCCGGACGCTGTTTGGGTTTCGCTGATACGGAGCCGTAACTGCGCCTTCAACACCTTGCCATTGGCGTTACGAGGCAGCGGCTCTTCAAGAAAGTCGATGAAATCAGGGATTTTGTAATCGGCCAGATGTTCGGCGCAGTAAGCCTTGAGACGGGCGGCGCTGAGCCCGGGGTCGTCGCTGACCACGAACAGTTGGATTTTCTCTCCCAGCACCGGATCAGGCCGGGCCACCGCGGCACACTCGATCACGCCGTCGAGCCCCTGCAGCAATCCTTCCAGTTCGGCGCTGTAAATGTTGTAGCCGGCACGGTTGATCATGTCCTTTTTACGGTCCAGCACCCGCACGTAGCCGTTTTCGTCCACCGAACCGATGTCTCCGGAACGCCAGTAGCCGCCGGCGAATTCGGCACGATCCGCCTCCGCGTTGTTCCAATATCCCGGCGTCACCATGGGGCCGGCGATCCATAACTCGCCGGCCTCGCCCGGTGGCCGTTCGCGGCCATTGGAGTCCATCACCTTGATGTCACCGCAGGTGACCACCCGGCCGACACTGTCGGCATGCCGGGCCGCCTCACCCAACGGCAGAATAGTAGCCGGTGAACAGGTCTCGGTGGCCCCGTAGGCGTTGACCAACTGCAGGTTCGGCAACCGTTCCGCCAATCTCTCGATGGTGGCCTCCGGCATGGGCGCGCCACCGAAGCCACCGAGCCGCCAGGCGGACAAGTCATATTGACCGAAGTCCGCTCGCAGCAGACAAAGGTTATACATGGCGGGCACCATCACCGTATGCGTGATCCGCTCCCGACCGGCCAGAGCCAGGAAACGCTGGGCGTCGAATTCCCGCTGAATCACCACGCAGCCCCCCACGTGGAACAGGGTCAGAATCACCGCCACCACACCGGTCACATGACTCGCCGGCACCACCAGCAACGAGCGCTCGTTTTCACCCAGCGCCATGGACTGTTCAAAATGCAGCAGGCTGTGCAGCAGGTTCAGGTGGGTCAGGCGCACGCCCTTTGGGCGTCCGGTGGTGCCCGAGGTGTACAGCAGGATGGCGGTATCATCTTCTTGAGGGGTGGGCAGAGGCAGGCGCGGGGCGCCTTCCTTCAGCAGCGCCTCGAACGGCTCGGCGCCGGCGACCTCATCACCCACCGCGAAGCGGAACGCCAGCGCCGGCAAGGTTTCCCGGCCGCTGACTTTATCGCTCTGAACTTCATCATGAATCAGCACCTTGGCCTGGCAGTGATACAGGATATAAGCCAGCCCGGATTTGGATTCGCGGATGTTGACCGGCACCACTATGGCACCGAGCCGCAGCGCCCCCAGCAACGCCAGCACGAACTCGTTGCTGTTGGCCATCAGCAAGGCGATCCGGTCACCGGCCTCCACGCCGCGCCGCGCCAGCTGGGCCGCGATATGTTGTATGCGCCGGTTGGCCTCCCGATAGGTCAGCCGCTGACCATCACAGACCAGACACTCATTGTCCGGCGCCCGGCTCACTGCACGGCGAAAGGAGGCCAAAAGATTGGCCGGTCTGGTGGCGTAGCAACGCACCAGGCGATCGCCAAAGTGATACTCATGGCGAACGGCGAAGGGGACCTTGTCTCCCATATAGATCTCTCCGGAACTGCCGGGTCCATGTTGTTCTTCTCTTTCCATTGTTAGGGGGTGACCCCGGAAGACTCGTCGTCCGAAGCGACGATTTGCCCCTCGGGCGGGGAATCTATCCTCTTTTCGGAGGTCTTCTTAAAGTGTGCGCGCTTACTTACACGTCCTCTTGTTTTATTTTGAAATAGTTCTTATCGGTATGGACGATTTTTTCTTCCATTAAATATGTTAAGGACTGCCATAATCGCTCAATTTACGATCAATTTCCTGATCGAATGACATATTTGGAAATTGTTTTCGTCGCCAGAACCTCTTCTCATTTCTCTTTTTCCGTGATCGTTTCCAGCCAGTGAACACCCGCTCGCGACGAAGGCCGGCGCAGCCGGCAAACGGCGCAAAACACTTCATGTCATGGCGGATCGCATGCAACTCATTGTTTTGGAAGAATTATTCACATGGCCATGCGACTTAAGGAGGGGTTCGCCAATCCCCCGAAAGCCGCTTACCATCGGCATATCGCCCTTCTTCACGCGCGGGGGAAAAGCGCGAAGGCAAGGGGCTTCGGGCGCTCCAGGCATTTCGTCGAAACCGACGATTGTTACCGTTCGGTCACAGAGACAACCATATCGTCGACAGGGAGTACGCCCGTTCCCCATTAAAGGCCTGCGAAACGGGTATACTTGCACGTCTTCTAGGGTGCCTCCGGGATGGAGGTCCTCTCTCGGGAGAAACTGCCTTCGGAAGGGCGAAGGGAGGCACAGGGGCATAATTCAAAACAGCGGCCCCTCTATCAATAAACTTCGAAGAACACAGGACGAATAACAATGGCACTTAAGTGGACCAGCAATCACGAAGGGGGTCAGGCCAGCCCTGCCCGTTCCCAACTCCGCACCAGCATTAAAGCCGCCGCTATCGGCTCGGCCATCGGCCTCGGCACCTTGATGTCGGCTCCGGCCATGGCATTGAAAACCGATTTCGGCATGGAATATCGTGCTACCGCCTTCGCGGTGCAATCTGACGCCTTCGATGGCGGCCCCGGCACCTCCGAGACGGACAACGGCATTGGCCACCTGATTCGGGTCAAAGCCAACTTCCTCGACGAAGACACCGGAATCTCCGTCTACACCAGCGTGGAACTGGCGGGCGACCGCTGGACCGGTGACGACCGCAAATACGGCACTACCAACGACCAGGGCTTCAATACCACCAGCCGCGGCGATAATGTGCGCCTGGATCTGGGTTATGTGCAGATTCCGGTCGGCCACACCATCTTCCGCGTGGGCCGGCAGGCCACCAGTTACAACAACTGCTTCCTGACGTGTGACGACCGCCGTGACCGGGTGCTGATGATTCAGCCCCTGAATAAGACCACCACCATGGTGCTGGGCTACGACCGCCGTGCCGACACCACCACGTTCGCCAACCAGGACAATGGTGACATGGCTTTGTTGGGTGTTACCGGCAAACTGAGCGACAACTGGAATGCCGGCCTGCTGTATGTCAAGTGGATGGACAACTACGACGGCACCGTGGCGTACACTCCAACCCCCTACGTACTGAACGGCGTCAACCTGGTATCCGGTTATGTGTCCGGCGGCCTCGGCGACTTGGCTACCGCCACCCTGGGTTTCAACTACTTTGCCGACGGCAAGGTGGAAGGCGCGGTGGACGAGCAGTACTTCACCGATCAGTCTCCGTCCGGTTACTTCCGCCTGGAAGGTGACGCTGGCCCAATGAACTGGGGCGTACAGTACGTGACCGCTCGTGACGGCGGCTTGATCGCACCGGGCTTCGACACCTATTCCAGCCTGATCAACAGCAATCCGGACGCCACCCAAAGTGCCACCAGCATGTACCGCATGGGCGGCACGCTGGGTGTGAAGGATTACGACGAGGATCTGGTGATCGGCAAACTGACCTGGAACGTTACCGACAAGTTCGCCGTTACCGGCGCCGTGGGTCAACTGTCCGTGGACAACGCGCTGACCGATACCGATGACGACAGCATGGTCTACGACCTGCAGTTCGCCTACCAGGTCAACAAAGCACTGCGCACCTGGTTGTCCGTGGGCATGCTGGAGGAAAATAAGGCAGGAACCTTGTCCGGCAACGGCTTGATCGGCTCTCTGGCGGGAATGAACACCTTCGCCGACGACGACGTGAAGGCAGCCAGCCTGAACATGACCGTGAACTTCTGATTGTTTGCTGAATCAGTAACCCTCCGGAAAGGGGCGGCCCAAGCCGCCCCTTTCCTTTTGTCCTCTCCCTACCCACCCTGATATTGTCCCCCACCGCAGATAACCTCAGAGGCTCTCTCGGCTTCCGCTCGCCGCCGTCGCCCGAGAGTCAACAATGCCCTCCACGCCAAATCCCGACATCTCTCAGCCGCTTTCCATGGGGGATGCCCGTGTGTCAGCACACGATCAAGCCTCACCGGAAAAGATGAATCCCCCAGCCCCGATCACGCCCAAAACATCCCTCTCCATGCCATTATTATTTAATTCAACCCGGTTTATATATTCATGCATTTCCCTTTTTATTTTTATATTAATAGAACAATCGTCCCACACTTTAAATAATGATTTTATTAACCCGTAACTCAGTCCTTTTAAATCGATTTAAGATTAGAAACATTCTCACCAGTATAAATTTCACATCTCGTCGGAAACGACGATTGTTACCGTTTCTCCATGAAGGGAAAGATAAGCTGACCGGGGCGTATTAATACGCTTATGCAGAAATACACTCCGGCAATTAAGGGCCTTCCTGAATAAGGCTGGCTCACTCGGGAGAAACTGCCTTCGGAAGGGCACGCGAGGGACATCGGGGATTGGCACACGGGTACAAATCAACACCGGGTGTGGTCGCCATGGCGCATCGGCGCCGTCCGAAGTTCCCATATACCAATAAACTTCGAACAATAAAGGGCAACAACAATGGCATTTAAGTGGACCGATAAACAAAACACACCGCTGACCACCAGCACCCCTTCAAATCAACTCCGCAACAGTATTAAAGCCGCCGCGATCGGCTCCGCCATCGGCCTCGGCACTCTGATGTCGTCCTCCGCCATGGCACTGAAAACCGATTTCGGCATGGAGTATCGCGCCACCGCGTTCGGCGTCACTTCCGACGCGTTCGACTCCACCAATCCCGGCACCTCCGACACGGATACCGGCTTCGGCCATCTGATCCGGGTCAAAGCCAACTTCCTGGATGAGGACACCGGTATCTCCGTCTACACCAGCGTGGAACTGGCCGGTGACCGCTGGGTGGGTGACAACCACGGTGCCGCCTCACCCGCCAATGACCAGGCTTTCAACACCGGCAGTCGCGGCGACAATGTGCGCCTGGATCTCGGCTATGTGCAGATTCCGGTGGGTCACACCATCTTCCGCGTGGGCCGTCAGGCCACCAGTTACAACAACTGCTTCCTGGTGTGTGATGACCGCCGAGACCGGGTATTGATGATTCAACCGCTGAGCAAGAAAACCACGCTGGTGGCACTCTACGATCGCCGCCAGGACGCCGCGCCGTTCGCCAACCAGGACAACGGCGACATGACCACCCTGGGTATCACCAGCAAAATCACGGATAACGTGAATGCCGGGCTGGTCTACGTGCAGTGGATGAACAACTACGAGGGCAGCATCGCCTATCCCGGCGCGGCCACGCCCTATGTCCTGTCCAACGTTACCCTCTTCTCGGGCTATGTCAGCGGCGGCCTCGGCGATGTCGCCAAAGCTACCGTGGGCTTCAACTATTTCACCAACGGCAACGTGGAAGGCGCCGCCGACGACCAGTACTTCACCGATGACGCCCCCTCGGCGTATCTGCGCCTTGAAGGCGATGCCGGCGTGGTGGGCTGGGGCCTTCAGTACATCATGTCCAAGGACGGCGGTTTGATCTCCCCCGGCTTCGACACCTACTCCAGCCTGATCAACAACAATCCCGATTCCACCCAAAGCCCCACCAGCATGTATCGCATGGGTGGCACGCTTGGGGTCAAAGGCTACGATGAGGAAGTGATCGCCGGTAAGCTGACCTGGAACCTCACCGACAAGTTCGCCGTTACCGGCGCCGTGGGTCAACTGTCCGTTGACAACCCGACCATCAACGCCGATGACGACAGCATGTTCTACGACCTGCAGTTCAGCTATCAGGTCAACAAGACTCTGAGAACCTGGCTGTCCGTGGGTATGCTGGAAGAAAACGAAGCCGGCATGTTGTCCAGCAACGGCCTGGTCGGTCCTCTGCCGTCAGCGGCTTTCGCCGATGACGATGTGAAGGCCGCCAGCCTGAATATGACCGTCAACTTCTAAGCTCCCAGTTCCGTGTGGTGAGGGCAGTCCAGGATGGACCGCCCTCCGTGGAATCCACTTGGATTCACTGCACCATACCGCGCGGCATGAGGGTCCCTTCGCCCTGTTGTCCGCCTCTCGTCGCGTCACCCGCGGATCGTGCCATTTCCGCTGGTACGCGGCGCTTTTTCATGTGGGCCGGAGAGCCTGACACTGGACACTCCCTCTTCAGTTGCGCAAACTCCAAGAGACGTCCGGGCCGGCCTGCTCCGACCCGCCCCCTCAATGCGGTAGAAACGGAAACATCCATGAATAACAGCCCCCGTCGAGCCCTGCTTGGCCTCCTGGCGGCCGCCTTTGTCAGCGGTTGCGCCAGCCAGAACCTGGACACTGAAAACGCACTGGAAATGGTCGACTCTCCGGCCGAACTCAATACGCCCAAACCGGAATGGAAGACGCCATTCTGGGAGCGTGGCGCCAGTGACCAGGGTGCCGTCACCGCATTCCAACGTCGCGACGAACCCCTCAATAATGTCGGCGTGCTGGTACAGGGTCAGCTCGGCAATGCCGATGCCTTCTGGAGCACGCTCACCGAAGGCGCTCCGGAACACGGTTTCGTGATCGTCCCCACCGGCACCCTGCGTGACGCCCTGAGCAATACCCAGGGTTGTGGCAATGCCCCGCTGCAAAGCGAAAGCTGCCTGGACGGTTTGACCACCTATCCAGGTGTTCGTCTGTTGGTGGAAGTGGTTCCTGCCGGCCAGAATCAACTACAGGTTTCCCTGCGCGATACTACCCGTGAAGGCGTCTCCACGGTGACCCTGGGCACGGACAGCAACGGCGGCGCCAACGCACTGCTGGATGAGCTGGCGGCCCGCGCCGACAGCGCCCGCTGGTCGGTACGCGCTTTCGACGGTGGTGACGGCCATGTCTATATCCCCGCCGGCCGCCGCAACGGGCTGGCATTGGGCACTGAACTGGAAGTGCGGCAGCCGGGACAGGCGATCCAGGCGCCGTCCGGTCAGGTGATCGGTTGGCGCCCCGGCGCCGTCGCCGGCAAGGTGAAGGTGACGCAGTGGGTTGGCGAAGGTCTGGCCGTGGTCGAGACCACTTCGGGCAGCGCTCCCAGTCCCAGTGACTGGCTCACCCTGCCCCGCAAGAAAAACTGATCCAGACGGAAACCAGGATCGCGACCTTCTTCACAAGGGCCGCGATCCTTTCTCCCATTCCGCGCCTCAACGCCGCTTCATACGATACAGACCACCCTTGCGGTCGGCACTGAAGTAGAGATCCCCGTTGGCGGCTTCCACCACATCATTGAAGACGCCAGTGGGCGGCAGGCCCTGAAGCTGGGGCAACCCCACCGGCAGTTCCTCCGCCAGCACGCGCTGGTCGCCCCGGACCGGGTCCACTTCCAACAGACGGCGCTTGCCCACTTCCATCACCAGCAGCTTGCCATCCCGGGTCAGATCGATGCCTTCCGGCAAGACCAGGTCATCGCGGATCAGACGGCGGGACCAGTCATCGGTATCGAACGCCCACAGATTGCCGCCGGCATCGGCCACATACAGCGCCGAGCCGTCTTTGTTCAGGGACAAGCCGGCCGGTCCTTCCAGGTCCTCAACCACCACATCCCTTTTCTTGCCTTCCTCGCCGGACACCCGCACCAGATTGCCACTGGCCAGCTCCGCCACCAGCAGGCTACCGTCGTTAAGACGGACCACATCGTGCGGCGCCTTGAACTCATGCAGGGAGCGCTTCAATTCACCGCTGTGCCGATCGAATTCCTGCACCACGCTGGCGGCCCAGCTGGCGGTGACCACGGTGTCCTGATCCGCCCAGATGTTCATCGGGTACTCCAGGTCAGAGCCCCACACCCGCGCCAACTCGTGCACCTTACCTTCGCCCACCGCATAGCGACGCAAGGCGAATACATCGGCAATGTAGATGTCATCACCGACCACCGACAGCCCCGCCGGCGCGGCCAGATCCGAACGCACCAGGGTGCGGATCTGGCCGCTTTCCGGGTCCACTTCCTGAATCGAGTTATCCGCCATGTTGGAGACGTAGATACGTTTGCGCTTGTGATCCACGGCCAGGTTGTCCAGGGCCGGCTGTAACGTCGCCACCGTGGTTTTGGCGCCACTGTCCACATCCACCCGCACCAGCTCGCCGGTTTTGGTATCCACCACGTAGAGCCGCCCTTCGGCATCGAAGTTCACCGCCGCCGGCACCTGAAAATCCCGCGCCACGGTTTCCATCTTGCCGCTGTCCACGTCCACGCGGACCACTTTGCCCTTGAACCACAATGGCCCGTACAACTTGCCGTCGGCGCCGAATTCGAAACCATTGAGGCCGCCCATGTCTTCCTTGATCTTACGGACCGGCGCTTCACCCTGGCGGTCGATTTCATAGAGCGCATCCCCCATGAACACCTGGGTCGCGAACAGCCGGCCTTCCTGGTTATAGGCCAGGGAGTTGATGCCGGGCAGGCCAAGAGCGGCGTCACGCACTTCGCCATCGGCATCGCGAATGCGCAGAATACCGCTGAGGTAAGAGGTCCAGGCCATTTCGCCGTCAGGCCCGAAGGCGACGTCATCGGCCATGCCCTCATCCGGCCCTTCAAACACCGTCACCCTACCGCTGTTGATGTCCACGCGATTAAGCGATTGCCCCACCACACTGCCGGCATACAAGCGTCCTTCCGCGTCCACGCCCAGTCCGTGCACACCGAGATACGGCAGGGGCCCCACCACGGCCCTGGGCGCATCGTAGCGCGCCTCCTCGGCCTGAACGGCAGCCCCGAATGACAAACACAACGCCAGCGTCATCCAGCGCCATTGAGTGCGGGGTCGACAATACATACAACTCTCCATTCCGTGTCCTGGTCATACCGGCACTTCGCCGGACAAAGTGGCAGATTAGCAGGCCGGGCTATTTCAGGCGATCCAGCCAGCGTTGGCCGCGATTGGAGGCCAGTCCATCGGCCCAGCGGGTGGTTTCCGGCAGACGGTAGCGGGTGATACAGGCCATCACCCACTCCAACGCGGTGGCCAGGGAAAGACGATGGCCCGGCGAGATGAACAACGGTTTCACCCCTTGCCGGGTTCGCAGTACCGCGCCGATCACCTCATCGCCATCACGTAGAGGCACCCAGGCACCGCGCCGGTCCGGCACCGGGTCATGAGTACCGACCAGCCGGCTTTTCGCCACGCCGATACTGGGCAGACCGGTCAGCACACCAAGGTGGGAGGCCACCCCCAGACGACGCGGGTGGGCGATACCCTGACCGTCACACAGTAAAAGATCCGGCGTGACCTTCAGCGACGCCAGCGCCCGCAGGACCACGGGGCATTCGCGGAAGGACAACAAACCGGGCACATAAGGGAAAGAAACCGGCAGGCGCGCCAGGGCATGGTCCACGGGCTCCAGGGTAGCGGCGTCCAGTACCACCACCGCGGCACGGGCAGTGTGCTTGTTCTCGAAACCCACATCCACGCCGGCCACGGTACGCACCACGGGAAGCTGGTCCTCGGTGATCACGGCGGTGGCGGTTTTCCGCTGCAAGGCGATGGCATCCCGGGGCGTCAAACCCGCCCACTCCTGTTCCAGACTCATCCGCTTTCGATCCTCGCTCGCCATCGACAGAGGAGGCAGGATGCGCCAGACCCGGCGATGATGCCAGAGCCGGTTTGTATCAGGAGCTGGCCAGCTCCGCCTCACTGGCCGGAGCCGGTGGGGCGGGCACCCACAGCGGATGTGGCCCGGCCCGGCGCAAGCGCCGCACCCGCAGCCACTCCACCGCCGCCAGGCTGGCCGCCACCGCCCACAAGGCGGTGTTGACCAGATGGATGTGGGGCTCACGCCAGGAAGCGAACCCTTCCAGCCCGCCTTGTACCAAAGGAACCAGCAGGTACAGCGCGATACAGCCGCGCAGTCCCCACCGGCACATGGCCAGTGGCGCCGCCCGCAGGGCAAGCAGCAGGGTCAGCAGCAGCACCGCCAGGAAAGCTCCCTTTTCCGACCAGGCCACGGCACCGGCCCATGGTGAATGGCTGACCACCTTGTTGGCGAGGCAACTCACCGCGAGCCCCGCCATCACGCCAAAAGTCACCCCCAGCGTCACCCGCAGCATGATGATGGCGGACCGGCTCGGCCCCTGGCGGTCGGTGCGCCGTTCGGCCCACATCACATTGCCGGAAAAGAACAACAGGCACCCCAACAGACCGAGAACGAAGTACAGGCTACGCACCAGCAATCCGCCATAGTCGCCGAAATGCAGGGAGTACACTGGTGACAAAGCGGCATGGTTGAACGGCCGGTTGCCGGGGCTGGTGACGGTCAGGGTGCGGGCGTCATCACCGGCCAGCACCACATGGGCGTGATGGGCGATCCACCCGGGCACGGACCCGGCCACATCCACCACCGCATTACGGTCCCCGTACTGCTGGAGCTCGATCCAATCCACCCGCAAATCCGGCAACTCGGCGCGGGCGGCGGCCACGTAGGCCTCCACGCCAGCCATCGCCACCGATTCACCACTGGCCTGCGGTGTTGGCCAGGCCTCGGTGGCGTCGGTGATGGCCCCCTGCAATTGCGGCCCGAACACGAGGGTGCCGGCCACCAGCGCCAGCAGCGCGAAACAGCCCATGGCCGCACCGGTAATGGCAAAGATGGCGTGGAACGGAAAGCTGATGACGCCGACCAGATTATGCAGGTTTTTCCAGTAACGCCGCAGGTTGCCTTGATGGCGCAGAGCAAAGAATTCCTTTTTCAGTTTCGGCCAGTGGATCACCAGCCCGCCAATCAGCGCTGCGCCATACAGCACCGAGATAATACCCATCAGATAAAGGCCGACCACTGGCAGCGCCAGTTTGTAATGCAGCTCATTGATGAACTCGGCCAGCTCCGAGCGCGGCTTTTTGACTCGTTCGCCGGCGGCATTGAAATCGCTGGCATGGTCGAATTGCCATTCCTGGTCGGCGTCCTGCCACAGGGCCACCGGGTCGTCCCCCGGCACCAGATACATCAGTTTGGCCGCCTCCGGCGTGACCGCCAGCACCTGGTCCAGCAATGCCTGGAGGTCGCCCTCACCGCCGTCGCTTTCGGCGACATAAGGCTCCTGCCAGTGATGCAGCTCCTCATGGAACATGTTCAGAGCGCCGGCGAAAAACGCCACGAACAGCGCCAGACCGGCCAGCATGCCCAGCCAACCGTGCAGATCAATGTGTTTGCGCAGGGTATCCGCTTTCATGCCGCCGCCCCATAGAGTCCGGTGGTTTGCAGCACTATCCAGGCGACGCCGTTGGCGGCCACCAGCCAGACTGCGGTGCGCCAGTGGCTGGCGGGCAACGCGGCCAAGGTGATCAGTGCCGACCACAGGACCACGGACAGCAGCAAATACAGCACCAGCCACTGCCGCCAGTCCACCGGCAATATCGCCGCCAGCAGGCCGCACAGCATCAAAGCCAGCGGCAGCCCCAGCACGGTTCCAAGCAGCGCCCTCATGATCGGGATCGCCCCTGAGCCCGGTAACCGTCCACCAGATGGCCCACTATCATCGGCAGCACCATGCCTCCCAGGGCAAACACCCACAAACCGGTAAACAGGCCCACACCGACGCCCCAGTGCGCGGCCCAGCCCGCCAGGCCACCGACGATCATCAATAACCCACCGAAGCGGGCCGCCGGTGGCAAAGGCAAAGCCAGCAGCCGCTGCTGCCGATCAGAGAAATAAAGCAAGGCGGCGCCCAGCAGGGTCACCACCACCAGAAGTAGCGTCATGAGGAAAGAGGCAACAAATTATGATAACGATTCGCATTTATAACCCCACGGGCCGGACAGGGTCAAGGCGGGCGAGCCGCAAGCGGGACGGGTTCAGGCTACCCGGACAGCGAACGCATGATACGTTGGGCCGTGCTGATGGCTTGCGGGTCGAGACGGTTCCAATCCACCGAGTCCCGATCGGGCACCCACACATCGGTGAACGCGGCGGCATCCGCCACCGCCATCTCCGGCGACAGCAGCGGTACCCGCAACCATTGCCCGCTCAAGCCGCCGGCTTGAGACACTTCCCGAAGCCACTCAACGGGCCGCCGGTGCAGGCGTACGGATGAAAACACACAACCGTCGGTTTCCTCGGAGACCGCGCAGTCGAGCCGGGCATCCCGTTCACGGCTGACCTGATGCCGCCATAACGCCGAGCCACCGATGATCACCAGGGAGGGAAAGGCCAATCGCAAGGCGGTGGCCAGATGCTCGTCGGCCAGAACCTCACCAACCGCGCAACGGACAAACACCGGCCTCGGCGGCGCCACCTGCCGCACCCGGCCGCTCTCCAGCCAGCGCAATACCAGCGCCATCGCCTCTTCGTCGCTGCTGCCGCTTTGCTTGATGTCGGCCAGAGTAAATACCGGACCCGTTTCGATCATTGGCGCACCGTGAACACGGACTCTTCACGAAATCCCAGCCAGTGGCGGACGCGCAGCGCTGGACTGATCACCGAGCAAACCAGGGTAACGCCCGCGGGGTGCCGGGCCAGCAAAGCCCTCATGGAGGTCAACAGTTGAACGCGTTGCTCCATTTCGTCAATGACGGCAATACGGTTCGTCAACGGATGGCGGGACTGTGCCAGGCGCAGCGTCAGCAGCCGTCCCTGGTATTCCTCCTGCAGGGCGGCATACGCCCGCTCCACCACACTGAAGGCACTGAGACGTTGCACCCCTCTTGACCCCAGCCCGCTGCGACCGCTATTCGTCGCGCCCCGTTCAAGGGTGGTACGGCGGGCCCCATGGCTCAGCCAGCGCCACCACCAGGGCCGCCGGCGGGATTCACTCAGGTACAGTGCCCAGGCCCGCAACCGCCGAATGTCACGCCGCAGTTCCCTGGCGCGGGCATGCCGGTTGCGCACCATGGAACGGGACACCGCCAGATACTCCTGCAAGGCTTGCACACGCCCCTGAATCGCGCACAGGGCGAGGTCGACGGGGTAATCCCCGGCATCGATCTGTTCCTGGCATCCCATGGGTCCACCTCACACTGGGGAAAACGGAGCGCGGTTTCCCGGTCACTCACAATCACGGCAACCGGGTTGTAACTCTAGTCAGTTCGACCGGAGTCACCAAAGAGGGAAACAGTGCCGTTTGCGTGAATGGATGTAGCCGATTGTATCGGTTGGGCATGACACCCGCGGCGGCGGGAAAAGAAGATCGCCGACGGCGCGGGCGCCGCCGGAAAATCAACACGCCACCGGGGGAGCGGCGTGTTTTCAGACTGCAACGAAAAGATCAGTTTTGGTTTTCGCCGGTAACCGCGTCTTTAACGTTTTCACCGGTTTCCTTGGTTTTTTCCCAGGCATCCTCACCAGCCTGCTTGGTCTTATCCAGGGCTTCCTTACTGGCTTCCTTGGTATCCTGCCAGGTTTCGTCAGCGCTCTCGCCTGCTTTTTCCATAGGCCCTTCGTTGGTCATATCGTCCACGGCCTGATCCACTTTTTCACCCGCTTTCTCCATCGGGCCTTCCTGTTGATCACAGGCAGCCAGCCCCAGCAGGGCACCAAACAACACAACGACAAAACCTTTACTGAACGTACGCATAATTGCTCCTTGCACGTATCCATGAACGTTGCAGCAAATCTAGGCTTTTCCCCGTTTTATGTCAGCTACATGTCCGGCGTTTTCCTGGGATTTTACGAATATCCATGATGATTTTACGAAACGGTATAACGGGTGGCAGGCAACAAATTGAGCATTTTATGGACTATATATATCACCGTCAGCGCCACCACCACCGCCACGGTAATGGAACTGAATCGGTATAGCGTCTGATAAATCGCGTCCTGCTGCGGTAATAAATACTGCCCAAAAATCACCGCGATGGTGGTCGCCCCGGCAAACCCCACGCCGCTGACGCCTTCCCTGACATGCCGCCGGGCAAAAAACATCAGCGCCACCCAGTAAAGCGGGCCGACCAGCAGCCAGTTTGAATACCAATCGTATAACAGCAGTTGAATCAGCAACGCGGCATTGCAACCCAGCAGCACGCCCACCGCCCGTGCACGACCGTACTGCAGCGCCCCGGCATAGGTCATCGGGAACAACATCAACAAGGTGGTGACCTGAGCGGACAGCGAATCGCGCAAGTCAAAAATCTGGAAGACCAGGAAACTGACGGTGGCGACCGTCGACCCCAGCAACACCTGGTGCCGCAACTGCTCCGGGCTCTTTTGCGGTGGCGAGGGCGGCGCGGCGGCCAGCTTCGGCGGAAACAGACCGCACAGTAGCCAGGCCACCGCCACCGTCAACAGTGAGGCCGCCACATTGGCCTTGGCCATGCCGCCGAAGTCCATGTCCGGATAGCTGGCGAAATGGAACAGCACGCTGGAGGAGACCAGGCCATTGGCGCCAAACAGGAAAAAGCGCCCGCTGGCCATGCAATAGAAACGAATGGCGAACAGCGACCAGGCCAGAGGGGTCATCAATAGCGGCTGGTCACCGAACATGCCGGCCAGCACATAGACCTCCACCACGTTGACCAGCGACGCCGCCACGAACTGCAGGCTGGCATGGGTACTGAATCGCGGCACCATGCCCAGCAGCAGCACCGGGTAAACGCAGAAAAACAGGCCGGTACTCCACTGAGTCAGGTGGGCGAAGCCGAACCCGATCAGGGAACCCAGGCTGATACGCAGGCATTGCCGGAATTGATCCTGGGTCAGGCTGAGAGCGTCATGTGCCGCCATACCAGCCCCGCTCAGTACAGGTAGTGCAGCAGGGAGAGCATGCGGATCTGCAGCCAGCCGAAGCCGTGACTGAGCCACGCCAGTCCATCCCGTGGATAAAGCTGCACGGTGGTACGCGCGCCGACCCGCAACGGCAGATTTTCCTCACTGTCTTCCAGTACCAGCCGCACCCGTACCCTTTGCGCGTCACGCACCCAGCGGTCGGTATTTTCCACTTGAGCCAGTTGGCCGTCCGGCACGCCCTGGCCATCGCGAACCCCTTTGCCCATGGATTGCACCCGGGCCTCGAATACCCGTCCGGGCCAGGCATCGAAAACGATTTCGGCACGATCACCGGGGTGCACGTCCCGCAGGCTCTTTTCGCGGAAATCCGCCGCTACCCAGACCGGCGCATCGGCGATCAGGCTGACCAGAGGCTCACGGGCATTGGCGTAGGTCCCCGACTCCAGCTGCAGATTGTCCACCACCCCGGCCACCGGCGCGGTGATGCGGGTTCGCGACCAATCCAGGCGCGCCTTTTCCAGCTCGTTCATGGCCTGGGCCAGGGCCAGATTGTGTTCCTTGTCCTCGCCCAGACGGGTTTCCAGGCTGCGGATGGCGGCCCGGGCCGACTCCAGTTCGGACTCGGCGTTATCCACCGCCAGCTCACCCTGTTCCCATTCCTGGCGCGACACCGCCCCGCCCTCGAACAGGTTCTTCAGCCGCTGGCGCTGCCGTCGCGCCTCCTCCAGCGTCGCCCGGGCGCTGGTCTCACGGGCACGGGCGCCGGCCAGGTCCGCCAATAATACGGCGTTATCCTGCCCGGCCTCCGCCACCCGTAGTTCCGCGCCATCCATGATCAGCCGGTAATCCTGCTCCGCCACGGTGAACAGCAGGTCCCCCTGATTCACGTGATCGCCGTTGGTCACCGCCACACCGGTCACCTCTCCGGCCACCTGCGGCGCCACCTGCACCACATAACGCTGCACTCTCGACAAAGTGGTCAAAGGCGCATGCAGGTCCATCCAGACCACATAAGTGAATACCAGGGCGAACACCACCAGGGCACGGCGCACCCAGCGGCTGAACTGCTGTTCAGGGGTCATCGAAGGCTCCGTTGGACAGGGAGGCCGCGCATTGTATAGCAATAGGGATGGCCATCGTGACCGCGCGGTCACACATGTGCGCTGGGAGCCCCGCGGCGCCCTTGCTATGCTTCCTGGCGGAGGACCAGGAATGAAGCGCATTGGACGGCAGCTGGGCGGCCTGACCCAGTTGATCACCGCCATGGGGAGTGAAATCACCCAGGTGGTACAAGACATGCACGGCGCCATCGCCAATCCGCTGGGCTGGCGCGGTGCCGACTATGTGCCGGCGCCGCGGATCTACGGGGCGGTGCGCCTGGGCCTGCGCCACGCCGGAGAAGTCGCCGCCCTTGGCGCCCTGGCCGCGGATCCCTATCGCCGGGTCAGTTATCTCGATCTGCAAAGTGTCCTCAATGGCATCTTCGGCCAGTTGCTCAGCGCCCAGCGCAGCCATTACGCCCTGCCCATGACGCTGCATCCGCCACGGCCGCAGCCGGAGCGCGACGCACTGGTCTTGTATCTGCACGGCCTGTGCATGAATGAAAGCTGCTGGCAACACACCGCGCAGCAACGCTTCAACCGGCGCCTCGAAAGTGTCTTCAATGCGGATATCGCCTATCTGCGCTACAACACCGGCCGCCATATTTCCGACAACGGTGCCCGCCTGTCCCGGCTGCTTGAACACACGCCCCTGCCGCCACGGCTGATCCTGATCGGACACAGCATGGGCGGCCTGCTCGCCCGCAGCGCCGTGCACCATGCCCGCCAGCATGGCCACCGCTGGGTCGAACGGGTATCGCACCTGGCTTGCCTCGGTTCGCCCCATCAGGGGGCTCTGCTGGAGCAGGTGGGTAACCAGGCCAACCGGCTACTGGCGGTCACCCCCTATTCCCGCCCGCTGATGCGGCTGGGCAATTTGCGCTCCGACGGTATCCGCGATTTGCGCTTCGGCTATGTGGTCGAGGAACAGTGGCAAGGTTTGCCGGAAGACGCGCCCCGCCCACGCAGCAAAGTGCCGCTGGACGACCACATCCAGCATCTGTTTCTGGCCGGCACCCTGAGTGAACACCGTACTCCGGAGCCGCTGGGCGACTGGCTGGTGGGGGTCGACAGCGCTCTCGCCCGCCGCCTCTACCCGGACGCGCCACAACTGACCCGGGCTCTGTTCCACGGCATGGGCCACATGGCCATGCTCTCCGATGCCCGCACCTACCGTGCCCTGGGCGACTGGCTGGCACTGTGAAGGTAACCTGCCGCCTGTGCCGGGCCAGCGATACCCGGCTCTTCGCCAATGTGGAAGGCCGCGATTATTGGCGCTGCTCCCGTTGCCAACTGACTTTTCTGGATCAGGGCCAGTTGCCCGATCGGGATCAGGAGAAAGCCCAGTACGATCTGCACCAGAACGACCCTGGAGACGCCGGCTATCGCCGCTTTCTAGATCAGGTGGCGGCACCGCTGACCGAACAGCTGCCGGCTGGCGCCAACGGGCTGGATTACGGCTGCGGCCCCGGGCCGGCGTTGGCACACTTGATGCGCGAACGCGGTTTTGCCATGGCTCTGTATGACCCGCTATATCATCCTGAGGCGGACGTGCTGACACGGCAATATGACTTCGTCACTTGCACCGAGGTGATCGAGCATTTGCACTGGCCCCACCGTGAGTGGACCCGCTTTGCCCAATTGGTGCGCCCCGGCGGCTGGCTCGGCCTGATGACCCGCTGGCTCACCGACGACGCTCACTTTCCACGCTGGCACTACCGTCGTGATCCAACCCACGTTTGTTTCTGGAAACCGGAGACTTTCGCCTGGCTGGCGCGGCGGGACGGTTGGCGAGTGGTGTACGCGGAGAACCCGGCGGTGATCTTGCAGCGGTTGGATTGAAGCCGGACGCCTAAGCGTCCGGCCTCTGACGATTACTGCCGCACACCTTCCACGGAGATGATGATTTCCACCGTTTCCGAGGCCGGTCCCAGGTTTGTGGTGATGCCGAAGTCCGCCAGTTTCAAGGTGGTGGACGCCTCCAGCCCCATACGGTAGCCGCCCCAGGGATCATCGCCGTAGCCGATCAATTTGGCATCCAGAGTGACCGGCTTGGTGACACCGTGCAGCGTGAAATCACCGGTGATCCGGGCGCTGTCATCGCCGGTTTTTTCGATCCCGGTGCTCTTGAAGGTGGCGGTCGGATACTTGCTCACGTCGAGGAAATCAGCACTGCGCAGATGCTTGTCACGCTCAGCGTGGTTACTGTCCAGACTGGCCGTTTGAATAGTGGCTTCCACGGTGCTGTTTTCCGGATTGTCGGCATCCACGGTGAAAGCGCCATCGAAATCGTTGAAGCGGCCATACAACCAGCTGTAACCCAGATGGGAAATCTTGAACATGATGAACTGGTGCTGCCCTTCGGTATCGAAGTGGTAGGTCCCAGCGGGCTTATCGGCGGCCAAAGCCGCGGAGCTCAGCATCAACGCCGACATCAAAGCCAGCACGGGAGCGGTGAACAGCTTGAACATGGGTCGTTCTCCTTGGATTAACGATGGGATGATGGCCGGCGGGGAGCCAGCCCGAAAATACGGCGCAAGGTATCGTCGCGATCGATGAAGTGGTGCTTGAGCGCCGCCAGCGCATGCAGCGCGGCCAGTACGATCACCGCCCAGGTCGCCCAGTAATGCACGGCTCCGGCAAGATCCTCGAGACCACTGCGGCGACCGGTCAATGACGGCATCGAGAACCAGTTGAACACCTGGATCGGCGCGCCATCGGCGGTACTGATCAGATAACCGCTGACCATCGCCACCAACAACAGCAAATACAGTGCCCAATGAGCCAGTCTGGCACCGGCTTTCTCCCAGGCGCGGTGTTGTTCGGGCGCCGCTGGCGGCGGCGACAGCACCCGCCAGATCAGCCGCACCAGCACCACCGCCAACAGCAGCAGTCCAATACTGCGATGCCAGTGCGGCGCGCTGCGATACCACGGGTGGTAATAATCCAGTTCCACCATGTACAGCCCAAGGCCGAACAAGGCGAACACCACCAAGGCCACCAGCCAATGCAACCCCACGGTGACGGCACCGTAACGCTGATCATCGTTGCGCCATTTCATTCTCGATCCCCGGGCCTCTTCACTGATTTCCAATAGCCGAGCCGAAACGCGGACAGACACATCCCGCTTAACTGCCGGATATCTTGGCCCAGAAAATGGGCCGACAGGAATCCAATCAATGACGCATTTGCATCAGAAATTTAGATTGGTGTGACGTTGGCCCGCCGGAACCTGCCCGGCGAGAGCATTGACAGGAGAGAAATCACCCGGCCACCACCATGGCGATGAACAAGGCGATCAGGGCGAGGGAAATAATGATTGCCAGACGTTTGAGAGTTCCGGCTCCCCGGTTAGACCAATCCATAGCGGCTCCTCCGTTGCCACCAGGACTATAGACAGCCACGGGCCACGGGCGCGAGAAGGACGTCCTACACCTGGGAAGTTTTACATTTATTCCGGGGCATCACGCAACCAGAACTGCATGGTTTTCCGTGTTTCTTCCTGCTCTCCCAGATCGCGCCAGCAAAAGCCGGTGGTCAATCCCGCCGCCGGACGGTACCCGCGGCCGCGCCAGAACGATTCCAGGCCGGTGTATCCTCGCGGCTGGCGAGGGTCATCCGTGGCCCGAACCACGCTACAGAAGGCAGTGGTGGAGAAGCCGAAATCACTGGCGTACAACTCACGCAAATCGAAAAAGCGATGGCCGATCCCCTGGCCTCGATATTCAGGCAACAGCACCGACTCACCGAAATAATAGACCTGCTCCGGCGAGGGCCCCCGTTGCTGGAACGGCACCAGAAATTCCTCGTCCGCGTCTTCCAGCGGCAACGCCGACGCCACACCCACTACCCGGTTGTATTCCAGCGCCAACACGAACAGGCTGCGGTCGGACCTCGCATAGCGATCCAGATAACGGCGCTCATAGTCCGGATCCCCATCGTAGAGATAGGGGTAATCGCGAAACACCCGGATGCGTAATCCGGCCAACTCATCCAACCAGGGTTCCACGGCGATCCCGCTCACCGGACGAATTTCCACACTGGACATACTGCTGATCTCCTGACTGCTGCCGTCGATGCTAGATCACCAGGGCCGCTCCGGCCAGTGGCGACATGCGGAACAAACAGGACTTCTTATCCAGCGGAACATCGCTTCAGGCAGTCAGGTCTCCAGTTCCACGGCGAAGCGACGGCGCATCAGCCGATGATAAAGGTCCGGCGCCAGCCGCCACAGCAGGCTGGCCAACAGTGTGAAACGATCTGGGAACAGGCGTTTTTCACCCCGCTCAAAGGCATCCATAACGCGCTCCGCCATCCACCCGGCGCTACGCACCCTGCCCACCGAGGAGCGGGCATGAGCGGCGGGTTTGCCGTCGAAACCCAGGGCATTGCTTTCGATCGGCGTGGCCAGGAAGCTGGGGTACACCATCAGCACACCGACGCCCTGATCCGCCACTTCGCCACGCAATACCTCGAAGAACTGCGCCAGCGCGGCCTTGGCGCTGCAATAACCGGCCCGCCCCAGCACCGGCATCCAGCCGGCCATGGAGCCAATATTGATCACGCAGCCACCACTGTCTCGCAGCAACGGCAGGCACCCCAGAGTCAGGGCTACCGGCGCCTCCCAGTCCACCGCCATGACCTGGCGAAAGACCCTCAGTTCGGTGCGCGCCGCCAACGAACGATGGGTAATACCGGCGTTGTTGATCAGCACATCCAGGCGCCCCCGGGCCGCGATCCGCTCAATCAAACAATCGCGCTCCGGGCCGTCGGTGAGGTCCAGGGCGAAATGCGTCACCCGCGACGGATCCATGGCGGCCAGTTGCTCACTTTTGTTGGCGAGCGCCATGGCGTCGCGGTCCACCAGAATAAGCCGGTGGCCACGCTGGAAAGCCGCTTGGGCCAGAGCCCAGCCCAGGCCGGAGGCGGCGCCGGTAATCAACGTGGTAGTCGCGGTGTTATCGGTCATAGCTGCCCCCGGGCACGGGCCCGTTCAGCGAAAAAGCGGAACGTCTGCTCGGAGGTTTTTTGCGGGTAATAACCGAACTCCTCCTTCAAACGGCGATTGCCAAGCACCGGCCGGTAACGCAGAAAATTGATTTTCTCCGGCGCATGGACGGTAAGCCCCAGCCGGTGCCCCAACCACAGTACCGCGCGCAACACACCCGCGGGCAGGACCAACAGCGGCTTGTCCAGTATCGAAGCCACTTGCCGCACCGTGAGAGCACCGTCGCCGGCCAGGTTGTAGATCCCTTCGGCGCCGGTTTCCACGCCGCGGGCAATGGCGCCCACCACGTCCTGATCCCAGACGAACACGAACGGCGAATCGGAACCGGCGATGGCGAGAATCCGCTTGCGCTCGAACAGGGCGGTGATCTGATTGCGGGTGCTTTCCCCCAGCACCGTACCCGGCCGCAGAATCAGTTGCCGTAAGTCCGGATGGCGATGGCGATAACCCGCCAGCATTTCTTCCACCAAACGTTTGTGATCGGAGTAAGCGAACTCCGGATTGCCACGCAGCGGGTCCTGCTCATCCAGCCAGGCCGGATTGTCCGGATGGTAGCCGTAGGCGGCGCCGGAACTGGTGACGATAAGTTGGGTGACGCCGGCGATCAGACAGGCATCGAGCACATTGCGGGTGCCGTTAACATCGATGTCGTGGTCACGCGCTCGATTGCCGGAATCCTCCAGTACCGCCGCCAGGTGCACCACGGTATCGATGCGCCACTCCCGCATCAGCTCCGCCAGAGCCGGATCACGGATGTCGCCCTGCCGGCACTCGAATGGCAAATCCGCCGGTACCCGCACATCCAGCCCCAGCACGGTGTGCCCGGCGGCCAGCCGCTCGCCAAGCAGGCGGCCGATGTAACCGCCGGCTCCAGTGATCAGCACCCGGCTCATGATGCCTCCCACCCGGATCGCGCGGGTTCGGTACCACGCGACCAGATCAACGCCAGAATCAAGCCGCTGACCAGGTGCCATACTCCCCAGAAACCGGCGATCAGAATCATGCCCGCCGCCTGCGGGAAGAACGTGAACAGGATCGCCAGCCCCAGCCCGGAGTTCTGAATACCCACTTCCAGGGTCACCGCCCGCCGGTCGGCCCGATCGAGCCGCATCATCATGCCGGCGCAGGCCCCCAACGCCAGTGCCAGGGTATTCTGCCCAATCACCAGAGCGACAATGCGGTGGGCGTTTTGCAGGAACACATCCAGGTTCTTGGCGAAAGCCAGACCGACAAAGGCCAGTAACACCAGCAAGGTGAACACACGCATGGGTTTCTGCGCCCTGACCGCGAAACGTGGAAAATGGCGGCCGGTCAGCATACCCAGCAGCAGCGGTACCGCCAGGACCAGAACCACCAGCATCAGGATGTTCCAGGGGTTCAAGGCGATCTCGGTGACCAGATCACGGGTGTGGGGATTGAGCCAGCCATAAAAGGCGAAATTGAGCGGTGTGAGTATCGTGGCCGCCAGGCTGGACACCGCGGTCATGCTCACCGACACCGCCACATTGGCCCGCGCCAGCCAGGTCATGATGTTGGAAAAGGTGCCCCCCGGACAGGACGCCACCAGAATCATGCCCAACGCCAGCCCCGGTTCCACATCCAGCACCCAGGTCACCACGCAGGTCAAGGCCGGCAACAAAAGGAACTGCGCCAGCAGCCCCGCCGCTGGCGCCTGGGGCATGCGCAGCACACGGCGAAAATCCTCCACGCGCAGGGAAAGAGACACACCGAACATCATCAACGCGAGAATCACGTTGAGCACGATCAGATTGCCGGTGCTGAAATCAATCGGGGAATCAGGGCCCATGAAACGGTCTCCCGGTTATTGCAGCGCCTGGCGCCGTTTGGCCAGCTCGGCCCGATAACTGTCCTTGTGCACGTAATAGGCCATGCGCGACAGCTTCAGATAGTGATAACCGCCATCCAGGCTCTGCCCGGCGCGCTCGCGCTTCAAGCGGGCCAGCTCCCGCGCCGCCGGATGCCCCTCGGCGCGACGCTTCAAATACAGCGCCACCAGCTCCGCCTGCTCGTTGCGCCCCTCCCAACCCAGGCCGGCGGCCTCGATCATGCCCATCATGAACAGGTTGTCGTAGTGTGGATGGAACAGGTTCAGATAAAGGCTCGGCGCGGCGCCACGCCAGTTGAGGAGCGCGCTGTCGATGAACGGATAATCCAGCTTGTAGCCGGTGGCCAGAAGAATCAGGTCGTATTCGGCCTGGGCCCCGTCCGTGAACGTGACGGTGCGGCCGTGCATGCCGGCGATGTCGGAACGCGGCGTGATATCGCCATGGCCCAGGTGATGAAGCACCAGGGAGTTGACCACCGGATGGGCTTCGTACAGGCGATAATCCGGGTCCGGCAGGCCGTAGTCGCTGGGCCGGCCGATGATCATGCGAATCAGCCAGGCATCCAACCGCTGTTTGAGGCGGCGCGGCAATTTGAGCTTGCCGCCGATGGCGTCGGACGGCCGACCGCCAATGAATTTGGGCAGGAAGTAATAGCCCCGGCGCACCGACAGATCCACGCGTTTCGCTTGGTGTACCGCATCCACCGCCATGTCGCAGGCGGAATTGCCACAGCCGACGATCAACACGCGTTTGTCCTTGAACAGCACAGGATCGCGGTAATCGCATGCGTGCAGCAGTTCACCTTCGAATTGCCCGGGCAGCGTCGGCCGGTTAGGGGTGTGCAAGGTGCCACTGGCGATCAGCACACCATCGAAGTAGCGGCTGTCTTGGTTGCCGTCTTTTTCCGCCGTCACCCGCCAACCCTCACCCTCCGGCGTCACCGAGACCACCCGGGTACCGAACCGGTAGTGCCGGTACAAGTCGAAGTGGCGGGCGTAATCCTGGAAATACTGCTTCAGTTCGGCGTGGTGAGGATAGGTGGCCACCCGCTCATCCATGGGGAATTCGCGGAACTCCGTCATCCGCTTGGAGGAAATCAGATGGGCGGTCTCGTACATGGTGCTGTGCGGGTTGTCGATGTCCCACAAACCGCCCACGTCGTTGTTCAATTCATAGCCGACGAAGGGCAAACCCTGTTTACTGAGGTTTCTGGCCGAGGCCAGGCCCATCGGTCCGGCACCGATCACTGCGTACATGAATACCTGTCCTTTTTGTTATTGTTTTCAGGCTAATCCTACCGAGGCGGCCGGGCATGGCTGATTCGCGACCCGGCCCCGGTTAATTCAGGACTTCGCTCATGAACCACAGTCCCACGGTGACGGTGCACTTCTCCCAAGCCATCCTGCAGGCGGCACAACGCCTGGGGCTGCGTCTGCCCGATGATCTGGTGGCGGAGATGGAAGCCCGGGAGCGGGTGGATCTGGACAGCCAGGACCGCCTCTGGGAAGCGTTCTGTCGGGCCGCCGCCGATCCACTGGTGGGCGTGGACCTGGGGCTGGCCCTGCAGGTGGGGCACCTGGATACCGCCGGCATGATCCTGATGAGTTGCGAAACCCTGGGCGAGGCGGTGGCGTCACTGCTCGACTACCACCCCATTGTCGGAGAGGGCGGCACCTTTCATTTTCAGGCGGTCACGGCCCACCGCTGCGAGCTGCGCTACCAGCCGCTTTACCATACTCGCCAGGCCACCCGGGTGGAGGCGGTGATGGCGAGCACGCTGAATCTGACCCGCTGGAGCACCGGCGATGCCTTCCGGCCGGCCTGTCTGACGGTGTGCCACGCTCCCCAGAGCGACCCCGCACGCTACCATGACAGGCTGGAGGTGCCGGTGCACTTCAACGCCGATCACAACGCTCTGGTATTCGACGCCGAGCAGCTGGGACTGCCGCTGATTCACGCCAACCCGGCCCTGTGCCGACATCTGCGCGGCCTCGCCGATGACGTGCTGGCGCGCCTGGAAAATCCGTCCCTGGGTGCCCGGGTCAGCGCTCTGATCCGCGATCATCCGCACTGGGGCAAGGAACGTATCGCCGGGCAACTGGGTATGAGCGGGCGCCATCTGATCCGCAAGCTGGCCGATGAAGGCACCGGCTTCAAGCTGTTGCGCGACACCCTGCTGCGGGAACGGGCGGAGCAGGCGCTGGCCGACGGCGAGCGCGCCGGCCGGATCGCCGAGGAATTGGGATTCTCCGACGAAAGCGCCTTCGTCAAGGCGTTCAAACGCTGGACCGGCAGCACGCCGGCCCGGTTCCGCGCGGAACGCGGTGACTAAACGGCGTCCAGGGCCTGCTCGATATCGGCGAGAATATCGTCCACGTGCTCGATACCAATGGACAGACGCACCAGATCGGCGCTCACGCCGGCGGTCTTCAGTTCGTCGTCATTAAGCTGCCGGTGCGTGGTGGTGGCGGGGTGGCAGGCCAGACTCTTGGCGTCACCGATATTCACCAGACGCTTGATCATTTGCAGCGCATCAATGAAGCGCGCGCCGGCTTCGCGGCCGCCCTTGATACCAAAACTGAGAATCGCCGACGGCAAGCCGCCATCCATGTAACGCTTGGCCAGCTCCGCGTCACGGTCACCTTCCAGCCCGGCATAGTTGACCCACTCCACTTTGTCGTGGGCTTTCAGGTAACGGGCCACCTTGATGGCATTCTCGCAATGACGCTCCATGCGCAGATTCAGCGTCTCGATACCCTGCAGAATCAGGAAGGCGTTCATCGGCGACAGCGCCGCGCCCATGTTACGCAACGGCACCACCCGGGCGCGGGCGATAAACGCCGCCGGGCCCATGGCCTCGGTGTAAATCACCCCGTGATAGCTGGGATCCGGCTCGTTGAACTGCGGGAAGCGGGCGTTGCCCTGCCAGGGGAAATTACCGGAATCGACGATGATCCCACCCACGGTGGTGCCATGACCGCCCATGTATTTGGTCAGGGAATGCACCACGATGTCCGCGCCATGCTCGAACGGCCGGCACAACGCCGGAGACGCCACGGTGTTGTCGACGATCAGCGGTACGCCGGCATCATGGGCCACTTTGGCGAGCGCGGCCAGGTCCACGATATTGCCCGCCGGATTACCGATGGATTCACAGAATACCGCCTTGGTGTTGTCATCGATGGCGGCGGCCATGGCCTGCACATCACGGCCATCCGCCATGCGGACTTCGATGCCCATGGTCGGCAGAGTGTGGGCGAACAGATTATAGGTACCGCCGTACAGCTGGCTGACGGAAACGATATTGTCGCCGGCACGGGCGAGGGTCTGCACCGCCGCGGTAATGGCGGCCATGCCTGAGGCCATGGCGAGCGCACCGATGCCACCTTCCAGTTGCGCCACGCGCTCTTCCAGCACGCCATTGGTGGGGTTCATGATGCGTGAATAAATATTGCCCGGCACTTTCAAGTCAAACAGGTCGGCACCGTGCTGGGTGTTGTCGAAGTAGTAGCTGGTGGTCTGGTAAATCGGCACCGCCACGGAATGGGTTTCCGGGTCACCGGCGAAGCCACCGTGAATGGCTATGGTTTCTCGTTTCATTGTTCTCTTCCCTAGTCCTTCAAACGGTTTAAAAAGGCAAGCGCCCTCGCGCTTACCGCAAAGGAGGTTCCGGCCAGAAATCGAACTGGGCTGGAACCGAATTCAGGTCGGTGTCGAACACCGGGTCGCGTTTTTCCAGGAAAGCCTTGAAGCCGTCCTTGCCGTCCCAGTATTCACTGGACCGGTAAATCAGACGCGACTCCACCGCGTGGGCCTGCATCGGATGATCGAAGTTAGGGTTGCGCCACAACATCTGTTTGGCCAGCGCCACCGATACCGGTGAACTCTTGGCGATCAGCTTGCGGGCCAGACCATAGGCCGCTTCAAGCACTTCGTCACGGGGGTGAACACTGCGGAACAAACCGGCGTTCAGACCTTCCTCGGCAAGGAAGATATCACCGCTGTAGACCCATTCGAACGCCTGTTGCATGCCCACCAGCCGGGGCAGGAACCAGGTGGAACAGGCTTCCGGAGTAATCCCCCGCTGGCTGAAGACGAAGCCGATCTTGGCGCCTTCCGCCACCACCCGAAAGTCCATCGGCAAGGTCATGGTGATGCCGACGCCGACGGCGGCGCCATTGATGGCGGCGATCACCGGCTTGCGGCATTCGAAAATGGCCAATGACACCTCACCACCGGAGTCGCGTATGACTTCCAGCGGCGGTTCTTCACTGTCGGCACGGTCATAACCAAACAGGTTGCCGCCGTCCTCCGGTTCCATCTCCATACCCGCGCAGAACACGCGGCCGGAACCGGTAACCACCACCGCTCGCACCCGGTTATCCTTGCTGGCCTCGCCGAAAGCGTGCACCAGCTCGTCCTTCATGCGCAGAGTAAAGGCATTGAGACGATCGGGACGATTCAAAGTCACGGTGAGGATGCCATCCTCCGCCAACGCGGTATGGATGTGTTGGTACTCCATAAGCTGCTCCTTGTTATTGAGCCGGCGCCAACAAACCGCCGGGACGGCCGCCAAAAAGGCCGTCAGAGACAATCCAGGTGCACTACCTGGACCGGAAAGGCTCTAGCATAACGGGAAGGCAGCGCGTCGAACATGGCGCGGAGGGTACGATTGAGGTGGGGTTGATCGTAGAAGCCGGCGGCGCCGGCCAATTCGGCGAAGCTCATGCCGTCGCGCCATAGCCTCAGCGCGCGCTGGCATTTGAGATGCAGTTGGAAGCGTTTCAGCGACACACCGACCTGCTCACGGAACAGATGCCGGAAGCGGGATTCGGACAGCCCGGCCGCCGATGCCAGGCGGGCGCCGTCCAGATCTTCCCGGCGCAGGGCCTGGCAGGCCGCGGCGATACGCGGATCCAGCGGTGGCGCGGCGGCCCGCAGACGCTCACGCAAGGCTCTCACGGCCTCTACCCCGGACTGCTCCCTGAGACCCGCCAAGGCCTCCCGAAAGCCCGGCAGACGCGACTCCGGCAAGGCGCCGCCCGGCCCCTGTACCGGCAGGCCGCGCCAGGCGCCGTCATCGGGATCCAGATGCAGTACCGCCACCGGGCCAGGGCTTTCCAGGGCCTGTTCCACGTCCGGTGCCACCCAGACCAGCGGCGAACCCACCCAGTGCCCGGCGATCTGCACGCGCAGCGGCCCTTCCAGCCCCACCAGCAATGAGGCGGCCACATGGCGATGGGGACGATTACGCAGAGAGGAGGCCAGCATCAGCCAGCCTCCCTGCCAGATAAACAGCGGCGATAACGGCGTCACGGCACTCGCGCGGCCCGTCAGGAAGGGCGGCCGTGCCCCGGAGTGCGGCTCAGACCGAGTTTATGCATCAGCTCCAGACTGACGAAAATCGGCCCCACCAGCAGAAAGATCAGATCGTCGAAGAACGACGGCTTCTTGCCTTCCACTTTATGCCCCCAGGCTTGACCGGCCCAGGCCAGCACCCACACCAGCAGCGCCGTCCAGCCCAGTGGCAAACCGCTGCGATCGATGCCGGTGACCACCGCGATCGACACCGCCAGCCAGCCCAGCATCAACAACGATACGCCCATGGACAGGCGCAGGTAGAACGGCATGCACAACACCGCCAGTATCGAACCGCCGTTGACCCAATAGGCGGCGGCGCCCTCCAGGCCAAGCCAGCGGCCCACCGGAATCAACCAGAACAGGCCCAGTGTGGAAATGAAAATCAGCGGCACACAGACGATGTGCACCCACTGGTTCACCGGATTACGGTGGCTCTCACCGTAGTCGCTCAAAAAGGTATTTAAATCACGCATGACTTCCGCCTCCCTGTTGTTGTTATGCCATGGCCGGCACGACTTTATTGACGACAGATTAGCCCGTGCCCGCCTCCGGGAATTGTATGGAATGGCTGAGTCTCAGCCACCGCGCCGGCTGTCGCGCAGGGCCCGCAACACGTGACCGCGGGTCAGTAAACCGATCAGCCGGCGCTTCTCGTCCACCACCGGATAGATTTTCGGCTTCTGTTTGAGCATCAGCTCCGCCAGATCCACCAACGATTCCTCCACGTCCACGGTGAGCGGATCACCGTGCATCACCTGCTCCACACGCACCGCGCCTTCACTGTGATAGCTGGAAACCAGCAGTTGCCGCAGGCAATCCTGCTCCGACACGAAGCCGATGACACGGGTTTCGTTATCCACCACCGGCAAACCGGTGATGCGGTATTGCAGCAGCGTGTCCACCACCAGGGTGAGGTCCATATCGGCCGGGATGGACATGGGATGCTTGATCATCACGTCTTTCACCAACAGACCCGCCATAATGCTTCTCCCTACATCGCGATACTGCAAAAGCCTTCACAGGGCCCTTTCCCAACCCTTTTCGGGGTAGCCGCCATGGACGGTGGCCATAAAAATCGTCCTTGTTTCGACTATAGCACCCCGGCCAGCCGAGTGAAGCGCAAGAGCCGGTCTTAGGGCTCTTACGGATGACGCCCCTCCCCCGGCTCCCTACAATGGGTCGAACCCGTCGAAGGACAGGGCGGACAGGGACAAGGAGACACTATGGGGCTTCGCTGGTTTATGTCGATGGCCGGGCTGCTGCTGGCTTTCGCCGGCCAGGCCAACGCGGCCACCGAAACCACCTGCGCCCGGGAACAACGGCAGTTGGAGCAATGGGAACAGCAAACCGTCAGCATGGATCGGCAGGTGGAGCCCCTGCAGCGTTTGCTGGACGGAACGCCCATTGCTCCGGACACGTTGAATCAGGCGCTTGGCGCACCGGCGGACGCCGCCAACCGGCCTCCGCCCGGCCCCATTACGCCACCCTCGCTGAGCTGCGAACAATTGGAGGAGAGCCTCAATCAGGCGGTTACCGAACGCCGTGGCGTCCGCGCCCTGCTTGATGACCAACGCGACCAATGGTTTTCCCTGTCCCGTCAGGAACGCGCCGCCGCATTGGCGTTGCTTGAGGAATACCAGTCCCTGACGGCCCTGGAAACCGATCCGCTGGTCCCCTCCGGGCCATTGCGTGATCATCTCACCGCGCTGATCGCCCTGCTCCCGCCCTTGCGCAACCAACCGGCCAACGCGGCCCGCCAGCTCGACGTTCTCTGGCCGCCGCCGGTGGCGGACATCCAGGCGGATATCCCCGCCCCGCAACGTCTGGCGCTATGGCGTCACCACTATGAAACCCGGCGGCAACAATTGGCGCTGCGCTCGGGGCTGTGGCAGCGCCAGGGCGTGCTGCGACTGTGGCTCAGCTACGCGCCGGCGGAGTGGCTCCCGCTGCTCGGCCTGGAGGCACGGATGACCGTCGACCGCCTCCATCAGGGTTTGGCGCAGACCTACCGGGAATGGACTCTGAACCGGGAGATACGCCATTACACCCCGCTGGTCAGCAATGCTCTGGCGGTGATACTCGGTCTCGCCATCCTGGCGCTGGTGATGAAACTGGGCCGGCGCGGCCGCCGTGCCCTGCTTCGCCTGCATGAGCGTCTGGTTTCCCGGGCTGGCCAGAAGCGCTGGCTGTGGAACGCCAGCCGGCTGCTCAGCGGCATCGCGCCCCTGGTGCCCTGGCTGCTGCTCTGGCTGGTGATCCATCTGCTGGCACCGTTGCTCGATTCCCCGTCCACCCAGGTGGTGCGCTGGCTGTTGCCACTGGCACGCCTGTATGTGCTGTTCGGTCTGCTGTGGTTATTCGGGGAATGGCTGGTGTTCCGGGTTTGCCAGAGCGCCCACAGCTATCTCAACGATGCCCAGATCACCGAGGCCAGCGCTCTGGCCCGCCGTCAGGCACTGTGGATGATGCTGCCGTGGGCGCTATGGTTCGCGGTGGACCGGCTGATTGGCCAATCTCTTATCGGTTTGCTCTGCACGGTGCTGGTGGGAGTGTGTCTTTATATCGCCACCGGCCGGCTGCTGGCGTTCCGCCGTGATGATTATCTGCTGTGTTTACAGAATATTCTGCCATCGGTCCTGGATCCGGTGGCGGAGCGCCTGCTCAAGGGCCTGCGTTTTGGCTGGACCGCACCGGTGCTGTTACCGGTGGCGCTGGTGAATTTTCTGTTTCATTACCTGGACATGCTGCTCGGTGAACTGGATTGGTACCTGCGCCTCAAGGCGCGCTGGTTCCGGTTACGCACCAAAGGGGTCGGAGAGGATGAGGAGCCGGTTCGGGAAGACACCAGCGAGGCCGGAAAGGAATATCAAAAGTGGTTCGCCAATCAGTTGCCGGACGACCAGGAAACCCCGTTTATCGACACCGGCCTGCTCAATGCGATGATCAAGGCGGTGGAGCAATGGCATTCTGAAAGCGTGGAAGAAAACGCTTTGCTGGTGACCGGCGAAAAGGGCAGTGGTAAAAGCATGGCCATGCGCAAGCTGGTCAGCAAAATGGAAAAAGAACAACCGGACCTGCGCCTGGTGACGGTATCGGTGCCGCCGCGCACGGTGACACCGGAAGCGGTGACCTCGATGATCGCCGACGCTCTCGGCGAATCCCTGGACGAAGGCCCCGCCAGCCTGGTAAAGAACGACGAGCAGCGCCCGCCCACCCTGCTGATCCTGGACGAAACGCAAAACTGCTTCCTCGCCCGTATCGGCGGGCTGGAAGGCTGGCAGACCTTGCTCACGCTCACCAACGCCCGTCTGGATAACCTGTTCTGGCTGGTATTGATCAACAACCAGAGCTGGTCCTATCTCTCCAATGTGTTCGGCCGTGACTACCAGTTCCGCCGGGTCATCAAGGTGAAACGCTGGGATCAAAGCGAGATCCGCTCACTGATCCTGTCACGCCACCACCTCAGCAAGCAGAAGCTGCGCTACGATGATCTGCTGCTGTCCTCGCGGGGTCCGGAGGCCGGCAATATGCGCAATGCGGAACAGCGCTATTTCAGTTTGCTGTGGGACGCCTGTGGCGGCAACCCGATGGTCGCGCTGAAACTGTGGCTGACATCGATCAAGGTCACCCCCCGGCAGGTGCTGGTGGGCCTGCCGGCACAGCCTTCGTCGGCACTGGCCGCCGGCCAGTCCGGCGATTCCCTGATGTTCGTCTACGCCGCCATCGTCAGCCATGAGAATCTGTCCGGCGATGAAATCGTCGCTGTCACCGATCTCTCCGAGAATGTAGTGCGTTCCGCGCTCAAGGCAGGCCAGGACGCCGGGTTCATCTATAAGGGGGAAGACAGCCGCTACCGGGTGGTGCCGATGTGGTATCGCACCGTGATCAATCAACTGAACAGGAAGAATCTGCTCCATGAATGAGAACGGCGACATTGTCAGCGACCTGGCGGTGGTGATCGACCTGTTCAACGCCTACGCCATACTGCTGCTGATTCTCGGCGGGCTGTTTCTGTGGGCGCTCAATTGGGGGCTGAACCGGCTCGGCCATTCCCTGATGGAACGGTTGCCCAGCCGCCGCTTCCTGATTCTCCAGTTCATCACGCTGGTCAGCTTTCTGATTTACACGCTCGGTACCGGCGCCCTCATCCTCGGCGTTCTGAACCCGCCCAGGGAGTTCATTCTGGCCGCCGCCGGTTCCTTGGCGGTGGCGCTGGGTTTCGCTCTCAAGGATGTGGTGGCATCGCTGGTGGCCGGACTGCTGCTGTTGTTCGACCGGCCATTTCAAGTGGGCGACCGGGTGCAGTTCGGCGATACCTACGGCGAGATCGTGGCCATAGGTTTGCGCGCGGTGCGGCTGCAGACCCTGGACGACAATCTGGTCACCATCCCCAACTCCCTGTTCATTACCGACGCCGTCGCCTCCGGCAATGCCGGCGCCCTGGATATGATGGTGGTGTCGGACTTTCATGTCGCCCTGGACGCGGATCTGGAGCAGATTGAAGCGCTGATTCGCGAAGTGGTGGTCACCAGCCGCTACGCTTATCTGAAAAAACCGGTGACCTTCGCCATCGAAGAAGTGGAAATCGGCAATGCCCTGGCGATCCGTTTCCGCACCAAGGCGTATGTCCTGGACGTGCGCTACGAGACCGCCTTCCGCAGCGACGTGGTGGTGCGCGTCACCACGTTGCTCAAGGAGCGCGGGATTCCCCGCCCGCGCATCCTGCGTGGCTGACGGTAAGGTGGTTGACGTGAATTGCACTTGCCGGTCAGCGGGACAAACCGACAATGGGAGCCAGTCTGTTCCCGGAACCGTCCCGACCATGCTCATCGATGCCACCATGTCCCGCCAGAACTTCCATCATGTGGTAGCGGCCCTGGATGCACGCGTGCCTGGCGGGAGGCTGGATCAGGCGCTCAACGAGTACCATTTGGAACGCTGTACCGAAGCGGAGCGGATCAATCATTGGCGTTGCGCCGATCTGACCGCCCGGCTTGCCGATCAGCAGGGCGATCCGGCACTGCTGGCCCGGGGGTTTCAGGCGCTGGAACAACAGCGCCGGCTGTTCCCCGGCCTGTCGCCGATCCCCGGCGACATTCTGGACCGGGTCAACCAGTACCAGCGCTACCTGTGCCTGCATTCGGAGCTTGGTGATTACCGTCTGCGGATCGGCGCCGAGGAAAGCAGCCTGCAGCTGTTCCGCCGCCCCGGCTTCGAGAGTTACGACGGCCAGGCCCTGGCATTGCTGTATTCCACCTGCCGCCTGTTGGAACGCGGCGGCCCCTTGCGCATACGGCGCGTGACTCTGCGCGCCCGCCATGGCGAACGGGGCCGCCGGGATCTGGAAGCGCTGCTGGGCGTACCGGTCAGTTGCGGGGAAGAGCAGGACGGCGTGGTCTTCAGCAACGCCCACCTGCTGCAACCTTCCGCCACGGCCGGCAGTCTCGACGCCCTTGGCCAGCGTGAGCGGCAACTGCGGCGCATGCAACCCGGCCTCGGTTGGAGCGACTCGGTGCGCGGCCTGCTGCCGACCGTGGTGGGGCTGCCGGGCAAGCCGCTGGCGCTGTGCGCCTCGCTACTGGCGGTGAGCGAACGCACCCTGCAACGGCGAGTGGAAGCGGAGGGGCAGGATTTCCGCTCCCTCCTCAGTGACAGCCGCCGGCAACTGGCGCTGACACTGATGCCCTGGCGCGATCTCACCACCGAGCAACTGGCGGTGCGGCTCGGTTACAGTCAGACAGCGCAGTTTTATCGCGCCTTCCGCGACTGGTTCGGTGAATCACCGGGCCGCAAACGCGTGGCCATGTACGGTTGAGTGATCCTGTTCACCCCGGGAGCCAATAAGGATTAAAACCATCGGGAGAACACCATGTTACAAAGCCTCCGTTACGGCTTGGCGGCCACGGCCCTGTTGATCACCAGCCAGAGCCATGCCGACACACCTCAACTGCCGCCACCGGAAAGCACCTCTTTGTCCAAACTGCAACTGATGCAGGGCTTCCCTCCACCGCCGGACAAGCTGGTCACCCAGGCTAATTTCAACCGTTTCCCCAATGGCCGCTGGGCACTGCATCACATGCGCGAACTGCAACCCTCACGGGGCATCGCCCGCGATCCGCTGGCGGATGTGGCAAAGTTGAAGTACAAGGACCGCGGTCTGGGCGATCTCCGTTTCGACGACGGCAGCGGCCAGACCACCACCGTTTCCGAATGGCTTCGCGACACCTATACCGACGCTTTCATCGTACTGCACAAGGGACGGGTGGTGTACGAGACCTACGCCGATGGCATGGATGATCAGGATCAGCACATCCTGTGGTCCGTTACCAAATCAGTCACCGGCTTGCTGGCCGCCGACATGATTCAACGTGGCGAGCTGGACCCGGACGCCACCGTGGCCCATTACGTGCCGGAACTGAAAGACAGTGCCTGGGGTGACGCCACCGTACAACAGGTACTGGATATGACCGCCGCGGTGCGTTACCGCGAGGACTACAAGGACTTCACCTCCGACGTTTACCGCTACGCCTTCTCTTCCGGCATTCTGCCAAAACCGAAAAACTATCAGGGTCCGGCTTCCCTTTATGAATTTCTCGCCAGCCTGACGGAGAAGAGCGGCGAGCACGGTAAGCAGTTCACCTACCAGACGGTGCAGTCGGAAGTGGTGGCCTGGATCATCAGCAAGGCCTCCGGGCGGGACTACACCGACCTGCTGTCCGAACGTATCTGGAGCAAGCTGGGCGCCGAACGGGATGCCTATGTTCTGGTGGATCCCCACGGCACACCGCTGGCCGGCGGCGGCATGAACGCTACTTTGCGCGACCTCGCCCGCTTCGCCGAAATGGTGCGCCGCAAAGGCCATTACAATGGTGAGCAGATGGTCAGCAAGGCCGCCATCGAGGACATCTTCAAAGGTGGCGAGCGATCCAAATTCGAAGGCGGTGGTCTGGATTTCCGTCGGGGGCAGTCCTACCACAATCAGTGGTATCAGACCCACAACGACCATGGCGCCTTACAGGCCGCCGGCATCCATGGCCAGATGATTCATATCGATCCGCAAGCGGAACTGGTGGTGGTGAAGTTCTCTTCTCACCCGGTGGCCAGCTCCAGCTTTACCTATACCTCCACCACGGCGGCCCTCGACGCCATCACCGAAGCTCTGCAATAACGACGATGGCCGGCGGCAACTCCGCCGGCTATTTTTTGCTTTAGCCGACGCCCTGAAGCTCCGGACGATCAAGCATCCGAGACAGCTTTTTCAGCGCCTGTTCACGTACCGCGCGGCTGTCCTTTTTTTCCGGATGGAAAGATGGCTTGTAATACGCCACATAGGACCGTCCGAGGCGCCGGAGCCAACCCGGCCGGCCGAACAACCAGTTCAGCCCGTTCCCCACGGAACGAAGATCCCGTTTATCGTCCATACCCTGACGCAACTGGATATAGTGAAAAATGGTGAAGCCGATGAATTCCACCGTGGTCAGCGCCATTTCCGAAGTGCGAATCCAGTAGCTGCCGACCTGATCCGCGTATACGTCGTAGGCCACCGCCTTATGCTCACTTTCCTCCACTGCGTGCCATAGCCAAAGAGGCAGCATGCGTTCGTCCATGCCTTCGAGAAACTCCGGGTTTTCCAGAATCAGCTCCGCCAGCATGGCGGTGAAATGTTCCAACGCGCAGGTCTTGGCCAATTGCCGCTCCGGAGACAGATTCTTGGCGATCCACTTCATGCCATTGTGCACGAAGTCATGCACCTTGCGGGTCGGCACACCCTTTTCTTCCATGAAGTCATTGAACGCTTCGTGCTCCTTGCCGTGGTGCGCCTCCTGGCCGATAAATCCCTTCACTCGCTCACGCAGATCCGGATCGGAGATTTGCTTTTGATAGTGGCGCACGGCGCGGACGAAGAAACGCTCGCCCTCAGGGAAGGTGCAGGACAAGGCCGTCAGCAGCATGGTTTTGAACTGATCGTCGGCGAACCAGTAGCGCGACATGGACGGATCGAACTCGAAATCCATGCGGCGCGGCTGGATGTCGCTGGCATTGGTCCGCATGGCGGTCATTTTGGTGTTCATGCCCGGTCTCCCGATGAACTTCTCGAATGGCCTTCACTATGCGATCACGGCGATTCGGCACGCCAGTGCCGCTTGTGCCATTTTGCCCTGCCCGGAATGCCAAAAACGGCCTGGCGGACGCCGGGCGCCAGCCGATCAGGGTCCATGAGCGGTGCTACGAAGCCCCTACAGCGGCTCCGTAGCCCTTTCGGTAGGAAACGGTTTCAGACTGATAAGTGAATGAGGCTCACCACAAAAAAAGGCCGGCGGGGAGCCGGCCGAGGAAGGGGAAGTCACTTGGGGAAAACAGTGGGCGCGCGTCCTTGTGCGCCGCTACCCGGTGAGCGCGGGTAAGGGTCAGGAAACGGCGGCCGCCAGCCACTGTTCCAATTCATCGGCGCCGCCAATACGTTCGCCTTCAATATAGACCTGCGGGGTGGTACCGGCGCCGGTCACCGCCGCCAGGGTGCTGTAGCTGAGGCCACGGCTGCCCAGCTCGATTTCCTCAAAGCTGTAACCCGCCTCTCGCAGCGCGTTCTTGGCGCGGGCACAGTGTGGGCAACCCGGTTTGCTGAATACCGTCACCCGCTTGGGCAACGCCGCCTCGCCATTGATATAACCCAGCATGGTGTCGGCGTCGGAGACTTCGAACGGGTCACCGGGCTGGTCCGGCTCGATGAACATCTTGTCGATCACGCCGTCCTTCACCAGCATCGAGTAACGCCAGCTGCGGGAACCGAAACCCAGCTCCTTCTTGCCCACCAGCATGCCCATCTTCTCGGTGAACTCGGCGTTGCCATCGGGAATAAAGCGAATGTTCTCCGCTGCCTGGTCGCCGGCCCAGGCGTCCATGACAAAGGCGTCGTTAACGGACAGGCACAGAATGTCGTCCACGCCATTGCTTTTGAACACCGGCGCCAGCTCGTTGTAGCGCGGCAGGTGAGTGGAGGAGCAGGTCGGCGTGAAAGCCCCCGGCAACGCGAATACCACCACCGTCTTGCCCTGGAACAGGTCCGTGGTGGTCACGTCCCGCCATTCATTGCCTTCCCGGGTGCGGAAGGTGACTTCCGGAACACGCTGGCCTTCCCGATTGCTCAACATGGACACTCTCCTCGTCTTTCATTCATTACGTCTCTGATAGACAAGGAGCATAAAGACAGAGTCTTAATTAATAAAAACGTTTGCCTCTATTTTTGCCATAGCCCTTAACTATGCGAACACGACTGGCTGGCTATTCGCCGGGTTCAGGGCGGGCTATACGCTGGATCACCGGGTCATCCAGGTCCCAGCCGCCGCCTATGGCGGCGGCCAGTTCCGCCGCTGCCTGCAATTGCTGGCTGGTGATGTCCAGGCGTGAGCGGCGCGCTTCCAGGGTGAGATTCTGCGCCGTGGCCACCTCCAGGAAAGACACCATGCCGGCACGGTAGCGGTTGGTGATGACGCTTTCATTCTGTTCCGCCAAGGCCAGCAGCTCATCCTGCTGTTCCGCTTTCTCGCGAAGAATTTGCATCGTCGCCAGGGCGTCTTCCACATCGCGCAGACTGTCCAGGACGGTCTGTCTGTAGTTCGCCACCTGCTCATCGTACTGGGCCACCGCGATATCGCGGGTGGCGCGCCGGCGGCCACCATCGAACAATGTCAGCGCCAGTGACGGCCCCACCGACCAGATTCGTTGCGGCGCATCGAACAAGCCCGAGAAGGTGTCATCCTGCAAAGCGCCATAGGCGCTCAAGGTAAGATCCGGCAACCAGGCGGTCTGGGCCACGCCGATCAGCGCATTGGCCTGGGCCACGCCCCGTTCCGCCACCACCACATCCGGGCGGCGCGCGATCAACACCGATGGCAGGGCCGCCGGCAGTGCCGGCAACAACGGCAGATCATCGGTGGCGGCGATGCTGAACGACACCGGCGCCACGCCCAACAAGGCCGCCAGCGCATTTTCTTCCTGGGCTCGTTGTTGTTGCAGATCATAGAGCTGCGTGCGCAGAGACTGGCGCTGGGTTTCCGCCTGGATCACATCGGACCGGGACACGATACCGGCGTTGTACTGATTGCGAGTCAACTCCGCCGAGCGATCGTATGCCGCCATGGTCAGTTCGAGAATATCGCGCTGGCGATCCAGCGCGCGTACCCGAACATAGCCCTGCACCACCGCTACCTGCAGGGTCAGTCGGGCAGCGGCGATGTCGGCGGCGCTGGCGGCCAGACCAGCACGCTCCGCTTCCACCTGGCGCCGCACCCGCCCCCAAAGATCCGGCGCCCAGCTGATATCCAGACGGCCACTGAACAAGTTGCCGGGATCGGTATCGCTGCCGCCGCTACGAGTACCGTTCACGGACGCGTCCAGTCGCGGGCTGTACTCACCACGGGCCAGACGCCACTGCGCCTCGGCGGCGCGGAAACGGGCTTCCGCCTGGGCCAGGGTTTGGCTGGCCTGATCCGCGCGCCGGATCAGATCGGTCAGCACCGGATCGTCAAACGCTTCCCACCAGGTACCCTGGGCCACCCAGGGTTGCTCCGGCATGGTTCGCCAGCCATCCTGGTATTGGAATCGCGCCGGAATGGCACTCTCCGGCGTGCGATAGTCCGGTCCCAGGGTGCAGCCGGCAAGGGCCAGCAAGCACAACAGGGAAGTGGCGGATAGACGCATCATTACAGGCCTCTTCTCTTCATACCGACTCCAGAGGGTTATCACCTGACCGGCGGCGCAGGGTGCGCTGGCGCAATGTTTCCAGATACAGATAGATCACCGGCGTGGTGTACAGCGTCAACAGCTGACTGAACGCCAAACCGCCGATGATGGTAATCCCGAGCGGCTGGCGCAGCTCTGATCCTTCGCCGAGTCCCAGTACCAGCGGCACCGCGCCGAGCAGACCGGCCAGGTTGGTCATCAGAATCGGCCGTAATCGCAACAACGCCGCCTGACGGATCGCCGCCAGCGGGGCCAGGCCATCCCGACGCTGCGCTTCCAGGGCAAAGTCGATCATCAGAATGGCGTTCTTCATCACGATGCCGATCAGCAGGAACAATCCCAACAGCGCGATCAGGCTGAATGGCGTATCACTGATACGCAGCGCCAACAAAGCGCCAATACCGGCGGAAGGCAAAGTGGAAAGAATGGTAAGCGGGTGCAGGGTGCTTTCGTACAGCATGCCCAACACCATGTACACCGCCAGCAGTACCGACAGAATGAGCAGAGGCTGACTGAGGTTGCCTTCGAAATTGGGCCGGTCGGAACCCGGCCCGGCATACACGCTCGGCGGCAGCATAATGTCGTTGAGCGCCTTCTGGATCGCTTCTTCCGCCTGTATCGGCGTGACCCCGGGGGCCAGCGCATACCCTATCCCCGTGGCGGCGAACTGAGAGTCGTGGCGAATGCGGTCGTTGGTCAGTCCGTATTCCCAGGTCGCGAAGGTGGACAGCGGCACGCGCGCGCCATCGTCGGTCAACACTTCCAGTTGCTCCAGTACCGAAGGTTGTTCGGTGTAGCGCGGCAATAACTCCATCACCACCCGGTACTGGTTCAATTCATCGTAGAGCGTGGCCACCTGCCGCTGGGAAAAGGAGTTGTTCAACACCGACGCCACCGTCGCCATGTCGACCCCGTGCACCCGCGCCGCTTCGCGATCAATATCCAGTACCACCTGTTGCGCTTCCTCGTCACCGGCGGAGTCCACGTCCACCAGTTCCGGCAGTTTCTGCATCGCTTCCGATGCCTTGCGTGACCAGATATCCAGCAACTCCAGGGAATCCGAACGCAACACCAACTCATAATCACTGCGACTGAACCCTCCCGATAGCCGGATATCCTGATCCACCATCAGAAACATCATGCCACCGGGAACATGAGGCGCCTTGGCCCGCAGCCGGTTGACCACCTCTTGAGCCGACACCCCCCGTTCCGCCAGCGGCTTGAGGTTGATGGTGAGCTGGGCATTGGTGATACCGCCATCGCCACCGCTGGTGCCGGTAACGTCCTGCACCGCCGGATCGTCCATGATCAATTGCCGGAACACTTCGATCTTCGGCTGCATCAACTGGAATGAAAAACCGTCGTCACCGCGGACGAAGCCGCGAATTTGTCCGGTGTCCTGCGGCGGTAGCGTGGTTTTCGGGATCGCCACATACAGCCACACATTGACCGCCACCACCGCCAGCAAGGTAAGCAGGGTAATCAGCCGATGACGCAACGCCCAGTCCAGACTGGCGGCATAGGCGTGTTGCAGGGAATGGAACGCGGCCTCACTGCGCCGGGCCAGGGCCGAGGGCGCGCCGGTGGCTTTTCCCCGCAACCAAAGCGCGCACAGGCTGGGAGTCAGGGTTAGCGAGACCAACAGGGAAATCAGCATCGCCGCCGCCAGGGTAATGGAGAACTCGCGGAACAAACGCTCGACAATGCCGCCCATGAACAGGATCGACACGAACACCACCACCAGCGCCACATTCATCGCCAGCAGTGTGAAGCCCACTTCGCCAGCCCCCTTGATCGCCGCCTGCAACGGCGGCAGCCCGTTCTCGATATGCCGCTCGATGTTTTCCAGCACCACGATGGCATCGTCCACCACCAGTCCGGCGGCGATGATCAACGCCATCAGCGACAGGTTATTGACCGAGAAACCGTAGAAATACATGACCACGAAGCTGCCGATCAGGGACACCGGGATCGCCACGGTGGGAATCAGCGCGGTACGGGCACTGCCCAGAAACAACCACACCACCATGACCACCAGGGCCACCGCGATCAGCAAGGTGATTTGCGCTTCACGCAAGGTGGCGCGGATCCCCGGCGAGCGGTCCATCACCACCGCCAGTTCACTGTCCGCCGGCATCAGGGCACGCAGCCCCGGCAAGGTCTCACGGATGGCATCGATGGTTTCGACGATATTGGCGCCGGGCTGCCGGCTGATCATCATGATCACCGCCGGGTGATCATTGTGAAAACCGCTGCTGTAGCGGTTCTCCACCGAATCCGACACCTCGGCCACGTCCTCCAGCCGCACTACCGCGCCATCCTGGTGACGAATCACCAGCTTGCGATAGGCACTGGCCTTGCGCAGCGGATCGCTGGTGCGCACTTCCCAGCGATGGTCGTCATTTTCCACCAGACCCAGCGGCTGCAACGCATTGGCTTCGTTGATGGCGTTGCGAACGTCATCCAGCGCAATGCCATACTGCAGCAGCGCACCGGGATCCAGTTGCACCCTCACCGCCGGCAGCGACGCACCGCTGACACTGACTTCACCGACCCCGCTGATCTGCGACAGTTTCTGCGCCAGAATCGAAGCGGCGGCATCGTACAGTTCGCTCGGCGCCAGATTCGGCGAGGACAACGCCAGGCCCATCACCGGCGCCTGGGACGGGTTCACCTTGCGATACTGCGGGTTGCCGGGCATACCCGAAGGCAACTGACTGCGCGCCGCATTGATCGCCGCCTGCACGTCGCGGGCGGCGTCATTGAGATCACGCCCCAATTCAAACTGCAGCATGATCTGCGTGGCACCCTGATTACTCGACGAAGTGATCGAGATGATGCCGTCGATACTGCCCAGCGCGCGTTCCAGCGGCGTCGCCACGGTGGCGGCCATGCTTTCCGGACTGGCCCCGGGCAGGCTGGCGGAAACCGTGATAATCGGGAAATCCACCTGCGGCAACGGCGCCACCGGCAACAGGCGCCAGGCCAGCAGACCGGACAGCACCACCGCGACCGCCATCAGGACGGTGGCGATGGGCCGTTGAATGAACGCCCGCGCCGGGTTCACGGGCCCGCCCCACCCTGGTCCACCACCGGTGACCGGCGGCGCGCCAGCCGGTCGAAAAACAGGTACACCACCGGTGTGGTGAACAGTGTCAGCACCTGGCTCACCAGCAGGCCGCCGACCATCACCAGGCCCAGCGGTTGCCGCAGCTCGGCACCGGAGCCGCTGGCCAGCATCAGCGGAATGGCACCGAACAACGCCGCCAGCGTGGTCATCAGAATCGGCCGGAAACGCAACATGGCGGCGCGATGTATCGCCTGCCGCGGCGGCATCCCCTGATTACGCTGCGCCTCCAGGGCGAAGTCCACCATCATGATGCCGTTCTTCTTCACCAGGCCGATCAGCAGTACCACCCCGATCACCGCGATCAGGTCCAGCGCCCGGCCAGTAAGCAGTAATGCCAGCAAGGCGCCGACGGTGGCCGAAGGCAAAGTGGAAAGAATGGTGATCGGGTGAATGGTGCTCTCGTACAGAATACCCAGCACGATATACATGGTCAGAATCGCCGCCAGGATCAACCACAGGGTATTCGACAACGAAGCCCGAAAGGCTTCCGCCGCGCCCTGGAAACGGCTTTCCACTTCCGTCGGCAGACCGATCTCCTGTTGTACCCGTTCGATCGCTTTCACCGCCCCGCCCAGGGACACGTCCGGCCCCAGATTGAAGGAGATGGTGGCCGCCGGAAACTGCCCCTGGTGATTGATCAGCAGCGCCGCCGGGCGCTGGGTGACGCGGGCGACGCTGGACAACGGCACCGGCTGGCCGGAGGCGGTGGGTACATAAGTGGTCTGTAACGCGGACAGGCCCTCGGCGTGCTCCGGGTCCACTTCCAGAATCACCCGATACTGATTGGCCTGGGTGAACAAGGTGGCGATCTGTCGCTGGGCAAAGGCGTTCTGCAGCGCGCCGGCAATGGCGGAGACACTGACCCCAAGGCGCGCCGCGGCATCACGGTCGATATCCACATACGCCTGCAGGCCGTCGTATTGCAGGTCCGAGGCCACATCCGCCAGCTCCGGTTGCTGCCGCAGCGCCTCGATCAGCAGCGGCACCCATTCGTTGAGGGTGGCGCTGTCCGGGGTGGTCAGCGTGAACTGGTACTGAGTGCGGCTGACTCTGTCCTCGATGCTCAATTCCTGCACCGGCTGGAACCAGGCGGTGATCCCTTCGACCTTCTCCGCCCGCTCTCGCAGCCGGTCCATCACTTCGAAGGCGGAACCGTCGCGCTCTCCGTGGGCCGGCAGATTGATCAGCATGCGGCCGCTGTTGAGCGTGGTGTTGGTGCCATCGACGCCGATGAACGATGACAGACTGGCCACGCCCGGATCCTCCAGCAACGCCGCCGCCAACGCTTGCTGCCGTTCCGACATACGGGCAAACGATGAGGTTTGCGGACTCTCCGTCACCACCTGAATCACGCCGCTGTCCTGTACCGGGAAGAAGTCTTTTTGCACCAGCAGGTACAACACCGCGGTCAGGGCGATGGTGCCGAGCATCACCAACATGGCCAGGGGCTGTCTTTCCAGCACCCAGTCCAGCGCTTGGCCATAGCGGCGAATGACGCGGTTCATCAACCCCGGCGACTGCTCGTCATGGCCGGGCGGCTTGTCGAGCATGCGCGCGCTCATCATCGGCGTGAGGGTCAGCGACACCACCAGGGAGATGACGATGGCCACCGCCAGCGTCACCGCGAACTCATGGAACAGCCTCCCGACCACGTCCCCCATGAACAGCAACGGGATCAATACCGCCACCAGGGAGAAGGTCAGCGACACCAGGGTAAAGCCGATTTCCCCGGCGCCCTTCAAGGCCGCCTCCATTTTCGAGGCGCCCTGTTCGCGGTGCCGGGCGATGTTTTCGAGCATGACGATGGCGTCATCGACAACGAAGCCGGTGGCGATGGTCAGCGCCATCAGCGACAGGTTGTTGATGGAGAAGCCGGCCAGATACATGAACGAGAAAGTCCCGACCAGGGACAGCGGCACCGCCACGCTGGGAATGATGGTGGCGGGAACATTGCGCAGGAAGGCGAAGGTCACCAGCACCACCAAAGCGATGGCGAACACCAGTTCCTTCTGCACATCCCGCACCGAGGCACGGATGCTCTGGGTGCGATCGGTCAGCACCGCCACATCCACCGAAGCCGGCAGGGTATTGATCAGTTGCGGCAGCAACTCGCGCACACTGTCGGCCACGTCGATGACATTGGCGCCGGGCTGGCGCTGGATATTGAGCAACACCGCCGGTTGGGTATCGGCCCAGGCGGCCAGGAAACGATCCTCGGCGCCGTCGACGATGGTGGCCACGTCGCCCAAGCGCAGGGGTGCGCCGTCGATCCAGGTAAGAATCAGTTGCCGGTAATCCTCCACCGAACGAATCTGGTCATTGGCGTCCAGCAAAGTGGAACGTTGCGGACCATCGAAGCTGCCCTTGGGCTGATTGGTATTGGTGGCGGCGATGGCACTGCGCACGTCCTCCAGATCCAGGTCATGGGCGGCCAGGGCCATGGGATTGATCTGCACACGCAAGGCCGGCCGCTGGCCGCCGGCCAGGCTGACCATGCCGACACCGCCCAACTGCGCCAGCTTTTGCGCCATGCGCGTATCCACCAGATCGTACACATCCGGCAACGGCAGCGTGTCCGAAGTGATCGCCAGAGTCAGGATCGGCGCGTCGGCGGGATTCACCTTGCGATAAATCGGTGGCGTGGGCAGGTCGCTGGGCAACAGGTTGTCGGCGGTGTTCAAGGCCGCCTGCACTTCCTGTTCGGCCACCCCCAGATCCACCTCCAGGGAAAACTGCAGGGTAATGACCGACGCCCCACCGGAACTGGTGGACGACATTTGTTTGAGCCCCGGGATCTGCCCCAGGCTGCGCTCCAGCGGCGCGGTGATGGTGCGCGCGGTGATATCCGGCCCGGCGCCCGGCTGGAAGGTGAACACCTGGATGATCGGGTAATCCACCTGCGGCAACGCCGCCACCGGCAACAGCCGCCAGGCCAGCAGCCCCGCCGCCAGCAGCGCCACCATCAGCAGCGAAGTCGCCACCGGGCGCAGGATGAACGGCCGGGACAGGCTCATGGACGGCCGCCCTGACCACCACCGCGGCGACCGCCGGTGGCGCCTTCACCGGCTCCGGCCGGAGCAACCGGCTGGCTGTCGCCTTCCACCAGGATCACGTCACGGCCATCACGCAGCCTTTCCATGCCTTCCAGCACCACCACCTCGCCGTCGGCCAGCCCTTCGCTCACGGCGATACGGTCACCGTCCACCGGCCCCAGGGTGATGGGCCGCAATTGCGCCTTCTGGTCTTCAATCACATAAACATAGGTGCCTTGGGAGCCGTATTGCACCGCGTCGGTGGGAATGGTCACCGCGTCCGGCAGGGTCCGCAGTTGCAAGCGCACATTGACGAACTGATTCGGGAACAGCTCGTTTTTCTCGTTGGCGAATTCCGCCCGCAAACGCAGGGTTCCGGTGGCGGTATCAATGCGATTGTCCAGGGTGGTGAGGCGGCCGCTGGCCAGCAGGGTGGCGCCATTGCGATCCAGTGCCTGAACCGGCATTGCCGCGCCCGTGGCGAAGGCATTGCGCACCGCATCCAGTTGCGTCTCCGGCACCGTGAACACCACCGAAATCGGCCGCATCTGGGTGATCGTCACCAGCCCATCGGTGTCGCCGCTGCTCACCAGGTTTCCGGCATCCACGTTGCGCAGGCCGAGCCGGCCGTCGATGGGCGCTTCGATACTAGTCCAGGACAGCTGCAGGCGGGCATCGTCGACTTGCGCCTGATTCGCCTTCACCGCGCCCCGCAGCTGATTGACCAGCGCCTGCTGCTGGGTCAGTTGCTGCCGGGCGATGGAGTCTTGTTTATAAAGCGTTTGGTACAGCGCCAGATCCTGCTCGGCGCCGGCCAGTTCCGCCTTGTTCTGCTGATACTGCCCCTGGGCCTGAGCCAGCTGCACCTGATACGGATCCGGATCGATCTCCGCCAGCAGGGTGCCCTTGCTGACTTCCGCGCCTTCCTCGAACAACACGCGGGCCAGTTCCCCGTCCACCCGGCTGCGCACGGTGACGGTATTCAGCGGCGTCACCGTGCCAATGGCCTTGATCTGAACATTGAGGTCACCGGCTTCGGCATTCACCACCCGCACCGCCACCGGACCTTCCCAGGCGTTGCGCGGCATCGGCCCGGTGGGTGTGGAGCTGGAACGGGATAGCAGATACCAGAGCCCGCCGAGCACGACGATGAGCAGCACCGCCCAGGCCAGGCGAGATCGGGACAATGGAACGGAACGAGTTTCAGACATGGAGTCGGCACCGGCACAGGGTCAATCCGCCGGCGATGCCGACGCCGCACTCGGGCGAGCACGGACACCAGAGACCTCACCGGGCAGGGCGATCAGATGATAACGACTCGCATTCTAGAGAGCGCCTTCCCGCGCGCGCAACCGCGTCCGCGGGAATCCACATTTAATGCACAGTTCCGTAAGGAATGTAAGGCGATGACGCCGGCAAGCCTCGCGGCTCGTGAGCAGCTACTCCGCTCACAAGCCGCGATGGGCTGACACCCGGCGTATCAGCGACTCAGCCCCAACGCCTTGGCCACTCCTGCGGCATAGGCCGGATCGGCTTTCTCGAAGTGCTCAAGCTGCCGGCGCACGATCTCTTCCGGCACTCCGTCCATGGCGCGGGCGATGTTGCCGAACAGGCGCTCCTGCTGTTCCGGTGTCATCAGCCGGAACAGGTCGCCGGCCTGGGTGTAGTCGTCATTGCCTTCACGATGGTCGTAGCGATCAGCGTCACCGCTGATGTTCAGCGGCGGTTCTCTGAACGCCGGATCCTCCACCGGACCGCCAAAGCTGTTCGGCTCATAATTGACGCTGCCGCCACCGTTACCATCGAAACGCATCCGGCCATCCCGGTGATAGCCATGCACCGGACAGCGTGGCAGATTCACCGGCAGACTCTCGTAGTTAACACCAAGCCGGTAACGGTGCGCGTCGGCGTAACTGAAGATGCGGAACTGCAGCATCTTGTCGGGGCTGTGGCTGATCCCCGGCACCACATTGGCGGGGCTGAAACTGGCCTGCTCCACCTCGGCGAAGTAGTTTTCCGGATTGCGGTTCAGAGTCAGTTCACCGATCTCGATCAACGGATAGTCGCCGTGCGGCCAGACCTTGGTCAGATCGAACGGGTTGTAGGGTGTGTTCTCCGCCTCCGCTTCCGGCATGATCTGCACGCACACACGCCACGCTGGGAAATCCTTGTTCTCGATGGCGTTGTACAGATCGCGCTGATGGGATTCACGGTCGCCTCCGACGATCTCTCCGGCCTCCTCATCGGTCAGGCATTCAATGCCCTGTTTGGTCTTGAAGTGGAACTTCACCCAGAAGCGCTCGTTGTTCGCGTTGATGAAGCTGTAGGTGTGAGAACCATAGCCGTTCATATGCCGATAGCTTTTCGGCAGGCCCCGGTCGGACATCAGGATGGTGACCTGATGCAGGGATTCCGGACTCAGCGACCAGAAGTCCCAGGCCGCGGTATTGGAACGCATATTGGTACGCGGGTCGCGTTTCTGGGTGTGGATGAAATCCGGAAACTTGTAAGGGTCGCGCACGAAGAACACCGGCGTATTGTTGCCGACCAGATCCCAGTTGCCCTGTTCGGTGTAGAACTTGAGGGCGAAACCCCGCACATCACGCTCGGCATCGGCGGCGCCGCGCTCACCGGCCACGGTGGAAAAGCGCAACAGCACGTCGGTTTCAGTACCAGGCTGAAACACCTTTGCCTTGCTGTACTGGGTAATGTCACCAGTCACCTTGAAAGTGCCAAATGCCGCCGACCCCTTGGCGTGCACCACCCGCTCGGGAATCCGTTCACGGTTGAAGTGGGCGTGCTTTTCGAACAGCTGCCAGTCTTGCACCAGCAGCGGTCCACGCGGACCGGCCGTCAAGCTGTTCTGATTGTCCGCCACCGGAATCCCGGCGCTGGTGGTCAGGGTCTGCTTCTTCTTACTCATGATGCCTCTCCTTGGGTTCAACCTGGGGGGTTAACAGACCCTTCGAGGTTACGACGAACGGAGTGACAAAACGAACAGTGAGACGGCATGAGATTAATAGGTCCTTTCGATCAATGGCCTTTATGTCATAGTGGACAAGTATGCCCGGCCTTTACAGTCCGCCGGCAATCATCGCATGATGCGTTTTTCACCCGTTCATGAGATTCCGAACCGCATGACCTCGACAACCGTGGCCTCGACCGCCTATTCCCGGCTGGAAGAGTTTCTCAACAGTCTCACCCACGGTATCGGCGCCGCTCTCAGTATCGTCGGCACGGTGATCCTGGTGGTGGCCGCCAGCCTGCTTGGCGATCCCTGGAAGATTGTCGGCTTCAGCATCTTCGGCGCCAGCCTGATTCTGCTCTATACCGCCAGCACCCTCTATCACGGTGCCCGCCGCCCCGCCCTCAAAGCCTTTTACAAGATGCTCGATCATTGCGCCATCTTCGCGTTGATCGCCGGCACCTACACGCCGTTTCTGCTGGTCAACATGCGCGGCACCGTGGGGTGGGTGCTGTTCGCGGTGATCTGGTCGCTGGCGCTGGCCGGCATCGCCTTGAAGCTGGTGTTCGGCAACCGCTACAAGCTGGCCCGAGTGGCCATCTATCTGGTCATGGGCTGGCTGGTTCTGTTCGCCTCCGGTGAACTGGTGGGCCGGCTCAACGACGTGGGCTTCTGGCTGGTGCTGGCCGGCGGTCTTACCTACACCGGCGGTGTGGTGTTCTATCTGGCGGATCGCCTGCCCTACAACCACGCCATCTGGCATCTGTTCGTGGTCGGCGGCAGCGTTTGCCATTTCCTGGCAGTGTATTACGGCGTTCTGCCCGTCTAAGAGACTGTCTCGAAACAAGTCACGGTGAACACCCGGCCGTTTCAATCCGCGTCACTTTCCCCTCTCCCCACCCCCGATCCATAGGTATTGGGGGATCAGCACGGAAGTTGCATTGACCCGGGACGCCAAAACCGGCTAATTCCATAATTCAAACAAGAGGTCCTCATGCGATATCCGGTTCTGCTGTCCCCCGTGCTGCTTTTACCCTGTCTTGGCCAAGGCGCCCAGCCGATTCCCCTGGAGACGGTGACCGTGACCGCGCCCCGTCAGAGCCAGGCGCTGCTGGACACGCCAGCGGCGGTAACAGTGGTGGACAGTCAGGCTCACGGCGAGGGCCGCCCGAACCTGCAACTGGACGAGACCCTCAACCGGGTCCCCGGCCTGTTCTTTCAGAACCGCTATAATTTCGCCCAGAACCTGCGCATCTCCAGCCGCGGCTTCGGCGCTCGCGCGCCCTTCGGCGTGCGCGGCTTGCATCTGCGTGTGGACGGCCTGCCCTATACCCTGCCGGACGGCCAGTCCCAGGTGGACGCCATTGATCTGGACCGGCTGCGGCAGGTGGAAGTGCTGCGCGGCCCGGCCTCTTCCCTGTACGGTAACGCCGCCGGCGGCGTGCTGTTGCTGAACAGCGACGACGGCGGCAGCCAGCCTCCCGGGGCGCACTTGCGTGTGGCCGGCGGCAGCGACGACTACCGCAAGCTCGGCGCCACGCTGTATCAGCGGGACGAGAACAATGACTACGCGTTGGGCGTTTCCGCCCTGTCCTTCGATGGCCAGCGGCAACAAAGCCGGGTGGAGAAATATCAACTCAATGGCAAATGGCGGCACGCTCTCGCCAACGGCGGCCGCATCACCACCTTGCTGGAGGTGCTGGATATTCCCACCGCCGAGGATCCCGGCGGCCTGACCCGGGCCCAGGCGCACCAGGATCATGATCAGGCCTCCCGCTTCTCCAACCTGCTCGACGCCGGCCAGGTGGTGCGCCAGCAACGGCTGGGCTGGGTCTGGGATCAGCCCACGGAGCATGGCGCCTGGCAGGGCTATCTGCACTACACCCACCGCGATTTCGAACAGCAGTTACCCTTTCCGGGCAGCAGCGAGCTGGGCTATGAGCGGCAATTTTACGGCACCGGCCTGCGCCATGCCGGCCAGGCCGGAAAGCTCAACTACGTGGTCGGCGCCGAAGTGAACCGGCAGGAGGATGATCGTGACCGTTATCAGGTCAGTGCCAGCGGCGCACGCCAGGGCCGCACCGCCGACGAGCAGCAGAACGCCACCGCCGCCGGACTGTTCGCCCAGGCCACCCTGCCACTGAATGAGTACTGGTCCTGGACCTTGGGCGGACGTCTGGACCGGTTGCAGCTGTCCATCGACGACCGCTTTCTGGCGGACGGCGACGACGACGGCCATCGACGTTTCACCGAACGCAGCTACAGCACCGGATTGAACTGGCGGCTCCATCCCCGCCATCAATTGTTCGCCAACATCGGCTCCGCTTTCGAGAGCCCCACCTTCACGGAGTTCGCCAATCCCGACGGCGGCGGCTTCAACCCGGACCTGGAACCACAGAAAGCCGTGAATGGCGAGATCGGCGCCCGCGGCGACCTGTCCGGCACCGTGCAGTACGAACTGACCCTGTTCACCGTGCGCACCCGCGACGAGATCGTGCCTTTCGAGCAGGACGGCCGCACCTTTTATGAAAACGCCGGCCGTACCCGGCGGGACGGTGTGGAACTGGGACTGAGCTGGTATCCGGACGATTGGAACCGGATCAGCGCCGCCTGGACCTATGGCAATTACCGGTTCCGCCGTTTCCAGGAAAACGGCGAATCCCTGCGGGACCATCGTCTGCCGGGACTGCCTGAACACCAGCTCTACCTGGAATGGCAACGGGACTATCGCGGCGGCACCTTCACCAGTCTGGAAACCCTGATGATCAGCTCGGTCTACGCGGAGAACGGCAACGATACCCGTGTCGGCGGCTACGCACTGGTCAACGGCCGGGTCGGCCACCGCTGGCGGCTCGCCGGCGGCCACCAACTGACCACCTACCTCGCCGCCCATAACCTGCTGGATCGGGACTACTACGCCAACATCCGCATCAACGCCAACAGCGACCGCCCGCTGGCCAGCCGCGGCTACTTCGAGCCCGGCCCGGGACGGACCTGGGTGGCGGGGATGGAGATAAGACTGTGAGAAGCAGTTAACAGGGAACAGTGAACAGCGAAAGAAAAAAGTCGACCCATGTGTTTTCTGTGGGAGCTTGCCTGCAAGCGAATATTGCTCAACGCCTGACCGAACCCCATTCGCTTGCAGGCAAGCTCCCACAGCGGCTAAAGATTATCTGTTTTCGTTTTTCGGCCTTTCCGCTGTTAACTATTCACTGTTCCCTGTTAACTGCTTTTCGATGTCCGCTGCCAGCGCTTCCGGTTTATCCTTGGGGGCGTAACGGCGGATCACCCGGCCTTCGCGGTCGACCAGGAACTTGGTGAAGTTCCATTTGATGCCTTCGCTGCCGAGCAGGCCGGGGGCTTCTGATTTGAGGTAGCGATAAAGGGGATGAGCATCGCTGCCGTTAACGTCGATTTTGGCGAACATGGGAAAGTCGACGCCGTAGTTCTTCTCACAGAAGGCGCCGATCTCCACTTCATCGCCGGGCTCCTGGTGACCGAACTGGTTACAGGGGAAACCCAGCACCACCAGTCCGCGATCCTTGTAACGTTGGTACAGCGCCTGCAGCCCTTTGTATTGAGGAGTGAAGCCGCATTTGCTGGCGGTGTTGACGATCAAAAGCACCTTGCCTTTGAAATCGGCCAGGGACCGGTCCTCACCGTCCAGAGTGACGGCGTTATAGTCGTAGATACCCACTTGCATTACTCCTTGGTTCCCCGGCCGACGCGGCGGGCGAGCCGCCACCCGGCTTACCGGGACAATAATCGTTTCAGGACGGCCTCGGCCACCACCGTGCTGGATTGCGGGTTCTGACCGGTGATCAGATTACCGTCCTCCACCACTCGCGGCGTGAACATGTCACCGTTGCTGATTTCCGCGCCCAGCTCGCGCAGCCGGTTCTCCAGCAGGAAGGGCATGACGTCGTCGAGCCCGACTTCGTGTTCTTCCTCGTTGCTGAAGCAGCTTACCACGCGGCCAGCCACCAACGGCTTGCCGGCGCCGTCGCGGGCGCCCACCAGCGCCGCCGGGCCATGGCACACGGCGCTGATCAGCCCGCCCTGTTCCCAGGTACGGTTAAGCACCCGCGCCACCATGGGATGATCCGGCATATCGAACATGGCGCCATGGCCGCCGGGCACGAAGACGCCGGCGAAGCCGTCTTCCCAAATGTCCTCCAAGGCCCGGGTGTCCTGCAACGCGGTGATCGCATCCTGCCAGGCGTCCTTCTCGGCGTCATCCGGCACCGAGCGCGGATCCACCGGCACCTTGCCGCCGAGCGGACTGGCCACTTGCAGCGGGATACCGGCATCACGGAACAGACCGTAGGGCACGGCGAACTCCTCAAGCCACAGGCCGGTTTGTTGCCCTTGTCCCATTTGACCGGCACTGGTCACCAACATCAGTAGGGGTTTGTCCAGATTCATCACTGCTCCTTACTCTGACGACCCAAAGGATTCATGACTTGAACCCGCCGCCGGGGCGAAAAGGGGCTTGACCCCGGCACCGGGTCCACCAAGATGACATCAACGGTATCGGTGGCCCGCCTCACCGATGTAAACGCAGTTGGGGAGCCCGGCTCCTCCTTTCAATGGCATCCAAACCATGCATTGGGAACACCTGCTCAACAAGGAGCGCCTGGGACACCGCGGCGCCAAGGATGAAACCGGGCGCACCGCCTTTCTGCGCGACCACGACAAGATCATCTTTTCCGGCGCCTTCCGGCGCCTGGCCCGCAAAACCCAGGTGCACCCGTTGGCCACCAACGACCACGTGCACAACCGCCTCACCCATTCCCTGGAGGTGTCATGCGTGGGCCGGACCTTGGGCATCCAGGTGGGTGAGCGCTTGGAACGCCTGAAGCTGTTGCCGGCGGGCACCAACGCCACCGACCTCGGAGACATTGTGCAATCCGCGTGCCTAGCCCATGACATCGGCAACCCGCCGTTCGGCCATACCGGCGAGCGGGCCATCCGAGCCTGGTTCCAGGAGCGGGGCCAGCGTTATCTGGAACTGCTCAGCCCCGCCCAACAATCCGATCTGATTTACTTCGAAGGCAATGCCCAGGGTTTCCGCATTCTCACCAAAAGCGAGTACCACCAATACCAGGATGGCATGCGTCTAACCTACGCCACTCTGGCCACCTTTCTCAAATATCCCTGGTTATCCGCCCAGGCCGGTGAAAGCGGCATCAAACCGGGCAAGTACAGCGCCTTTGTCTCCGAGACCGGGGCGTTCCGGGAAGTCTGCCAGGCCACCGGACTGCGCCCCCTGGACGCGGACCGCTATTGCCGCCATCCCCTGGCCTACCTGATGGAGGCAGCGGACGATTTCTGCTACGCCATCATCGATCTGGAGGACGGTCTGGAGATGGATCTGCTGCACTGGGACGAGGTCTATGCCTTGCTGCAACCGGCACTGCCGGACACCGCCGAAGTACGCAGCCTGGTGCACTCCGGACTGCGCGATGGCCGTAAGGCGGCGCTGCTGCGGGGCAAGATCATTGAACGCTTTATCGAGGCCGGCGTCGAGGCCTTCATCGCCAATCACCAGCGCTTGCTGGAAGGCCGCATGGACGGGGATCTGCTGCACCATTGTGAGCCGGTGGTACACGATGTGGTGGAGAACGCCAAACAACTGGCTCGCGGCAAGGTGTTCGAGCATCCACGCAAAATTGAACTGGAAATCGGTGCCTTCGAGGTAATGGGCGCCCTGCTCGACGGCCTGATCGACGCGGCGTTGTCCCACGCCCGTGGCACCGCGCGCAACTACCGCCACGAGCGCATCATCGATCTGATCGGCCGCCACAGTTTTCCCGACGATCTGCCGGCCCTGCCGGAGCAGGAGCGCATTTATCAGTGCATCATGCGGGCGCTGGATTTCCTCTCCGGGATGACCGACAACTACGCCACTTATCTGGCCAAGCAGTTCTCGGGGATGGCGGAAACCCGCTACTGAGCGGCCCCTCGATAGGGCTCCACCGGAAGCGGCATGATCCAGATCAAGGCCGCTTCCGTGACCGGCCCTACAATCGACTCCGATCCCTATTGGCAGTCCCGCGACGGAGTCCCCGATGAAAGTAATCGCCTTTTCCCTGGCCGCCCTGGCGGCCGCTTCCCTGAGTCCTGGTCTGGCCCTGGCGGCGGACGCCGAGACCCTCTATCAAGCCAAGGCCTGCGTGGCCTGCCACAAGATCGACGGCCCCATGGTCGGCCCGTCCTATCAGGATGTGGCGAAGAAATACGCTGGTCAGGACGGCGCCGCCACCACCTTGGCAAAACACATCAAGGAAGGCAGCCAGGGTATCTGGGGCGCCATTCCAATGCCACCGAACGCGGTGACCGATGAAGAAGCCAAAACCCTGGCCGAGTGGATCCTGCAGCAGAAATAAAACCACCGCCGGTCTCCCACAGTCCCAGGCACGCCAAATATAAATTCAGAGCTGGCTACAAGGCCGCTGTGAGCTTGCCTGCAAGCGAATTGCGCTGCGTCCCAAGAATTCGCTTGCAGGCAAGCTCCTACAGTGGCTTCGTAGTGCGGTCTGTGGGAAGCTGCCCGGGCGGCGCTCCGCTCGGCAGCGAATCGGCGTGTGGGCGTGCCCCGATCAATGATGCCCGGCCATGGGCGCCGACGGGCGCCATAGCGAGGGTTTCAGCTCCTCGAAGCGGTACACCCGGCCACCGTGCCGTCCGGCCCAATCCTCGGCCGCCGATTCCCCGGCGAAGGACGCCACGGTCACGCCCATCGCTCCCGGCAAATCGCCGCCAATCACGTACCAGGCCTTACGCGCGTCGATCAAATGATCATCATCCGGCCGATTCCAGTCTCCGCGCGCCATGTCGTGGACATAGAGACGGTTTTCTCCCACCTGATTCTCCGGCTGACTCCACCAGCCCAGCATCTCCGCCACCGAGCAGAAGCGGCGCACCTGCCGCGGCGACACCGCTTCCCCCTTGGGGCCCGGAAAATCGGCGATGATCATGCCGCAGACATGGCATTCGTCATCGGCATGGAACGGCGCGGGGTCCAGGGCCGCCGGCGACGGTTCCTCACAGCCCGACAGCATCATCAGTATCAGCAGAGTAAGGATTCCGCGTTTTCCCATGACGCACCTCATATACGACGACGGAAAAGAACCAGCGCCAGCGTCAGCGGCACCAGCATCCACAACCCCAAGGCTCCCCAAAGCCCCCAGACCGGCACCGGCAGTTCCCGGCCCAGGGCCAGCACACCGGTCATTTCCGCGCCGGCGTCGAATCCGCTCAGGTTGATCAGCCGGTACAGATCCGTGGGGCTGCACAGCAGCACCCAGGGCAGAGACTCCGGACTGAAACGCCCCTCGCTGAGCACCAGCAACGCCAGCAGCAGCCAGTCGAACACCAGCACAAAGAAGAACCATACGGCCAGGGCCAGTCCGGCGGCGGTGGATTTTTCCCGCACCCGGCAACTGAGCACATAGGCCATGGCCAGGAACACCCAGCCAAGCATCATCGACGACACCGCGAAACGCGCGAACGCGCCCACCAGCAACGCCGCTGGCACGTCTTCCGCCCCGACCAGAATGACCAACAGGGCGGCGCCGAATCCAGCCACCGTGGCCAGGGCCAGAATCAGGCCGTGTCCGAAGAATTTGCCCAGCAGCAGCTGCTCCCGCCTCAGCGGATAGGACAACAGCAACAGCAAAGTGCCGGCCTCATCCTCACCGACGATGGCGTCATAAGCCAGCATCAGCGCGATCAGGGGAATCAGCAGGGTGGCCAGGGTGGAAAGGCTGGCCATGGTGGCCGGCACATTGGTGAAACCCACCGTGCCGGAGGCGGCGGCGCCAAACCAGGCGATGCCCACGGCGAGAACGGCGAACAAAACACTGATGGCCAGCAGCCAGCGGTTGCGCAGAGCATCCCGCAGTTCCTTGATGGCAATGGACCATGGCACGGTCACACTCGCTCCCTCCGCCCGGCGGTGTTCTGAAAATGGCGATAAAGATCCTCCAGGGACGGCGCCCGCACTTCCACGTCCACGGTTTCCGGCTGGTTTGAAAGAGCGCGCAACCAAGCCATTTTTTCCTTCGCTACCACGGTGCGTTCGCATCGGAGGGTACGCCCCAGCGGATCCACCTGCAGGCTGGTCAAACGCCAGCGCAATCCCGCTTCCCGTTGCAGCTCCGGCAGGCTGCCCAGCGCCCTGAGCCGGCCCTGGCACAAGATGGCGGCGCGATCGATATAGCTCTCCACCCCGGCCAGCACGTGGGAGCACAGCACCACCGCCGTGCCCCGGCGGCGCAGATCGTCGATCAGCGCATACAGGTCCGCGGTGGCGATGGGATCCAGCCCCACCGTGGGTTCATCCAGCAGCAAGAGGCGGGGTTCACCGAGCAGCGCCTGGGCCAGCCCCAGGCGCTGACGCATCCCCTTGGAGTAGGTGCGGACCCGGCGATCCGCGGCGTCCGTCAGGCCCACCTGATCGAGCAGCGCCGCGATGCCAGACACCGGCACGCCCTTCAAACGGGCGAAATAGGTCAGGGTCTCCCGGCCACTGAGTTGCGGATAGAAACTGACGTTCTCGGGCAGATACCCGAGTTCGCGGCGGGCCCGTGCTTCCCCCGCCGGCACGCCCAGCACCCGCACCTCACCGGCATCCGGCCGCAATACGCCGAGAATCAGTTTCATGGTGGTGGTCTTGCCGGCGCCGTTATGCCCGAACAGGCCCAACACCTCCCCTGCCCCCACCGTCAGGCTCAAATCGTGCAGCACCGTGGTGCGGCCATAACCGTGCCGTACCGAATGCATCTCAATCGCTGTCATGACAGATCTCCACGGCGGTCTCACCCACCGTCATCAAGGGGTGGCTGTCGCGCACGCCCGGTGAGCGCGTTACCGGGAACGCACTCTGCGCCCAGCGCAACAGGCTCACGGACGGGCTGCTCATCAACAGCCGGGCCTGGGGGTACAACCACAGCAGACGATCCAGATCGTCGTTGGGCTGATACGGCACGTCGCCGATGCCGTCACCGTCGCGGTCCCAACCCAGGTAGTCACTCCAGTAGTTGCCTCTACCCTGTCGCGACCATTCCTGGGTGCGGGTGGCCACGTACTTCACCTGTTGTTGATTGCCGATAAAACGGTTTCCGCTGAGCTGGTTGTCCTCGGAACCGGCGGTCAGATGGATGCCCAGGGTGCTTTGTTCAAAACGGTTATCGGTGATGTCGTTGTACAGTGAGTTGTAAACGAACAACGCTTTGCCCTCGGCACCGCTGATCATGGCGTCGCCGGTGGCCCCACGGCGCACACCATGAATCCGGTTGCCGCGCAGGGTGGAATAGGTGATGTAGTTCATCAGAATGCCGTAGTTCTGATCCTCCTCGGAGCAGTTGCCCTCCACCCACAGGGCACGGCTTTGCATCAAGGCATAGCCGGTGCGGGTGCGCCGGGTGATGTTGCCAACCACTTTGTTGTCATGGGAAAACATGTAATGAATGCCGTAGCGCAGGTCCTCCAGCACATTGCCTTCCAGCCGGTTGCCGTTGGAGGTGTCGATGTAGATGCCATCGCGGGTTTCGCGCACCTGGTTGCCGGTCACCCGGGCCCCGGTTACGGCGTACAAATGAATGCCGTTGCCGCGATCCTGGGAACGCAGCGACGTGTCTCCGCGGATACGATTACCGCTGATCGTGACCTCGGCGGTACCGTCCACCCAGACCCCGAAGCCAGGCCCGCTGAGGTGGTTGTTCCGCAACGTGACGCCATCAGCGCCCTTTTCGATGAATACCCCTGAGTCCATGGCGGTCAGATCCTTGCCCCAGTGACGCAATGTGCAGCCACGGACCTGGACATTGGCGGCGGCGATGGTCAAACCGTTACCCAGGCCTTCCGCGTCCAGCACCGCGCCGGGCTCGCAAATCACCTCGGCGCCCTCCCGGTCAATGCGAAAACGCCCCCGGTGAATCCCCGCCGGCACTCGCCAGCGGTTCTCCTCCGGGGCCGCCGTCGCCACGGCGATAAGGTCGCGGGATGGCATCCCGGCCTGGACCGCCATGCCGGACGCGCCCCACAGCGCCAGGCAAAACAACCCGGTTCGGCTCAGCGCCCCCATCACCGCGCCCGCACCGTCGTGCTCCCTTCCCCTTCCAATCAGGCTTTCTCCACCAGCATGCGGCCGACCATCTCCATGTGCAGGGCATGGCAGAACCAGCTGCAGTAATACCAGTGCACGCCGGGTTTATCGGCGGTGAAGGTGATGGAAGAGGTTTGCTGCGGACTGATTTCCATGCTGACGCCGTGATTGGTGAGCACGAAGCCGTGAGACACGTCCTCGATACGGTCGATGTTGGTGATGGTCACCGTGACTTCATCACCCTGCTTGACCTTGAACTCGGTCAACCCGTAGGCCGGTGCCATGGAGGTCATATAGACCCGCACCTTGTTGCCATCACGGATCACTTTGTTGTCCTGCTCCAGGGTGATGCCGTCTTTTTTGGCCCGGGCCACGGTGGTGGCGAAAAACGGATCGTTCCGCTCCCAGATTTTTTTTGTCTTGATCTGATCCCGGCGCACCAGGATGCAATCGTGGGGCTCGGCGAAGGTGGGGCCATCGTGCACCAGTTTCATTTCCTCGCCGGAAATGTCGATCAGCTGATCGTTCTCCGGGTGCAGCGGGCCGGTGGGCAGGAAACGGTCCTTGGAGAACTTGCTCAGCACCACCAGCCACTTGCCATCCGCGTCGCGGCTTTCGGTCAGCGAAGCGTGATTGTGTCCCGGCTGATAGTGCACATCCAGCTTCTGTTTGATGTAGTTGGTTTTTTCCCCTTTGTAGGCGCGGATCGCCTCATCGATGTTCCACTTCGCCACCTGGCTGTCGATGAACAGAGTGGTATAGGCATTGCCACGGCCATCGAAGGTGGTATGCAGCGGCCCCAGCCCCAATTCCGGTTCGCCCACCACCACGTCCCTGGGCGCCTTGAGCTTGCCGCCGAACAGCTCATCCAGCCGCGCGATCTCAATGATGGTGCAGGTGGGTGAGAGCTTGCCATTGGCGATGAAGTACTTGCCGTCCGGCGACGTGTTCAGGCCGTGCGGGTTCTTCGGCACCGGAATGTAGCGGGTCAGATCCGACCCGTGCCGGCCATCCACCACCGGCACCTTGCTGTCACCCAGGGTAGTGAACTTGCCGGCTCTGATCGCCGCCTCGATGCGCGGGATATTGAACACCACCACCCAGTCGCGCTCATTGCGCATCATGCCGCCCAGGTCCGTGGCTTTCTCAGAGTTGTAACAGGTGGACGCGGCGTACTTGCCGGTATAGTCGGCGTCGGTGTTGTCCAGGTTACCGTCGACGATAACCTGGAACGCCATCTCCATCCGCTCGGCGTCGATGGCGTTGAACATCGTGTAGCTGCCATCGCCCTGGATATCGAAGGACGAACCGTCATTGGGATGCGGAATAATGAATTCAGCGTTGGCGAATACGTACTTGGTGCGCGGGACTTTCTGCAGGCGCAAACCATGGATCGCCTGCACATTGGGCACCGTCAGTATGCGGTCGCATTTCATGATATCCAGACGCACCCGGGCCACCCGACTATTGGCCTTGTCATTGATGAACAGGTACTTGCCGTCATAACGGCCATCCGTCATGGACACGTGCGGGTGGTGGCTGTCGCCGTTGAGGTAACGAGCGCTGTCGCCAAGCACCTGTTTGCTTTCGTCGGTCAGCCCCCAGCCGGTGGCGGAGTCCACGTTGAACACCGGGATCCGCAACAGTTCACGCATGGAGGGCACACCCAGTACCCGCACCTCGCCGGAGTGGCCGCCACTCCAGAAGCCGTAATATTCATCCAGCTCACCCGGCCCCACATGGGCCTTGGCCATGGCTTCCTTTACCGAGGAGGCCCAGGTTTCCCGCGTCATCGCCACGCCACCCAGCGTCGCGGCACCGGCCAGGGCCGCGCCCCCAAGGGTGCCGGCACCGAGGAATCCGCGCCGGGTCAGCCCCTCGCCCCGGGCGTTCCCGTTGTCGTCATTGAACCGATCGTGTGTCATTGTCGTTTCTCCGTTGTCTGTGGCCGCTGTAACGGCCTTCAACCTTCTTCCAGTTGCAAGGCGGGAATACGCTCCGCCTCGGGGACGCTCCGCTTTCCTTTGCCGGCCCGTTTTTTCTTCAGGATCAGCGGCGGGCATTTGTATTCGTTGTGATAGGTCATCTGGCAATCCAGGCAGTAGTGGCACTCGTTGACGTTGATACGCCCGTCCGGGTGAATGGCCTGGATTTCGCATTCCTTGGCGCACAATTGGCAGGGGTTGCCGCATTCCTTGCGCCGCTTGAGCCAGTCGAACAATCTGAGTTTGCTGGGCACCGCCAAAGCCGCGCCCAGCGGACACAGGTAGCGGCAGTAAACCTTGCGGGTGAACAGATTCATGACCAGCAAGGCCAGCGCGTACAGAACGAACCACCACTGGCGGTCAAAATGCAGCGTGAAGGCGGTTTTGAACGGTTCGATTTCAGCGAACCGCTCCGCCGTGGCCATGGAATCCAGCGAGATACCGAACAGAGCCAGCAGGATCAGATACTTCACCGCCCACAGACGCTCGTGCAGAGCGAATGGCAATTCATACTGGGGAACGCGGAGTTTGCGCGCAGCTTCATTGAGCAACTCCTGGAGCGCGCCGAAGGGGCACAGCCATCCACAGAACACACCCCGGCCCCACAACAGCACGCTGGCCGCGGTGAAAGTCCACAATACGAAGATCACCGGATCGCTGAGGAACAATCCCCAATGGAAATCGTCCATTACCGCGTGGGCGAAGGTCAGCACGTTGACCACGGACAACTGGCCCAGGGCGTACCAGCCGATGAAGACCACGGTGAACAGCAGGTAGGCCCGCCGCAGCCAATGCAACTGGCGCGGGTGCCGGGCCAGGCGGTCCTGCAGAAACAGAATCACCAGCAACAGTGCCAAAGCGACGCCGATGACCACCACCGGAAACTGCTTCTGGTACCAGATCCGCACCCATACCGGTTTCTCCTCGGGCGCCGCCACGGGTTCCGGCCGTTGCAGATAGGTTTCCGGCGTGGCGTAGGGCAATTCGAAGCTGGTGAAGATACCGCTGACCGGCCCGGTCTGCCGGCGCACCAGCAATTCCAGGGTCCAGGGACTGCCGGGGTCGAAACGGTGCTCCAGGCGGACGATAAAGATCGCCATTTCCGAAAACCCCGGCATGCCAGCGGCATAAACATCGGATAACCGCTGGTAGTCCAGGTCCCGGAAACTGATGATGGTGCCGTTCTGACGCAGCTGGACCCGGTCGAAGATACCGCCGCGCACATAGCCGGAGCCCTTGAACGAATAGCGCCCGTTGGCCAGCACCGCGATGGCGTATTCGCCCTCCCCCAATTCCCCCATCAAGGTCTCGTAGCCCGCTTTGCCCAGCAGGCTGATGCCCACTTCCGGCGGGTTCAGCAAGCCGGTGTACAGATCGATGAAGACGCCGCCGCGCTGATCAGGGGCAGTCTGCTCCACTCCTTCCGCCTCGGTGCCGCGAAAGGCCTCATCCACCTGCCCGCGGGTCAGATGCAGCCGGCGCAGTGCCCCCTTGCCGGCCAGTTCCTCCCAGCCCACGGCGGCTCCACGGCCACCACGGATACGCGCCGCGCGGCGCCGGCCCGATGGCGCTTCGATCAATCCCAGCGACACCGCTACTTTGCGCGCCGCGCCCATGATGGTTTCATTGACCACCATGACGGTGACTGTCGCGCCGCTTACCGCATCGACGGTCACCGTCTCGGGGTCGCGGGAACGTCCCACCACGACCCGCTGATCGGCGTCGACGCCGGCATAGTGGGCACTGAAATCATGGAGCTTCTGTTCGGGAATTCCGACCAGCAGGATAGGTTCGTGATGCTCCACCACGTAGGCGTCGAGAATGACACCCTGAGGATCCATCACGATTTGCACGTTGATGGGTTTGCCGGAATAGGCGGGGATGTTGACCACATCCTGGCTGTAAAACAGATAGCCGAGAAGATCGCCGTTGCGGGACAAAGTGCGGACCCGGAAGTCCCCTTCCGGCTCGGACCAGTCCGCTCCGGGAAACAACGCTTCCACACGCTGCCGATCCAGATCCGCCAGGGCGGGCGAACACAGCCAGGTGCCGACCACACACAGTAAGGTCAGCCATCCCCCCTTCCAGCGGGAAAACAACGACATTGCACGCCCCATAACATGTATTTGCGGAGCATGTTACAAGCCGTACCGCCAGCCTGGCTGACATACATCAACGAGGCGAAGGAAAATCAGGATGCCGCCATCGGCCCCGGCCTGATTCAGAGATAGCTACGCTACGAAGCCGCTGTGGGAAGGGACTCTTGCGGAGCGTCAGTCGATCAGCGGCAGCCGATGCTCCAGGCTGGCCGCGCGCACCGCATCGGGAATACGGATTTCCGTGGCCAGGGGAAGATGATCCGACAGCAGACAGTCCTCCAGCACGCGGCTGTGGCGTACCTGCAGTTCCGGTGTGGCCAGGATATGGTCGATGTGACGATCCGGCGCCCAGCTGGGGTAGGTTTGCAAATCGCCTTCCACCAGTACCAGCCCGAGATCCGTCAACGGCGACGCGGAGAGATGCTCCGGCCGGCAGTTGAAGTCACCCATGATCAGACTGTAACGGTACGGTCGCAGCAGGTCCGCCAGGTAGGTCAGTTGGGTATTGCGCATCTTTTCGCCCAATGCCAGATGACACACCGCCACCACCAGCGGTTCCACCGGATGGCCGAATTTGATCACGATGGCACCCCGACCAGGCAAGCCGGGAAGGATGTGGTCTTCCACCGCGTAGGGCGGCATGCGACTGAGTAACCCATTGCTGAACTGCCCCAGACGCCCCAGATTACGATTCAACTGCTGATGCCAGAACGGGAAATCCGCCAGACTCGCCAGATGCACCAACTGATTGAGGTTGCGCGAGCGCAGACTGCCGCCATCCACTTCCTGCAGGCCTACCACATCGAAATGACGCACCACATCAGCGATCTGTTCGATGATCTCCACGCTGCGCGGATGCGCCACCAGATGCTTCCAGCTGCCGGTCACGTAGTCCCGGAACCGGCTGGTGCCAATACCCGCCTGAATGTTGAAGCTGAGGATTTTGAGAGTGTCGCTGGGCAGCGACACCTCACGCACCCGCCGGGTGCGGCGGTGCCCTTCCCGTGCCAGCGAAAAACCCGACGGGCGGGTTTTCCAGTTTTGATAGGCGTTACGGGCGCGTTCCAGCAGCATGGCGTTGCTTACTTCTCACTTTCTTTTTTAACCAGGAAATCCACCACGTCGAACATCTCGGCGTTGTTCTTGAGGTTATCCCGCATCACCGCGTATTTGCCAGCCACCACCAGGGAGGGCACACCGCGGATCTGATATTCACGGGTCAGGGCGTCCGCCTCGCGAACCTTGGTGGACACGGCGAAAGAGCCGTACAGACTGTTGAACTTGTCGCGCTCCACACCGTATTTCTCGAAGAAACCGGCCAGGGCGTCGGCGTCGAACAGGCGCTCACGATGCATATGAATGGCGTCGAACAGCGGCCGGTGAATCTCGCCGGTCAGCCCCTGGGATTCCTCGATGAAGTAGGCCCGGGCCAGCGGCTCGGCGTGCTGCATGAACAGTACCGGAGTACGCACATAGGCCGCCGCCTCCGGCTTGTTCTTCAACCAGTTGTCCACGGTGGGTTCCAGGGAATAGCAATGCGGACACATGTAGGAGAAAAACTCCCGCACTTCCACCTTGCCGGAGGGGACACTGGTGGTGCCGGGATTATCCAGCACCCGGTAATGAACGCCTTCTTTGTATTGAGGCTGCCCTTCCTGAGCCACCACGGTGGCGGACATCATCAGCCCCAGGGACATCAGCAGGGCGCTAACCATACGCAGCATGAAATTCTCCTTGTTGTCACAGCTTTAGCGAGAACCGAAACCATTAAGAGTCATGAACACCCCCGTTGGTTCCCCTTTCGATGATAGGAGTCTTTTGTATCACAGTCGTGAAGGCTTGGCGCGCGTCGTGGACGGCCCGGAGGGTGACTGCCATGGACGGCAGTCATAAAAAATTGCCGGGAGCAATTTTAAATGTTGCTTCAGTGACGGCCCGGAGGGTGGCCGCCAAGGAGGGTGGCCATCAAAAAAGGCAGCCGAAGCTGCCTTTTTTTCCCGCGCGGGAGCGAAGTTATTCCTCGGTGGACAAACCGTTGAGGAAGCTGGCCACCGCCTTGATCTCCGCGTCACTCATCTTGGCGGCCACGGTGCGCATCATTTCCTGCGGATCGTTGGTGCGTTTAACCACATTGTCACCCAGATCACCACGGCCGGCGGCGCGGAACGCCTTCAGTTGGATTTCCAGATACTGGGCGTGCTGACCGGCCAGAGCCGGGAACCCGGCCGCCTCAACGCCCTCGCCGGCGGGGCCGTGGCAGCCGGAACAGGCAGGAACGCCATCGGCGACCACGCCGCCACGATAAATCCGCTCACCCTGTTCCACCAATTCAGGATCGGCCTGCCCCACCTTGATGGTCTGGGCGGAGAAGTACGCCGCCAGGTCAGCCATGTCCTGCTCGCTGAGATTGGCCACCATCGGTGCCATCAGTGCGTTCTGCCGATCGCCGGCCTTGAACGCCTGAATCTGCTCGACAAGGTATTTTTCACCCTGTCCGGCGAGGCTGGGCCATTCACCGGAAGGAGAGTTGCCGTCGGCGCCATGACAGGCCGCGCAGGGCTGGGATTTTTCCTTGCCGGCATCAACATCACCGGCTGCCATGGCATGGGAAACCGCCGTAGCGGCTAGCAGCACGAACAGCTTAAGACACTTCATGGCCCTTCCTTTAAAGCAGCGTGTTATTTTGTCATATGCTCGATCAGAGCGCGGTATTCTTCGTCGGAGCAGTCACTGCACATACCGCCTGGCGGCATTGCCTTGAACCCCTCTTTGACGTGCTTCACCAGCGTATCCATGCCCTTCTCCATACGCGGTTTCCAGGCGGCCTGATCCCCGGTCTTGGGCGCGCCGGCGGCTCCGGTGCTATGGCAGTAGGTGCAGCTCTGGTCGTAACGCTCCTGCACCGTGGCGGCGCTGGCGCCCACGGCGATGAACATCAGGGCGAACCCCGCGAGCAAACCCTTCATGCAATACCTCCCAATGGGCTGGCGTCATGCTGGCGACAGGCGCGTCTCTAAATTTGCCTTTAAAGACAAACACCTGTAGAAATCCCGCCACGCGCCACACGCGTGACGGCGCGCATTATATACTACGGGCTCGCCTCCGTCATATCCCTTGTTTATGCATGGGTATTTGCGGAGACAGGGCGATGCCCTCCATTGATGCTCGTAACCGGACCGCCATGCCATTGCATCCCGCTCAACGCCTTTTGCACCAGGCCGCTTTCCTGAAAAGCGCGCAAACCGTCGAACAGTGCCCCCCTGACGAGGGCCTGGAAGTGGCATTCGCCGGGCGCTCCAACGCCGGCAAGTCCAGTGCCATCAACCGCCTTACCGGCCAGCGCAGTCTTGCTCGCACCTCCAAGACACCGGGCCGGACCCAGTTGCTGAACTTTTTCACCCTGGATGAGCAACGCCGGCTGGTGGATCTGCCCGGCTATGGCTACGCCAAGGTGGACAAAGCGGTACGCATGCAATGGCAGGAGCATCTGGACGACTACCTGGCGCGCCGCGAATGTCTGACCGGCCTGGTGTTGTTGATGGACATTCGCCACCCGCTCCGGGAATTCGACCAGTTGATGCTCGAATGGTCCGCCCGTTCCGGAATGCCGCTGCTGATCCTGCTGACCAAGGCGGACAAATTAAAGTTCGGCGCCGCCAAAAGCGCCTTGATGCAGGTCACCAAGACCCTCAAAGATCATCCCGCGCCACTGCGGGTGCAGCTTTTTTCCGCCACCTCCGGGCAGGGCTGTGAGCAAGCCTGGGACCAAATGGCCGAGTGGTTGCGAATCGAGGACGAAGCCCCTCCCGCGATCTGACCGGAACTGCCCATTTGTGTCACCCGGCGCCCAATTTTGTCGGTCCCACGATCCCATCAATACCAGACCACTTCCGGCAGTGAGCGCCAACTCTTTGAATTTTGGCCATTTTTCCCGTTTTCACGAAACTGGCACAGCCCTTGCTCCGTATCGGGTGCAATACCGGCCCAGACCGAGGCATCGAAACGGGCACCGCCAAAACATCGCTGGGGGGCGATTCATGGTGGGGCCCAGGCCACGGTCGAGAGGAAGGGTGTGACCGCCGGAGACGGGGGTCATAAAAGAAGGGGGGATGCCCGGGGCCTGATCTTCGGGTAAAAAATCGCCGGGAGCGATTTTTGACGTTGCGCCAGCAACGGCCCGGCAGGGTGACCGCCATGGAAGGCAGGTTACAAAAAAAATCCCTGGCAGCAATTGGGGGGGAAGGGAACGACTTCGCTGCCAGGGAGGCTTGCCGCCCCGGCCTCCTGGGGAAGAGGCCGGGGTGTCCAGAAGCTACGAACCGGCGAGGGTACTGGGGGATCGGGGGTTACCAGTCCGTAGCTGTAAATTAAGACAGCTCCACCTCAACGAAAGTTCCTGCCGGTTCCATCTTTTACAAATTTCATGATGGGGATCACAGGCTGGCCCGAGGGCTCCCGCACGAAGGCCACTGTGTCCCCTTTTTTTTGGAAACGTAAATTCGGAGGCCGCTACGGCGCCGCTGTAGGAGCAATACCTTAGAGGGCCCGCCTACTGCTTCCAGGGCTTGCCGCGGGTGTCCTCGCGGTACTTGAGCTCCCTGTGCATGGCCGCCTTGGCCAGCATGTGCGCCGACACCGGCGCCGAAATAAACAGAAACAGAGTGATCAGAATCTCGTGGAGATGCAGGGCATGCTCGGTCCAGGAGAAGTACACCAGCGACGCCATGATGGTACCGCCCACGCCCAGCGTGGTGGCCTTGGTCGGGCCATGCAGGCGCAGGAAGAAATCCGGCAACCGTACCAGCCCCAGAGAGCCGATCAGCGCGAACACCCCGCCAATCAGCAGGAAAATCGCGGTGATGTATTCGATTACGATGTCCATTCAAGCTCCTTCGCGGCTTATTCGATGATGTCGCCGCGGGTCATGTACTTGGCCACGGCCACGGTGCTGACAAACCCGATCAGGGCAATCAGCATGGCCGCCTCGAAATACAACTTGCTGCCACTGGACAAACCGTAGAGCACGATCAGTGCAATGCTGTTCACATACATGGTGTCCAGCGCCAGCACCCGATCCGGCAGGCTCGGCCCTCGCAGCAGACGGTAGAGATTCAACAACTGGGCCACCACGAACAGTCCGAACGCAATGGCGATGGCCGTTTCTAACATTCGAAGATCTCCTTGAGACGCCGCTCGTAGCGCTGCTTGATCTGATCAACCAGCACCGCTTCGTCTTCCACGTGCAAGGCATGCACCAGCATACGGCTGGCATCCGCGCTGATATCCGCGCTTACCGTCCCCGGCGTCAACGACACCGTGCTGGTAAGCAGGGTGATGGCGAAGTCGTCCTTGATATCCAGCGGCACCTCGACGAACGCCGGGCGCAATTTCTTCGGCGACCCCAGAATGCGCCGGGCCACCGACAGATTGGCGACGATGATGTCCCAGTGCACCATCAACACGAACAGCACCAGTTTGTGAAAATTGCGCAGCCTCGGCACATTGGGCCAGAACGGCAGGGTACCCAGCGGCAGCACCGTCGCCAGCACCATGCCGAGCACCAGGTGGCCGGCGCTGAAGCCGCTGAGCAATAACCACATCAGCAGCAGAAACACACTCAGAGTCGGGAACGGATAGAGCTTGCGGATCATTGCGCACCTCCCGGATAGCCCAGGACCGCGTGGATATACAGATCCGGCTGCGCCCACTGGGCAGCAACCGACTGCGTGATCGCCGACAACGGCCCGCCCAACAACACCATGGCCGGCGCCATGGCCAGCAGCAGCACCGCCGCCGCCAGCCGCCCCTTGTTGAGCACCGTGCCCGCCATCGGCTCTCCGGCCCGCCAGAACAGCGTGGAGCCGGCGCGGCTGAGGCCGACCACCGCCAGCAGGCCGCCCGCCAACAGCAGTGCCCAGTACGCGGGCGCGGGCACCGCCCGCAACAGCATCACCTTGCCAAGGAAACCGGACAAAGGCGGCAGCCCCGCCACCGCCACGGCACCAATGAAGAACAACGCGCCCAGCAGGCCTGCCGCGGGTGGACGCGGCCCCGCCATCAGGGTATCGCCAGCATCTCCCCGCCCCCGTGACACCAGGTCGGCGAGCAGGAACAGGCCGGCGCATATCAAGGTAGAGTGGAGCAGATAGAACAGCGCGCCACTAATCGCCTCTTCCGTGCCCCAGGCCAACGCCGCCACCAGCGTCCCCACCGACATCACCACCAGGTAGGCCACCAGTTCCCCCAGTCGCCGGGCACCAAACACCCCCACCGTGGCCAGCCCGAGGGTCAACAGGGACACCGTCCACAGGGCCATGTCACCCAGGCCGGCCAGGGCGCCGTCACTGAATGCCAGACCATGCACTCTCAGCAGCGCATAGATGCCCACCTTGGTCATCACCGCGAACAACGCGGCAACGCCAGCGGTAGCGCTGGCGTATGTGGCCGGCAGCCAGAAGTACAGCGGAAACAGCGCCGCCTTCAGACCAAACACCACGCACAGCAACAAACCCGCCACTTTCACCAGGGTCAGCGCCGGCCCCTCCAGCTCGGCGGCCCGCGCGGCGAAATCCGCCATGTTCAGGGTACCGGTGGCACCGTAGATCAGTGACAGCGCCAGCAAGAACACCGCGGAACCGATCAGGTTGAGCACCACATAGTGCAACCCGGCGCGCACCCGTGCCGGCCCGCGCCCATGCAGCGCCAACCCATAGGAGGCAATCAGCAGGACCTCGAAAAATACAAACAGATTGAACAAATCGCCGGTAAGAAAGGCCCCGTTGATACCCATCAACTGCATCTGGAACAGCGAATGGAAGTTGGGGCCCAGGCGATCGTCGCCATGGCTGGCGTAGAGCAGCGCCGGCACCGCCAGCACCGAGGTCAGCAGCACCATCAGCGCACTGAGCTGATCCAGCACCAGCACGATGCCGAACGGCGCCGGCCAATCCCCCAGCGAATACACCTGAATGTCGCCGGTGGCGGCCTGCCGGAACAGCAGGATACTCACCGGCACCAGCGCCAGCGTCGCGGTCAGCCCGGTCACCCGGCGCAACCAATGGCGCTCACGAACCTCGAGCAGCAACATCATTGCCGCCAGCGCGGGAATCAGAATCGGAGCCATGATCCAGTTCGACATCAGCGGCTCCCCTTATTCTGTTGCTCGCCGTACAGCTCATCACGCTGTCCGTCGACGTGATCCGAGCCCAACTCCCCCTGCGCACGCAGCGCCAGCACCACCAGAAAGGCGGTCATGGCGAAACCGATGACAATGGCGGTCAACACCAGGGCCTGGGGCAAGGGGTCGGTGGGATCGGCGCTCTGCCCCACCACCGCCACCTGGTCCAGCTTGAGCCGCCCGGAAATGAACACAAACAGGTTGGCGCCGTAGCTGAGCAGGGTCAGCCCCAGAATCACCGGGAAAGTTCTCGCCCGCAGCACCAGATAAACACCGCTGCCCACCAGGACGGCAATGATGATCGCGACCAACGCTTCCATCAGCGAACCCCTCCCTTGTCGTCCAGCAAGGACAATTTGCCCAGGTTGGCGAGAATCAGCAGTGTGGCGCCAACCACGGTCAGGAACACCCCGGTATCAAACAACATGGCGGTGGCCACCTCGAACTCACCCACCACCGGCCAATTCACATGCCAGAAGGCGCTGGTCAGGAACGGATGACCAAAGTACCAGGCGCCGACACCGGTGAACCCGGCCAGCAGCACACCCAAGGCGACCACCGGGTGGTAATCGCCGGGAATGCGGCGATGCATCCACGCCACCCCGGACGCCACGTACTGCAGCACCAGCGCCACCGAGGTAATCAGACCGGCGATGAAACCACCGCCGGGCAGATTGTGTCCGCGCAGGAAGATGTACACCGAGATCATCAAGGCCAGAGGCAGCAGCGGCCGCGAAATGGTGACCAGAATGAGCGGGTGGGCATCCTTGGCCCAGGGCCGCCCGAGTGAATCGGTCTGCGGCGAGTACAGCTCCAGATCCTTGAGCAGGGCATAAATGCCCATGCCGGCGATGCCCAGCACGATGATCTCGCCGAAGGTATCGAAACCACGGAAATCCACCAGAATGACATTGACCACATTGGTGCCCCCTCCGCCGGGTTTGGCGTTTTCCAGGAAGAACGGGCTGATCGAATCGACCCCGGAGGTCATCATCATGAAGGCGAGAATGCCGACACCACCGCCCACCAGGACTGACAGCACCACATCCCGGCCGATACGCGGCATGGAGGATTCACGGCGGGTGCGCACCGGCAGGAAGTACATCGCCAGCATCAGCAGCAAAATGGTGACCACTTCCACCGACAACTGCGTCAACGCCAGATCCGGCGCGGAGAAGCGCACGAACATCAGTGACACCACCAGCCCCACCACGCTCAAACACATGATCGCGGTCATCCGGTGGCGGTGCAGGGCGGTGGTAAGAATCGCCGCGACGATCAACATCCCGCCGCACAGCAACGCCACGCCATCCAGCGGCAGCATCTCGCGGCCGCCACCAGCCAGCAGTTCCCGCGTCACCGACGTCACCAGCACCAGCGCCACCACCATCAACAACCAGGCGGTATAGCTCTGCAGGGAGCCGTTACGCAGGGTGCTGCTAATGGTGCCCGCCCACCTGGCCAGGGACTGCATGCGGGCTTCGAACACCAGTTTGGCGTCGAGGCTCGGCAGGCGGTCATTCAGCGCGAATAACCGAAGACGCTGGCTGTACACCAGCACGCCGCCCACCAGGGCCACGATGCTCATCATCAAAGGCACATTGAATCCGTGCCAGATGGCCAGATGATACTCCGGCAGGGTGCCGCCGAGGGTGGCACGGGCGGCCACCTCGAGCAGGGCCGCCACCGTCAACGAGGGGAAGATACCCACCGCCAGACACAAGGCCACCAGCACTTCCACTGGCACCTTCATATAGCGTGGCGGCTCATGGGGCGGATATTTGGGCAGGTCGATGGGTTCGCCGTTGAAAAACACGTCATGAATGAAGCGGGCGGAATAGGCCACCGAGAACACTCCGCCAAGCACCGCGCCCAGCGGCAGAATCCAGCTCAGGCTCCCCAGCTGGCCGGAATCCAGGGTCTCGGCGAAGAACATCTCCTTGGACAGGAAGCCGTTCAACAGCGGCACCCCGGCCATGGCCGCCGACGCCACCATGGCCAGTACCGCCGTGTACGGCATGTATTTCCACAGACCGTTGATACGCCGCATGTCGCGCGTACCGGTCTCGTGATCGATGATCCCCGCCGCCATGAACAACGAGGCCTTGAAGGTGGCGTGGTTGATAATGTGGAACACCCCCGCCACCGCCGCCAGCTGGGCGTTGAGGCCGAACAGCATGGTGATCAAACCCAGATGGCTGATGGTGGAATAGGCCAGCAGCCCCTTGAGATCATGCTGGAACAGCGCCCAGATGGCCCCCCACAGCAACGTGGCCAGACCCGCACCGGTGACCAGGAAGAACCAAAGGTCGGTGCCGGACAGCGCCGGGTACAAACGCGCCAGCAGGAACACCCCGGCTTTCACCATGGTGGCCGAGTGCAGGTAGGCACTGACCGGGGTCGGCGCCGACATGGCGTGAGGCAGCCAGAAATGGAACGGGAATTGGGCGCTCTTGGTGAACACGCCCAACAGCACCAGACACAGAATCAGCGGGTAAAGCGAGTGGCCGCGGATCAGATCACCGCTGGCCAGCACATCATCCAGGGAATAGGACCCCACCACCTGGCCAATCACAATGGCGCCGGCGAGCAGGGCCAGCCCGCCCATACCGGTGACCGCCAACGCCATGCGCGCGCCTTTACGGGCATCGGTCTGGTGATACCAGAATCCAATCAGCAGGAAGGAGCTGAGGCTGGTCAGTTCCCAGAACACCACCAGCAGCAGCAGGTTGTTGCTGGTCACCACTCCCATCATGGCGCCCATGAACAACAGCAGGAAGGCATAGAAACGCCCCGCCTTTTCGTTGGCGGAAAGATAGTAACGGGCGTAGAGAATGATCAACAGGCCGATGCCCAGTACCAGCAACGAAAACAACAGCGCCAGGCCATCCAGACGAAACGCCAGATTCAGGCCGAGATCCGGCATCCAGGGTACGAACTGACGTACTGTCTCACCGGAGAACACCCGGCGGCCGTGGAACCACAACACCCCCAGCGCCAGCAGAGGCAGTACCGCCGCCGTCCAGGACAACGCCGGACGCGAAAACCGCCATCGTTCAGCCAACGGTGGCAGCACCGCCCCAAGAAAGGGCAGCAAAACCAGAAACCCAAGATTCATAGACTATCCGTCGATTTGTCGTTTCGGGCGTGGAACACCCAAGAGTACGGGAGAACCGTCTATAACAGGAAATGGTTAACCGGCGGATCGGGGAAATAGGGGCGGCGGCCGCGGCGGGGACAATCCACCGGGCGGTGGGTATGAGCGGAATCAGGCAGACAGCAGTTCATCGCTTCAATCATGACTCAGTGAATCCGCAGTATGCCATGAAATCATCACTTGAAAATACGGGACCGGTAGCGGCCATTGTCGCCATCGCCATATCTCGTACTACACTATCGGTTCGGTGGCGCCGTTGCTGACCACCGAATCACCGGCGACCGATTCATGGGCTGACGCCGGGCCCCGTTTGTAGCTGTTTGAAGCAAGGAGAATCACATGCACCGCATTCTGTTCGTTACGGCCGCCGCCGCCCTGTTCGCCACCGGTTGCGCCAGCACTCCCTCCGCGAATCTGCCGGAGGGCGCCACCGCCTGTCCGGATCCGCGTCCCACCGTTTGCACCATGGATTACAATCCGGTGAACGGTTTCAACGCCGCGGGCGAGGACCAGGGTGAATTCGGCAACGCTTGCGGCGCCTGTGGTCAGGACGACATCAGCTACACCATTCCGGTAAGACGGTGATCCTACTGCTCGATACATCACTGTAACCCTGGAACGGACGCTCACCTTGCCCTACTCCCCTTTGCGCCTGCTGCTGGACTTCGATGATCAATACCAGCGGGATCAGCGCCAGAGCCCGGATTTTCTCCATCGCCGAGACCGACAACTGGCGCTGCAGGCGCAACAGCGGGACGGCTCCACGCCACTCCCCGAGGATTGGTTACGCACCCTGGGCGCCGACCGCGTCGGCGGCGGCCACGATCCCCGTCTGCGCACCTGGCGGCGGGCCCGTGTACTGTTCGTTCTCGGCGGCGCGGTACTCGGCGTGCTCACCATGCTCGGGCTGCTTTATTACGATGGCAGCCAGCGCATCAACGTCACCCTGCTGCTCGGCTTCGCGGCCCTGCAACTGACTCTGGCGGTCCTGACCACGGTGCAGGCGGGAATCGGCTGGCGCCCCTGGGGGCGGCTGTTGGACCGGGCCGGCGCCACGCCTTCCGCCCTGCATGATCTGCAACCGCCGCTGGCGGCCCGGGTCGCGCACAGCGGCGGGCTCGCGTTCGCGATCGCCGCGCTGCTGACGCTGCTGGTGCAGGTGGTGGTGCGTGACCTGGCGTTCGGCTGGAGCACCACCTTGCAAACCTCCGCCCCGGCCTACCACGAACTCACCCACGCCCTGGCCTGGCCATGGCGGCAATGGCTGCCAGCGGCGGTGCCGTCGCTGGAACTGGTGGAGCAATCCCGGTTCTTCCGTATCAGCGATCAAACGCCCGCTGATCCGGCCCGGCTCGGCGCCTGGTGGGCATTCCTGGCCATGGTCTGGCTGGTCTATGTGGTGCTGCCCCGCCTGGTGTTCCTGGCCTTGAGCCGTGCCCAGTTACGTTGGCGTGCAAAGCGGCTGTTGGCCCGGCATCCCGGTATGGCGGCCCTGCGTCAACGCTTTGAACAGCCGTGGCTGGATACCGGCGCCGGCAATGCCACCCCGGCGCCGGAACTGGATCAGGGCAGGGCGGCCGATGGCGTGCTGCCGGAAAGTGGCACGGTAATCCACTGGGCTGGCGCTGGCCTCGCCGATGACGGACTGTTCAGTGCGCTCGCTGGTGGGGAGCGTGCCCCATTGCGGCTGGCAGCAGGCGGCAGCGCCAGCCTGGAGCATGATCGGGCGGTGCTGGAACAGGCCGGCCAGAGGCGCGAACCGGTACTGATCCTGGCCCAGGGCTGGGAACCGCCCACCGGCGAGCTGGCGGACTTTCTCGACGACGCCCGCCAACAATGGGGCGAGGACACCGTGATCGCCCTGGTTCCCCTGGCCGCCGATCCGGGCGGTGCTTTATCCGATGCCACCCTGGCCCAATGGCGCCGGTTCGTGGACCGGCGGCAACATCCCCATCTGCGTCTGTGCCGCGCCCCGGAGGTGTCCTCATGACCACCGCTCCCCGCTTCGCCGTGGTCGGCCATCCCAACAAGGGCAAGTCGAGTATCGTCGCCACGCTTTCGCAGAACGACGCCGTCGCCATCGCCCTGGAGCCGGGCACCACCCGTGACAGCGAGCGCTACCCGCTGAGTGTGGACGGCCATCTGCTCTACGAGCTGATCGACACCCCCGGGTTCCAGCGCCCGCGCCGGGTGCTGGCCTGGTTGCAGGCGCACAGCCATTCCGCCTCGGACCGGCCCGACACGGTACGCGCCTTCGTCAATCAGTACCGCGACGATCCGCGCTTTCACGACGAGTGCGAACTGCTGACACCAATTCTCGACGGCGCCGGCATCATCTATGTGGTGGACGGTTCAGTGCCCTATCATCAGGAGCACGAGGCGGAGATGGAAATTCTGCGCTGGACCGGCCAGCCCAGTCTGGCGTTGATCAACCGCATCGGCGATGACGATCACGGCGAACAATGGCGCACCGCCCTGGGGCAGTATTTCCGCATCGTCCGCGACTTCAACGCGGTCACCGCGCCGTTCGAAACCCATCTGAGTCTGCTGCGCAGTTTCGGACAGCTGGCGCCACAGTGGGAAACCGCTCTGGATCAGGCCGTCGAACATCTCCGGGAGCAACGCCGGCACCGCCAGAAGCGGGCCTGGACGCTGATCGCCGATGCCCTCAGCGATATGCTCGGCCATGCCGAAAGCGCCCGCCTCGGCGAAGACGCCAGCCGCTCCGCCCTGGAGGTCAGGTTGCGGCAAAGCTGGCAGGACTGGCAACGCAAACGGGAGCTACGGCTGCGGCGTGAAGTGGAGCAGCTTTATCAGCACCACCACCTGCAACGACAGGAACAGCACCTGGAATGGGAACCCGGGCATGACCTGTTCAGCGAACGGGAACGCCGGGCCTGGGGCGTCAGCCGGGCCTATCTGGCCACCGCCGGTTTCGGCGCCGGCGCTCTGGGTGGCGCCGGCGTGGACGCCCTCACCGCCGGCCATACGCTGGGCGCCGGCGCGTTGATCGGCGGCGTGCTCGGCGCCGCCGGCAGCCTCTACTATTCCAGCAAACTGGATCGCCTGAATTTGGGCCCGCTATCCTCCGGCGGCCGCGAGGCGCGCTTCGGACCACTGCGCGACCCGCAATTCGGCTATGTGGTGCTCGGCCGCGCCCTGCAACACTGGTATCAGATCACCGATCGCAATCACGCCGGCCGCGACCCGCTGACCCTGGACAATGCCGACAGCCACTGGCTCGATGCCCTGCCCCGCAGTCAGCGCCACGCACTACAGAAAGCCTTGCAGCAAAACACCCGCCAGCAGGACGAGAAACGTCGGCAGGCGCTGCGCGAGGCGGTGGCCCAGGCGGGGGAAGCGTTTCTGCAGTGGCGGCGGAAGTGACGTGGCGGGTTGAGCCTGACGATTGCTGCAACACGTGGCTGTAGGAGCCTGTCCTGCAGGCGGATTTTTGGGCGCGGGCCCCATTCGTCAGCACACGAAGAACCGCCCCGTCACCGCTCCGACCTCTCTCGCCGGTAGTCCCTTGGCGCCACCCCCATCACCTTCTTGAACTGGCGGGAGAAATAATAAGGGTCATCGTAGCCAAGATCGGCGGCCACCTGGGTGATGCTGAGATCGGTGATGTCGAGCAGATAGCAGGCGCGGGTGATCTTCAAATGCTGGAACGCCTGCATCGGCGTCTGCCCGGTCTGCCGTTTATATTCGCGAATGAAGTGATAAAGCGACAGTTCACTGGTGGCACTGACCAGTTGTTCCAGCTCGATGCGTTGATGCAGATGCGCCTGCAACCAGGCTTGGATCCGCGGCACGTCCAGCGCCACGTTGCGGGCCTGACGCTGCCGCCGCATCAATGCCATGAAAGAGAGCAGGCTCTTGAGCAGATTGGCGGCGTAAATCAAGTGATGGGGACGGAAGCGCGTCACGGTGGTCAACAGCAGCTCCAAGTCCTCGGTGAGTCGCGAGTGCTGCCCAACGGTGGCGGTGAAACCGTCCGGGGAACTGAGGATTTCGTCGAAATAGGTATCCACCTCGGCGCCCCCCAGGTGCACCCAGTAGATCGTCCAGGGGTCCTGAGGGTTGGCCCGGTAACGGTGACGCTGGCCTTCCCGTAACAACAGAACATCCCCGGCCCGCACCGGCTGGCGCCGCCCCTCCAGTTCCGCCACGCCGGACCCCGCCAGGCAATAAATCACCAGATGATCCCGCGGCGCCGCCCGCCCCATATGGTGTCCGGCAGCGGCGGGATAGAACCCGACGCCATGGGGCATGCAGTCCCGGCACAGCGGATGTTCCGCCAGCTCCGCCACCAGCGTATGAGGGATCACCACCCGCCGGCCGGCTTTCGGCAATGGCCACTGGGAAGTCTCCACCTGAGGAGAAAGCTCGCCAATCATGAGAGCAATTTTATCCATCTTTGATCAATTGCCGCCATCTTAATGGCCATCTCTCCGTGATACAAAAGCGCAATAATTTTAAAAGTAAATGGCATAACGCCCTCCCGCTCCCCACGGCGGTGAAGAACAACAACCAGGACTGAACATGTTGGTAGCCAGCTTCATTGGCCTGTTCGCCGGCCTTGCTTTATTGGTGGTGCTGACCATGCGAGGGGTCAACATCATCATCTCGGCGGTGCTTTGCGCCGTTCTGGTCGCCTTGTGCAGCGGCTTGTCCCTGCGCGATGCCATGCTCGACAGCTACATGGACGGCTTCACCGGTTTTTTCACCACCTGGTTCCCGGCCATTCTTCTGGGCGCCATTTTTGGTCAGTTGATGGATGACAGCGGCGCCGCCAAGGCCATTGCCAGAAAATCCCGCGACTGGTTCGGCGAAAAGCGCGCGATCATGGCCGTGGTGGGCGCATCGGCGATCCTCACCTACGGCGGCGTCAGCGTATTCGTGGTGGGCTTCAGCGTTTACCCCATCGCCTACGAGCTGTTCAAAGGCGCCAACCTGCCACACCGCTTCATTCCCGCCGCCATGGTATTCGGTTCGATCTCCTTCACCATGACATCGCCGGGCTCGCCGGAAGTACAGAATCTGATTCCCACCGAGTATTTCGGCACCACCGCCGTGGCCGGCGGGTTCATCGGTGTCCTCTGCGGCATCACCATCCTGATGATCGGCGCCTTTGCCATCAGAACCCTGGTGCGTCGCGCCATTGCCGCTGGCGAGACCTTCGATCCGCCGGCGGCCAGCCGCAATCATGGTGGCAGTGAAACGGACAGTTCGATTCCGATTATCGCCGCTCTGGCCCCTCTGGTGGTCCTGGTCGGTGGCTTCAACGTGCTGGCGCTGGTCTTCGAAATGCGCGCGGTGGAGGCGTTGCTGATCGCCATGGTCGCCAGTCTGGCGCTGGGTTTCACGCTGTTTCACCGTCATCTGCACCAGCGCGGCCGCACCCTGGGACTGGGGGCGGACAACGCCCTGGTAGCCACCGCCAACACCTGCGCGGTGGTGGGTTTCGGCGCGGTGGCGGCATTGACGCCGGCCTTCAAGGAAATCGTCGCGGTACTCACTGATTTACCCGGCCTGGAGTACGCCGGGCTCGCCATGGCGGTAACGGCTATTGCCGGCATTACCGGCTCCGCCTCGGGCGGCCTGGGTATCGCCTTGCCGATTCTGGCACCCATCTATCAGGGCATGGGGCTGGACAACGGCGCCATGCACCGGATTTCCGCGTTGGCGTCGGGCGGCCTGGATTCCCTGCCGCATAACGGCTACGTGGTCACCACCATCCGCGCCATCTGCAAGGAAACCCACCAGCGCGCCTATCCGGCGGTGTTCGTGGCCAGTGTGCTGGTACCCTCGCTGGTACTGGCATTGGCGGTGGTACTGTATACGCTGGTATAGAGCCGGCGCCGGGGAGGGTCGGGCAAGACCCTCCATGACCGATCAATCCCGCCCATCCGCAGCGAGGACGGGATGTGTTACACCACAGACATGTTGTTAAAAACATTTGGAGAGCGTTATGTCCACCCGACTGCCTCAATTGATCAACGGTGAGTTCGCGCAAAGCGCCACCGATACCTGGATTCCCGTCACCAACCCGGCCACCCAGGAAGTGCTGTGCGAAGCCCCGGCGGCCACCGGCGAGGAAATGGAGCAAGCCATCGCCGCCGCCAAGGCCGCCTTCGAGGAATGGCGTGAGGTGCCGGTCACCGAACGGGCCCGTCTGATGATGCGCTACCAGCATTTGCTGAAGGAGCGCCACGACGATATCGCCAAGGTGCTGGCGAAGGAGACCGGCAAGACCTTCGAGGACGCCAAGGGCGATGTCTGGCGTGGCATCGAAGTGGTCGAACAGGCCGCCAATATCCCGTCGCTGATGATGGGCGAAACGGTGGAGAACGTGGCCCGCAGCATCGACACCCATTCCTGGATCCAGCCGCTGGGCGTGTGCGCCGGCATCACCCCGTTCAACTTCCCGGCGATGATTCCGCTGTGGATGTTCCCGATGGCGATCGCCTGCGGCAACACCTTCGTGCTCAAGCCTTCCGAGCAGGATCCGATGACCCCCAATCTGCTGGCGGAACTGTTCCTGGAAGCCGGCGCGCCGAAGAACGTGCTGCAGGTGGTGCACGGCGGCAAGCAGCAGGTGGATACCTTGCTCACCCATCCGGAGATCAAGGCGGTGTCCTTCGTCGGTTCCGTGCCGGTGGGCCAGCATGTTTACCGCACCGCCACCGAGCATCTCAAGCGCGCCCAGTGTTTCGCCGGCGCCAAGAACCACATGGTGATCATGCCGGACGCACAAAAGAGCCAGGTGGTTGGCAATCTGGTGGGCTCCTCCTGCGGCGCCGCCGGTCAGCGCTGCATGGCGATCAGCGTGGCGGTGTTCGTCGGTGATTCAAAACAGTGGATCGACGACATCAAGGAAGAGTTCGCCAAGGTGCGCCCCGGTGCCTGGGACGACGCCGGTGCCGCCTACGGCCCGCAGATCAGCCCGAAGGCCAGGGAGCGCATCCTCACCCTGATCAAACAGGGCAAGGAAGAGGGCGCCACCTGCTTGTTGGACGGCTCCGACTGCACCGTGGACGGCCTGCCGGATGGCAACTGGGTCGGCCCCACGCTGTTCACCGACGTGAAGCCGGAAATGAGCATCTACAACGAAGAAATTTTCGGCCCGGTGCTGTGCTGCGTGTGCGTGGATACGCTGGAAGAAGCCATCGAGCTGGTCAACAACAGCCCCTACGGCAACGGCACCTCCATCTTCACCGCCAGCGGCGCCGCCGCCCGCAAATACCAGCACGAAGTGGAAGTCGGTCAGGTCGGCATCAACATCCCGATTCCGGTGCCGCTGCCGTTCTTCAGCTTCACCGGCTGGAAAGGGTCCTTCTATGGCGACCAGCACGCCTACGGCAAACAGGCAGTGCGGTTCTACACCGAGACCAAGACCGTCACCAGCCGCTGGTTTGACGACGATATCGCCGACGCCACCCACAGCGGCCCGAACATGACCATCCATCTGAAATAACCTCGCCGGCGTACCCGCTCCCTCATTGGCACCGCCATGAGAGAGCGGGCCCGCCCGCGAACAGCGGAGACCGATACCGTGGATTTCTCCCTCAACGAAGAACAACAGGCGTTCCGCGATACCGCCCGCCAGTTCGCCGAAAAGGAACTGGCGCCCTTCGCCGCCGAATGGGACGAACACAGCACTTTTCCCAAGGACACCATCAAGCGGGCCGGGGAACTCGGCTTCTGCGCGCTGTACTGCGATCCCGACCACGGCGGCATGGGACTGAGCCGGCTTGATGCCGCCTTGATCTTCGAGCAAATGGCCGCCGGCTGCACCTCCACCACGGCGTTCATCACCATTCACAACATGGCCACCTGGATGCTGTCGAACTTCGGTTCCGACGCACTGCGCGACCAGTGGGCCGAGGGGCTGATGAGCGGTAAGCAGCTGGCGTCCTACTGCCTTACCGAACCCAATGCCGGTTCCGATGCGGCGTCCTTGAGCACCAGCGCGAAAAAGGACGGCGGCGACTATGTGCTCAACGGCGCCAAGGCGTTTATTTCCGGCGCCGGTGACACCGACGTGCTGGTCTTGATGGCACGCACTGGCGGCAGCGGTGCCGGTGGCGTTACCTGCTTCGCCATTCCAGCGGACACCACCGGTGTCAGCTACGGCCGCAACGAGGACAAGATGGGCTGGAAAAGCCAGCCCACCCGGGCCGTGATCCTGGAAGACGTGCGTATTCCGGAGCGCTATCGCATCGGTGAAGAGGGACAGGGTTTCAAGATCGCCATGGCCGGTCTCGACGGCGGCCGCATCAACATCGCCAGCTGCTCCCTGGGGGCCGCCACCGCGGCGCTCAGTCAAGCCCGGTCCTATGTGCAGGAACGCAAGCAGTTCGGCCAGGCACTGAGTCAGTTCCAGAACACCCAGTTCACCCTCGCCGACATGGCCACGCATCTGCTGGCGGCGCAACAGATGGTGCGGCTGGCGGCCTGGAAGCTGGACCAGGGCGACAGCGACAAGTCCATGTATTGCGCCATGGCCAAACGGCTCGCCACCGACCTGTGTTTCGACGTTTGCAACCAGGCGCTGCAGTTGCATGGCGGTTACGGCTATATCAAGGAATACCCGCTGGAACGTTACGTGCGCGATGCCCGCGTGCATCAGATTCTGGAGGGCACCAACGAAATCATGCGGGTAATCATTGCCCGCCGCGTGTTGGGTGACCTGGCGTTCCTGTGAGCGACCGGGATAATGCCGCGCAACGCAATCAATTGATGGAGAGTCCTGTTAATGGATAGCACCGTGAGCGACAGCACCGCCCCCGTGACGTTCGAAGTCCTGGAAGGCCGTCACGGCCGTATCGGCCGCGCCACCCTGAACGCACCGAAAAGCCTCAACTCCCTGTCCCTGGAAATGATCGACCTGCTGGAGGAGCAATTGTCCGCCTGGCAGGGCGATGACACGATCCAGGCGGTCTGGCTGGACGCCAACAGCGATAAGGCGTTCTGCGCCGGCGGCGACATCGTGCGCCTGTACGAAAGCATGGTGGCCACGCCACAGGGTGAGCGGAACCGGCACGCGGAAGCGTTCTTCGGTCGCGAATACCAGTTGGATCATCGGCTGCATACGTTCGGCAAGCCGCTGATCTGCTGGGGCAATGGCATCATCATGGGCGGCGGGCTCGGCCTGCTGGCCGGCGCCTCGCACAAAGTGCTTACCGAAACCGCGCGCATCGCCATGCCGGAAATCACCATCGGTCTGTTTCCGGACGTGGGCGGCAGTTACTTCCTCAGTCGCATGCCCGGCAAGGTCGGCCTGTTCCTGGGGCTGACCGGCGCCAACATTAACGTCAGCGACGGCCTCGCCATCGGCCTCGGTGACGTGGCCATCGCCCATGAGAGCAAGGCGGCGGTGATGAGTGCGCTCAGCGAATTGAATTGGGACAGCGACCCACAGCGCCACGACAGCCAGGTCAGCGAGGCGCTGGCCGGCTTCGCGCTGGCCGCGGACACCCTGCCGCAAAGCCCGGTAAGCGAACATCGTGACGAGATCGATCGGCTCTGCGGCGGGGACGATCTGAGCCAGGTGGTCGAGGCAATCACCGGTCTCGACAGCGACGACCGCTGGTTGAGCAAGGCCGCGGCCACGCTCGCCCGGGGCTGCCCGCAAACCGCCGCCCTGGTGTGGGAAAACTGGCACCGTGGCGCCGACATGACGCTGGCCGATGTGTTCCGCATGGAATGGCGCGTGGCGGTGCAGTGCGCGCTGCACGGCGATTTCCAGGAGGGCGTGCGCGCCCTGTTGATCGACAAGGACGGCCAGCCCCGTTTCAAACACCGCTCGGTTTCCGACATCACACCGGCATACCTGGCGGAATTTTATCAACTTCCCGGCGTACCCGACCCGTTAGCGGACCTATAGAAAGGATCTGTAAAACGGGCACCGCGTCGGCTTCAGCAGCTGGAGGAATAATTATGAGAATCGCGTTTTTTGGTGTCGGACACATGGGCGGTCCGATGGCCGCCAATCTGGTCAAGGCCGGTCATGAGGTGCTCGCCTTTGATCTGGTGCCCGCCTTGCTGCAGGAAGCGGTGAACGCCGGTGCCAGCGCCGCCGACTCACCAAAGCAGGCGGTGGAGAACGCCGAAGTGGTGATCAGCATGCTGCCCTCCGGCGCCGCCGCCAAAGGGCTCTACCTGGGAGACGACGGTATTCTCGACGCCATCGGCCAGGACAGCCTGATCATCGACTGCTCCACCATTGATGCCGCCACCGCCCGCGAGCTGGCCGGCGCCGCCGCCGACAGCGGCCGGGTGATGATCGACGCCCCGGTATCCGGCGGCGTCGGCGGTGCCAAGGCCGGCACCCTGACGTTCATCTGCGGCGGCCCGGAAGATGCGGTGGAGCGCGCCCGCGCGGTGCTCGAGTGCATGGGCAGCAAGATTTTCCGTGCCGGTGACAATGGCGCCGGGCAAGTGGCGAAAATATGCAACAACATGCTTTTGGCGGTCCACATGATCGGCACCGCCGAAGCCCTGCAACTGGGCGTCGATCACGGCCTCGATCCCAAGGTCCTGTCGGACATCATGTTCGCCAGCTCCGGCCGCAACTGGTCCCTGGAAGTCTACAACCCCTGGCCCGGGGTCATGGAGGGCGTGCCTTCCAGCAACGACTATCAGGGCGGCTTCGGCGTCAACCTGATGAACAAGGATCTCGGCCTGGCCCTGGAAGCCGCGCTGGCCAGCAAGTCCGCCACGCCCATGGGCGCTTTGGCGAAAAGCCTTTACGGTCTGCACGCCAACGCCGGTAACGGCGGCCTGGATTTCTCCAGCATCCAGCGGTTCTTCAAGCATCGGGACGAATAAACGAAGCACCTGGAAGCGGCTACGGCGCCGCTGTAGATACCCTGTTCAACTTCAAGCGTTTTGAAGGCCTTGAGGCTGAAATAAACGCGATGAATCGAATGGGGTATCGGTCTTCAAACA
>NZ_OBMO01000017.1 GCF_900217905.1 Alloalcanivorax xenomutans
CCCAAAGTACGACGCCACATGACGCTGGGAGGGCTCACCCCCAACGCCTATGCGGCTACTTTACAGTCCGTGTCTACTTAAATGGGGCCAGTCCACACTATTAACTATTAACTATTAACTATTAACTATTAACTATTCACTGTTAACTCTTCCCTGTTCCCTATTAACTCTTCACTGCTTTTCTTTTATATACCGCAGCGTGGCCCGATAGTCCCCTTCCAACGCCTGGTCGAAACGCTGGCCGATCAGTTTTTCCAGTTTGCCGCCCACCAGGGGCACCGAGGAGCGCACCGCCACCTGGGTGATCTGGCGGGATTCGCCGCCGCCATCGCTGCCGGGTAGCAGTGTCATGGTGCCGCTGACTTTCACCGGCACATTGCCGAGGGCGAAGCGGTATTCCGCGCGGTACCCGCCTTCCGGCGCCGGGTGCCAACGGAATTCCGTGGTCAGGTCGGCCCGGGTGGGCAAAAAGCGGCGGGCGAAACCGGGAATTTTGTCGGCGCGGATGGTAATCGGCTGGACGATGCGGATCAGCGCGCCGTCCTCGGTCTGTTCAAAGGCATCAAAGCGATAATCCTCCACCTTCCCCCAGGCATAACGCTGCTCGAAAAACGCCTTGCTGGTCAGAATCGCGTACAACGTTTCCACATCCACCGGATAGCGGCGCTCCACCGTCATTTCCATGTTGTCTCCCGAACGTTTTTTCGTATTGGCCAGTAAGCCTGTGTGCAAAGAACTCTATGATGGGCCAGAAACGGCGGGGAAGGTACACTGGAATACCAGTTCTGAACAGGATCGGGGGGCAGCATGAGCGACGCACGTCCCTATGCCTTGGTGTTATACGGCGCCACCGGTTTCACCGGCGGGCTCACCGCCCGCTACCTGAGCTGTCATTTGCCCCGGGATGTCCGCTGGGCCATCGCCGGACGGCACCGTGATGGTCTGGAGAAAATCGCCGCCGCCCTGGAACAGCGCGGCCACCGTCCGGATCTGCTGATTGCCTGCAGCGACGACGACACCAGCCTCGATGCCATGGCCGCCAGGACCCGGGTACTGGCCAGCACGGTGGGGCCCTATGTCCGTCATGGTGAACCGCTGGTGCGGGCCTGCATCAGCCAAGGTACCCACTACTGTGATCTCACCGGTGAGCCGGAGTTCGTCAATCGCCTGCTGCTGGAACACCATGCCGCTGCCCGCGACGCCGGCTGTGCCATCGTCAACAGTTGCGGCTTTGACTCCATTCCCTACGATGCCGGCGTGCTGTTCACCATCAACCGGCTGACCCAGGCCCACGGCCGCCCGCTGGACCAGCCGGTAACGGTGGAAGGGGCGCTGACCGCTTCCGCCGAGTTTTCCGGCGGCACCTGGCATTCCGCCCTGGAGGCCTTCGCCCGCCCCGGCGCCAATCGCGACAGCCTGCGCCGGGCCAACGAGCAACTGCGCCGGGACTATCCGAGACAGGTCGCCACTGTGCCCTTCCGCGCACGGCGCGACGCGGATCTGGGCGGCTGGCTGGCACCGCTGCCAACCATCGACCCGATGGTGGTGCTGCGCTCCGCCCGCGCTCTGGAGCGCTATGGCCCGCAATTCCGCTATGGCCATTACCTGGCCAGCGGCAATCCGCTCAAGCTGGGCCTGGGCGCCGCCGCCGTCGGCGCGTTGATCGGCGCGGCGCAAGTGGGCCCGCTGCGGCGCTGGCTGTTGCAACGCCGCCCCGCTGGCGAAGGCCCGGACGCGGCCACCCGTGCCCGCTCCTGGTTCCAGGTGCGGCTGCGCGGCCGTTGCGGAGACAGCGAAGTGCTGTGCCGGGTATCCGGTGGCGATCCCGGCTACGACGAAACCGCCTGCATGCTTGCCGAAACCGCCATGGCGCTGGCTCTGGATCCAGGCCAACCGCGGGACACCGGCGTCATCACACCAGTGATGGCGCTGCGCGACCAACTGCTGGAGCGCCTGATCAACGCCGGCATCCGTTTCGAGGAGATCCACGAGTCCAGCGGATAAGGAAACCAGGTGAACAGCCCATTCGCTTGCAGCGGCCCGCCGCCCGGACAAACTCCCACAGCGGCTTCGCGGTCCTTTCCGTGGAAACCGCCGGGCAGCATCGGGCCTTTCCCACAATTGCGCGCTGCCGCGTCAGCCCCCATAATGATAACCATTATTATTATCATGAATGAGCACGGGGAAGACGATCCGCGATGGCGAGTGGCGGCCAGTGGCACCAGCAAATCGACCGGCTTTATGGCGACCACCAGCGCTGGCTGGTGAACTGGTTCCGTCGCAAGCTCGGCTGCCATCAGCGCGCCGATGACCTCACCCACGACACATTCATGCGCCTGCTGGTGCGCCGGGAAGCCATTACCGTGCGCGAACCGCGGGCCTTCCTCACCACCCTGGCCAACCGGGTGCTGTCCAACCACTGGCGCCGCGAGCAAGTGGAAGCCGCTTACTTGAAGAGTCTGGCGGCACTGCCCGAGGAGCAGGCGCCCTCGCCAGAGGAACACGCTCTGCTGCTGGAAGCCTTGCACCAGGTGGACCGGATGCTGGGGGATCTGCCGTTGCCGGTGAAGCGTGCTTTTCTTTACGCCCAGTTGGACGGCCTCACCCATCAGGCCATCGCCGACAAGCTGAACCTGTCGATCAGCACGGTGAAGCGCTACCTGATTCGCGCCTCCGCCCAATGCTACTTCGCTCTGGAAAGCGCATGAGTGAGTTCTGGTCCGCCGACACCGAGGAAGGGCTGCCCACTCCTCCGGACATTCCCAAGGAGATCGCCCGGCAGGCGGTGGAATGGCTGGTGGAATGGCAATCCGGTGACATGGCCGCCGACCGCCAGGAGGCGTTTCGCCATTGGCATGATGCCGATCCGGATCACCGCCGCGCCTGGCGGCACATCGAGCAGGTCAACCAGCGCCTGCGCGATCTCGGCGGGCCGCGCCGGGCGCCGCTGGCCCGGGCTACCCTGCTCACGCCTCCTCTCTCTTCCCGGTCGCGCACGCGTCGGCGTCTGGTGCAATCGCTGGTCGCCGCCTTGTTTCTCGGTGGCGGCGCCTGGAGTACCCGTGATGCCTGGCCGGTGTGGCGGGCGGACTTGCGCACCGCGGTGGGCGAGCGTGCAACCCACCGGCTCGAGGACGGCACCGAGCTGACACTGAATACCGACAGCGCCGTGGATGTACTGTTCGACGATCAACAAAGGCGGCTGCGCCTGGTCGCCGGTGAAATCATGGTCAACACGGGTCAGGACCGCCGTCCTCTGGTGGTCGAAACCGGGCAGGGAGAACTGCGCCCGCTGGGCACCCGCTTCACGGTACGGGTTCTGGACGATGCCGTTCGTCTCAGCGTGCTTGAAGGCGTGGTGGCGATCCACCCCCGCGGTCAGGGGCACGAGGCCGCCAGGGTGCCGGCCGGCCAGCAGCGGCGCTTCAATGCCTTCGACGTGGCGCCGGCGGCTCCTCTGGACGACAACGCCGCGGCCTGGACCCATGGCATGCTGGTGGCCAGCAATCTGCGTCTGGCGGATTTCCTGACGGAACTGGATCGCTATCGCAATGGTTCTCTGAGTTGCGATCCAGCGGTGGCCGATCTGCGCTTGTCCGGCACCTACCCGCTGGCCGACAGCGACCGCGTACTGACCGCCCTGCCCGGCATCCTGCCGGTGGAAGTGCGCTTCCTGACCCGCTATTGGGTACGGATTTTGCCAAAATCGTCTTCCGGGTGAGCTGTTTCGCACGACTCGCGGGACATAGGAGGTAAAGCCACTTCTCTCCCTTGACCCGGAGTCCCTGATGTCTGTTTTGCTGACCTCCCTTGCTTACCGGTCCCTTCCCTCCCTGGGGCGGTCCCTGCTTGTCGCCCTGAGCCTTGGCCTGCCGCTGCTGCCCGCCGCCGCGCTGGCCCAGAATGCGACTCCCAGCGCCGATGCGCGACAGCGCTACAGTATCCCCGCCGGCCCCCTGGAAGCCGCTTTGAACCGTTTCGGACAACAGGCGCGGATCCTGCTGTCGTTCTCTCCCGAGCTGGTCAAGGATCAGCGCAGCCCCGGACTCAATGGCAGCTATACGGTGGCGGACGGCCTCCAGCAGTTGCTGGCGGGCACGGCGCTGCAGGCGCGCGCCAACGGCCAGGGCGGCTATCAAATCCAACCGGCGGCTTCGCGTCTGGCGCCGATCGACGTCAACGCCGATGTTCCGGCCTCCAGCGGTGCCATGCCGGTGCCGGTCTACGCCGGCGGTCAGGTGGCCAGCGGCGGCCGAGTCGGCGTGCTGGGCGACATGGATATGATGGAAGCGCCGTTCAATATCACCGCCTACACCGCCGAACTGGTGGACGATCAGCAGGCGCGCAGCGTCGCCGATATTCTGGTCAACAACAGCGCCGCGGTACGTCTCACCGGCGCCCGGGGCGACCTCAACGACAGCTACACCATTCGCGGCTTTCCGGTGAACAACCATGATGTGGCACTCAATGGCGTCTATGGCCTGCTGCCCTATTGGCGGGTACCGATTGAGTTCGCCGAGCGGGTGGAACTGATCCGCGGCCCCAACGCCCTGCTCAACGGCATGGCCCCCAGCGGCAGCGTCGGCGGCGCCATCAACGTGGTGCCCAAACGGGCGGCGGCGCAGCCGCTGACCCGGCTCAGCGTGGACTACACCTCCGACAGTCAGGTCGGCACTCATGTGGATGCGGGGCGACGGTTCGGTGACGAAAAGCGTTTCGGCGTGCGCTTCAACGGCGTCTATCGTCAGGGTGACACCGCTCTGGAAGACCAGAGCCGGGAATTCCCGTTGATGACTCTGGCGCTGGATTATCAGGGCGAGCGTTTGCGACTGTCCTCCGATCTGCTGTTCCAGAAGGAGAAACTCAACGGAGTGATCCGGCCGATCCAGGTGGCTGAAGGCGTGTCGATGCCGGACGCACCGGACTCCGACCGTCTGTTCGGCATGAAAAACTCCTATTCCGACGCCCAGACCTTATCCATCGCCAACAACGCCGAGTACGACTTCAATGATCACCTCACCGGCTTTCTTACCTTCGGTGGTCGCGAAAATGAATGGGACACCGAAGCCGCCAATGTTGTGGTTACCGATGGGGACAGCGGCGCGTCGGACTTCGGCTCGGCGCGCCAACGCGCCGAACGGCGCACCCTGGTGGCGCAGACTGGCCTGCGCGGACGCTTCGCCACCGGCGCCGTGAACCATCAGTGGTCACTGAGTGTGAATCGTCTTAAACATCGCGAAGGCGTCGTTTATGATTTTGGCGCACCCGTGACCGGCAATCTCTACGCTCCAGCCAAGGATCTGGACGTGGACTACTCCTCCCTGGATGGCCACATTCCCACCACCCAGGAATACGTCTTCAGCGGTCTAACCCTCACCGACCGCTTGTTGATGCTGGACGACCGCCTGCAATTGACCCTGGGCGCTCGCCGTCAGTGGATCAAGACCGATAACTACGATCAGAAAACCGGCGCCAAAACCAGCGATTACAACGAACAACTCTGGACTCCCCTGATCGGCCTGGCGGTCATGCCGTTGAACAACCTGACCTTCTATGCCAACGCCATCCAAGGCCTCAGTCCCGGCGATGCCGCGCCGCTCACCGCCAGCAATCCGGGCACCATTCTGGCCCCCTATAAAACCAAACAGTTCGAAGTAGGCGCGAAGTACGACAGCGGCCGGTTTGGTGCCACCCTCGCCGCTTTCCAGATCAAAAAACCCAGCGCCTACGTGAACAGTGACAATGTTTTCAAAGCCGACGGCGGACAGCGTAATCGAGGCGTGGAAGTGAGTCTTTTCGGTGAACCGGTAAACGGCCTGCGCGTACTTTCCGGTCTGAGTTATATCCAGCCTCGCCTGACCGATACAGAAGGCGGTGACAATAACGATAACGACGCCCCCGGCGTTTCCCGCAAGCAGGCCAACCTGGGTCTCGACTGGGATCTGTCACGCCAAATCAGTCTCGGCGCCCGCTGGATTTACACCGGCGAAGCTTATCTGGACGCCGCCAACACCCGCACTATTCCCGACTGGCACCGGGTGGACCTGGGCGCCCGCTACCGGCTCAATCTTTCCGGTACGCCCGTGGTACTGCGCGCCAACCTGGAAAACGCCTTTGGCGAGGATTACTGGCAGGGCGCCAGCGGTTATGAAGGGGTGAACATCGGCGTGCCACGCACGCTCACCCTTTCCGTCACCGTGGACCTGTGAAGCGCGCTAAGGGAGAACCATCATGACACCACGTGCCTTTCGCCTCTGGTCCTTCGTGCACAAGTGGAGCAGCCTGATCGCCACCGTGTTCATGCTGATGCTGTGCCTGACCGGTCTGCCGCTGATCTTTCATCATGAGATCGAACATCTGACGCTGCCGGAGCTGGAAACCCTGCCCAAGGACCACACGGCGGTGCCGGTACAGAGCATCATCGACCAAGCGGATCGCAACCGCCCGGATGAACAAGTCCTCTACGCGTTCTTCGACGACGAGGATCCACTGGTGATGGTGGCCACCGGCGCCTCGCCGATGAGCCTGCCGGAGACCTTTCACTATCAGACCTTCGATCTGCGTAATGGCCGGCGCCTGGACGTGGCGCAACCCACGGAAGGCTTCATGTATGTGATGAGGCGTCTGCACGTGGATTTGTTCGCCGCGCTGCCGGGCATGCTGTTTCTGGGATTGATGGGACTTCTGGTGATGATCGCCATCGTCAGCGGCGTGGTGCTGTACGCGCCGTTCATGCGCAAACAGCCCTTCGCCACGGTACGCACCCAACGCAGCCGGCGCCTGCGCTGGCTGGATCTGCACAATCTGCTGGGTATCGTCACCGTGGTCTGGCTGGCGGTGGTCACCCTGACCGGGATGATCAATACCCTGGCGGTGCCCATCGAGCGCCTGTGGCAGGCCAGCGAACTGGCGGCGATGAGCGCCTCTCATCGGGACCGGCCCGTACCGGAACACTACGCCGCCGCGGATCGGGTTACTGGCGCGGTCCGGGCCGCTTTTCCGGATAGTCACCTGCTTACCCTGGCCTTTCCCGGCACACCGTTCGCCAGCCCGCATCACTATGGTATCTATCTGGTGGGTAATACGCCGGTGACCAGCCGCGTGCTGACCCCGGTGCTGGTGGACGCCGCCAGCGGCGAGATCACCGCCACCCGCGCCATGCCCTGGTACGCCCAAACCCTGTTTCTGTCACAGCCGTTGCACTTCGGTGACTACGGCGGCCTGCCACTGAAGCTGCTGTGGGCGGTGTTGGATCTGATCACTATCGTGGTTCTTATTAGCGGATTGTATTTGTGGCTCGGCAAAGGACGCGGCAGCAAACGAGCCACGGAAGGAGAACCGGACTACCTGCTGGAGGACGCCGCATGAACACGCAGCAACGATCCGTGGCAAAACCCGCCGGGCTGTGGGGCATTTTCCGCATCCCGTTCTGGATCGGCGTGGTCAGCGCGGTGGGGCTGGTTTCCGCCCTGCTCGCCGACGGCGTCTGGGACGCCCTGTCGTGGCTGTGCCTGACGGTACCGGTGCTCATCGCCCTGCGCCCGCGACGCATTTGATCCGTCGCGGTCCTTTCCTCCCGGAAACGGGGTTGTGGATCAGCAGGCCCATGCGGATACCGGCAAGCCGACTCGCAGCTAAAGCGGCTTCCCATGGACCGGACTACGAAGCCACTGTAGGAGCCAGCCCTGCTGGCGAATTCTTTTTGCGGTGTGCCCTATTCGCCAGCAGGGCTGGCTCCTACAGCGGCTTTGTAGCGACCGGTTTTTTTGTTTCCAGGGTCCGGTTTTTGTGCGGGACAGACCAATCACCAACCAATGGCCTTGGGCAGCCAGGTGGCCACTTCGGGCACGAAGAACAGGATCATCACCGCCAGCATCTGCAACAACACAAACGGCAAGGCACCGAGATAAATGTGACGGGTGGTGATACCCGGCGGCGCCACGCCCTTGAGGAAGAACAGCGCCCAGCCAAACGGCGGCGTCAGGAACGACATTTGCAGATTCATCGCCACCAGCGTCGCCAGCCACACCATGTCGGTGCCATAGCCATGGAACACCGGCAGAAACATGGGCAACGCGATATAGGAAATCTCGATCCACTCGAGAAAGAAGCCGAGCACGAACAACAGCAACATCAGAAACAATACGGCGCCAATTTCGCCCCCGGGCAGCAGCGCGAACAGCTCATGCACCAGGTGATCGCCTCCGAGCCCACGGAAGGCCAGCGCGAAGGGCTGAGCGCACAACAGGATGAAGAACACCATGGCGGTGATGGTCAGGGTGCCGTGCAGCGTTTCGCGTAGCAACGTGGCGTTCATACGGCGGGCGGCGAGCGCGATCAAGGCGCTGCCGAGCGCCCCCATGGAGGCCGCTTCGGTGGGCGCGGCGATACCGGCGATGATCGACCCCAGCACCGCCATCATCAGCAGCAACGGCGGCAAAACGGTGCGCAGCAGGTCACGGCCCAGCCCACCCGATGTCGCCCGCTCCCCGGCGGGAATCGCCGGCACCCAGGATGGCCGCCACCGGCCCAGTATCAGCAGGAACACAACGTACACCAGCGCCAGCACCAGGCCGGGCAGGAACGCCGCGGCGAACAGCGTGCCCACCGATTCACCGACGATTTCGGCAAGCAGAATCAGCACCAGACTGGGGGGAATGATTTGCCCCAGCGTGCCCGACGCGCAAATCGTGCCGGAGGCGATGGACGGGGCGTAACCACGACGCATCAACGTCGGCAGGGTCAGCATCGCCACGGTCACCACGGTGGCGCCGACAATACCGGTGGACGCCCCCATCAGCACACCGACAATGACGATGGCGATGCCCATGCCGCCGTTCACCGGCCCCATCAGGCGGCCGATGGTTTCCAGCATGTCCTCGGCCACCCGCGATTTTTCCAGCATCACGCCCATGAACACGAACAGTGGGATCGCCAGCATGGTGTAATTGGTGACCACGCCGTAGAGGCGCGCGGGCAACAGCGAAAACAGCATGGGGCCGAAGCCGATGAAGCCGACGGTGAACCCCGATACCGCCAGTGAGATCGCCACCGGCACGCCGATCATCATCAGCGTCAGAAAGCCGCCGATCAGCGCCAGTATCAACCATTCATTACCGCTCATGGGCGGGGCTCCCGGCTATCCTCGGGTGCTGCGCGGGAAAACAACCGCGCCCCGGCACGCAGCACGTCGATCAATCCCTGCAACGCCAGTAACGCGAATCCCAATGGAATGAATACTTTGAGCAAATAGCGGTAAGGCAGGCCGCCGGGATCCGGCGATCCCTCACCGGTGTGATAGGACTGCATCACATAGGGTATCGCCAGCGTGGCGATAAGCGCGCCGACCGCCAGGGTCAACAGACTGGCGAGCAAATCGACCCATCCACGCGTGCGCGGCCCGAAGCGTTCATAAAGAAAATCCACCCGCACATCCGCGCGGTGATAGACCGCGTAGGCCATGCCGAGCAACGCGATCGGCGAGACCAGATGCCATTCGGCTTCCTGCATGCCCACCGGACTCCAGGACAACACATAACGCAGCAGCACATTGGTGGCGACCAGAACCACCAGCATCAGCACGGCGGCACGGGCCACCCAGCCTGCGGCCCGCACCACGGGCTCCAGGCGCTTCACTACAAAACGGTTCAACAACCCATCCATCAGCAAGGCTCTCACAGCATCATGAAGGCTTTTTCGCTCACCGCCGCCCAGGACTCGTGTTTGCCACGGAAATCCATGAAGGCGTCGTGCACCTTGCGCGTGGTTTTATCCGCCTTGGCCAGACTTTCGAGGGTTTCGGCGGTGACCTCCTTCAATTTCGCCACCACGTCCGCCGGCAACGGCCGGGCATCCACGCCTTCATTGGTGACCAGGTCGGTCAGGGCATCGGCGTTGACCGCTTCACACCAGGCATGGCTCTCCACATTGCACGCTTGCGCGGCGGTCCGTACCACCGCTCGCAAATCCTCGGGCAGGCTGTCCCAGGCTTTTTTGTTGATGATCAGTTCGGTGACGTTGGTCGGCTCGTGCCAACCGGTGGTGTAATAGTATTTGGCCGCCTTGTGCAGCCCGAGACGCCGGTCCTGGTAGGGACCAACAAACTCGGCGGCATCGATCACGCCCCGCTCCAGCGCCGGAAAGATTTCGCCGCCGGGCAACAGGCGCACGGTCACGCCAAGCTCGGCGTAGACCCGGCCCGCCAACCCCGGGATACGCATCTTGAGCCCATCCAGATCGCCAACATTTTCAATCGGCTTGCGGAACCAGCCCGTCATTTGGGTACCGGTGTTGCCCATTGGCATGGCCACCAGCCCGTGCTCGGCGTAGATCTGGTTCCATAATTCCAGGCCGCCACCGTGGTAAATCCAGGCGTTCATGCCCTGTGTGTTCATGCCGAAAGGTACCGTGGTGAAGTACTGCGCGGCGGGAATTCTGCCGGCCCAGAAATAGGCGTTGGCGGCGTTCATCTCCACCAGCCCCTTGGACACCGCGTCGAACCCTTCCATGGCGGGAATCAATTCGCCAGCGGCGAAATGCTGGATCTTCAGACGCCCGCCGGAGAGGATTTCCACTTTCTTGCAAAAGTCGGTGGGACTGCCCGGCCCCTGCACATAGAACGGCGCGCCCGGCGGGTAGGCGTTGGTCATCTTCCAGTTGAACGTGGTTTGCGACTCCGCGCGAACAACGGCGGGGGCACCCAGTATCGCGCCGGACGCGGCGGCCCCGGCGGTGGCGAGGAACTTGCGGCGATTCAGGGTCATGGTGGTCTGCTCCTGTTTCCATGATCAGCACCCGAAGGCATTTGTAATGCCGACCTCAGCAAGGCTCATGCCAAACCGTAGCTACCCGTAACGCTATGATTTTTATCTTTTTTCTTTTACAGCGAGCCATTCTCCATGAGCACCGGCATCGCCCAGTGCGGAGCCGGAAAACCGCACAAACGAATGACAAATGGCGTATCACCACGGGCCGGGAAGCCATTTGTCATCTGGCGGCAAACATTGGTGTCCGATCGTCAGTCCGGGGGCCGCCATCGCTGACAGATGTATGGCGCGCACCGCTTGCGTACCGCCGCACCCGCACAGTGCGAAGCCGACGCTACAGACGCGGGCCGCCACGCCGGTGCTTGACGCGGGACATCAGCATTTTGCAGTCGACGGAGAGGACCTCCGGACGGTTGAAGATGCGGCGGCGGGCAAAGGCGTCAAAGCTTTCGAAGCTGTCGGTGAGGGTGTGAATATGCAGGCTCTGCAAATCACTCATGATGTAAAGGCTGACTACTTCCTGGCAGTCCGCCAGTTCCTGGGACACCGTTTCCAACTGCGTCGGCGCCACTTTCAGATCGATGAAGAGGGAAATCACCTTGCCCAGCTTCTCCGGATTGACCACGGCGGAGAATTGCTCAATGACGCCGCTGGTCACCAGCCCCTGTACCCGGGTGCGGGCGTGGGCACGGGAAATGCCGAGCTGGCGGGCGATATCGGCGTAGGAGGCGCGCGCGTCCTTGATCAGTATATTCAGCAGAGCGCTGTCGAGTTTGTTCATGACCGGTCCACATCACCATGTGCCACCGGTCATGCAGGGTTCATGCCCTTCGCGGAGTCAGGCCGCCGCCCGCGCCGCCGGAGAGCGCGCCAGGTACGCCAGCGCCTGTTCGGTGTTTCCTTCAAAGAACGGATGGAAGCCGGGGTGAATCCAGCGCAGGGTCGCCGCCACCAGAAAGCTGAAGGTGGGCACATTGCCGGTGCGGCGCCCGGTGCGCTGCAACCGCCATAACAGTCGCGGAATCCACTGCCGGCCGATCCGGCGCACGCGCGGATCCGGATCCTGGCGCGCCAGGCTGCGCGCGCCTTCGGAGATGAAGTAAATGAACAATGGAAACACCAGCGCCATCAACGCCTGTCGGCTGACATAGAACCCCAGTTGGGTGCGGCACAGATGATCGAACAGATCGAAAGCCACGGTGCGGTGCTCGACCTCCTCCGCCAGATGCCATTTGAACAGGTCCGCCATGGCGGCGTCGCCCTGCTCTTCCCAGGACGTATTGTCCATCGCCCATTGGCCGAGTACCCCCGTGAAGTGTTCGATCGCGGCGATGAGGCCCACCCGCAGCACCAGCCAGGGCTTTTCCAGATGACGCTGCCGAAACATCGGTACCGCCAACGGCGTATCACCCAGGAAAGTGCCAAATAGCCAATCCACCCGCGCCACATAGTCCTCCACGCTCAAGCCGTGGCGGCGCAGGTACTCCTGGGCGCCGGAGTGGGCACGAGAGTGAATCGCTTCCTGGCGAATGAAGCCCTCCACCTCGGCCCGCAAAGCGTCATCGCTGATCAGCGGCAGGGCCTGGTTATAGACGCGACAGAACCACAGTTCCCCGGCAGGCAGCAGCAAATGGATGCCGTTGATCATGTAGGAGGAAAACGGGTCTTCCGGCAACCAGTGCAGTGGCGTCCCGGAGAAATCGAAGCGGACACGGCGGGCCTTCAAGGAATGGCCCGCCGCGCGATGCAGCTGTTGTGCTTTTTGTTTGGCGGTGGACATGTCGGATTCCATCTGGACGTTGTCTAGATAGAATCTAATTTACATCGATCAATGTCACTGTCAACAATGTCGAGCCACCGAAATGCCGCCGGTGCCGGTCTCGGTCGTCCTTACGAGGCCAGAAAACCCTGGATCTCCGCCGCCACCGGTTCGGGCGTATCCATATGCAAATGATGACGTCCAGGCAGGATGATCCGACGGGCGTCCCGGAGCCAGTCGAAGCGGTGCTCGAATTTCACCTCGCCGGCGAGACCATTCTCCCCCAGGATCAGCAAGGTGGGTGCTTCAATGGCACGGACAAAGCCTTCCACCTGTTCCTCGGTGAAGCGAACCGAGGAGGCAATCCGCAAACGCATGTCGGTACGCCAGGTCCAGCCGCCTTCCACCGCCACCAGCCCCCGCTCGCACAGCAGCCGCGCGGATTCGGTTTCGAGGCCGCCAAGCGCGGGCCGGCGCACCGCCACCGCGTCGTCCTGGTGGGCATAGACCGGCTTGCGCTTCTCCGGCAGGGAGTGCATCTGATCGATGGCCGTGCGCAGCGTACTGACCACTTCATTGGCCGGCGTGGCAGGCGGGCCCAGTCCTTCGATCAACACCAGTTTGCTGACCCGCTCGGGGAAAGTGGCGGCGAACAGGCAGGCCACCCCTGCTCCCATGGAATGCCCCATCAGCACGAAGCGGTCCCACCCCAATTGGTCGGCCACGGCGAGCACGTCGCGCACATGGTCCACGTAATGGGTGGCCAGCTCCGCCGGGCGGTGCTCGGAATGTCCATGGCCGGCGAAGTCCAGCGCCACCATGGGCCGGTTCAAATGCGCGGACAGCGGCAGAAAAGAAGCGGCATTGTCGAGCCAGCCATGCAGCGCCAGAATCGGTTCGCGCTCTTCCTCCGCATGTGGCCCATCCCAATACAGCGCCGCCAGGGTCTGTCCGTAGGCGGAAAAGCGGCGTTCTTCAGGCACTCTTTTGGTCGGCGGGGAGGACATGCTCGGCTCCGGTCAGTTCCACGATCAGTTCCCGCACCATTTCAGCGGTACGCTCCGGGTATTGCAACGGGTACATGTGGCCTCCTGGCGAGAACAGCCGGCGCAGACGGTGACGGCGCGCGTGCCGTGCGCCGCTGTGATGAAACGGCGGCGGCGAGTCCTGGCCGGTGACCAGGGCGCCGGGTACCTTGAGGCGGGGCATGCGCGTGAGACCGGTGGGGACTTCGCGGAAGATGGCCACTTCGATTGCCGGGCGGAAGCGCAGCCGCCAGCCGTCCCCGTGACGCTCCAGACCGGCCCGCAGATAATCCCGCAGGCAGCGCGGATCGAACGCCTTGAAGAAGCCACGGGAGCCGAAATAGCTCTCCACGTCCTCCCAGTTGTCCCAATGATCGAGCCGGGTTTTGCTGAGGCCGGCGGGGGTGAACCGGTCCTGCAGGCCCAGCGCCTTGATGCCGCGCATGACCACGCCGCGGAATCCGTTGGCCATGGGTGGATCCAGCATGATCAGCGCCTTGAACCAGTCCGGGTGGCGCTGGGCCACGTGAAACATCAGCACCGAGCCCATGGAATGGCCCAGGCCGATCAGCGGCTTGGGCAGCTCCCGCATCCACTCTTCCAGTTCCAGGCTCAGGCTTTTCCAGTCGGCGTCCACCGGGAAACGCGCATCGTGCGCCAGACACTCCATAATCCGCACATCATAGTGCTCCGCCAGCGGCGCCAGAAAGGTGTCGTAACTGTGACCGGGCACACCGTTGGCATGGGCGAACGCGAGCGTGGTTTCGCGCCCGGCGTCACCGGTGTTATCGGTATCCGTCATGCATGAACCTCAGAACCAGCGTGGAAAGGCGGACATCATAGCCACACCGGCGGGGAAACACATGGACCGATTACGACATCATGGGGGGCGAATTCGGTCAGCCGAGCGCTCAACGCAACGCAGGTCCGCTCGTGTACAATGCCCCGATGGCCGACGGCCGCCAGCGGCCGAGTAACGATCCGAGGAAAAGGCATGACTCTGATTTCTTTCAACATCAACGGTATTCGCGCCCGTCTGCATCAGTTGGAGGCGGTGATCAACAAGTACCAGCCGGCGCTGATCGGTCTGCAGGAAACCAAGGTGCAGGACAGCGAGTTTCCCGAACAGGCGGTGCGGGATATGGGTTATCACCCCTATTATTTCGGCCAGAAGGGACATTACGGCGTCGCCCTGATCACCCGTGAGCCGCTGGCGGATATTCGCTATGGCTTTCCCGGCGATGGCGAGGAAGCGCAAAAGCGCATGATCATCGGTCGTCTGCATGATCGCGATGGCGCTCCGGTGACGGTACTCAACGGCTACTTTCCGCAGGGCGAGAACCGTTCCCACCCGACCAAATTCCCGGCCAAGCAGAAGTTCTACGAGGACCTGCAACAGTACCTGGAAAGCGAACACAAGCCGGATGAACAATTGGTGATCATGGGCGATTTCAATATTTCCTCCACCGATCTGGACATTGGCATCGGCGAGGACAATCGCAAACGCTGGCTGCGCGAGGGCAAAACCAGCTTCCTGCCGGAAGAGCGCGAATGGTGGCAGCGGCTGTTGGACTGGGGGCTGGTGGACACCTTCCGCCACCTGAATCCGCAAACCAACGACGTGTTCTCCTGGTTCGATTACCGCTCCAAGGGCTTCCACCGTGATCCGCGCCGCGGCCTGCGCATCGACACCCTGCTGGCGACCCGGCCGTTGCTCGACAAGCTCAGGGACAGCGGCGTGGATTACGATATCCGCGCCATGGAGAAACCCTCCGACCACTGCCCGGTGTGGAGCCGCTTCGACCCGATCTCATGAACGTGCGCCTGAACCTGAAACGGCTGCGCCTGGATCTGGACAGCCTGGGCTATCTGGTCGATCTGGCGATGATCGGCCTGATCCTGCTCAATCTGGGACTGATCCTGTTCGACTGGCTGTTCCGCATCCCCGCCGTGCAGGATTTTCTGCACATGCTGTCACCGGCGTTTTTCAGCTTCTACCGGGACACCGTGCACGCCAATTTCCTCGAGATCGACCTCTGGTTCGTGGCGGTTTTCCTTACCGAGTTCGTGATTCGCTGGGGCTTCGCCATCGGCCGGCGCACCTACCATCGCTGGTTCTTCTACCCTTTCGCGCACTGGTACGATCTGCTCGGCTGTATTCCGGTGGGCAGTTTCCGCTGGCTGCGGATCCTGCGCGTGATCAGCCTCATGTACCGGCTGCAGAAGCGGGGCGTGGTGGATTTCACCGAGACCTATCTGGGCCGCACCGTGCTCAAGTATTACCGGATCCTGGTGGAGGAGATTTCCGACCGGGTGGTGATCAACATCCTGGAAGGCGCCCAGCGGGAGATCGTCAGCGGCGGCCAGTTGATGCATCGCATCGAGCAGGACGTGCTGCTACCGCGCCGTGACGAGCTGGTGGACTACCTCGGCGGACGCATCGCCGATGCCACCCGGCGCAGTCACGACCAGTACCGGGACCAGCTCGGCGATTATCTCAGCCACCTCACCAACGAGGCGGTGAACCGCACCCCGGCGGGCCGCCGGCTGGCGGCGATTCCGGTGGCCGGCCCCCGTGCCGTCGCCCTGCTTGGCGAGACCGTGCGCGATGCCGGCGACGCTCTGGTGGAGCAATTGGTGGAGGACATCAGCGCGCCGGCCAACCGTGAAAGGCTGGATCGTCTGATCAATGATCTGATCAACACCGCCACCAGCGGCCAGCAACAACAACTGAACACGCTGATTCGCGAAACCCTGCTCGATATTCTCGAAGAAGTGAAGGCGCAAATCGCCGTGCAGCACTGGAAGCACGAGGAAGCGGATGAGCGCATGCTCGAGGAGAAGCGCCGGCAGGAAGCCCGCAAAGCGCGCCGACAACGGCGCGAACGGGAAGCCGGGCAATAATGGAGCGAATCCTGGTTGATCGACATTCGCTTGCAAGCAGGCTTCTCACAGGGGCTTCATTGTCCTTCTCTGTGGGAAGCTGCCTTGGCAGAGAATTGTCAGCAGGGCCGCTCCGGCCCGCGCAACCATAATAGGCGGGCACCGTTGGCGGCGGCCACGTCCACATCCAGCGCCGCCACCGAACCGACCCGGAACGCCGGACGGGAGCACGGCTCACCAATCCAGGTGGCGGTGAGCAAGGACACCAGCGGCATGTGGCTGACCAGGACCAGGTTTTCCTGCTCCGGCTGCAGCATCAACCACTCCAGAAACCGCTCTGGCTGGGCCTCGGGCACCAGGTAACCGCAGGATTCCTGTTCCATGCCGCCGAACGCCTGAGCGATGCACAGCGCGGTCTGCTGCGCGCGCCGGTAGGGGCTGGCCACCAGGCGGCCCACGCTTACCCCTTCCTCACGCAAGGTTTGCCACAGGGACAACACTTCCGCGCGGCCCCGTTCGGTCAGCGGGCGCTCCGCGTCAGTGGGGGCCTTGGCCAGCGCTTCACCATGACGGCACAGGTAAACTCTCAAGATGAGGCTCCGTGGAAGCTGAATTCCACATCGTGTTTGTGTTCGCCACTCATCAGCCTCATCACCATGGTGTCCAGCGGCTGATGATCGTAAATGATGTCGTAGAGGGCGGTGGCCAGCGGCATATAGACCTGCAGCTCCCTGGCCCGCTCCGCCACCAGCTTGATGGTGTTGATCCCTTCCGCGGTCTGTCCCAGGTCCGCCACTGCCTGTTCCAGTGACTTGCCCTGCCCCAGCTCGTAACCGACCCGGTAATTGCGGGACAGCGACGAGGAACAGGTGGCGATCAGGTCGCCCACCCCGGCCAGCCCCAGAAAGGTCAGCGGATTAGCGCCCAACCCCACGGCGAAGCGGCTCATCTCCGCCAGGGCCCGGGTCAGCATGAAGCTGCGGCTGTTCTCGCCAACGCCGATGGCCGCCGCCATCCCGGACGCCACCGCGTAGATGTTCTTGAGCGCCCCGCCCAGCTCCACACCATACAGGTCCGGGTTGTCGTAGACACGAAAGTAATCACAGCTCAGGGCTTTCTGAATGGTGGCGCGCAGTTCTTCATCACCACTGGCGATGACGGTGCCGGTGAACTTGCGTTCCACGATCTCCCGCGCCAGATTGGGGCCGCTGAGCACCCCGACCCGGGTGTGCGGCCATTCGCGCTGCAACACCTGGCTCATCAGCAGGAAGCCGTCTTCCAGGATGCCCTTGGTGCAACTGACCACGATGGTGCCGTCCGGCACCCAATCGCGGGCCTGGCCGAGGACCTCCACGAAGGCGCTGCTGGGGACCGCGACGAACACCAAATCGGCGCCCTTGAGCACCTCTTCCAGGCTCTCGGATGCCACCACGCCGGCCGGCAGGGCCTGCCCTGGTAGATAGCGCGGGTTCTCACGGTCTTCATTGATGGCCGCGGCGGTTTCCGGATCGCGCACCCAGAGCCGGGTGCCGTGACCGTTTTCCGCCAGGATACTGGCCATGGCGGTACCGAAGCTGCCGCCACCGAGAATGGCCGCGGTATGTTGCGTCATGCAGGGCATCCTTTGTCCGGCGGCACGACCCCGGGGCCGCGCCGCGAATTTCCGGCATCATAAGAGCCTGGGCCGGATCTTTCCACCTTACGCCACTTTCCTGCTCCGGGTCCGTTGCCCGGCCTTCCTATCAAGCCCGTTCGGCGCGATCCTGCAGCAGTTGATTCAAGCGCCGGGCGGTGGCCGCCGGATCCTTCGGCAACTGGCCTTCAGCCAGCAGCGCCTGATCCAGCAGCAGCTGAGCCAGTTCGGCAAAGGTATCGCCGTCCTCCAGCTCCGCCATGCGCTGCATCAGCGGATGGGACAGATTCACTTCCAGGGTCGGCTTGCTCTCCGGCACCGGCTGGCCGGCGGCTTCCAGCATCATGCGCATCTGCGGGCCCAGCTCGTCGGCGCCGAGCACCAGACAGGCCGGGGATTCCACCAGCCGGGCGGTGGCGCGCACCGCTTCCACCTGCTCGTTGAGCACTTCGCCCAGACGGCCCAGCACCGGCGCATCCTGCCGCGGGTCTTCCGCCTTGTCGTCGTCATCGCCGGGCATGTCCAGCTCACCGCGCGCGGCGTTGACCAGGGTGTGCCCCTTGTACTCGGTGAGGAAGCCCATCATCCATTCGTCCACCCGCTCGGCCAGCAGCAGCACCTCGACGCCTTTCTTGCGGAACACTTCCAGGTGCGGGCTGTTCTGCGCGGCGCTCAGGCTGTCGCCCAGCAGGTAGTAAATCCGCTTGTTCTCTTCGCCGGCACGTTCGATGTAGTCATCCAGCCCCACGCTCCCCGGCGTTGGCGAGGTGGAAGAAGCAAAGCGCAGCAAACCGGCGATGGCTTCACGGTTATCGCCGTCCTCGCCGATCCCTTCCTTGAGCACCTGGCCGAATTGTTGCCAGAACGTGGCGTAGGCTTCCTGGTCACCGCTCAGCTTGCGCAGCATCTGCAGTACCCGCTTGGTCAGCGCCGCGCGGATCTTGCGCACCGGACCATAGTCCTGCAGCAATTCACGGCTGACATTCAACGGCAGGCCCGGCGCATCCACCACGCCTTTGATGAAACGCAGATACAGGGGCAGGAACTGTTCGGCGTCGTCCATGATGAACACGCGCTGAACATAGAGCTTGAGCCCCCGGCTGGCTTCCCGGTGGTACAGATCGAACGGCGCCCGCGGCGGTACGTACAACAGGCTGGTGTACTCCAGGCTGCCTTCCACCCGGTTGTGACTCCAGGTCAGTGGATCCTGGAAGTCATGGCTGACGTGACGATAGAAGCTCTTGTATTCGTCGTCGCTGATCTCCTGGCGGGGGCGCTGCCACAGGGCGGTGGCGGAATTGAGGGTTTCCAGCTTGGTGGCGTCCTCCTCCTTCTCGTCACCGGACGGCACCGCCATGCGGATCGGGAAGGCCACGTGGTCGGAATACTGCCGTACTATGCCGCGCAACTTGCCGGTGTCGACGAAGTCCTTGGCGTCGTCACGCAAATGCAGGGTAATACGGGTGCCACGGCGCGGCACCGTCAGCGTTTCCACACTGAACTCGCCCTGACCGTCGCTTTCCCAGCGCACGCCCTGCTCCGCGCTCTCTCCGGCCCGGCGGCTTTCCACGGTGACCTTGTCGGCGACGATGAATGCGGAATAGAAACCGACGCCGAACTGGCCGATCAGTTGCGCGTCCTTCTTCTGATCACCGGTGAGACTGGCGAGGAATTTTTCAGTGCCGGAACGGGCGATGGTGCCCAGATTCTCCACCACTTCCTCGCGGCTCATGCCGATGCCGTTGTCACTGATGGTCAGGGTGCCGGCGTCGGCGTCCACCGCCAGATCGATGGCCGGCTCCGGGTCTTCCTCCAACCACTCCGGGTGATCCAGCGCGGCGAAGCGCAGCTTGTCACAGGCGTCGGAGGCGTTGGATACCAGCTCACGCAGGAAAATTTCCCGGTTGCTGTACAGGGAATGGATCATCAGATGCAACAGGCGGGACACTTCCGCCTGAAAACCACGGGTCTCGCGGTCACTGCTCATCGAGGGGTCTCCGTTTTGTTGTCGGGTGCGGCTTTCGGATGGGAGAAAAATAGGGTTGGCGGCGGGAATTTCAAGGGGTCAAACCAGATCGGCCAGGGCCTGCTCCAGGTGCGGATAACGGAACACGAAGCCCTGCTCTTCCAGCCGGCGGGGATAAGCGCGCTGCCCACCGAGCATCAGCTGCGACATTTCGCCCAATGCCAGTCTCAGCAGCGGCGCCGGCATTACCCAGGGCGCCGGTCGCCGCACCGCCCGGGCCAGGGTGTGATGAAATTCGCGCTGGGTCACCGGCCCCGGCGCGGTACCGTTGAACACCCCCTCGACGCCGGGAGCGGTCAGCGCCCGGGTCAGAATCGCCACCAGATCATCCCGGTGGATCCAGCTCAACCACTGTTCACCGTTGCCGAGACGCATGCCCAGGCCGAACCGGTAAACGGGCAACAAGCTGGCCAGCATGCCACCGTTGGCGCCCAGCACCACGCCGGTACGGATGATCGTCAACCGTACGCCCAGACTGGTGACTTCACGGGCGGCCTGCTCCCAGGCGTCGCAGAGCCGGTAACCGAAGTCCTTGCGCCGGGCCGGGCTGCGTTCGGTCAGCTCGGCGTCACCGGCATCGCCGTAGAAGCCCACCGCGGAGCCGCTCACCATCACCGCCGGCGGCTGCCGCAGACGGCGCATCAGCGCCACCAACTCGTGGGTAACGCCGACCCGGGAATCCAGCAACCGCTGTTTGCGCGCCGCGCTCCAACGGCGGCTGAACAGGCTTTCGCCGGCCAGATTGACCACCGCGTCCAGCGCTTCGTCATCGGCAATGTCATCGAATGAGGCGATTATCCGGGTGCCGGGCGGGCACGACGCCAGCGCCCGTTGCTGGCTCTGGCGACTGAGCACCACCAGCCGGTGACCGAGACTGTGCAGATGATGTCCCAGGGCGCCACCGATGAAACCGGTGCCGCCGGTCATCAGAATATTCACCGAACCGCCTCCATGGACACGATATCGGGTAATGCATGGAAGTATTCCACTGTGCCGGCACCCACCGGCACAGTCAAAGTAATACGCCCGCCTTCCACCGCCTGCAAGCGCCCCTCCTGGGTTTTTCCATCCCCGGTGGTGACTCGCACCTGACGTCCCAGCAATGCCTGGTAAGGCGTCTCCGGCGCCACCGGGTCATCACCCGGCCGCGCTGGCGGCGGCGTATCGGAAATGGTGGGCGTCGCCACTTGCCAGCGGCGGCCATCGCGGCTGCCCAGGCTGTCGATGTGGGCGCCGTCCACGGCGATCTCGGCGTTGCCCGCACCCAGCGCCAGACGCAGCCAGAGCCGATCACTGGCGACCCGGGTCAGCACACCGGTGCGCTCGCGGCCACTGCTTTCGCGTACCGTCAGCTCGGTGCCGGTCAGCGGCGCCAGGGCCAGCAAGTCGGTCAGCGGCTCCGAGGTGGCCGGCCCCCTTGGTTTTACCGGCTCCGGCTGAACCGGCGGCTCCGGCGGCGGCTGGCGGCCACCGGTCATGGAACCCGGCGTCACCGCCCACCCCACCGGAGTCTTCTCCAGGCCGAGCTGACGCCGTTCACTGGCGCCATCGGAGCGGGTCAGGCGCACCTCCACCCGGCCCTCGCCGGCGGCACGGCGCAGGATCACGTTTTCCACGTCCACGTTTTGCAGTACCCCGGCGGGAAACTGGGTCTGCAAATACTGCTCCGCCACCCAGGCCAGGGTGTCCGGGTGATCGAAAGCGGCATCCACCTTGCCGTTCCGGTAGCGCAAGTGATTGGTGCGGGCGGTGAAGTCCCCCACCAGATAGCTGTTTTTCTCATCCGGCAGGACCAGTTGTATGGTGCCGCTGAAACCGCCGGGATCCCGTGGCGCCAGTGCCAGATCAAGACGGTAGCCGTTACTTATGATGCGCGTTTCCGGATATTGCTGGCCGGCGGGGGTCCAGGAAAGATGCACTTCCGGTGCCTGCTCCTCCCAGGGAGACACCAGCAAGGTGCGGCGTTCGCGGATGGCCTCCGCCGACCAGTTCAACAACAGGCTGACGGACAGTTCCGGCAATACACCGTTTCCCTGGTGCACTGTCAGCACACCATTGACGAGAGTCGCCTGGGGGGTTGTCAGATCGGTACCGTGCAGCCGGCCGCTAAGCGGATGCCCCTCGCCACGGGCCATCAGCAGGGCCGCTTCCGAGGAGCGCACGAAGGGGCTGCTGGTGATGTTGGCGGCGCCGCTCACCACCTGACCGGGCATCGAGGGAATCGTTGCGTTCTCGCGGTAGTCCACGTACATCAGTCCCAGGCCCGCCAGGGTGATCGCCAGCCCCGCGACCCGCAACAAGGCAAGCCGGCCGTAGGCCTCCCAGTTCTCCTGCACCTGCTGCAGACCCGCCACTGGCAATATGAACAGGACCAGGCTGTGACCACGCCAGGCCGCCTGCCTGATCAGCCCCACCGTGGCCATGACCGCCATGCTGACGCCCACTACCACCAGCCAATCCGCCATTGTCTCTTATCTCCCCAATCCCGGGTCCATGCCGCTCGCGGCCGCCCAAAAGGGCAGCTTACAAAGCCTCTGCGGAGCCCGCCAGCGTTTCCCCCGCCATCCGGGGATGGAGATTCCGGGCTTATGACCACGGTCACATAGCGCCGGCACCAGAAGGCCTCCGTGCAGACCCGCCCCCCGATGGAGAGACCCATCCTCGGTTGATCCGCGATGAACAAAAAAAATACTTGTATCGGGGAAAAACAGAAGTTATATAGGCGCTGAGGTAGTCGGGTTGGGAGTTTCGTTCGCGGAGTCCCCCTTGGCACCCGGTTGTTTACGGCGCTTTCGTTACCGAAAGGAGGCCCCATGAGTAACCGCCGCGCTGACCGTGACTATGAATCGGAAGATCTGCTGATGAATGATGATTTTGACCTTGTCGATGACGACAACGATGAGGAACTCCAGGAGGAACGCAGCGCCCGCGCTCGCAGTTTCAACATGGACATGCGTCATCGTATCGAGGATCGGCTGGAGGAGCGCCGTCTGAAACGGGAACTTAGCGAGTACGAGTTCCTTGATTTTGAAGACGACGATACTCTGCACTGAACCTCACCGGCCTCCGTCACCCTTCGGGGCTGACGGAGCCCGCCGGTATCTTTTTATTCTTTTTTCAAAAAAAAACGGGAAAACGTCACTTAGAAGCGTTCATTGTTCGCTTTGCCGAGGTTATTGATTTTGCTTTTCCTCAGTGCCTTGAGTAACAGGTTACGCAGGGCGCGCAACATCGGATACAGCACGGACGCGACCCTGGGCGAACGGAACATCCAGTAATTCAGGCGGTTGAACACCCCGGAACGGCTGCCCATCAATGCCAGCGCGTGGATGGCGTCGGCACCGTAATAGAGTTGATCCCCGACCTTCAACACCATGCCCTGATCAATGTCCCAGCCACGGGCCGTAATCTCGCGCAGGATATCAGTGTCCTCACGCGCATCGACCAGCTGCGGGGGGCCTACCGCATCACGCAGGCGAACCCAGCGGCAATAGTTGTCGCAGGCGGGGCATTGTTTGTCATAGACCAATACGACTTTTCGCTCGCTCACACCGTGCTCCAACACAAGGCCGCCGCCCCTACTCCCGATGGTTCAGCGCTCATCAGCATGCTGCAAGAGATAGAGGCGCCGAACCAGGATGATGAGACTGAGCGTCAGGGGAATCTCAAGGACATCCCCCGCCATCGTAGCCAGGTTGGCGGCAACGAAATGGTTCAGGGATTCCGCATTGCGGGTCAGACTGAATGCTACGTTGCCCAGCATTATCGATATCACCCACATCGCCCACCATGCGTACATCAAACCTGGCGGACGCTGGCCTTTCCAATGAGCAGGGGCGGCACTGGCGCACCAGATTTCCTGCATGGCCTTCAACGGCTGCCAGAGATTGGCGATGGGAATGAAATACCATCCCACCGACCATCCCGGTGAAATCGTCATGCCCTCCGCCCCGAGGCGGCGCGCGTTCTTGCTAGCGCGATAGATCCAGCGCGCCACCAAAACGAAACAGCTGAGCCTTACCGCCAACTGAAGCAGGCCAATCCCTGCCTGCCGCATGTCGTTGGCAACCAGAACCTCGTCGGCAAGTAGCGCACCCTGTTTCAAGTCCATCAGCATTTTCAGTTCAAGCCCCCCGGAGACCATCCCCACTACTGACAATACGATATTGGCGTACAGAAAACGTTTGACCCATCGTGTCAGAGTGGCCGCGGGGATCAAATCCCCGGTATGCACGGAACGCTCCTGCAGATCAGCCCGCGGCGGTGCGTAAAACCGGCTCTCCTCCCTGTTAATACTTCCCTGCTGTTTCATCCTCTGACTTCCTGTTCACGCTTATACGATTAGGTCAGCGCCGACGCCATTGCCCGGCGGACAGCCGGTAAAGACAGTGCTCCCGTATTGGCATGCCTTCCGGCACGCTGGGATGGTCAAAGGTTTCCTCCTGCCGCTCCATGCCCAGCCGCTCCATCACCGCCTGGGAGCGATAATTCAGCACACTGGTGAAGGCAACGATTTCCTCCAGTTCCAGGTTGTCAAAACCAAACTCGAGCACCGCTCTGGCGGCTTCCGTGGCATAGCCATTGCCCCAGGCATCGCGGCGCAAACGCCAGCCGATTTCCACACACGGCTGGAATGGCAGCATGACGTTGGGAATATTGAGGCCAACAAAGCCCAGAAACCGCTTCTGTTGCTGTTGCTCCAGCGCCCAGAAGCCCCAGCCGCGTTCGGCGATCAATGCCTCGCAATGATCCGCCATGGCCTGGCTCTGCGCCTCGTTCATGGTCTCGGGGAAGAATTGCATCACTTCCGGGTCCGCGTTCATAGCCGCGAACGGAGCACGATCCGCGGGCCGCCACTGGCGCAAACGCAGACGCTCGGTGTTCAGTTCGGCAACCGGTTGTTTCATCACTCCCTCCGAGGCAATAGTCTCTCTCAGGCGTTTCCAGCCTTGAAAAAAATGCGCGGCCGGGATCCCCGGCGACGCTGATAAAACGACTCCACCTGCTCCACGAAATAGCGGCTGAGCCGTTCGTCATTCTCCGCGATCCGGTACAGATCCACCGCCTTCCGTATGTCATGCCGACCTGTCAAGGACATTAGGGCCGGACCGGAACGAATTCAGGCTTTCCCTGAACCGGGGAAAGCAATGATGTTGTTGGGGAACTCACGGGAGGCCACCTCACCGGCGAAGTCCTCCGCCACCTGCAAAATGGTGCGGCTGACGTGAGCGTACTGCTTGGAGAACGGCGGCCAGTAATCGCCCAGTCCCAGGGCATCATTGATCACCAGCACCTGGCCGTCGCAGTCCGGACCGGCACCGATACCGATGGTGGGAATCCCCAGGGTGTCGGTGAGCGTCGCGCCCAGATCGTAGGGAATGTGTTCCAGCACGATCATGAAGGCACCCGCCTCCTGGATGGCGATGGCATCCTCCAGCACCTGCCTGGCTTCCTGTTCCGTGCGTCCCACCTTGGTGAAGCTCTTGGCGGTTTGCGGAGTCAGGCCGGTGTGTCCGACCACCGCGATACCGTTGTCCACCAGATGCCGGATCACCTCGGTCTTGGCGCCCTCCAGTTTTACGCTGTCCGCGCCGGCGGCGATCAGGCGGCGGGCGTTCCACAGCGCGGTGTCCGGATCCTTGTCGGTCAGGTAGGGCAAGTCACCGATGATGTGGGTTTCCGGCGCGCCACGGCGTACGGCACCGACGTGATAGGTCATGTGGTCGATGGTCACGTCACGGGTGCTCTCGAAGCCCATCTCCACCATGCCCACGGTATCCCCCACCAGGATCACCGGAATCGATGCCCGTTCCACCGCCCGGGCCACCGGGCAGGTATAGGCGGTCAACATGGCGATGGGCGTCCGCCCTTTCATTTCCATCAAAGCCTGTGCGTGCTTTTTCATCACAAACCACTCCTCCTGAAAACCGGAGCTTGAGCTAATCATGTTCCGCCGCGACAGACAATACGGGTGCGCCACCGCCCGTTGAAAAGCATGGAGACAGCCTTATCGCCCTATCTTCACGACGCCGATATCGTGCAAAATGCTTGCACGATGGCGGCTGATTCCCCAGCGCGGCCAGCAATTCCGCGATGGCCACGCCGTCGTCATGAGTTGGAGAAAAACAATATGTTCGATCTGGTGACACCGGAGCTGGTGGGAATCTCAAGCAATCGATTGGAGCGCGTGGCCGACTGGATGCGGACGCTGGTGGCATCGCGGCGGCTGGCCGGTATCAGCGTACTGGTTTACCGGCGCGGGCACTGCGCCTGGTTTGGCGGTGCAGGCCACCTGAAAACGGATCAGCAGCAAAAGATCGCCGAAGATACCCTCTTTCGTATCTACTCGATGACCAAGCCGGTCACCAGCGTCGCCGCTATGATGCTCTACGAGCAGGGCCTGTTTCAGCTCGATGATCCGATAGCAAAATTTTTGCCTGAGTTCACCGACATGCAGGTCTGTGTGGGCGGGGACGAGGAGAATCCCAAGCTGGAACCGGCGCGCAGCCTGATCACCATGCGGCAACTGCTGACACACACTTCCGGGCTGGCCTACGATTTCACCAGCATTCCACCGGTGGATGCCCTGTATCGCAAGCACGGCATCAACTTCAGTCGCCATCACGGTTCACTGGCGGAAATGACCCGGCAGGCGGCACGAATGCCGCTGCTCTTCCACCCCGGCACGAAGTGGAACTACAGCATCTCCACGGATGTGCTGGGGCGGGTGGTGGAGGTGATTTCCGGACAATCACTGGATCGCTATTTCGAGGAACATATCTTTGCTCCTCTGGGCATGAACGATACCGCCTTCTGGGTCGCCGAAGATAAATTGCACCGGCTGGCGGAGATGTACACCCTGGCTGGCGCCACGCCGCCACGCATCAAGGGCGAGCCCACCGAAGTCACCCCTGACCCGCGGGGCACGCTGGAAGTCAGTGGTGCGTCCGGTGGCCGGCAATTCACTCAGCCACCCAAAATTTTCTCCGGCGGCGGTGGTCTGACCTCCACCACCGGCGACTACCTGCGTTTCGCTCTGATGCTACGCAATGGTGGCAACTTCAACGGAGCACGCCTGCTGGGCCGCAAGACCGTGGAATTGATGCACAGCAATCACCTGCCCGGCTCGATGGCCGACATGGGCGAACCCCGTTTCAACAATACTCACATGGGGGCCGGGTTGGGATTCGGTCTGGGTTTTGGCGTGGTACTCAATCCGGCCTTGGCTCAAACCATGGGTTCGGTGGGCGAGTATTTCTGGACCGGCATGGCCAATACCCAGTTCTGGATCGACCCCAGTGAAGATCTGATCGTCATCCAGATGGCCCAGATGATGCCGTCCACGCTGGTACCGATCCGGCAAACCCTGCGCTCACTGGTCTATCAGGCGCTGATTGACTGAACCCCAAAAAGCATCGCGGCCCACGGGCCGCGATGACATTGGCGCTGGCGGCCGGACTCAAGGTCCGGCACCACCTGGCCTTACCAGCCAGTGGCTTTCTTCACGCCTTCGCCGATTTCCGCCGGGTTGCGCACGGTGACGACACCGGCGGCTTCCAGGGCAGCGAATTTTTCGTCCGCGGTGCCCTTGCCACCAGCGATGATCGCACCGGCGTGCCCCATGCGCTTGCCCGGAGGCGCGGTGACACCGGCGATGTAGCTGACCACCGGCTTGGTCACGTGCTCCTTGATGTAGGCAGCGGCTTCATCTTCCGCGGTACCGCCGATCTCACCCACCATGACGATGGCTTCGGTCTGCGGATCGTTCTGGAACATTTCCAGCGCATCGATGAAGGTGGTGCCCGGAATCGGATCACCACCAATACCGATACAGGTGGACTGACCGTAACCCAGCTTGGTGGTCTGGTTGACCGCTTCGTAGGTCAGGGTACCGGAACGGGAGACGATGCCCACTTTACCCGGCTTGTGAATGTGACCGGGCATGATACCGATCTTGCACTCGCCCGGAGTGATCACGCCGGGGCAGTTCGGGCCGATCAGACGCACACCGCCCTTGCGGGTGATGTATTCCTTCACGTACAGCATATCGAGAGCCGGAATGCCCTCGGTGATGCAGACGATCAGCTCGATACCCGCGTCGGCCGCTTCCAGAATGGAGTCCTTGCAGAACGGTGCCGGTACGTAGATCACGGAGGCGGTGGCGCCGGTTTCCTTGACCGCGTCGGCCACGGTGTTGAAGACCGGCAGGCCCAGATGGGTCTGACCGCCCTTGCCCGGGGTCACGCCGCCGACCATCTGGGTACCGTACTCGATCGCCTGCTCGGAGTGGAAGGTGCCCTGACTGCCGGTGAAACCCTGGCAGATCACTTTGGTGTTCTTGTCGATCAATACGCTCATTTGGCACCTCCCGCCGCTTTCACCACCTGCTCGGCGGCGTCATCAAAACTCTTGGCGGCGATGATGTTCATGCCGCTGTCGGCCAGCTTCTGCGCACCCAGCTCGGCGTTGTTGCCTTCCAGACGCACCACCACCGGCACCTCGACGCCCACTTCTTCCACGGCACCAATGATGCCTTCGGCGATCAGGTCACAACGGACGATACCGCCGAAGATGTTCACCAGAACCGCTTGTACCTGGTCGTCGGAGAGGATGATCTTGAACGCTTCGGTGACACGCTCTTTGGTGGCACCGCCGCCCACATCCAGGAAGTTGGCGGGCTGGCCGCCTTTGAGTTTGACCAGATCCATGGTGCCCATGGCCAGACCGGCGCCGTTCACCATGCAGCCGATGTTGCCTTCCAGGGCCACGTAGTTGAGTTCCCACTCGGCGGCGCGACGCTCACGCTCGTCTTCCTGGGAAGGATCTTCCAGCGCCTTGATGTCCGGGTGGCGGAACAGCGCGCTGCCGTCCACGTTGATCTTGGCGTCCAGGCAGTGCAGATCGCCCTGCTCGGTGACCACCAGCGGGTTGACTTCGATCAGCGCCAGGTCCTTGTCGTCGAACAGTTTGGCCAGACCGGTGAAGATCTTGGCGAACTGGTTGACCTGCTTGCCTTCCAGGCCCAGCTGGAACGCGATTTGACGGGCCTGATACGGCTGCGCGCCGACCAGCGGATCCACTTCCGCCTTGAGGATTTTCTCGGGGGTTTCCTCGGCGACTTTCTCGATTTCCACGCCGCCCTCGGTGGACGCCATGAACACCACCCGGCGGGTGGCGCGATCCAATACCGCGCTCAGGTACAGTTCCCGGGCGATGTCGGTGCAGGTTTCCACCAGAATTTTGGAAACCGGCTGGCCGTGCTCGTCGGTCTGGAAGGTGACCAGACGCTGGCCCAGCCATTTTTTGGCGAATTCAGCCGCTTCTTCCGCGCTGTCCACCAATTTCACACCACCGGCCTTACCACGGCCGCCCGCGTGTACCTGGGCCTTGACGACCCATTTGTCACCACCAATTTCCTTCGTCTTGGCGGCAACCTCTTCGGGGGTGTCGCAGGCGAAGCCTTTGGAAACCGGCAGGCCGTAATCAGCAAACAGCTGTTTCGACTGATACTCGTGGAGGTTCATGCCATTAATTCCGTCGTTGATGAAAGATCAAAAGGCGGGGCGGCGTGGCACGCCAACAACCGACGAAGTTCCGCGTTTGCGCCGACGGCTCCCGTGGGAGCGCGGCGGTGCAAACACACTACGTCCGGTATCGGTCAGCGCGGCACGCCGGGGCCCGACTCTTATTTCTTGCGGCGCCGTTGCGCCACGTGGATGGCCTTGTAATCCGTGGCCAGAGCCGCTTCGTGCACGGTTTCGGACAGGCTCGGGTGACCGAACACCATCAACTGCAGGTCTTCGATGCTGGCGCCGAATTCCAGGGAAATAACGCCCTGTTGCACCAGTTCTGAAGCCTGGGGGCCGAGCACGTGCATGCCCAGAACGCGGTCGCTTTTCTCGTCCACCACGAACTTCACCATACCGGCGGATTCACCGGCGGCCAGAGCACGCCCATTGGCGGCGAAGGGGACCACCCCGGTTTTGTAGGGCTCCCCGGATTCCTTCACTTCTTCCTCGGTTTTACCAACCCACGCCACTTCCGGGTGGGTATAAATCACCCCGGGGACGGCATCGTAGTTGACCTGGGTGTGCTCACCCGCGATCACCTCCGCCACCATGACCCCTTCTTCAATGGCCTTGTGAGCCAGGGCCGGACCTCGCACCAGATCACCGATGGCGTACACACCGGGGACGTCGGTACGGCACTGGTTGTCGACGTAAATGAAGTTACGCTCATCCAGGGTCACACCGGCGTCCTGGCTGAGCAGGCCTTCGGTATAGGGACGGCGGCCTACGGCCACGATCAAGCGATCGAAGGTTTCTTCGTGCTCGCCGTCACCATCGGTATAGGTAACGCGAACGGAATTTTTGTTTTTCTTGCTGCCAGTGACCCGGGCACCGAGGTGAATGTCCAGGCCCTGCTTGGTGAACTGCTTCATCGCTTCCTTGGCGATTTGCTGATCCACCGCCGGCAGGAAGGTGTCCACCGCTTCCAGCACGGTCACCTGGCTGCCCAGGCGCGCCCATACGCTGCCCAGCTCCAGGCCGATCACGCCGGCGCCGATCACGCCCAGTTTCTTGGGCACGCTGGTGAATTCCAAGGCGCCGGTGGAGTCGACGATGATCTGCTGATCCACCTCCGCCACCGGAATGTCGATCGGCACGGAGCCGGCGGCCAGTACCACGTTTTCCGCTTCCAGGGTCTGTTCGTCCCCTTCCAGCGGCTTGAACGCCACCTGCTTGTTGGCTTTGAGCTGGCCGGTACCTTGCAGCCAATCCACTTTGTTGGCCTTGAACAACTGGGCGATACCACCGGTCAGTTGCAGCACGATCTTGTCCTTGCGCTGCAGCATGGTGTCCAGGTCCAGGTTCAGCTTGCCAACACCGATACCGTGATCGGAGAAGGCTTCCTCGGCTTCATGGTATTTCCAGGAGGAATCCAGCAGCGCCTTGGAGGGGATACATCCCACGTTCAGGCAGGTGCCGCCGAGAGCCGGATCGCCCTGCTTGTTGATGCGTTTCTCGATGCAGGCGGTCTTGTAACCCAATTGCGCGGCGCGAATCGCGGCGACATAGCCACCGGGCCCGCCACCGATGACGATGACATCGTATTTCTCTGACATAACCAGTCCCTATATGCGTCGGGGCCACCGGCGCGGGGCGCGGGGCCCCGGGCCGGCGCCGGGAATCAGATGTCCAGCAGCAGCCGTGCCGGATCCTCGATGAAGTTCTTCACGGCGACCAGGAATTGCACCGCTTCCTTGCCGTCGATGATCCGGTGGTCGTAGGACAACGCCAGATACATCATTGGCAGAATCTTCACTTCGCCATCCACCGCCATCGGTCTTTCCTGGATCTTGTGCATCCCCAGGATGGCGGTTTGCGGCGGGTTGAGGATCGGCGTGGACAACAGTGAGCCGAAGATACCGCCGTTGGAGATGGTGAAGGTGCCGCCGGTCATCTCCTCGATGGACAGTTTGCCGTCACGGGCCTTGGTACCGAACTCGATGATCTGGGATTCGATTTCGGCCAGCCCTTTCTGGTCGGCGTCACGCATTACCGGCACCACCAGGCCACGCTCGGTGGATACCGCCATGCCCACGTCGTAGTAACCGTGGTACACGATGTCGTCACCGTCGATGGACGCATTCACCGCCGGGAAGCGCTTCAGCGCTTCCACGCAGGCGCGGGTAAAGAAGCTCATGAAGCCCAGGCGCACACCGTGGGACTTCTCGAACTCGCTTTGATAGTGCTTGCGCATGTCCATGATCGGCTTCATGTTGACCTCGTTGAAGGTGGTCAACATGGCCGCGTCCTGCTGCGCCGCCACCAGACGTTCGGCGATGCGCTTGCGCAGGCGGGTCATCGGTACGCGGCGTTCCTCGCGCTCACCCGCGGCCGGAGCCGGAGCGGCCGCCGGAGCCGGAGCGCTGGCGGAGGACGGGCTTTGCTGCTTGTTGGCCAGCGCCTTTTCCACGTCTTCCTTGGTGATGCGGCCCTTGGCGCCGGTGCCTTTGATGTCGGCGGCTCTGAGACCATGCTCGCTCATCAGCTTGCGCGCGGCCGGCCCGGCCTGAGCATCGCCGTCATCGTCACCGCCTTGCGCTTCGGCGGCCGGCGCCTCGGCTTGCGGTTTTTCCTCGGCGGGAGCGGAGGCGGACGCGCTGGCGCCCGCTTCCAACTGCCCGAGCACTTCCTGACTTTCCACGGTGGCGTCTTCGCCTTTGAGGATCTTGGTCAGAACACCGTCCATCGGAGCCACTACCTCGAGAACCACCTTGTCGGTCTCGATGTCCACCAGCAGCTCGTCACGTTTAACCGCCTCGCCTTCTTTCTTGTGCCAGGTGGCTACCGTGCCATCGGCCACGGATTCCGGAAATTGCGGGGCTTTGATATCTGTCGCCATGCCTGTTCCTTAAACCAGTTCGTTAGGCTGTCTACTTGATGTTGAAGGCGTCTTCGACCAGACGCTGCTGCTGTTCCACGTGCAGGGACATCGAACCCGCCGCCGGAGCCGCCGCCATGTCACGGCCCGCGTATTGCACGTACAGTTTCGGATTGACCGCGCGGGCCACCCGGAACATGTGGTGTTGGGAGCAGTACCAGGCGCCCTGGTTCATCGGCTCCTCCTGACACCAGACCACATGCTCGAGATTCGGATAGCTTTCCAGAATCTCGCGCAGCCGCTGCTCCGGGAACGGATAGAGCTGCTCGATGCGGACCAGAGCGGTGTCCTTGATGTCGTCGGACTCACGTTTTTCCAGCAGGTCGTAGTAGACCTTGCCGGAACACATGACCACGCGCTTCACCGCTTTGCTATCGAGCTCGGCGGTATCCTCAAGCACAGTGTGGAAACGACCCTCGGAGAGATCCTCCAGAGACGAGATCGCCCGTTTGTGCCGCAGCAAACTCTTCGGACTCATCACCACCAGCGGCTTGCGCAGCGGCCGTACCGCCTGGCGGCGCAGCAGGTGGAAGATTTGCGCCGGAGTCGACGGTACGCAGACCTGCATGTTGTGCTCGGCACTGAGCTGCAGGAAGCGTTCCAGACGAGCGGAGGAGTGTTCCGGCCCCTGCCCTTCGTAGCCGTGCGGCAGCAGCAGCGTCAAACCGCACAGCCGCCCCCACTTGGCCTCGCCGGAAGAGATGAACTGGTCGATCACCACCTGAGCGCCGTTGGCGAAATCGCCGAACTGCGCTTCCCACAGCACCAGAGCCTTCGGCGTGGTGGTGGCGTAGCCATACTCGAAGCCCAGCACCGCTTCCTCGGACAGCAGGGAGTCGTAGATATCGAACTCAGGCTGCCCTTCATAGAGGTGCTGCAGAGGAACGTACTGTTCGCCATTCTTCTGGTTGTGCAGCACCGCGTGGCGATGGGAGAAGGTGCCGCGGCCGCAGTCCTGGCCGGTAAGACGCACCGCGAACCCCTGATCCAGCAGCGTGGCATAGGCCAGGGTTTCCCCATAGCCCCAGTTCAGCGGCTGGGCGCCGGCGGTCATCTTGCGGCGGTCCTCCACGATCTTCTTGACCTGGCGTTGCAGCACCAGGCCTTCCGGCAGGGTTTCCAGACGGCTGGCCAGGTCCTGCAGCTTTTTCAGCGGGTAGCCGGTGTCCCAATCATCTTCCACTTCGTGGCCGATGTAGGGAGACCAGTCCACGAACAACGCCTTGTTGGGCTCGCGGACCAGGGCCTTGACCACATGGTTGCCCTCGTCCAGCGCGTCGCGGTAATCGTCCACCATCTTCTGCGCGTCCTGTTCGCTGATCACCTGCTGGCTGATCAACGCCTCGGCGTAGAGGGTGCGGGTGGTCGGGTGAGATTTGATCTTCTTGTACATCAGCGGCTGGGTGGAGGACGGCTCATCCGCCTCGTTGTGACCCAGACGACGGTAACAGATCAGATCGATCACCACGTCCTTCTTGAACTGCATGCGGTAGTCCACCGCCAGCTGGGTGACGAAGTACACCGCTTCCGGATCATCCGCGTTGACGTGGAAGATCGGCGCCTGGACCATCTTCGCCACATCGGTGCAGTACTCGGTGGAACGGGCGTCGTCCTGGCGGCTGGTGGTGAAGCCCACCTGGTTATTGATGATCACGTGCAGGGTGCCGCCGGTTTTGAAACCACGGGTCTGGGACATCTGGAAGGTTTCCATGACCACACCCTGACCGGCGAAAGCCGCGTCACCATGAACCAGAATCGGCACCACCTGATCACCACCGTGATCCTGGCGACGATCCTGACGGGCACGCACCGACCCTTCCACCACCGGAGAGACGATTTCCAGGTGAGAGGGGTTGAAGGCCATGGCCAGGTGCACTTCACCGCCGGAGGTCTGCACGTTGGAGGAGAAGCCCTGGTGATACTTCACGTCGCCGGAGCCGTTCTCGTTGAAGCTCTTGCCTTCGAATTCGCCGAACAGATCCCGCGGGCTCTTGCCCAGAGTGTTCACCAGCACGTTCAGACGGCCCCGGTGGGCCATGCCAAGCACCATTTCCTTGGCGCCGTAGCTGCCGACCCGCTGGATCATCTCGTCCATCAGGGGAATCAGGGATTCACCGCCTTCCAGACCGAAACGCTTGGTACCCGGGTAGCGACTGCCCAGGTATTTCTCCAGCCCTTCGGCGGCGGTCAGCCGTTCCAGGATATGTTGCTTGATCTCCGCATTATATTGCGGATGGCTGCGCACACTCTCCAGACGCTGCTGAATCCAGCGCTTCTCCGCGGTGTTGACGATGTGCATGTATTCGGCACCGACCGAGGAGCAGTAAGCGCCCTTCAGGCAGTCAACGATTTCACGGAGTTTGGCTTCCGGTTTGCCAATGAACAGGTTACCGGTCTGGAATACGGTTTCCAGGTCGGACTGGCTCAGACCATGATGGGCCAGTTCCAGATCCGCCACCTGCTCCCGCTCCATCAGCCCCAGCGGGTCCAGCCTGGCGACCTGGTGCCCACGGTTACGGTAAGCGGCGATCAGGTGCAGTACCCGCACCTGGCGGCGTTCGTGCTCGCTGCTGACCGCGCCGGCGCCCATCTTCTGGACTCGGGAGCGGTTCTTGGCTTCCAGCAAAAAGTACTCACGCACCGGTCCGTGGGGAACATCGGACTCAACGGCACCGTTAACACTGGGGAGTTTTTCGAAGTAAGCGCGCCAGTCTTCCGGCACGGAGTTGGGATCTGTCAGATAGGATTCGTACAGTTCATCGACATAGGCCATGTTGGCACCCCCGAGATGGGAGGATTGCCATTGGCGCTGCATGGAACTGTCTTGCATCGTCGCTCGTTCCTTAGCCGGGAGCCTGTCACGCCTGTGGCATGAGATGGTGCTGTGACCACAGGGAGGATGACCCTGTTCCCGAGCTTTCAATGTGTCCGGAGCGGCTGCCTTTTAAGCGCCACTCCACCCTGCTGCGTACACCGATTCCGGGGTTTCCGGAACCGGCCGATAGTGTAGTACGTTTGTGAGGCTTTTGTTAGAGCCGGTTTGGGGCTCACCGGCGGCCCGTACCCTGCCAACCGGCCTGTTCAGCCCCCCGACACTGTCCGACTTATCGACCTTTTGGGGAAGAACTTCAATGCCACCAAGGTCGAGTCTGGTTATCGGGGCTGCCGCGGCGATTTCAAGCTTATCCGAAGCGCGCCGGATTGACCCCCGGGGGTCGCATTCAGATACAAAAAATCGTCTGGAACGATTTTTGACATCGCGCCAGCGATGGCCCGACAGGGTGGCCGCCATGGACTGTGGCCATAAAATCGCCGGACACCACACCCACAAAAAAGGCGGCCAGAGGCCGCCTTTTTTGGTCCGGGTCAGATGCCCCGTTCCAACAGCATGGAACGGATGTGGCCGATGGCCCGGGTCGGGTTGAGCCCTTTCGGGCACACGCTGACACAGTTCATGATGCCATGGCACCGGAACAGGCTGAACGGGTCATCCAGCCGCGCCAGGCGCTCTTCGGTGGCGGTGTCACGGCTGTCCGCCAGGAAGCGATAGCCCTGCAACAACGCCGCCGGCCCCAGGAACTTGTCCGGGTTCCACCAGAAACTCGGGCAGCTGGTGGAGCAGCAGGCACACAGGATGCACTCGTACAGGCCGTCGAGTTTGGCGCGTTCCTCAGGGGACTGCAGCCGCTCGATGGCCGGTGCCGGCGTGCTGTTCTGCAGGTACGGTTGCACCTTCTCGTACTGGTTGTAGAACATGGTCATGTCCACCACCAGATCGCGCACCACCGGCAATCCCGGCAGCGGCCGCAGCACCAGCGCTTTTTTACCTTCTTTAACGCCAGGCGCCACGGAAGACAGCGAAGTGATACAGGCCAGACCGTTCTTGCCGTTGATGTTCATACCGTCGGAGCCGCACACGCCTTCGCGACAGGAGCGACGGAAGCCCAGGGACGGGTCCATCTCCTTCACCAGGTTGAGCACGTCGAGCACCATCAGGTCCTTGCCCTGAGTGTCCACGTCGTACTCTTTCATGGTCGGTTCGCGGTCGGTATCCGGGTTGTAGCGATAGATACTGACTTTCATTGCAGCTCTCCGTTAGTAGGTCCGCGCCTTGGGCTGGAAGGTATCCACGGTCTTCGGCTCGAAGTTCACCGCACGCTTGCCCAATTGCTTGGTGAGCGGATCGTAGATGGAATGGCACAGCCAGTTCTCATCGTCGCGGTCCGGGAAGTCGTAGCGGGCATGAGCCCCGCGGCTTTCCCTACGGCCTTCGGCGGCGATGGCGGTGGCTTCAGCCACTTCCAACAGGTTGTCCAGCTCCAGCGCTTCGACCCGGGCAGTGTTGAAGGACTGGCTCTTGTCCTCCAGATGAGCCTTGGCGACACGCTCACGCAGTTCGGCCAGTTTGGAAACGCCTTCGTGCATGAGATCACCCTTGCGGAATACACCGAAGTGGTTCTGCATGGTGCTCTGCAGCTCTTTGCGCAAGCTGGCCACGGACTCGCCACCCTGGGACTCATCCCAGCGACGCACCCGGCTCAGGGCCTGGTCGATATCGTCATTGCTCGGCTCGTACTGGGTCATGCCCTGACGCAGAGCGTCTTCAATGAAGAGACCGGCGGCACGGCCGAACACCACCAGGTCGAGCAGCGAGTTGCCGCCGAGACGGTTGGCGCCGTGCACGGACACACAGGCCACCTCGCCCACCGCGAACAGGCCGTTGACGAACTGGTCCTGACCTTCGTGGCCAGCGCTCAGTTTGATCGCCTGACCATGCACATTGGTGGGGATACCGCCCATCATGTAGTGACAGGTGGGTACCACCGGAATCGGTTCCTTCACCGGATCGGTGTGGGCGAAGGTGATGGCCAGCTCACAGATACCCGGCAGGCGGCTGTGCAGCACTTCCTCGCCCAGATGATCGAGCTTGAGGAAGACGTGGTCGCCATCCGGACCGGCGCCGCGGCCGTCCAGGATTTCCATCATCATGGAACGGGCGACAACGTCACGGGACGCCAGGTCCTTGGCGTTGGGCGCATAGCGCTCCATGAAGCGCTCGCCGTCCTTGTTGATGAGATAACCGCCCTCACCCCGACAACCTTCGGTCACCAGCACCCCGGCACCGGCGATACCGGTGGGGTGGAATTGCCACATCTCGATGTCCTGCACCGGCAAACCGGCACGCAGGGCCATGCCGACACCGTCACCGGTGTTGATCAGGGCATTGGTGGTGGAGGCGTAGATACGGCCGGAACCGCCGGTGGCGAAGACCGTCGCCTTGGCTTTGAAGAATACCGTTTCACCGGTTTCGATGCAGATGGCGATAACGCCACATACATTGCCTTGACCATCCTTCACCAGCTCCGCGGCGTACCACTCACTGTACACCTGAGTGCCGTTCTTCAGGTTCTGCTGATAAAGGGTGTGCAGCAGCGCGTGACCGGTACGGTCGGCGGCGGCACAGGTCCGGGCGGCCTGACCGCCCTCGCCGAAATTCTTCGACTGACCGCCGAACGGGCGCTGGTAGATCCGGCCTTCCTCGGTACGGGAGAACGGCAGCCCCATGTGGTCGAGTTCGAACACCGCTTCCGGGCCGACCGAGCACATATATTCGATGGCGTCCTGGTCACCGATGTAATCGGAACCCTTGACCGTGTCGTACATGTGCCAGCGCCAGTCGTCATTGGGATCGGCGGAGGCAATGGCACAAGTGATGCCGCCCTGGGCGGACACCGTATGGGAACGGGTGGGAAAGACTTTGGAAATCAGCGCGGTCTTGAAACCGGACTGCGCCATTTGCAGGGACGCGCGCATGCCGGCGCCGCCGCCACCCACCACAATGGCATCAAAGGTAATGGTGCGAATGGACATGGATCAAGCGCCTCCCCAAATCGTTACCAGGCCCCAAAGGACGTAGACCAGCAGCAGCAGAGCAATCACCATCTGCACGACGAGGCGCACACCGGTGGCGGATTTGCCAAAGGTCAGGCTGGTGAGATAGTCGGTGGTCACACCCCACAGACCGACCCAGGTGTGGGCGGCCACGGAAAGTACCAGCAAGGTGGTGGCGATTTGCATTGGCACGGAGCCGATGAAGGCTTTCCAGGTGCCATAGTCGAGATTCGGCTGGGCGATCAGATAAGCCAACATGCCGATGAAGTACACGCCGATAACAACGGCGCTGACGCGCTGAATCAGCCAGTCGTACAGGCCATTACGGCCCAGACTGGTGACGCTGGTTACCCGGGTTACCATATCCAAGCTCCTACCAGTACAACGAGAACGGCGGTGATGATGAACACCGACTTGGCGCCACGCCGCCCGCCTTCCAGGGTCTCACCCATCCCGGCGTCCATGAACAGATGCCGGATACCGGCCACCAGGTGATACAGAATCGGAGTGAGGATGGCCCACACGACCAGTTTGGCCAGGGGGGAATCAAGGAGTTGTTTCAGGTCCGCAAAGCTCTCCGGGGACGCCACGGAACGATCCAGCATCCACAGCAATATCGGCAACGCCACGAAAATGGCGACGCCGGTAATCCGGTGAGTGATGGACGCAATGGCGGTGACCGGGAACTTGATCGTCGATAGATCGAGATTGACGGGTCTTTTGTCGTTCACGGTAGCCTACACTTTTGCCGGGCTCCGGGCAGGCCGGAGCGGTTGTCGGGAACTTGGCATCACCGATGTCGTCTCAAGGTGAAGACTGGCGGCGAATGCGGTGATACCAGGGCCGGGGTGAAGCCCGTATTCCGGGAATCCATGACCAAGTCCGTTGCGGTCGGCGGTCGCCGGAATGCACTAGCGTCACCACCGCTGTCATCCACGAAAGAGGATGGCGGCGTGGCCGGTTGCGTATTCCCTGACAACGTCCGAATCAAGGGGCGGCGCCTGTCATTGCGCTTATACTGCTCGGCATCACGCCACCACCTTGCTGTGCCGCAAGGGACTCGGTCAGAGGTCCCCTTGCGGGCGGCAGTATATCGCCGCACCGACGGCAAAACAAACGCCAACTGGCGGAAAACAGGCTAAGGCTTTGTTTTATATAGGCACTTTTACATCAACCACCTTGCCATTCCGGGGCAAAATGCCAGCATTGCGCGCCGTAACAAGCTGTTTACCCTGCAAAAGGCACCTTTTCCCGTGGTCCCTTCTTCGTTGACAAAGACAGGCCAAAACTTTAACGTCCCCCGCGCTCTGGAGGACCTTGGGGGACCTCTGAACAGCCGCTGCTCGGCATCGCCGTCCGGACGCTGTCCACAGGTTCCGCTGCTGCTCCCTCTATACACCGAGGAGAAATTCCCATGACCGAGAAGAAAGCCATTCTCAAGGTAGAGGGCCGGGAGGATCTGGAACTGCCGATCCATACGCCGACCCTGGGCCAGGACGTTATTGATGTGTCCTCCCTCACCGCCAATGGCATCTTTACCTTCGACCCGGGCTTTACGTCCACCGCGTCCTGCGAATCCAAGATCACTTACATCGACGGCGAGAAAGGCCAGCTGCTGCACCGCGGCTATTCCATCGAGGAACTGGCTTCCAAGTCCGACTACCTTGAAGTGTGCTACCTGCTGCTCAACGGCGAACTGCCGAGCGCCGAGCAGAAAGTGGAATTCGTCAGCACCGTGAAGAACCACACCATGGTGCACGAGCAGATTCGCAACTTCTTCAACGGCTTCCGCCGTGACGCCCATCCGATGGCGATCATGTGCGGCGTGGTCGGGGCTCTGTCCGCGTTCTATCACGACTCGCTGGATATCAATAACCCCACCCATCGTGACGTCACCGCGTTCCGTCTCATCGCCAAGATGCCGACCATCGCGGCCATGTGCTACAAGTACGGTCTCGGTCAGCCGCTGATGTACCCGCGCAACGATCTGGGTTATGCGGAAAACTTCCTGCACATGATGTTCGGCAACCCCTGCGAGGACAGCAAGATCAGCCCGACCCTGGCCCGCGCCATGGATCGCATCTTCATCCTCCACGCCGATCACGAACAGAACGCGTCCACTTCCACCGTGCGTCTGGCCGGTTCTTCCGGTGCCAACCCGTTCGCCTGTATCGCCGCCGGCATTTCCGCCCTGTGGGGCCCGGCTCACGGCGGTGCCAACGAAGCGGTACTGAAGATGCTGGAGGAAATCGGCGACGTTTCCCAGATCGAAACGTTCATCGCCAAGGCGAAGGACAAGAACGATCCGTTCAAGCTGATGGGCTTTGGCCACCGGGTGTACAAGAACTACGACCCGCGTGCCACGGTGATGCGCGAATCCTGCCACGAAGTACTGGCCGAACTGGGCATCAACGATCCGCAACTCGAACTTGCCATGAAGCTTGAGGAGATCGCCCTCAACGACCCGTACTTCAAAGAGAAGAAGCTGTTCCCGAACGTGGACTTCTACTCCGGGATCATCCTCAAGGCGATTGGCATTCCGACCAGCATGTTCACCGTGATCTTCGCCCTGTCCCGTACCGTGGGCTGGATCGCGCACTGGAACGAAATGATCTCCAATCCCTACAAGATCGGTCGTCCCCGCCAGCTCTACACCGGCGAGACCGAGCGCTCCTTCGTGCCGCTCAACGAGCGCAAGTAGGCATCTCGAGACACCTCGGTGTCAGACAAGAACGCCGGCCTTCGGGCCGGCGTTTTTGTATTGGGCGAAACGAGAATCGGGACTCGTGAGCCTCTGATGTCCCACCAGTTCACTGACACGTTCATTCGCTGCCAAGGCAGTTTCCCACAGTGACTCTGTAGCCCTGTGGGAAGCGGCCTTGGCAGCGAATGCGCGAAATAAGCGTGCTCACAAGCCGCGATATGTCAGCGCCTCAACGCTGATACAACGACACCCGGTCCGCCAGTTTCAGCACGTCATCCAGCGCCCCCTGCAAACCGGAATCCTCCTGTCGCAGCAGCGCCAGCTCTTTCCCCAACCGGCTCAATGCCTCCACCGCCGCGCGGCAGGCCGTCAGGCGCGCATCAATATCGGCGTCAATGTCCTCGTCCAACTCACGAATCCCTTCCAGCAGCACACAGGCGCCTTCCAGCTCGGCCAGCGCCGCGCGCTGCAGTCTCTCGACCCCCTCCTGGTAACGCTGATAGGTCAGTTCGGTGGGCAGAAAGCGCTGATCCAGCCAGTGCAGCACCTGGCCGTGCACCTGCTCCAATTCTCCCAGCAGCTGCCGCAAGCGCGGTGCGTCCAACACTTGCAGCCGCCAGCGAAGGGAATGATAAGGACGGGCACTCACCGGCTCGGCATCGGAGAGCGCCAAACGCGCCTGCAACTGTTCCAACACCCCTTCCCGGCGATGACTCCAGTCCAGGGCACTGACCGGAAACAATGCCAACCCGGCCCGTTCCAACAGTCGATAGCGCTGCCACTGCCACGCCTCGCCCGCCTCCCCCACACCGATCACATCGATAGCCAGAGCGCCGCCGGCATGGCGCACCAGCAGATCCAGGGATTGGCCGGCGAACACGTAATCCAGCTCGCAACGCGCCCCCCACCCTTCCAGAACACCGACCAATTCCCGCCGCAAGGCTTCCACCGCTGGCGAGGCGCTGACGGCAATGTCATTTTGCCGCGCCACCGTGGTCACATAGCGGGCCAGCAATCCCTGTGGCCGCTCATCCAGAGCCCCCTCGCCGACAAACAGCCATTGCCGGTGTCGCACCCGGGTCACCGCCACATTGAACACGTCGGGCCGCTCCAGGTAGCGCCAGGCCGCTGCCGAACGGCCCGGATAAACGCCGGTGGCGACCAGCATGAAATCCCGCTCTTCCCCCTGGAAGGCGTAAGGCGTGCCAACGCGAAGATTGTGACGCCCCAGCGTGGTCAGCTCGAAGCTGTCCAGCAGCCGGTTTTCCAGCACCGTGGCCAGCGCCCGTGACATCGCCACCACACCGATTTGCGGGCAACGGTCATCCGGCAAGTCCCGGCACGCCTCGACCAACCCCCGCAACCGCGCCATCACCAAATCCACTTCCGCCAGATTCACGGTGTCCTTCAGCGTCACCGGACAGCTCTCCAGCCGCAATGGCTGATCCGACTCACGATTGTCCAGGCGGGTCAGCACCTTGAGCCGATCCGAATAGAATTCCGCGTTGCTGAAGCGGATCAGCGCCGGGTGGCTGCGGAAGTGTTCATCAAGGAACGCCACCGCCTCCTGGCTGGTCACCGCGTCCAGGGCATAATCCAGCAGCGAGCGCTCCCGGTAATCCAGATCCAGCGGTGCCCCGCTGACACCGTGCTGGATCGCCAGCGCCTGCTGGCGGTCACGGGCGAGAAAGGAGAAATGACGTAACTGCTTGGGGTCCCCCACCACCACCGCCCGGCGGGCCCGTTGCAGCGCCGGCAGCGCCAATGGCAGGTTGCATTGGGTGGCCTCGTCCATCACCACCAGATCGAACAGCGGTTCATTGACCGGCAGGCTTCGGCTCAGAGCATGAGCGGACACCACCCACACCGGAAAAGTGCTGGTCAGCAGCGACCAGTCCAGTTTGTCGAAGCGGTCCTGGCGTAACGCTCCACTACGGGAACGCAACGCCCGCGACAAGGTGCTCAGTTGATTGCGGCGCTGACGCAACAGCGTCGCCAGATTGTCGTTGCCCCCCGCTTCCAGAGTATGCCGGGCCAGTTCCTGGTGCGCCTCCACCGACGCCTGTAACTGCTGCCATTGTTGCGCCAGCATCGGTTGCGCCAGTAAGCGCCGGCTCGCCCACCAGCGCCGCAGTTGAGCCCAAAACCCACCAGCGCGCGCGCCGGCCCGTTCCGCCCGGCGCAAATCCCGGCGGAATCGCCGCTCCAGCCCCCGGTAGGCCACGGTCGCCTGGTCCATCCGCTTTAGCAAGGCCGGCCGTTGCGGCTCCGGCGCCAGCGCCATTTCCCCGGACAGCCAGTAATCCAGCCGCTCCAGCAAGAGCTTGCGATGGTCACCGCGGCCGGCACGCAGGATCAGATCCCCGGCATCGCCGAACAGATCATCCAGTTTGCCGCGCACCACATCCGCGGCATGCTCGTTACTGCATACGATAAGCACCGATTCCCCGCGCATTACCCGGTCCACGGTGAGGCAGGAGAGCGTATAGGTCTTACCTGTACCGGGCGGGCCGTTGATCACGCTGAGCGTTTGCGAGGCGGCGTTTTGCAGGGTCTGTTGCTGGGCGTGAGTAAGACTGGCCGGCAGGGTGTCCGGCTCGGCCGGCCGCACCTGTTCCGGCGCCGGCACCGGCTCTCCCAGCACCTGCCGCAAAGGCGGCGACAAAGGAACTTCTCCCTCCGCCAGTCGCTCCAGCTCGAACAGCACACTGCGTTGCAAGGGCGAGCGGGCCGACAACCAGGCCACGCCCGCCGGGGTGCAGCGTGGACGGCCACCATTGCGCGGCCGCGGAAAACCCCGGGCGTTATCGGCGTATTCCCGGCTGTCCATCGACGCCAGAATACGCGTCAGGGTGTCCTCGTCCACCTGTTCCGGGTCCAACTCGGCAACCCATGGCGTCGATTCCGCCAAGGCATCCAGCACCGCGCTGTTATAACGAAAGCCATCCACTGCGATGGCGGCGGTGTCACTTTGCTCGTCGCTCACCATCGCTTCGGCGATCAATAAGGGCGCGCGCACGTATCCGCGCCGCGAGCCCTCTCCGTCCACCGCCACGCTCACCACGAACAGCCCCGCCATGAGACGCCGCTCCTGGCGCTGAGCACTCTGCTCATGACGCAGCCGTTGCACCTCCTGCTCGGGTATCGGCCACCGGTAGGTCCCTGGAGCCTGTTCCCCATCGGCACGAAAAAAAACATGGCCGCGCTCGGATTGGGCGAACAGGTCGGTAATCAGGCGGTCGCCGCCATCCTCGGCGAGACAATCCCGGAAATAAGCGATCAACCCACGCGTCATGGCACGCAATATCACTGCCTCCCGCGAATCACGGATTGAGATCGATGGCGAGCGCCGAACGGGACGCCTCGGCTTGCTCCAACTGTGACAGCGCGTCATCCCCTTTGCGGGTCAACACCGCCATTTTCTGAATCGAATCGGCCATGCCCGGCAGGGCTTCACGGCGGAACCGGGCGATGTCTTCCAGGGAAGCATTGATATCAACGAACGCCTGTCGCAGGACCTCCATATCCAGCTGCGTGGACGCCGCGCGGGTATGGATCTCCGCGCCCTGCTGACGCAGCCGCTGGGCGGTACCGGCGATCAGTGTATCGGTGGTTTTGTTCACCGCGTCGATCTTGTCCAGCACGATGCGCTGATTGGCCAGGGCCATGGCCAGGGTCACCGCGATGCGCAGCGCATTGACGGTAACCTGGGTGGCGCGGTCCACGCCGCGGATCAGCTCGCGGTTATTGCGGACGATCACTTCGGTGGTGAGTACGCCCTGCTGATTCACCGCCAACTGCTGCTGCATATCCTGAATCCGCTGACGCAAGGGAAACAGCAACTCCTCCTGGACGAACCGGTGCCGCGGATCCTGGGGGTCGATGTCACGCTCCAGGGCACGGGACAAACGCGCATCGATCTGCTCGCCGAGGGCAACAGCCCGGCTCAACTGCCGACCGTTCTCGCGCATGTCCTGCTGATCCGCCTGCAGGGTGATGTTGTCCCGGCGTAACTGCTCACGCCCTTGCTCCAGTGATTCGACAATGGCGGCGATCACCGTGGACGCGGATTCATAGCGGGAAAAATAGCGTTTCAGCGGCGTGCCGACGAAGGGCAGATAGCCAGCCAGCCGGGAAAACCAGCCCGGGGACAGATCCACCCGCGCCGGGTCCAGTGACTCTACCTGGACTTTCAGATCGACCAGGGCGTTGGCCACGGGTCCGCCGTCCTCGGCGCGGCTGGCGAGCCGGTGCACCGGCTCCTCCAACAACCGGCTTTGACGGGCCGCGCGCGCCTGAACATCCCGCCCCATGTTTTCCACGGCGCCGCGCGCCGGGGCCGGGTCACCGCTGGCAGACGCGCTCAGTAACTGTTCCACCAGTTGATCAGCCCGTTGTGCCAGCGCCTGACTTTCATCCTCCGCCACTGGCACGGCCGAATTCAATTCCGCCGCCAGCGCGTCGGGCGCCGCCACCTGCAAACCGCCCTGTTCCGGATTTACGTTGCTCATATTGCTGTCCTTATCCACTATTATCCCGGCGCCGGCGTCCCGCTCCATGATCCCGTTCCGCTGCCCCTTTCCGCGATTTTCCGCGATCCCCGCGGGAAGGTCATCGCCATCTTCCACTGGCATGATAGCCTATCATGCCCCGGCGGGACGGATTGCGCTCCGCATTCGAGGCTTCAAGAGTAAGGAAGACAAAATGAAAAAAGCCCTGTTGATCCTGATCCTCCTGGTTCTGGCCGGTTACCTGTTGTTCTGGCCTGTGCCGGTGGAACCGGTGGCCTGGGACGCTCCCGAAGCACCGGCTCTGGAAGGCCCATACGCAGTAAACGACCAGCTCGGCCGGGTACACCGTTTGGCCGCGGGCGAAGGCCGGGGCCCGGAAGATGTGGCGGTGGATAAAGAGGGACGTCTCTATGTCGGTTATGAAGACGGGCGCATCGTCCGCTTCCGCGGCGACGGCAGCGACGCCGACCTGATCGCCAACACCGGCGGCCGGCCGCTGGGGCTGGATTTCGCCCCGGACGGCACTCTGGTGGTGGCCGATGGCTATCAGGGCCTGTTGCGCATCAATGCGCAATCCGGCGCGGTCACGGCGCTCACCAAGGAGGCGAACGGCGTACCCTTCAAATTCACCGATGACGTGGACGTGGCCAGCGACGGCGTCATTTACTTTACCGATGCCTCAAGCAAATTCGGCCCGGCGATGAAAGCCCGGGACGATATCATCGAACATGGCGGCCACGGCCGGCTGCTGAAGTACGATCCGCGAAACGACACCACCACGGTCCTGCTGGACGGCCTGCAATTCGCCAACGGCGTGGCCCTGGCCCCGGACGAGTCCTACCTGCTGGTGGTGGAAACCGGCAGCTACCGGGTGCTGCGTTATTGGCTCAGTGGCGAACGGGCCGGTGAAAACGACGTGTTCATCGATAATTTGCCGGGTATTCCCGACGGCATCTCCGGTAATGGCACCGATACTTTCTGGGTGGCCCTGTTCGCACCACGCAACGCCGCTCTGGATGCCATGGCCGACAAGCCCCTGTTGCGCAAGGTGGTCTTTCGTCTGCCCGAGTTCATGCAGCCGCAACCGGCCCATCACGCCTTTGTGCTAGGCCTGGATACCGACGGCAACGTCACCCATAACCTGCAGTATCTCGGTGACGATGCGTTTTCCCCCATCACCAGTGTGGAGCAGGTCGGCCAGCGCTTGCTGCTGGGCAGCCTCACCGCCGACAGCTTCGCCATCTACAACCTTGAGGAGCCCCAATGATTTCCCGAGTCGCATTTATCGGCCTTGGTGTTATGGGCTATCCCATGGCCGGTCACCTGGCCCGTGCCGGCCTGGAAGTAACGGTCTACAACCGCACCGGCGCCAAGGCCGAAGCCTGGGTGAAGGAATACGGCGGCCGCCATGCCGCCACTCCGGCACTGGCCGCCGAAGGCGCCGATGCGGTGTTCCTGTGCGTGGGCAATGACCAGGACCTGCATCAGGTTACCCTTGGCGAAGACGGCGCGGTGAGCACTCTGGCCACCGGCGCGGTGCTGGTGGACCACACCACCGCCAGCGCCACCATGGCCCGCACCCTCGACGACGCCTGCCGCGAACAGGGCGCCCATTTCATCGACGCACCGGTTTCCGGTGGCCAGCAAGGCGCCGAGAACGGCCAGCTTTCGGTGATGTGCGGCGGCGAGGAAGCGGTGTTCGAGCGTGTCGCCCCGGTGCTGGATCACTATGGCAAGAGCGTGGTGCTGATGGGACCGGCGGGCAGCGGCCAGCTCACCAAAATGGCCAACCAGATTTGCGTCGGCGCGGCGATCCAGGGCGTGGCCGAGGCCATTGCCTTTGCCCAGGATGCCGGGTTGGACGCGGAAAAAGCCATGCAGGTGATCGGCGCCGGCGCCGGCAGTTCCTGGCAATTGCTGAACCGCCACCAGACCATGATCGCCGATGAGTACGACCATGGCTTCGCCGTGGACTGGATGCGCAAGGATCTGATGATCTGTCTGGCCGAGGCCAATCGCACCGGCACGCCCCTGCCGGTGACCGCGCAGATCAACGAATTCTATAAGGACATTCAGGCCATGGGCGGCGGCCGTTGGGATACGTCCAGTCTGCTGCGCCGGTTACGGCGGCGGGATTGATCAGGGAATCGTGACCCACTGTGGGAGCCAGCCTGCAGACGAATGGCGCGCCGCACCAGTGAGCTTGCAAGGCAACATGGAATCTCCCACGGCGGCGTAGAGCTATTTCGCCACGGCGCCCTTTTCCGGCACCAGCGCCTTGGCGTTGTCGCTGGCCACCCGTCGCGCCACCTCTTCCGGCAGGGCGTTCAGCAGCGGCCGATAGCTGTTGAGGATTTTCTTCATACTGCCGAAATGTCCGACCAGGTCGGTGCCCAGGGTGAAGCGGTCGGGATGATCATTGATCAGCGTCAACCACACCTCGCGCGGCCGGTCATCATCCAGCAGGTAGTGCTCCCGCACACTCCAGGACAGATCCACGTAGAGGTTGTCATAGCGCTCCAGCAGCGCGCGGACAATAGCCGGCAGCGTCTCCAACGGCGCTTGCCGCGCTTCCACCCCACCACTGGTGCCGGCGTGGGCAAGAATAAAGCGGGTCTTCGGGTTTTCCTTGAGCGCGTCTTCCAGCTCCTCAAGATAGATCGGCGTTTTCTCCCGTAGCGAAGTCAGATTGCTGTGCAGCAGCACCGGCAAACCGTGGCGGGCGGCCACCCGATATACCTTCATCAGCGCCGGGTGATTGGCCCGCGGCGTTTCCCCTTCGGTCAGGGCGGTGAGATCATCATGGCGAGTGATTACTTCACCGATCCCGCGCCACAGGCCCGGATAGCGCTCGATCAGCGCCTCCACGTGCCGGGCGGCGTTGAGGTCGGTGGGATTGATACCGCTGATAAAGGGCATCAGCCGCCGCCGGCGCTCTTGTGGCAATGCGGCGATGGCCTGGGCCAACAGGTCGTCGGTGGCGCTGTAGTAGTACAACGGTGCTTCGTCGCCAAGGAAGTAACGGGGCCGGCGCGGCGCGCTTTGCTCCCACTTTTTCACCACCGGCAGGCCAAAGACCCAGGCCTGCTCCACCCTGGCCTTGTCCATGGCATTGAACATGGCGTCCATGCCTTCGCTTTCCTGCATGAAATCCACGTAATGCAGGTGCGCGTCCACATACCGCCCCTCGTAATGAGCATCCCTTGCCCACAGCGGTGAGCTCACCAGCAACGCCAATACGGCCAGAAATCGCATTATTTGCTTTCCTCCATGATGTCCTGCCTTCCTTGACCGGCGAAGCTGCCAGGGGTTCGGCGGATTATACAGAGTCTTACCCTTTTATCCATTTATGGACAAATCGCATATTTATGTCCTAATATGGACAAAACGTCAGGAGGTGCCCCATGCAACCGGCCCACGACACTCAGAATCTGCCCGCTCTGGACGATCAGGCCCGCCATGCCGCCCTGCGCGCGGTGCTCAAACTGCTCGATTTGTGGCAATGCACTGAGAAGGAGAAGACCGCGCTGCTCGGCGTCGGCCGCTCCACCCTGCACAAGTACCAGAGTCGCCCGGAAAGCGCCCGCATTTCCAATGATTTGCTGGAGCGCCTGAGCTATCTGCTCAACATTCATCAGGCGTTGCGCACCCTGTTCGGCAACCGGGAGAACGTCTATGGCTTCGTGCGCATGCCCAACCACAATCCCTACTTCAACGGCATCAGCCCCATGGAGGCCATGAGCACCGGGCGGGTCGCCAGCCTCTACGAGGTGTTCCGTCATCTGGACAGCCTGCGCGGGGGCCAGTGGTGAACGAAGCGGACTATCGTGAACTGCCGCTGCGTGCCTTTGACCATCAGGAGGCGTACCGTCTCGTCAACGGCAAATACCCACCCATTGATCTGTTCGATGATGTCGCCGACGAGAGCGATTTCGGCGCCCTTTTCGCGGTACAGGCGCTGACCAATCCCCGCCTGCAAACCCAGATCGGAGAGCTGAACCGGGTACCGCCGGAACGCCGTCCCTGGGGCATTCCGGGCTGCAGCTACGCCCTGGCCCCTTTTGTCCACGTCAATCCCGCCGGCTCGCGCTTCTCCGACGGCGGCTTCGGCGTGCTCTACTGCGCCGAGCGCATGGCCACCGCCATTGCCGAAACCCGTTATCACCAGCAACACTACTTCCAGCAGGTCGTTGGGCTGAAGTACGACCGGGTGGTGATGCGCGGTCTGCGGGTTCGCTTTTCCGCCGAGTTACGCGACATTCACAACCCGCCGCGCGACGACGATCAGTGGTATCACCCCGAGGATTACAGCGGCGCCCGCCGCCTCGGCCAGCGTCTGTTTGAAGCCGACGAGCATGGCCTCGCCTACAGCTCGGTACGCGATCCGGGGGCGCTGTGTTTTGCCCTGTTTTCCCCACATCTGGTGGAGTCAGTAATTCCCAGCACCCACTATGAATACATCTGGGATGGTGAGCGCATCGCCCATGTTCTCACCATCCGCCGTGTCACCGGGTGATCAGTATGGAATCCATGGGAACAGTGATCATCGGCGGCGGCGTGGTGGGCCTGGCCATTGCCCGGGAACTGGCCCTGGCCGGCCGCGCACCGGTATTGCTGGAAGCGGAGGCGCACTTTGGCGAGCACCTGTCCTCGCGCAACAGTGAGGTGATCCATGCCGGCCTTTATTACCCACCGGGTTCCCTCAAAGCCATGTCCTGCCTGCGCGGCAATGCCCTGCTCTACGAGTATTGCCAGCGCCGCCGGGTGGCCCATCGCCGTTGCGGCAAATGGGTGGTGGCAAGAGGCGAGGAGCAGGCCCGGCAACTGCGGGCTGTGTACGACAACGCCATTGCCGCTGGCGCCAGCGGATTGCACTGGCTGGGGCGCCCTGCTCTGCAACATGAGGAGCCCTGGCTGGCGGCGGATCTGGCGCTGGCCAGCGAACACACCGGCATCGTCGACAGTCACGGCCTGATGGCCGCTCTGGCCGCCGACGCCGAAGAAGCCGGCGCTTTGTTGTGCCTGCGGCACAGTGTGACCGCCCTGGGCGGAGACCGGCACGGTTTCGAGTTACAGGTGACCGGCCCGGATGGCGGCTTTCAGTTGCACTGCGAGCAACTGGTGATCGCCGCCGGACTGGGCAGCGTACCGTTGCTGCAACGTCTGCACGGGCTGCCGGCGGAGCTGGCTCCGCAACAGGGACTGGCGCGGGGTAATTATTTCCGCCTGCGTGGCGCCAGCCCCACCCGACGCCTGGTCTACCCACTGCCGGAACGGCACGGCCTGGGCGTGCATCTGACCGTGGATCTGGCGGGCCAGGCGCGCTTCGGGCCGGACGTGGAATGGATCGACGAGGTGGATTACCGCGTCAATCTCCAGCGCGAGCCAGCATTCGAGGATGCGGTGCGGGCCTACTGGCCGGGCCTTCCAGCCGGCTCACTGTTGCCGGACTACACCGGCATCCGCCCCAAATTACGCCTGCGCGGCGAATCCCATGCGGATTTCTGCCTGCTCGACGAGCAGGATCACGGCCTGCCAGGCCTGATCGCCTTGCTGGGCATCGAGTCACCGGGACTCACCGCCGCCCTGGCGCTGGCGGAACGGGTTCGGCGGTACTGAGCCGCCCCTACCATTGCATGTCCGGCATCGCCTGGAAGGCACCACGCAAAGCCTGAGACCAGGCCTCGCCCAACGCCCGGAAGCCCTCGTGATGCTCATCCACATCATAGTGAAGATGGTCATCAAAGCTGTCGCGGGGATACTTGAGAACATCCAGGGGCAAGCCCACCGACAGGTTGGAACGAAGGGTGGAATCGATACTCAGCAAGGCGCACTTGATGCCATCGTCCAGGGAGGTACGGTATTCCACCACCCGGTCGATGATCGGCTTGCCGTACTTGGTTTCGCCGATCTGAAAGTACGGCGTGTCCGCCGTGCATTCGATGAAATTGCCTTCCGGGTAGACCAGAAACAGCCGCGGCGCTTCACCGCGAATTTGTCCCCCGACGATGAAGCTGCTGCCGAAATCCACCGACCCCTGCGTCTGACCGGCGTCGCGCTGACGCACTTCGCGGCTGGTGGCACCGACAATGGCCGCCACATCATACAGCGAGCCGACGCCGTTGAGATTGGGCCGGTCGCTGTCCAGACGCATGCGCAACAGGCTGACCACGCTCTGAGTGGTGGCCAGGTTACCGGCGCTAAGCAGAACCACCAGACGCTCCCCGGACACCTGGAAGGTATGCAGCTTGCGAAACGTGGCGATCTGATCCACGCCGGCGTTGGTCCGCGAATCCGCGGCGAACACCAGCCCTTGTTCCAGGCGCATGGCGACACAATAGGTCATCGGTTTCTCCCGGCGATCACTGATCCCCGGCGCCGGTCTGCCGCACCAGGGCCGCCGCTCGCAGGGATTCCACGCCACCACCGTAACGGACGCCGCGTACCGGGCAGGCGTCCAGATAATCGAAGCCCACCGCCAGCTTCAGATGGCGTCTCGGACGGCGGGTCTGATTGGTCACGTCAAAAGTGTGCCAGCGTTCATCGAACCAGACCTCGGCCCAGGCATGGCTGGCGACGTGCTCGGAATCATCGCTGTAAAGATAGCCGCTGACGTAGCGGGCGGGAATCCCCAGGGCCCGGCAGCAGGACAGAAATACATGGGTATGATCCTGACACACCCCTTTCCTCAACCGATATGCCTCGGCGGCGGTGCTGGACACATCGGTGACGCCGGGCGTAAACGGCATTCTCGACAGGATGGTTTCGCTCAACCTCTCAAGATTGGCCAGGATCCCGGCGGCGCACTGATGGTTCCGGGCCAGTTCATGGAGCAACGAATCCGGACGGGTAAACGGAGAATAACGGCAGTAAACCAGAGGGGAAATCCGGGTGTCATCGTCCTCACGGTCCTCGCCCTCGATTTCCACTTCGCCAGTGGCGGTGAGACGTATGGCCTCGTGGGGCTGGTCCAGGGTCAGCACGTGCAGGATATTACCGAAGCCATCGGAGGCCTCGCTGGCCGGCTCCGGCATGTCCAGATGCCAGTGCAGAATACGCTGCCGTGCCGATGGACGCGGCGTCAGCCGCAGATACTGCGTACTGTGCAGCACTTGCTCGGAATAACGGTATTCGGTGCTGTGTCGAATCGACAGTTTCATACGACCTCCAGATATTCCTCGCGGATGGTATCCGCCAGCTCATTGATACGGCGCAGAAAATCCGTCAGGTAATCGTGCAAACCGGTGTCCAGCACATGCTCCAGATCACCGTATTGCAGCCGCGCGAACTGCACCGCCGCCAAGCGCTTGGCGGTCTGCCCGGCCCGCCCCTCGATCGCCGGCAGCAACTCACACAGCATCTGCATGCAGGAGCGCAGCGAGCGTGGCACCTCGGCGCCCAGAATCAGCAGCTCCGCCACCCGGTCGGCATTAATGGCCTCGCTGTAAAGCTCGCGATAGGACTCATACGCCCCCACCGAATGCAGCAAGGCGTGCCAGCGATAGAAGTCCATGGCGTCACCGCCGGAGGGAACGCCGTAAAGAGTGCCGATCTGATATTTCACATCCAGGATACGGGCCGTGTTATCGGCCCGCTCGATGAAGGTGCCAATGCGCAGAAAGCGGAAGGCATCATTGCGCATGATGGTGCCGTAGGTGGCGCCACGGAACAGGTGGGAGCGCTTTTTCACCCAATCAAAAAAGGCGCTGGCGCCGTATTGGTCCAGGCCCCCGCGGCGAATTTCCTTCAACTCCAGCCAGGTGCTGTTGATGCTTTCCCACATCTCGGCGGTGATCTTGCCACGCACCGCGTGGCCGTTTTCCCGCGCCAGACGCAGGCAATTGAAAATACTGCCGGGGTTGTCCTGATCCAGGGTGAAGAAATGCAGGACCTCGCGCACCTGGACGTCATCGTGCCGGCTCATATACAGCTCATGCGAGCCCGAGATCATCAACGGCGCTATCATCTCATCACGGGGATTGGCGACGAACGGCATCATCGACAGATTCCAGGCCACGTCGAGCATGCGAGCGGTGTTCTCGGCCCGCTCAACCAGGCGGGACAGCCAATACAGGTCGGAGGCGGTGCGACTCAGCATGACGGCGCCTCCACCACCCAGGTGTCCTTGGTACCGCCCCCCTGGGACGAATTCACCACCAGCGAACCGGCATTCATCGCCACCCGCGTAAGACCGCCCGGCACCATGCGGGGGGCACGGCCGTCACTGAGCACGAATGGGCGCAAATCGATATGCCGGGGCGCGATACCCTGCTCGACGAAGATCGGGCAGGTGGACAGCGACAAGGTCGGCTGGGCGATGTAATTATCGGGCCGTGCCCGCAGACGCTGACGAAAACTCTCGATCTCCTCGCGGCTGGCCGCCGGCCCGACCAGCATGCCGTAACCGCCGGCACCGTGGACCTCCTTAACCACCAGTTCCGGCAGATGCTCCAATACGTACTGGAGATCCTCCGGACGGCGACACAGCCGGGTTGGAACATTCTCCAGAATCGGCTCCTCACCCAGGTAGAAGCGGATCATCTCCGGTACATAAGGGTAAATGGACTTGTCATCGCCGACCCCGGAGCCGATGGCGTTGGCCAGCACCACCTTACCCTGCCGGTACACCGACAGCAGGCCAGGCACTCCCAGCATGGAGTCCGGATTGAACGCCAGCGGGTCGAGAAAATCGTCATCAATACGGCGATAGATCACGTCCACCCGTTGCGGCCCGGCGGTGGTGCGCATGTAGACGAAGCCATCCTTGACGAACAGATCCGCCCCCTCCACCAACTCGATCCCCATCTGCTGCGCCAGAAAGGCGTGCTCGAAGTAGGCGCTGTTGAAACGCCCCGGGGTCAGCAGCACCACCGTGGGATAGGGCACGGCGCTGCTGTGCTGCAGGGTATCCAGCAACAGCGATGGATAGTGCTCCACCGGCGCCACCGATTGCCCGGCGAACAACTCCGGGAACAACCGCATCATCACCCGCCGGTTTTCGATCATGTAGCTGACCCCGGACGGGGTACGCAGATTATCCTCCAGAACGTACCAGGTTCCCTCTCCGTCACGGATCAGGTCCACGCCGCTGACGTGGCTGTACACCTGGTTGGGCAGATCCACATCCTGCATGCAGGGCTGGTAATGGGCGTTGCCATAGATCTGGTCGGCGGGAATGCGGCCAGCACGGATGATCTCCTGGCCGTGGTAAATATCATCGAGGAATTGGTTCAGCGCCCTCACCCGCTGGGCCGTACCCTGCTCCAGGTGGCGCCATTCCTGCTCGGGAATAATGCGGGGAACCACGTCAAAAGGAATCAGCCGCTCCGCGCCGCTCTCCTCGCCGTAGACATTGAAGGTGATACCAACCCGGTGGAACAGCAGCTCGGCTTCCTGACGCTTGCGGTGCAGGAGCTCCTTGGACTGCCCCAACAACCAGCCGTGATAACTGGAATAGTGGGGGCGAACCGCCCCTTCCCTGGCGAACATCTCATCAAAGCCGGACACCGCCGGCGGTGTAATCGACTGCATGGCGCTTTATTCCCTGTGGCCCTCTCCCCAACGACGGGGATAGCAACAGGCTCAGCAAGGGATATGCCAATTCGGGGGCAAAGGATTCAGGGGCATCCGCCCCGGCATGGCGCAGGACCGCGATCCATGCTGAAGCAGGCCGACCTTGGGGCACCAAATCGGGGCACGACAAGGCTTCGCCAGCAGGGCAATGGATTCTCCCGTCCCAAAAGCAGAAAGCCCGGCACTAGGCCGGGCTTTCCAGGGCATCTTCGAATGCGGGCGTTCAGAGCTTGCTGTCGAGCTCCGGTACCGCTTCGAACAGATCCGCCACCAGACCGTAGTCCGCCACCTGGAAGATGGGGGCTTCTTCGTCTTTGTTGATGGCCACGATCACTTTGGAATCCTTCATGCCCGCCAAGTGCTGGATGGCACCGGAGATACCGACGGCGATGTACAGGTTCGGGGCAACGATCTTACCGGTCTGACCCACCTGCATGTCGTTCGGCACGAAACCGGCGTCAACGGCGGCGCGGGACGCACCCACGGCGGCGCCAAGCTTGTCGGCCACTTTGTAGAGGATTTCGAAGTTGTCGCCGTTGCCCATGCCGCGCCCACCGGAGATCACGATGTCGGCGCTGGTCAGCTCCGGACGGTCGGACTTGGCCAGTTCCTCGCCCACGAAGGAGGAGATACCGGCGTCCTTGACCACGTCAACGCTCTCAACGCTGGCGGAACCGCCTTCCTCGGCAACGCCGTCGAAGGAGGTGCCGCGCACGGTGAGCACTTTCTTGGCGTCGGCGCATTTCACGGTGGCGATGGCGTTACCGGCGTAGATCGGACGCTTGAAGGTGTCGCCGTCGACCACGTCGGAGATTTCAGAGATCTGCGGAGCGTCCAGCAGAGCGGCCACGCGCGGCGCGAAGTTCTTGCCGGTGGTGGTGGCGGCGGCCAGGATGTGGCTGTAGTCGCCGGCCAGTTCAACCACCAGGTCGGCGATGTTTTCCGCCAGCTGGTGCTCGTAGGCGTCGTTGTCGGCGCACAGCACCTTGCTTACGCCATCAACCTTGGCGGCCGCTTCAGCCACGGCGCCACAACCTTTACCAGCAACCAGGACGGTGATGTCGCCACCGATCTCTTTGGCGGCGGCAACCACGCTCAGGGTAACCTTGTTGAGCGTAGCGTTATCGTGTTCGGCGTAGACTAAAACACTCATCAGATCACCTTCGCTTCGTTTTTCAGTTTATCCACCAGCTCATCAACGGAGCCCACCTTGACACCGGCACTGCGTTCCGGCGGCATTTCCACTTTCTCGGTGGTGACGCGCGGAGTCAGGTCAACGCCCAGATCAGCCGGGGTTTTCACGTCCAGCGGCTTCTTCTTGGCTTTCATGATGTTCGGCAGGGAAGCGTAGCGCGGCTCGTTGAGGCGCAGATCAGTGGTTACCACCGCCGGCAGGCTCAGTTCAACGGTTTGCAGGCCGCCGTCGATTTCACGGGTCACTTTCACCTTGCCGTCGGCCACGTTCACTTCGGAAGCGAAGGTGCCTTGCGGCATGCCGGCCAGAGCCGCCAGCATCTGACCGGTCTGGTTGTTGTCACCGTCGATGGCCTGCTTGCCGAGGATGACCAACTCCGGCTTTTCTTCATCAACGATGGCTTTGAGGGCCTTGGCGATACCCAGAGGCTGAACTTCCTCGTCGGTTTCCACCAGAATCGAACGGTCCGCGCCCAGCGCCATGGCGGTACGCAGTTGTTCCTGGGCGGCCTTGGGACCGATGGACACGGCAACGATCTCGGTAACCACGCCTTTTTCCTTCAGCCGTACCGCTTCTTCCACAGCGATTTCACAGAAGGGGTTCATGGCCATTTTCACATTGGCGAGATCAACACCGGAGTTGTCTGCCTTCACGCGAACCTTAACGTTGTAGTCAACGACTCGCTTGATGGGTACAAGAACCTTCATAGGATCCTCGGAATGTTCCACTGATGACTTGTAGAAGGAGGCGAGACGACGCCGTTACCGGGTCCACCCCCGCGAGAGAGCGGCTATCTTGAACTCTGCCCGGAACGAGGTCAATAGGCCGGAAAATCGTAAGCAGATGATTTTGTTGCAAATAGACACCAATTTTCGCCCATTTTTCATGACCTTGCGGTCATCCCGGCAATAACGGCCGGCTTGCTCCGTCTCCCCCGCCCTTGCCCATTTCCACTGATCCGACGATAATCCAAACGCTCGTTTGAATTAACGTGGAAAACCATTCCGAAAGTGGTGGAATATAGCTGATGCTTATATACTCCGCGCACCCTAAGGCCTGCCCCCGCCCGGTTTATGCGGTGGCGGATGCAGGCGCCCGAACCTCTGAACAGCGCTCTATGTCTTGCCGGCCCATAAGGCTCGCAGCGACTGGCCGGCCATACCAAGGCCCGGAACAATGTGCGCCGAGCCCGGCACCAAACAAGGTGGCGCCTGGCTCGGGGGTTCCCGACCGGCCCCAGCAGAAGGGCTGTAACGCAACCGATAGTTAGGAGACAGGCTGTGGAACGCGAATCTATGGAAGTCGACGTTGTCATCGTCGGCGCCGGTCCGTCCGGTCTCGCAACCGCCTGCCGTCTGGGTCAGATCGCCCAGGAAAGCGGTCAGGAACTCAGTGTGGTCGTAGTGGAAAAAGGTTCCGAAGTCGGCGCGCACATTCTTTCTGGTGCGGTACTGGAACCTCGTGCCCTGAATGAACTGTTCCCCAATTGGAAGGAACTGGGCGCGCCCCTGAACGCTCCCGTCACCGATGATGAGATCTTCTATCTCACCGGTGCCGAGAAAGGCTCCAAAGTGCCCAACCTGTTCGTGCCGAAGACCATGCACAACGAGGGCAACTATGTCGTATCCCTGGGCAACGTCTGCCGTTGGCTGGCGGAACAGGCCGAGGGCCTGGGCATCGAGATCTTCCCGGGGTTCGCCGCCAGCGAAATCCTCTATAACGAAGATGGTTCGGTAAAAGGCATCGCCACCGGCGATTTCGGCATCGACCACAATGGCGAGAAAAAAGACAGCTACATGCCGGGCATGGAGCTGCACGCCAAGTACACCGTTTTCTCCGAAGGCTGCCGCGGCCATCTCGGCAAGCAGCTGATGGAAAAATTCAACCTGCGCGAAGGCACGGATCCCCAGCACTACGGCATCGGCATCAAGGAGCTGTGGGAAATCGATCCGTCCAAGCACCGTCAGGGCCTGGTGGTGCACACCGCCGGTTGGCCGCTGACTGAGTCCGGCTCCCCGGGCGGTGGTTTCCTCTATCACCTGGAGGACAATCAGGTCACCCTGGGTCTGATTACCGATCTGGCCTATTCCAACCCGCACGTTTCTCCGTTCGATGAGATGCAGCGTTGGAAAACCCATCCGGAAATCAAGAAATTCCTGGAAGGCGGCAAGCGTCTCAGCTATGGCGCCCGCGCCATCGCCAAGGGCGGCCTGCAATCCCTGCCGAAGATGACCTTCCCCGGTGGTCTGCTGGTGGGCTGTGACGCCGGCACCCTGAACTTTGCCAAGATCAAGGGCAGCCACACCGCCATGAAATCCGGCATGATCGCCGCCGAACTGATGGCCGAAGCGATCAAGAACGGCCAGAGCCATGATGAGCTGGTGGCCTACAAGGATGCGTTCGAGAACAGCTGGATTCACGAAGAGCTGCACCAGCAGCGCAACTTCGGGCCGGCTCAGCACAAGTTCGGCAACTTCATCGGTTCCGCCTTCGCCTTCGTGGACATCAACCTGTTCAACGGCAAGCTGCCGATCACCATGCGCGATACCACTCCGGATCACGACACCCTGAAGCCGGCGGATCAGTGCAAGAAGATCGACTACCCGAAACCGGACGGCAAGATCACCTTCAATAAGCTGGACTCGGTGTTCCTCTCCAACACCAACCATGAAGAGGATCAGCCCTGCCATCTGCAGTTGAAGGATCCGAGCATCCCGATCGAGTACAACCTGCCCAAGTACGACGAACCGGCGCAACGCTATTGCCCGGCCGGTGTGTACGAAGTGGTGGAGGACGAGAACTCGGGCGAGAAGCGCTTCCAGATCAACGCGCAGAACTGTGTGCACTGCAAGACCTGCGACATCAAGGACCCGACCCAGAATATCAACTGGGTGGCCCCGGAAGGCACCGGCGGCCCGAACTATCCCAATATGTAACGGTCCGTTGGTAACGACAAGAAAGGCGCCTCTACGGCGCCTTTCTTATTGGGATGCCTAGGATCAAAAGAGCGGACTTACGATTTTTCTTTCTAGCGGGGGAGCGTCTTTGCGGGTCCCTCGGGTGTCCATGACTGTGTGAGGCAGGACGCCGAACGCAAGCCTACGGGGATGTATTCACCGCGGGTCATGGGCACCCGGGATACCCGCAAGACCCGCCTACGAAGCACCAAGGCTTCCCATCACAAAGAGTCGATTTCCCGCTAATCCGCGACGCCCCCCTAAAGTGGCCAGTGCAGTTGAATGTTGCCACCACCAAACGCCGCGCGATGCAACCGTACCGAGGGCGCAATGGTCAACACCGCGTCTTGTTCCCGCGATAGCACGATCTGCCAGGGCACGGACAACTTGCCGATCCAGTCATCGTCATCCCGTTCGCTCCAGTCACCGATAGCGTCTTGCTCCACCCCTGCCCGGCTCACATACAGCGCCGGCAGCAGTCTGTGGCGTTCGTTCAAAGGGATGTTCAGGCTGGAAAACAGCAATGGCTCGCGCCGCTTGACCCGCCCGGCGTCATTGACCTCCCGACCGAACCAACCGCTCTCGTCCAGTCTCAGATAGCGCACCCCCAGCTCCGGCTGCCAGCGATGCCGCAGTTGGGTGGCCGACAGCGTCACCGCCTCCATGTCCCGCTCGAACGGTATCCCGCCGGGCACTTCGTCCAGATCGTGATCGCGCCGGGTACGCTCGGCTTCCAAATCCAGCCGCCAGCCCCAGCCTCCCCAGCGCCGCCCGTGGGAGAGCGCCAGACGGGTCTGGCGACTGGCCACTTCGACGCCCTCATCACGATCATCCAGTACCGAGCGCGGTGAATGGTTGAGTGACACCGTGGTGACGGCGCCGTCGCCATGGGGCCGGTGCCATTGCAGGAACAGGGTATGCGGCCGCCGTCGCATCTCGCTGTCGCCGCCGGTCTTGTCATTGAAGTAGGCATCCGGCAGCACCCACTGGGCTTCCAGCCAGCCGCCACCGGCCAGCAGCCGGCGTACTCCGAAATAGATATCAGTCCGGGACTTGTCGGAAAACAGGTCACCACGCAGGGAGAGTTGCCAGCGCCCGCCCAGTATCTGGCGAAAGCCCACCACCTGACGCTGGAAATCGCCGTCGAAATCCTCGCCACGCTGTATGTCGAGCAGAAAGGCCCGGTCGGGATTATCGAAGGGAAAGGTCTGCCGGTATTGGAAGTCCAGGTAGAGACGATCGCCGGTGACACTGCCGGCGGTGCCACGAATGCCATCCTCCAGCGGCCCCATTGATGACAGATGCCGATAACTGAACACATGCAGAAAGCGTTCACTGTTGTAATCCTGATCGCGCCCCTGCACTACTGCATCGGCACGCCAAGGCTGGGGCTGGTGCCAATTCATGGCCCCGGCCTCCAGCGTCACGGTGGTGATCAGTCCGGCGATCACGCGCGCCGGACGCGGCGCGTCCACGGTGTGCCTCCCGGGAGATATCCCTTGTGAGACGGCGGTTTCGTCAGCCTATGCCCGTCCGGCTCTCCTCTCAACCCCTTGGCGCCAGCGGCGCCAGAGCCGCTCGACCCGGGCAATCAGCCGCAACGGCGGCATCGCCGGCATGGCCAGCCGGGGTTCGGGAACCGGGCCGTCATCGTCGCGTCCGGTGGCGGGGTGCTCCACGGGATCATGGAAGGTCATGGCGGTCTCCTGTGGTGAGTGCTCAGTCAATGAATGGCCAACGCCAGACTGAGGAGTTGCCACTAATCAATCAAACGAATTACTCTTCATCCACCTTTCAATAAAACTGAAAGATTAAAAGTGACCAATCCATCCCGGAGTTCCCCCCCAATGGACCTGCCCTTGCTCGATATCGATGTGATCCGGAGTTTCGTCGCCATCGCTGAAAGTGGCGGTTTCAGCCGCGCGGCGGTGACGGTGCATCGCACCCCCTCCGCGCTGAGCATGCAAATCAAGCGGCTGGAGGAAATGCTGGATCAGCCCTTGTTCATCCGCGAGGCAAGACAGGTGAGGCTTACCCCCCAGGGCGAGGCGCTGCTCGGTTACGCCCGCCGGCTGCTGAAACTCAACGAGGAAACCGTCGGCCACTTTCTCAAACCGGCGCTGACCGGCCAGGTGCGGCTGGGTTCGCCGGACGATGTCGGCACCCGCATTCTGCCGCGGGTGCTGGCACGTTTCGCCCGCACCCACCCGGCGGTACAGGTGGATGTGCTGGCGGGACGCAGCGTGGATCTGGTGCAACGGCTCAATGACGGTGATCTGGACATGACGCTGGTGACCGTGGGGAACGATGGCCTGGAGCCGACGTTGGGGGAAGTGGTGCACAGCGAACCGCTGGTGTGGGCCGGTCGCGATGGTGGTCTGGCGGTACAGCGCCGGCCTTTGCCTTTATCCCTGGCCAATCAGGGCTGTGCCTGGCGCCGTGTGGCCCTGGCGGCGCTGGATCATGCCGGTATCGATTACCGGATCGCCTACAGCAGCGAACATTGCGCCGGCCAGGAGGCCGCCATGCTGGCGGATCTGGCCGTGGCGCCGTTTCCGCAGAGCCTGGTAAGACCTCCATTACGGCGACTGGACCAGGAGGCCGCTCTGCCGGAGCTGGGTCACTACCAGATCGCGTTGGTGCGCGGCACCGCCGGGCCCGCCCACGATGCCCTGGCGGAGCAGGTGAAAGCCGCGTTTCGGGATTATCGTTAAGTTCCCGGGCTAATCCAGCGCTCTGAGCCCCTTCCAGGTCAGGTCGTACAGATCTCCACGGCGGTCGCGCAGGTTGGTCACCGAACCTTCGCTGTGCAGCAGCTTGAGCTTTTCCAGATCCACATCGGCGAACAACAGCATTTCCGTATTCGGCACGGACTCACTGATGATGCCGTCGTGGGGAAAGTAGAAATCGCTGGGAGAGAACACCGCCGACTGAGCGTACTGAATGTCCACGTTATCCACCCGGGGCAGATTGCCGATGCTGCCGGAAATGGCCACATAGCATTCGTTCTCGATGGCCCGCGCCTGGGCGCAGTGACGCACCCGCAGATAGCCGTTCTTGGTGTCGGTCCAGAATGGCACGAACAGAATTTCCATGCCCTGCTCCGCCAGCAACCGGCCCAGCTCCGGGAACTCCACGTCATAGCAGATCAGAATGCCGATACGGCCGGCGTCGGTGTCGAAGATGCGCAGTTCATTGCCGCCCTGGATCGCCCAATCCTTGCGTTCGTGGGGGGTAATGTGGATCTTGCGCTGCTCTTCCACGGAGCCATCGCGGCGCATCAGATAAGCCACGTTATACATGCGGCCATTCTCTTCCACCGGCATGGAGCCGCCGATGATATTGATGTTGTAACTGACCGCCATGTCCGCCATGGCATCGCGGACCTCATCGGTAAAACTGGCCAGATACCGCACCGCCTCCACCGAGTTGAGTTCCGGTTTCAGTCCCATCAGCGGCGCGCTGAAAAACTCCGGCAGGACGGCGAAATCGGCACGGTAATCGGACAATGAGTCGACGAAGAACTCCACCTGACCGAGCAGATCCTCCACCGAGCGGGCGGCGCGCATGCGACGCTGCACCACGCCGATGCGCACAGTGGAACGTCGCGGCCACTCCCCGTCCTCGTCCGGCTGATAGAGGATGTTGTCCCATTCCAGTAACGTGGCGTAGCCACGGGAGCTTTCGTCCTCGGGCAGGTACTTGGTCAACAGCCGCTTGACGTCGAAACCATTGGACAGCTGGAAAGTCAGGATCGGGTCATAGATGGCCCGGCTTTCCACCTGGGAGATGTACTCGGTCACCGACATCTTGTCGGCCTGATCGTTATAGCCGGGCAACCGTCCGCCGGCGAGAATCGCCCGCAGGTTTTCGTCACGGCACAATTCCTTGCGCGCTTCGTAAAGACGCCGGCCAAGCCGGTAGCCGCGATATTCCGGATCCACAAACACATCCAGGCCGTATAACGCGTCCCCCTTGCGGCTGTGGGAACGGATCTTGTCGTCAGTGATCAGGTCTTCATAGCGGTGCGGATTGGAAAAGCGGTCGTAGTCCACCTTGATGGTCAGAGCCGCCGCCACCAGTTCACCGTTGTCATCGATCACCAATTGCCCTTCCGGGAACACGCGGATCAGGGCCTTGATGGTGTCTTCCGGCCAGGCGCCACCAATGTCGTGGTAAACCTGGTCCATCAGCCGGGCCAACGCCGGGTAATCTTCCGTGGTCAACTGCCGCAGCCGCAAACGGGTGCTTTCTTCCGCCATGACGATCTCCGCTCAACTGAGAGGGGGAAAAGGAATCAGCCAGCAACGATGCTGGTCACGCAGGGCATTCTGGCCGTCAGGGTAAAGCGCCACGCCGTCCGGACGAATGAACAACACCGCGCCGGAGTGCAGGGCCACATAACCGGAAACCTGCTCGGTCACGTAGCCGGCGCCCTCACGGAAAGTCGGCCGCAGCGCATCGGGAATGGTTTCATAACCGATCAACCCGTTGGCCAGCGGGTCGTCCACTGAGGCCCGATCACGGTACAGACCGACGGCGTCCGCCCCCACCAGCAGCACCATGCCCTGGTGAAAATGCAGCAGATTGACCCGGCCGCGCTGCGGCAGGGACACAATCTCCTGCTGTGCAATAATGGTGTCCATAATTCTCCATGGGTAAGAGACATGCAGGAAAAGATTGTAATACTTACCGGTGCCGGAATCTCCGCGGAGTCAGGTATCCGCACCTTTCGCGACAACGGTGGTCTGTGGGAGGAACACCGTATCGAGGAGGTGGCGACACCGGAAGCCTTCCAACGCGACCCTGTGAAAGTGCATCAGTTCTACAATCAGCGGCGCCGGCAATTGCACGGTCCGGCCATTACCCCCAATCTCGCGCATCGGGCCCTGGCCCGATTGGAAGCCGCCCTGCCCGGTCAGGTGCTGCTGGTCACCCAGAACGTGGACAACCTGCACGAACGCGCCGGCAGCCGCAACCTGATCCATATGCACGGAGAGCTGTGCAAAGCCCGCTGCCGCACCACCGATGCCCTGGTGACCGTGGACGATGAGCTGAGCACGGGGCTGGCCTGCCCGCTGTGCGGGGTGCCCGGTTGTCTGCGGCCCCACGTGGTGTGGTTCGGTGAGATGCCCCTGGAGATGGACCGGATCTACGCGGCGCTGGCCCGCTGTGAGCGGTTCATCAGCATCGGCACCAGCGGCAACGTCTACCCCGCCGCCGGCTTCGTCGCCGAGGCCCGCGCCAACGGCGCCCATACGGTGGAACTGAACCTGGAACCCTCCGAGCAGCTCAACGCCTTCCACGAACACCACCACGGCCCCGCCACGCAGCTGGTGCCGGAATATGTGGAAAAACTGATTAAGGCAGCTAACAGTGAATAAGGAACAGGGAACAGCGACGCGAGCCGCCGTTGCAGGTAACGGGAAGCCCTGGTGGCCGCGCCGCTATTCACTGTTAACTATTCACTATTAACTGCCCTCTGGCTCTGTGTTATTTCTTCGTCATCCGGATTCGGCTAGACTGCCGGGTCCGCAGAGACTGAAAACACAGGCCAATCCAGCATCATGAGCCAGATACGACAGGTAGACGATCTCAATATCGAGTCCCAGCACGTGTTGATCACGCCACGGGCGCTCAAGGAAAAGTTGCCTCTGAGCGACGCCGCCCGGGACTCGGTGGTCGGCGGCCGGCAGGTGATTCGTGACATTCTCGACCGCAAGGACCCGCGTCTGTTCGTGGTCATCGGGCCCTGTTCCATCCATGATCCGAAAGCGGCTCTGGAATACGCCAGTCGCCTCAAGGCCCTGGCCGAGGAAGTCGACGATGCTCTCTTTCTGGTATTGCGGGTCTATTTCGAGAAGCCCCGCACCACCGTGGGCTGGAAGGGCCTGATCAACGACCCGTATATGAACGACTCCTTCAAGGTGGAGGAAGGGCTGCATATCGCCCGCCGTCTGCTGCTGGACGTGGCCGAACTGGGCCTGCCGGCGGCCACCGAGGCACTGGACCCGACCACGCCACAGTATCTGCAGGATTTGATTGCCTGGTCCGCCATTGGCGCCCGCACCACCGAATCCCAGACTCACCGGGAAATGTCCTCTGGTCTGTCCAGCCCGGTGGGCTTCAAGAACGGCACCGATGGCAGCCTGGATGTGGCGGTGAACGCCATGCTCAGCGTACAGCACCCGCATCGCTTCCTGGGCATCGACCCGGATGGCCGCGTGGCGCTGACCACCACCCGTGGCAACCCCTATGCCCACGTGGTACTGCGCGGTGGCGGTGGCAAGCCTAATTATGATTCGGTCTCCGTGGCCCTGGCGGAAAGCGCCCTGCACAAGGCCGGCGTTTCCACCAACATCATGGTGGACTGCTCCCACGCCAACTCCAACAAGGATCCGAGCCTGCAGCCGCTGGTGATGGAAAACATCGGCAATCAGATCCTCGAGGGCAACACCTCCATCGTCGGTCTGATGGTCGAGTCCCATCTCAACGAAGGGAATCAGAAAATTCCCGAGAATCTGGATGATCTGCAATACGGCGTTTCCGTCACCGACGGTTGTATCGGCTGGCAGACCACCGAGGACGCCGTACGCGCGCTGGCCAACAAGGTCCGCGACGTGCTGCCGCAACGCGACCGCTGAGTCCATAACTGTAGGGGCTTTGTCCGGGGGCGGGCCGCTGCAAGCGAATTGCACCGCGTCTGAAGAATTCGCTTGCGGGCAAGCCCCTACAGCGGCTTTGTAGCCATCGGCCGAGGGCCTCCTACCGTGACGCCGGCACCGCGCTGTCCAGCACCCTGAGAAAGGTCACCGGTTCGGATCGGTAGCGGGAATTCCCGGCCTTGTCCACGTAGCGAATATCACCCAGGCTATCGATGATGATCACCGTGGGGTCCACGGTGTCGGATTGATGCCCCAGCAGCTCCAGCCCCAGAGGGGTACCGCCGGGATCCAGCAATTGCAGCTGCCGGGCAGCGGTCAGATCCGGATCGATCCAACGTTCAAGCGGTACGCCCAGCCGATCCGCCATGCGGCAGGAGCGGGCATCGCTGTCGGCGCTGATCAGGACGATACGGGCGCCGCGACGCCCCAGGGCACCACGATGCCGCGCCAGCAGACGCAACAGCTCCACGCTTTTCGGGCACCAGTCGCCGCGATGAAATAACAGTACCGCCGGGGCGCCCCGCAATGAGGTGGAGGATACCGCATTGCCGCGCAAGTCCTGAAACGTCAGCACCGGCAACCGCTGACCGGGCCGGGGCCCATCGCCGCGTTCCCGGTATTGAGGGAAATACCAAAGCAGGCAGGCCGCCAGTCCGACCAGGCCAATTGCCGTGTAGATCCACGCCAGCGGCTGGGGATCATCCAGCGACAGGGTACCGAGCAAGGTCCAGGCGCTGCCGAGCCAGGCGCTCAACAACACCACAGGCAGTTGCGAGCCGCAGCCGGAACGGCCACGCCGCACCAGCCATACCGCCAGCGACAAGGTCGGCGCGTTGACCAGCAGAGGGCCAAGCCAGATCCAGTGACGCTGAGAGACCGCCATCCAGAAAGCATGGCAACAGATCGCCGCGGCCACCAGTGGATGCATGGCAATCAGGAAAGCCCGGATCCGTTTCATCACGTGCCGCTTGCCCTCCCCTTTTCCAACCCCGTCCGTGGGCACCACCACGGCCCGCGACACTGTCCCCTTGCGTCGCCCTCGCCGCGCCAATGCCATACCGATCATTGTCGCCCCCTGACTATTGTTGACTATCATTATGCGGATCGCGGGGCCAGGCCGCCGCCATCGGAGGTGATTGCTTGTCTTCCCTGAAACGTTTTCCCCAACGCTTCGGTATACGTTACAAGGGATAAGTTAGGTGGTCACGAAAGGTTTAACAAGAGAGAATGTAACCTAGGGCCTGTTCCCCCTATTTCCACCGCGCCTGTTGCGGCTAAAACGTCACCAATCCAGGCACAAGGAGAGAAGTTTGGTCATTCCAAATGAACAACGAGTAACGCAGAGTGGTGATGTTTTAGCCGCAACCCGAAGGGCTGGAGCCCTTTTTACCTCCCGCGTCGTTGTCGGTTGCTCATTTGGAATGACCAAACCGCGCGCCCTCCGCCTGGCTGGAGGCAAAAAGGGCATCCAGCAGGCGCGACGGAAATAGTGTGAACAGACCCTAGCCAAATCAGAATGACCGGATTCATTGGGCCCGTCCGGTCCGGCATGGGCAGAAACGGAGCAATCAACAGGATGTCGTCCCAGTCCCCATCCCAGCGTGAGCGCTGGCGCCACATTATCTTTGGCACGGATACCCCGGCCGGCCAGCGTTTCGACCTCTTGCTGATCATCGCCATCCTCAGCAGCGTTGTCGCCGTCATGCTGGACAGCGTGCAAAGCATCCACCAGCGTTACGGCGACTGGTTGTATGGCGTGGAATGGTTCTTCACCCTGCTGTTCACTGGTGAGTACCTGGTTCGCCTCTGGGTCAGCGACCGCCCGCTGCGCTATGCGCGCAGTTTCTTCGGCGTGGTTGATCTGCTTTCCGTGGTCCCCACTTACATCAGCCTGCTGGTGCCCGGCGCCAACTATCTGCTTACCATTCGCGCTCTGCGGGTGCTGAGAATCTTCCGCATCATGAAACTGGCGGCGCTGATGAGCGAGGCCAATCAGCTTGGCCTGGCGCTGGTCCGCACCCGCCGCAAGATCGGCATTTTCATGTTCTCGGTGCTGGTGGTGATCATCATTTTCGGCAGTCTGATCTACGTGGTCGAAGGGCCAAGCAATGGCTTCACCAGTATTCCGCGCAGCATCTACTGGGCCATCGTCACCGTGACCACGGTGGGCTACGGCGACATCTCACCACAAACGCCCATCGGCCAGGCCGTGGCGTCCCTGGCGATGATCACCGGCTACGCCATCATCGCCGTGCCCACCGGCATCGTCACCGCGGAAATCTCCGCCGCGCACATTGCCCGCCGCTATGAACGGGAATGCCCCAATTGCCACCGCCATGACCATGATCCGGACGCCCGCTTCTGCAAACAATGCGGTACCGGTTTGCCCAAGCCCGGCGGCGACGACGAGGCCTGATCAGCCGACGGCGACTTCCACCAGCTCGCCGCGCAACCGGACCGGATACACGGTCAGGGATACCGTCTCGTCCTCCAGGCACTTCCCGGTTTCCAGACAGAAGTGCTGTTTATACAGCGGTGACGCCACCACTCTGGTCCCCCCCAGGGAGCCCAGCAGACCGCGGCTGATCACATTGGCGCGGCTGAACGGGTCCATGTTATCCAGCGCATGGAGCTGGCCGTCGCGGGTACGGAACAGCGCCGCCTGCCCCTCGGGCAGGCGCACTCCGACACCGGTACCGGGCAGAATTTCATCCACTTTGCACACCGCTTTCCATTCCAGAGTAACGGAACTGTTCATGCCTTAACCCTCCTGTTGCACCAGCTCGATACGTTCATGCTCATAGGCCGGACGACGCTGACCACGCTCACGGACGTAATGCAGATTGTCATCGGCGACATCATCGTTAACGAAGTGCTTGAAGCGTTTCACCGCCTGGGGATCTTCCACGGTGGTCTTCCACTCGCATTGATAGGTGTCGATCACCTGTTGCATCTGCGCCTCCAGCTCTTCACCGATACCCAGCGAATCCTCCAGCACCACCTGCTTGAGGTAATCCAGCCCGCCTTCCAGGTTCTCCAACCACACGCTGGTGCGCTGCAGGCGGTCGGCGGTGCGGATGTAGAACATCAAAAAGCGGTCGATGGTTCTGATCAGTTGTTCATCGGACAAGTCGGAGGCGAGCAGATCCGCGTGACGGGGACGCATGCCGCCGTTGCCGCAGACATAAAGGTTCCAACCCTTGTCGGTGGCGATCACGCCCACATCCTTGCTTTGCGCTTCGGCGCATTCGCGGGTGCAGCCACTCACCGCCATCTTGATCTTGTGCGGGCTGCGCAGCCCCTTGTAGCGTTCTTCCACCTGAATGGCGGTGCCCACCGAATCCTTGACACCGTATCGGCACCAGGTGGAGCCGACGCAGGATTTCACCGTGCGCAGGGATTTACCGTAGGCGTGTCCGGTCTCGAAACCGGCGTCCACCAGAATCTTCCAGATTTCCGGCAGCTGATCGACGCGGGCACCGAACAGATCCACCCGCTGCCCGCCGGTGATCTTGGTGTACAAATCGTATTTCTTCGCCACTTCGCCCAGCACGATGAGCTTGTCCGGCGTGATTTCACCGCCGGGTACACGGGGCACGATGGAGTAAGTGCCGTCACGTTGCATGTTGCCAAGAAAATAATCGTTGGTGTCCTGCAGACCGGCGTGGGGCTTGCTCAGCACATAGTCGTTCCAGCAGGACGCCAGCACCGAAGCGGCCAGCGGTTTACAGATATCGCAGCCGTCGCCACTGCCGTGTTTTTCCAGCAACTCGTCGAAGGTCTTGATTTCCCCCACCCGCACCAGGTGATAGATCTCCTGGCGGGAATACGGGAAGTGTTCGCACACGTGGTTATTCACCTCCACGCCGCGCTTGGCCAGCTCGCTGTCCAGCACCTGCTTGACCAAAGCGGCGCAGCCGCCGCAGGTGGCGGAGGCCTTGGTGCAGGCTTTCAGATCACCAACGGTGGTGGCGCCGTCATCGATGGCGGCGCACAGCGCGCCTTTGGAAACATTGTTGCAGGAGCAGATCTGGGCACTATCCGGCAAGGCATCGGCGCCGAGCATGGGGGCATCGCCGGCGGCCGGAGCGATCAGAGCGGCGGCTTCTCCGGGCAGGTCGATCCGGTTCAGGCACAGTTGCAGCAGGTTGCCATAATCGTTGGCGTCGCCCACCAGTACCGCGCCCAATAGTTTCTTGCCACACTCGCTGACCACCACTTTCTTGTACACGCCGGTGCTCTGGTCGAAGAACACCGCGCTGCGGGCACCAGGCGTCTGGCCATGGGCATCCCCCACCGAGGCCACGTCCACACCCATCAGTTTCAGCTTGGTGCTCATATCGGCACCCTGGAAACTCGGCTCGGAATCCGCGCACAAGCGCGCGGCGGCGGTCTCCGCCATTTGATAACCCGGCGCCACCAGCCCGAAGATCCGGCCCTGCCATAACGCCACCTCGCCGATGGCGAAAATATCCGGGTCGGAGGTGACACAGTAATCATCAATCACCACCCCGCCGCGTTCACCGACCTCCAGCCCGCAGGCGCGGGCAAGGCTGTCCTCCGGACGAATGCCGGCGGAAAACACGATGATGTCGGTTTCCAGGTGGCGGTCCTCGCCAAAGTCCATGCGATGGCGGTGCTGTTCGCCGTCGACGATGGCCCGGGTGCCGGTATTGGTGTGGACCGTCACGCCCAGCGCTTCGATTTTGTCCTTCAACAAACCGCCACCGAGATCGTCCACCTGAACCGCCATCAGACGCGGCGCGAACTCCACCACATGGGTTTCCAGTCCCAGATCGTGCAGGGCCTTGGCCGCTTCCAGGCCGAGCAGGCCGCCGCCCACCACGGTGCCGATACGGGCCTGATCCGCGGCGGCGATAATCTCGTCCAGGTCATCAAGGGTGCGGTAAACAAAGCAGTTCGGGCGGTCGTTACCGTCAATGGGCGGCACGAACGGATAGGACCCGGTGGCCAGCACCAGTTTGTCGTAATCCAGCCGCTCTCCCGCTTCGGTGATCACTACCCTGGCGTCCCGGTCGATCTCGCGCACCCGGGTGGACAGCTTCAGGGTCAGCCCCGGTTGTGCCATGAAACCCTCCGGCACCAGCGACAGAGCATCGGCATCGCGCTCGGTAAAGTAACGGGTCAAGCCAACCCGGTCATAGGCCGGCCGGCTCTCCGCGCACAGGATCGTCACGTCGTAGTGATCAAGACCACCACGGTCCGCCAGCGCCTCCAGAAAGCGCTGCCCCACCATACCGTGGCCTACCAGCAACACCTTTTGTTTCGTCATGGGAATGTCCCCTTTCACCGTTTCAGCTTGCCAACTGTTGAACAGGGTGAAAGCAAAGCCCATGCCATGTGCATAACCCTTTGATTTAAATGGGTTTAAGGCCATGAAGAACGATCAGGGGAAGAGACACTCGCTTTAGCGGCGGGCAAGGACGCCCCATTTCGAGGCAGATTATGGTGCGCCATGTTGGAACAAAAACGGGCACGGTTGTGGGGCGGCACTACACCCTGAGAAAGATCAAATCGGAGGTCGCTACCAGGCCACCGCAGGAGCTTGCCTTGCAAGCGAATTCGGCTTCCGGCGCAAAAGATTCGCTTGCAAGGCAAGCTCCCACAGCGGCTTCGTGGTTAGTCCGGTCTGGTTGTGTATCAGAACGAGCCGAGGGAAAAACGGGCGCCGTCGCTGTCGATATACAAGTGGGTCACGCCGTCCCGCTCTTCATGGCCGGCCCACTCCACCAGTTGGTAGAACATGTTGCGGGAAATCAGTGCTTCCAGATTGTCGCGCACGTGCAGATAAGGGGACGGCTCCCCGCTGTCCGGGTCGTGTTCTATTCGCAATGGATGCCGTTCACCAGCCACCACGTGAGTTCCCACATTGGTGGTGAACACCAGCTTGTCGACACCATCGTCCTTCACACGCTGTACGTCGGTGGCGACAAAAGGCGCGTCGTCCACCTCGATGCGCAGTTTTTCCACCGGCGTAATCAGGAAGTAGTCATCGCCTTCACGCAACAGAATGGTGGAAAACAATCGCACCATACGCTCTCGTTCAATCGGCGATTCCTGGTAATACCAGGTGCCGTCACGGGCAATGCGCATACGGCTTTCGCCCTGATGTTCCGGGTGCCACTGATGCACCGGCGGCAGCCCCTGCTCGTCCCGTTCGGCCTTTTCCAGCAGGGCCAACAGGGAATCGGCGGAAGTCATTTTCGGCGTTGTCCTTTATTGCCCATGCGAATACCAATTTCGATCAGGAAGTCGAGGAAATCCTCCTTTTCGTCGATCAGCCCCATATAGAACGGCGATTGCACCAGCGCCACGGCGCCGTGGGCCAGCGCCCAGGCCGCGCAAATGTGATAAATCGGCGGCACGTCTTCCAGGGAGCCCTCACTGATGCGCGCCTTGACGATGCTCTTGAGTCGTTCGAAATTGGCTTCGCGGATGTTGTGCAGTTTCTCCACCAGTTCCGGCACCGCGTGGTCCTTGATCACCTTGTTTTCCAGCCGGTCGAACAGTTGGTAGCGGGCCGGGTCGTTGATGCGGAAACGAAAATACTCGCGGGTCAGTTTTTCCTTGTCGTCGTCCTCGGAAATACTGTTGAACACCGCCGCCAGATCCTCTTCATAACGCAGCATCAGCAGCAGATAGATCTCGTTCTTGGTTTCGAAGTGCTTATAGATGGTGCCTTTGCCAATCCCCACCCGGTCGGCGATCATTTCCACGGTGACACGATCCTCTCCCTGCTCCAGGAATAATTCCAGAGCGGTATCGAGGATTTGTTGCTCCCGTTGCCGGAATTCCTGTGCCTTACGCGTCGCTTTTTCCAGATCAGCCATTCATCCTTACTCCCAAGACCGGTGAATCCCGCGATTCACCACAGTTTATCCCACCCCCGGGCACCATGCATCACGGGCCAGGTTGACCTGCCACGGCAATCGGTCATGCTGTGAGTCATGTGTTCCGGCGAATTATCGATGCCCCTTTCGGGCAGGATGATACCCACCCGCCCGGCAATGACAATGGAGTCGATCATCACATGACCAGCGCTCTGGATCTGTCCGCGGAATTCCCTCTTGAAAACGACGTGCTTTATCTCAATCACGCCGCCGTGGCGCCGTGGCCTAAACGCACCCGGGACGCGGTGGTGCGTTTCGCCGAGCAGAACATCACCGTGGGGGCGCGGGACTATCCGCGCTGGCTCGACACCGAGCAAACTCTGCGCGGCCGCCTCGCCGCGCTGATCGGCGGTGTGCCGCACGAAGACATCGCCTTGCTCAAGAACACCTCCGAAGGGCTGTCCGTCATTGCCCAGGGGCTGTCCTGGCGGGACGGCGATCAGGTGCTGATCAGCGATCAGGAGTTCCCCTCCAACCGCATTCCCTGGCAGGCCCTGGCCGAACAGGGTGTGGAGGTGATCCAGGTGCCGGTGGACGGGGACAACGCCGAGCAGCGCGTCATCGATGCGCTTGGCCCCCGTGTACGCCTGGTGTCACTGTCATCGGTGCAATATGCCAGTGGCATCCGCCTGGATCTGGCGCCGATCGGCGCCGCGTGCCGGGAACGGGGCGTGCTGTTCTGCGTGGACGCGATCCAGAGTCTGGGGGCTCACGTCTTCGACGCCGAAAGCATCAATGCGGATTTCGTCGTCGCCGACGGCCATAAGTGGATGCTGGGGCCGGAAGGGCTGGCGCTGTTTTACGCCCGTCCGGAAGCCCGCGACCGGCTGCGCCTGCGTCAGTTCGGCTGGCACATGGTGGCGGCATCCGGTGATTATGACCGCCAGGACTGGCGGCCGGCGGATGATGCCCGTCGTTTCGAGTGCGGCAGCCCCAACCTGTTGTGCGCCCATGCGCTCAACGCGTCTCTGTCGTTACTGGAAGAGGTGGGCATGGCGGCGGTGGAACAGCGCCTGACCGATACCGTGACCGGCCTGATCGGCGAGCTCAAGGCGCGCGGCGCGGAGTTGCTGACCCCGGAAGCGGCACGCCGCCGCGCCGGCATCGTCACGTTCCGGCTGCCCGGCGAGGAACCGCAATCCACCTTTGAACGTCTGCGTCAGGGCGGCGTGGTCTGCGCCCAGCGCGGTGGCGGCGTGCGCTTCTCGCCCCACTTTCATACTGACCAGTCAGTCATCGACCGCGCCCTGGCGCTGTTGTAGGATAGCCCCCCATGCGAACGCAACGACTCTATCAATGGCTGTGCGAGCGCCTGCAACGTCAGGACGGCGGCAAGGATTGGCCGCAAAGCAGCCTGGACCATCAGCGTGTCCTGCTGCAGCCCTGCGACGTGTTGCTGGTGGACAGCGAAAGCGCTCTGGACCGGCGACTGCGGCGGCTCACCGGCAGCCGGTTCTCCCGAGCCTTGCTTTATATCGGCCGTTTGCACGACGTCGCCGATCCGTCCCTGCGCGCCCTGCTGGCCGATTATGTGCCTTGCGAACCGGACACCCAACTGGTGCTGGATGCCAGCCTGGAGCGAGGATTACGGGTGCGGGAATTGAGCACGCTCAGCGGCCTGCACCTGCGCGTCTGCCGTGCACAGAATCTGTCCACCGACGAGCGTCAGGACGCACTGCGTTACGCCATCAGCCGGGTCGGCACTGGCAGCACCACCTCCTGGAGCACGTTGATGCTGCTCTGGCTGTTTCCCTGGCGCACGCTGCCAAGCGGCTGGCGCCGGCGCCTCGCCAACCGTCTGGCCACCGAGCTGCTGCGCACCCTCAGCGGCAGTCTGGTGGGCGAAGCCTTCGCTTTCATTCAATTCCCGGTTTATCCGCTGGTGAAACGGCCGGAAGACGACGGCTCGCGGTTGCTGCGCCTGCAGCCGCGCCTGTTCCACGCCGCCGATTTCGATCACTCGCCCTATTTCGATGTGATCAAGGCTCCTTATCTGCTGGATCAGGTCCCCGCCGGATTTCAGGCGATTCCGTGGAAGGGGAACGCCGGCGCCATGGCCTCGGAACAGCGCGCCTCTCACTTGAGCCTGGTGGATACCCCATAGGGGCCCGTTTACGACCGAATAGACCGTAAACAGGCTCCAACCAGTAGCAACCCCCACCACCCCAATCCCACGGCGCCACCACCGCCGCTGCCGCCAGCTCCGGCACGAGGCGTCTCCGCCCGCGCCTGGGATGGCAGGAACGACAATTGGGTATCGCCGGCCGGGAAATCGCCGCTGGAAGAGCCACCATCCAAATAGACCCGGCCCTCGCCCTCTCCTTCGATCACCAGTAACCGACTGGCCTGAGCCCCTTCCGCCAGGTCCCCCAATTGACACCGGACCACGGCGCCACCACTGCATCCCTCGGGCAGGCTCCTCCAGGACCAGCCTTGCGGAATGCGGAACGACAACCAGGCGTCCCGGGCGGGAAAATGGGTGGCACGATTGGTCAACCGGGCTTCCAGGGTGACGGTGTCGCCGTTGAGACGCTGGGTTCCGGCCATCAGCAGATCCGGCTGATCACTGAAGATCGCCGTCACCGCATCCCGTTCCAACCGGTAATAATCGTGGGCGGCGCTGTCCGGCCGGATCCACAATCGGGACTGCACCGTCGCACCAGTGCTGGACTGTACCCGCAAGCGATAATCGCCGCTGCTGGCGCCGCGCTCCAGCGATGCATCCCCCCGGCACAGGCTGTAACCGTCATGGTCACTGCAGGCCAGCTCATCGGCACTGACCCGCACCCCTTGGTCATGATCGATGCGCGCGCCCACTTGGTGCGCCGCATTGACCCGGCTCTGATTCTCCAGCCTCAAAGACAAGGTCAGAGTTTCCCCCGGAAGGCCGTAGCGGCGCCCTCCCAGCGGGCGGCTGTGCAGGTCCACCAGAGCATCGCCGGAGGTGCTCTCCAGCCACGCCAGGTAATCACTGACCCGGGTGTAGACACCCGGCGCATCCGGTGTGGCGCACTGGGGTGGGCCATAGCTGGTGATGCCGGCCAGCCAGGGGCGGCCGTCATAGTGATAGGTCAGAGGTCCGCCGCTGTCTCCCCGGCAGGTATCGCGTCCCGAATCCCCCTGCCTTTGCAACTCACCGGCGCACAGCTGGCGATCAGTAAGGTTGGACCAGTGACGCGCGCAGCGCTCCGGAGTGATGTAATCCAACGCCACCTGATGAAGCATCCGGGGGGCGCTTCCGCTCTCGGTGGTGCCCCACCCGTAGGCAGTCAGAGCCCGCTCGGCGGCGCCGTCGATCAACGCCTGCATTTCCCGGTTCTTGGCCAGGTCGAGCGCGGCCAGGGCGGATGCCCCCTGCATTTCCAGTAACGCCAGGTCATTGTGGAAGACGCCGTAGACGAATCGCGGGTGCACATGTACAGCCCGCACCGGCCAGCGCTCCGCCGGCTCCCCGCCACGATCGGCACTGCCCAGAGCAACGAACAGTTGCTCCGGCTTCAATTGACTGCCGCTCTGACCACGCACGCAGTGTGCCGCCGTCAGCACCCAGCGGGGCGCCACCAGGACCGAGCCGCACAAAAACGAGCCCTGTTCCGGGTCACCGGAACGGCTCACCTCCAGCTCCGCCATCCAGGACGGCGCCGCGGCAACCGGTTCTCCTCCGATAATCTGTGGCGACATGCTCTGTGCCCGGCCTCCCAGGGGCGCCAGACAAAGCAGTACACAGGAGAAAGCAACAAAGATACGCAAATTCACACCACACCCACCAAGGCAATTTCGCAAAGAGACAGGACATTAATCTCAGAGCAATGAGAAATTCTACCTAGAGTATGAGTACGGATATATTACTGTGACACGTATCACAAAATGATATGTGCAAAAATAATAAAAAGGCGCCATTTCGTGCGGGTTAACCACACGATTGGCGCCTATTTAAGTTTTTTATCTACAATTTATAGCACTATAAAAAACAGCTTATTGATCGTCGCCATCCTCGCCTTCCTCATCCTCCACCGGAGGCGGCAGATTACGCCGGGCCTTGGCCCCCAGATCCCGCAATTTATGCGCCTGCCCCAGCAGATTGCCACGCCCTTCCGTGAGCCGCTTGTAGGACGTTTCCCAGGCCTGTTGCGCCTTGCCGAGCTTGTCTCCCACATCCTCCAGGGATTCGCTGATCAGAGACACCTGATCACAGATCCGGCCGGCGCGATCGGCGATATCCAGGGCATTGCGGTTCTGATACTCATACCGCCAGATGTTCTGGATGGTGCGCAGGGTCACCAGTAAGGTCGTGGGACTGACCAATACGATGTTGCGCTCGTAGGCCTCGGTATAGAGCCCCGGTTCCGCTTCCATGGCGGTCATGAAGGCCCCTTCCACGGGAATGAACAGCAGCACGAAGTCGAGACTGCGAATCCCGTCCAGACGGCTGTAATCCTTGGTGTCCAGCCCCTTGATATGGGCGCGCAGGGATTGCAGGTGCTGCTCGCGGGCCTGGCGACGTTCCTCCTCATCCTCGGCGCTGGTGAAGCGCTCATAGGCCACCAGGGAGACCTTGGCGTCGATCACCACGTCCTTGCCCTCGGGCAAATGGACGATGGCGTCCGGCAGCCGCCGGCCTCCGTCCTCGCCGCGCAACGCCACTTGGGTGTCGTATTCTCGTCCTTTGGTGAGGCCGGAACTTTCCAGCACCCGCTCCAGAATCATCTCGCCCCAGTTGCCCTGGGTCTTCACCTGGCCACGCAGGGCGTCAGTCAGATTCCGGGCGTCCTGATGCATTTGCTGGTTGAGACTCTTGAGATGCTGGAGCTGCTCGGTCAGCGCCGCCTGGGCCCGGGCATCATCACCGTGGATCTGGTCAACCCGGCGGCGGAATTCGGTCAACTGCTCACGGAACGGCTGCAGCAGGGTATGGATGCCTTCGCGGTTTTTCTCCTCGAACTGACGGCTGCGCTGCTCGAAGATGCGCCCGGCCAGCAATTCGAATTCCTTGCGTAGCTGCTCCCGGCTCTCCTCGGCGAAGCGCAGCTTGTCCTGTTGGCCGGCCAGACGTTCCTCCAGACGGGCCTGTTCGGCGCGGGCGACGGACAGTTTTTCCTCCGCCTGGCGCCATTGCTGACCTTGCTGTTCCAGGTGCCGACGTTGCTCGTCACGTTCCTGTTCCAGCACCTGGATCCGCAGCGCCAACCGCTCCGCTTCCTGCTCCAACAGGGCACGGCGGCGGCGCATAGGCAGCCAGACCAGCAGCGCGGCGATCACCGCCGCGGCCACGGCGGCGGCCGCCAGCCACCACCAAAACGTCGCCATCGTCACGGTACCGCCTTATTGAACAGCTGGAAGAAGTTATGGCGGGTAATGCGCGCCAGCTCCGCCACCGGCAGCCCTTTCAGTTGCGCCACGCACTCCGCCACCTTGGCGACGAAACGGGGTTCGTTGGGTTTGCCCCGGTAAGGCACCGGCGCCAGCCAGGGGGCATCCGTCTCGATCAGCAAACGTTCCACCGGCAACGCGGCAACGGTTTCACGCAGCGCTTCCGCGTTGCGGAAGGTGACGATACCGGAAATGGAGATGTAAAAACCCAGTTCGATGGCCTGCTCCGCCATGTCACGGTCCTCGGTGAAGCAGTGCAGGACACCCCGCACCCGTCCTTCCCCGTGTTCGCGCAGCAGCGCCAGGGTATCGTCCTTGGCGCCGCGGGTGTGCACCACCAGCGGCAGACCGGTGTCGCGAGCGGCACGGATATGCTCAACGAAACGCTTCTGCTGCCACTCCCGCTGCTCCTTGGCGTAGAAGTAATCCAGGCCGGTTTCACCGATGCCCACCACTCTGGGATGGTCCGCCAGGCCGATCAGCTCCGCCGCGTCCGGTTCATGCACGTCCTTGTAAAGTGGATGCACACCGACGGTGGCGAACACGTCCGGCTGGGTTTCGGCCATCTCCCGCACCCGTGGAAAGGTTTCCAGATCGACACCGATGCACAGCATGGTGCCCACGCCGTCGGCGCGGGTGGCGTCCATCAGGGCCTGAAAATCACCTTGGTAGGCGTCCAGATTGAGGCGGTCCAGGTGGCAATGGGAGTCCACCAGATCAAGGGTCTCCGTAGACATGAAACACTCCGTATTGAACTGCGGGCATTCTACATGAAACGGGATCCCGGGTGCCGGACGGCAGGCGCTACATCGTATGCGTGGGCCGGTCCGATTGCAGCGATCCGGCGAGGTGATTTTCTATGGTGCGCCGGGCGGTGTCGTCCTGATCGGAGAACTGCACGCCGATGCCGGCACTGCGATTGCCCTGGGCGCCTCTCGGCGTGATCCAGACCACCCGGCCGGCCACCGGTATTTTCTCCGGCTCATCCATGATGCTGAGCAGGAGAAAGATCTCCTCCCCCAACTGATAGGCTTTCTCGGTCGGCACGAACAGGCCGCCATTGCCGATAAACGGCATGTAAGCAGCGTACAGCGCTGCCTTGTCCTTGATACTCAGCGAAAGAATGCCACTACGGCCCCCCGGCATCTTCATGCCACCCCCCTGTCGCGGTACTGCGTGTGATTGTTGTGCATGCCAATTCCGTGGGCGCTTACTGCAAGGCGGCGTCCACGCCCACCAGCACCAGCATCCATTGCTCCATGAGCAATTCCTTGTTCGGGTTGGCCCCGGCCAGGATTTGCCGGCGGCCTTCCTGGATCCGTTGGGTGGCGCGCATCAACCGCGCCACCGGAACGGTATCGGCGAGCTGCCGCAGCAGCGGCTCCAGTTGCGCATCGCCTTCGCCGGCGGGTGTGGCCGCGCCCCCAAGCGCCGCCAACCGCGTCGCCCTGGCCAGCCAACCATACAATATCCGCGCCATGGTGTCCGGCTCGAACGCCGCCAGCGCCTGTGCGCCCTGGGCTGGAGACAGACGCCCCTGGGCCACTCTCAATACCTGTTCGGCAAGCCGGCGGCGATCACTGAACCAGTCCGCGTCCTGCAGCACCAGCGCTTTCAAAGGCGCGCCCTGGGCCGCGTCCAGCAACGCCGGCGCCGCCTCCCCAACCTGCGGCGTCAACCAGGAGAGCGCCTGATCGGCGGCGGGCACCGGCAACAATCGTTGCTGGCAACGGCTGCGCACGGTGGGCAGCAGCAGGCTGGGCTGGTGGCTGACCAGAATCAGGGTCATGCCCGGCCCCGGCTCTTCCAGAGTCTTGAGCAGCGCGTTCTGCGCACTGCGATTAAGCGCTTCCGCCGGGGATAACAGCGCCAGCCGCCCGCCGCCGAACTGGGCGGTACGGGAGCAGAACTCCACCAGACGCCGCACCTGATCGATCTTGATCGCCCGGCTGCCCCCTTCCGGTGTCAGCACGTGCATATCCGGATGGGTGCCGGCGGTGCTCAGGTGGCAGGCCTCGCACTGGCCACAGGCCACGCCGGCGCTGGGCTGCCGGCACAACAGCGTCTGCATCAGCGACTGCGCCAGCCGGTATTTGCCGATGCCTTCGGGGCCGGCCAGTAACAGGGCATGGGGCAAACGCTGACGCTGGTGCTGATCCAGCAGCCGCGCCATCTCCTCCTGATGCCAGGGGCAGGGTACCTGTACCGGCGCTTTGTTCATGCCCCCTCCGTAATCGCATCCACCCAGGCGCCCAGGCACTCGCGCACCTGCTCCAGCGGCCGGGTGGCGTCCAGCCGCACGAATCTGCCGGGTTCATTGCGGGCCCGTTGCAGATAGCAGTCACGCACCCGCTGGAAAAAATCCCGGCTCTCCTGCTCGATGCGGTCCAACTCGCCCCGTTTGCCGGCGCGGGCCAGCCCCACTTCCACCGGCACGTCGAACAGCAAGGTGTGATCCGGCGTCACCCCGGCCAGCACCAGCTGCTCGAGAATGGCGATGGCGTCACGGTCCAGGCCGCGCCCGGCGCCCTGGTAGGCCCAGGTGGCGTCCATGAAACGGTCGCACAGCACCCATTCGCCGCGGGCCAGGGCGGGCCGGATCAGAGCGTCCAGGTGCTGGGCACGGGCGGCGAACACCAACAGCAATTCGGTGGTATCGGCCATCGGCTCCTCGCTGGGCGCCAGCAGCACCTGACGGATGCGCTCCGCCAGTTCGGTACCCCCAGGCTCCCGGGTAACACGCACCGTCTTGCCGCGCTGACGCAGGCGTTCGGCCACCCATTCCAGGTTGACGCTTTTGCCGGCGCCCTCACCGCCTTCAAGTGTGATGAAGCGGCCGCTCATGGTGCCGCTCCCGGGCTTGAGCGGTAATCATCACGCCGGTTGAGCTGGTATTGGCGTACCGCGCGCCGGTGCTCCGCCAGCGTATTGGAGAAGGTGTGGCTGCCGTCGCCACGGGCGACAAAATACAACGCCTTGGTCTGTTGCGGATGCACGGCGGCGAAGATGGCATCGCGGCCGGGCATGGCGATGGGCGTCGGCGGCAATCCGCTGATCACATAGGTGTTGTAAGGGGTGGGCTCACGCAGATCGGCCCGGCCAATGCGGCCGGCGTAGCGCTCGCCCATGCCATAGATCACCGTGGGGTCGGTTTGCAACCGCATTCCCAGACGCAAGCGGTTGACGAAAACTCCGGCGATCTGGCCGCGTTCCTTGGCTACACCGGTTTCCCGTTCCACAATGGAGGCCATGATCAATGCCTGGTAAGGGTCGTCATAGGGCAGCTTATCATCGCGGCCGAGCCAGGCTTCGTCCAGTATCTTGCGCTGACGCTCCAGGGCCCGGCGCAGCAACTCCATATCGCTGGTGCCGGCGGTGTAGAAATAGGTGTCCGGGGCGAACCAGCCTTCGGGGTGGGTGTCCGGCATTCCCAGCCGCGCCATCACTTCCTCGTCGTCAACGCCGTCCAGCGTGACGGTGAGCCCTTCCAGTTCGGACAGACGGGCGCGAAACTGGCGAAAGGTCCAGCCCTCCACCAGGGTGACACTGCGCTGCAGCACCTCCCCCCGGTCGATACGCTCCAGCAGCGTCAACAGAGAGTCCCCCGGGAACAATTGATATTCCCCCACATGCATGCGCCCTTCGACGCCGGTGAACCGGCTATACAAACGTCCCGCTACCCGGCGCAGCGTGGACTCGGGCTCACCACCCAGCAAGCCTTCCCCTTGCAGTCGGTTCATCAGATGACTGAAGCCGGTGCCGGCCGGCACCTGCACCAGGCGGGCCTCGGTCACCGGCAAGGGTCGATGCAAATACCCACTTACCCAAAAGCCCGCCAACGGAATCGCCACGATGACGAACACCAGCAGCAGAGCAAAAACTCGTATTTTTCGACGCATGGATTGAATTTCAATGCCTGTATTGACGATCCCTGGCCACGGAGCGGGATCGGGGTTATGCGCGCGCTCAGTCGTTGAACTGCGCCCGCCAGAGCTGTTGCCAACATAGAATATGCGGGTTCATCGGCCACGCCCACTGCGCCAGTTTACGCACCGGCAACAGGCCGACAATACTGTTGGTAAGAAAAATGCCATCGGCCCGGCGCAGATGTGACAGGGGCCTCGCCCTTACCTCCACCCGCCAGCCCTGATCACGGGCGATGTCGAGCAGCCAGTCGCGTGCCACGCCGGCGACTCCGGCGCGCTCCAGGGAGGGCGTCCAGAGCAAGTCGCCGAACACGGCGAACAGATTCATCGAAGTGGCTTCCACCGGGCATCGGTGGCGGTCCAGCAACAGCCCCTCGCGCCAGCCATGGCGGCCGGCCTCGGCGCGCGCCGCCACTTGTGGCAAGCGGTTGAGATGCTTGAGTCCGGCAAAGGGATCGTCCGGCAGCACGGTATCGCAGAGACCGATTTCGACCCCGTGAAGGAGATGGTCGCGCGGTTCCGCTGTCAGCGGGAACCATTGACCAAACAAGGTGGGTTCAGGCCGCGCCGGTGGCAAATAACCACGGCCACCGCTGCCACGGGTCAACACCAGTTTGACCACACCGGCCTCCGCGCCGTGATCGCGCAGTTGCGCCGCCAGAGCCCGTTCCAATTCCCCCGCCGCCAGCGGAATCGCCAGCCGGCGGGCGCCGGCCAGCATTCTCGCCCGGTGCCGGGGCCACAATGGCACCCGGCCGTCCGCGCCGACCCTCAGGGTTTCAAACAGACCATCCCCATAGGCCAGGCCGCGGTCACTGCGGGACAGCATAGTGCTCCGCTCAGACGCGGCGGAACAACAGGGTGCCGTTAGTGCCGCCGAAGCCGAAGGAGTTGGACAAGGCCACGTCGATCCGCCGGTCCTGGGCCTGATTGGGCACCAGGTTCAGATCACAACCATCATCCGGATCGTTCAGGTTGATGGTCGGCGGCGCCACGTTGTCACGCATGGCCAGCAGACACATGATCGCTTCCACGGCACCAGCGGCCCCCAGAAGGTGGCCGATCATGGACTTGGTGGAGCTCACCGCCAGCTTGTCGGCGTGCTCGCCAAACACCTGCTTCACCGCGTTCAACTCGGCCAGATCACCCAGCTTGGTGGAGGTGGCGTGGGCATTGATGTAATCCACTTCGCCGGCGTCCATCCCGGCATCACGCAGAGCGTTACGCATGGACAACGCGGCACCGGCGCCGTTTTCTGACGGCGCGGTCATGTGGTAGGCGTCATCGCTCATACCGTAGCCGACCAGTTCGGCGTAAATAGTGGCGCCGCGGGCCTTGGCCCGTTCGTATTCTTCCACCACCACGGCGCCGGCGCCGTCGCCGAGCACGAAGCCGTCACGCTCACGGTCCCAGGGCCGGCTGGCCGCCTGGGGCTCGTCGTTACGGGAAGACAGTGCCCGCGCCGCGGCAAAACCGCCCATGCCCAGCGGAGTGGAGCCTTTTTCCGCGCCGCCGGCGATCATCACGTCGGCCACACCCAACTGGATCTGCTGGGCGGCGAAGCCGATGTTATGAGTACCGGTGGTGCAAGCGGATACGGTGGCGAAGTTTGGCCCCTTGAAGCCGTACATGATGGCCAGGTTACCGGCGATCATATTGATGATGGTGCTGGGCACGAAGAATGGAGACAGCTTGCGCGGGCCGGAATCCAGCAACTTGCGGTGGTTCTCTTCGATATTGGTGAGCCCGCCGATGCCGGAACCGATGGCGGCGCCAATGCGCTCGCCGTCTTCCTTGTCCATATCCAGACCGGCGTCGCCAATGGCCTGGATCGCCGCCACCATGCCGTACTGGACGAACAGGTCCATTTTCCGGCCCTCCTTGGCGGACAGGTAATCACCCAGCTCAAAATCCGGTACCAGGCCGGCGAATTTGGTGGAGAAATCCGAGGTGTCGAAGTGCTCAATCGGGCGAATGCCGCTACGGCCCGCCTTGATGCCCTCCCAAGTACTGTTCACATCGGCGCCCAGGGGCGTGAGCATACCCAGGCCGGTTACCACTACTCGACGTCGTGTCACCTGTATTCCTCCCAAAATGACGATTCCGGGGCCGGACCTGTCAGCGCCGGCGCCCTCGGATTATAGCGTACCGATTCGCTGCCAGGGCAGCTCCCACAGCAGCTCCGTAGCGCTCTCTGCGGAAAGCAAGCCTGCTCGCGAATACAGCGCGACTTCCTATCTCCAACGCGAACAAACGCAGCACAACCACCACGGATGGCGGTCACAGACAAATCGCCGGGAGCGATTTTTGACGTCGCCCCGGCGACGGCCCGCAGGGTGATCACCATGGACGGTGATCACAAACAAATCGTCCGGAACGATTTTTGACGTCGCCCCGGCGACGGCCCGCAGGGTGATCACCATGGACGGTGATCACAAAAAAACCGCAAGCCCGTACAGAGCCTGCGGTTTTCCTTAGCGCAGCGTTACGACCGAAATCAGCTGTGGGCTTTGATGTAGTCCACGGCTGCTTGTACGGTGCTGATCTTTTCAGCTTCTTCGTCGGGGATTTCGGTCTCGAATTCTTCCTCGAGGGCCATTACCAGTTCAACGGTGTCCAGGGAATCGGCGCCCAGGTCTTCCACGAAGGAAGATTCGGATTTCACGTCTTCCGGCTTAACGCCCAATTGCTCGACAATGATCTTCTGGACCCGTTCTTCGATGCTGCTCATGATCCTATTACTCTCCTATTAATGGTGTGCAAGCACCTATGAGCGGCTATTCTAGGTGAACGCGATTTGCGCTTGCAAGCCGCCGCCGGTGCCCGTTTTCACGGATACGTTTCCAAATATGTTGAACCCCACCCACCGTGGAGACGGTAATACCATCTCGACGGGGGCCACCCTGAAGCAGCGGCCCGGGCGAATCCATTGCATAAACCAGCCCCAAGGGGCCGGCGCATTCCAACCGGAACCGGCAGCTTAGCGGTTTCCGGAGGATTTGTCCCTACCCGGTGAACATGCCACCGTTAACATGGACCGTGGTACCCGTCACATAGCCACCACCGTCACCGGCCAGCCACGCCACCGCGCTGGCCACTTCATCGGGACTGCCGAGGCGGCCCAGGGGGATCTCCCGCAGCAGCGCATCGCGCTGGGCCTCGGGCAGAACATCGGTCATGTCGGTCTGGATAAAGCCCGGCGCCACCGAATTCACCGTGATGTTACGCGAGCCCAGCTCGCGGGCAAGGGCACGGGTAAAGCCCTCCACACCGCCTTTGGCCGCGGCATAGTTGGCCTGGCCGGCGTTGCCCATGGTCCCCACCACGGAACTGATATTGATCACCCGGCCCCAGCGGGCCTTGGTCATGCCCTTGATGCAGGCCTTGGTGACCCGGTACAGCGAATTCAGGTTGGTGTTGATCACATCCATCCATTCGTCGCTCTTCATCCGCAACATGATGTTGTCACGGGTGATGCCGGCGTTGTTCACCAGCACCAGCGGCGCGCCGTGCTTTTCCACGATGGCCTTGATCGCCGTCTCCACCGAAGCGTCATCGGACACATTCAGCACCGCGCCGTCACCATTCTCTCCGAGAGTGTCGGCAATGGCCTTGGCACCATTCTCGCTGGTGGCGGTACCAACCACGAAGAAACCGGCGTTCACCAGATTCTCGGCGATGGCTTTGCCGATGCCGCGACTGGCACCGGTGACCAGGGCCACTTTACGTTCGTCGCTCATGAGGCGTCCTCAACCGTTCAAAGCCGCCTGAAAGGCGTCCAGGGATTCCAGGGGCTTGGCATCCAGCCCCCGGTCGATACGTTTGGCCAGGCCGCACAGCACCTTGCCGGGGCCACATTCGTACAGGGTGGTCACGCCATCGGCGGCCAGAGCCTGCACCGTTTCCACCCAGCGTACCGGGGAGTACAGCTGCCGGATCAGAGCACTGCGAATCGCTTCCGGGTCGGTTTCCCTGGCCACGTCCGCGTTATTGATCACCGGCAGCTCCGGGGCGTGGAAACGGACCTGGGCGAGGCGTTCCGCCAGCGCTTCAGCGGCCGGCTTCATCAGCGCACAGTGAGAGGGCACGCTCACCGGCAGCGGCATGGCGCGCTTGGCACCGGCGGCCTTGCAGGCAGCAATGGCGCGTTCCACCGCGCTACCCTGGCCGGCGATCACCACCTGACCGGGGGCGTTGAGGTTGACCGCCTCCACCACTTCACCTTCGGCGGCCTCGGCACAGGCCTGGCGCACCTGATCGTCGTCCAGACCGAGGATCGCCGCCATGGCGCCCTCGCCTTCCGCCACCGCCTGTTGCATCAATTCGCCGCGGGTGCGCACCAACCGCACCGCATCACCCAGACTGATTACCCCGGCGCAGGTCAGCGCGGTGTATTCACCCAGGCTGTGTCCGGCCAGCAGCGCCGGGCGCGGGCCACCGCTCTGCTCCCACTCCTTCCACAGGGCGACGCCGGCGGTCAGCAGCAGCGGCTGAGTATTCTCGGTGCGATTGAGGTCGGCCTCGGGGCCATTCTGGGCCAATTCCCAGAGATCCATGTCGAGGGCGCCGGAAGCTTCCTGGAAAGCCTGGCGCACGGCGGTGTGATCGGCGAAATCGGCCAGCATACCCAGGCTCTGCGAGCCCTGACCGGGAAAAACGAAAGCGGTTTTTGACATGCGTTTCCCTGATTCGCGAAGGACGGCCGGTGGAACTCCGCGGGAGCCCGCCCCGGACGTCGGGTTATTGGATTTGGCGGCAGTATGCCTTTACCCGTCCGGCTTGTCCGTTCCGGGCTGCAACAAAGTATGAATGGCCCCGGCGCGGCATCCGTCAAGAGGCGGGCTGCTCGGAGGCCCGGACCAACGGTGCCACGGCGTCACGGATCAGTGCCGGCACGTTGCGGCGGGCTTCCAGCAGCGCCACTTCCAGGGCACTGGTAAAGCCGGCTTCGCCGGTGCCGCCATGGCTTTTCACCACCACGCCGTTAAGTCCCACCAGACTGGCGCCATTGTAGCGCTCTGGATCCATACGGCGTTTGAGGCCGTTCAACACCGGCAGGGAAAACAGGCCACTGAGCTTGCGCCACCAGGAACGGCCTATCTCCTCACGGATCATCCCGCCGATCATGGTGGCCACGCCTTCCATGGTTTTCAATGACACGTTACCGACGAAGCCATCGCAGACCACCACGTCCACGTCACCGAGGAAGATGCCATTGCCTTCGACGAACCCCACGTAATTGAGGTCCTCGGCGGCCTGCATCAGAGCAGCGGCCTCCTTGATCTGCTCGTTGCCCTTGATGTCCTCTTCGCCGATGTTGAGCAACGCCACCCGCGGCTGGCTAAGCCCGTCGACGGCGCGGACCACGGCCTGCCCCATCTGCGCGAACTGCAACAGGTGCTCGGGCTGGGAGTCCACATTGGCGCCCAGGTCCAGCATGTGGCAATGGCCCTTGGCGGAGGGAATGGCGGTGCAAATGGCGGGACGATCGATACCAGGAAGGGTTTTCAGCACAAAGCGGCTGACCGCCATCAGGGCACCGGTATTGCCGGCGCTGACCGCGGCCTGGGCACGGCCTTCCTTGACCAGATTGATCGCCACCCGCATGGAGGAATCTTTTTTCTGGCGCAGCGCCACCGCCACCGGATCATCCATGGCCACCACTTCGGAGGCGGGCTCAATGGAAACACGGGCGTGGCCCTCGAGACCGGCCTTGGCCAGCGCCGGCGCCAGAACATCGGGATTACCGACCAGAATGATATGGAGACTGGAATGACGGGAAAGCACACGGCCGACGGCGGGAACGGTGACAGGTACCCCGTGATCCCCCCCCATGGCGTCCACCGCCAGAGTCACGTCTGACATGACCACTCAATTCCTTAAAGGCATGGCGGCACCCAGAATACTCCTAATCCGGCCCAGGTAAAGGCCGGACACGGGCCAGTGCCCCAGAACGAAAAACGGCGCCCGTCAGACGCCGGATATAACCGGGTGACGGGCGCCGTTCGGCTTATTCTTCTTCGTCCAGATCCGAGGTACGCAGAACCTGGCGGCCGCGGTACATGCCGTCCGGAGAGATGTGGTGACGGCGATGCACTTCACCGGTGTTGCTGTCTTCGGTCAGCGTGGCGGCGGACAGCGCATCGTGGGAACGACGCATACCGCGCTTGGAACGGGTTTTGCGATTCTGTTGAACAGCCATTGTCGAGCTCCTCGGCGTGTTACTTGCGGCGACCCTTGAGCTGGGCCAGCACGGCAAAGGGGTTATCCGGATTGTCTTTGTCCCGGCCCTCGCCGTCTTCCCCATCGTCGCGGGTATCCGGCAGCGGATTCGGGCATTGATCGTGCAGCGCCACCAGTGGCATTGCCAATAGCAGCTCTTCCTCGAGCACATCCGCCAACGGCAGACGCTCCTCGGTGACCAGCAGAGGATCCAGGTGCGCGGGCAATGCCTTTGCCTGCTCCTCGCTCCAGACCATGGTCAGGTCCACATTGGCGAGGATCCGCTGGTGCACGGGTTCAAGGCAGCGCTGGCAAATCAAAACCAGCGTGGTTTCCACCTGGCCCCGAACGCACCGGTGCCCGTCCTCGTCGCGGCCAAAAGCCAGCGACACCCGGACCGGCTGGTCCAGGCTCTCGCGATATTCCCGCAGCCGGGGCAGATCCCCAACCCGGGCTTCGCCCTCGATGACGCGCTCCTGGTCCGCGAACTTGCGCGGTTCCAGGTACGGTGGCAGTTGCCCTGAAAACATAAGCGCGCAATTCTAGGCCCGCGCCGCGGCGCTGTCAAAGCGAAAATCACGCCGGCGGCCGGTGCCTAACCATCTGAGAAATTTGGATTTTTCGTGCACTGCCATGCCCACCTCTTTTACACTCGCTGCTTTGAAAACCGAGGAGACCATGGTGAACGACACTCAGCCGACTCTGATTCTGGCCTCTTCCTCTCCGTTTCGCCGTGAGCTGCTAGGCAAACTGGGGCTGCCTTTCACCGCCGCCAGCCCGGATATCGACGAATCCGCCCTGCCCGGCGAAAGCGCCACCGAGCTGGTACTGCGCCTGGCCCGGCTGAAAGCCCAGGCCCTGGCCGCCGACCATCCCGGCGCGCTGATCATCGGTTCCGACCAGGTGTGCGTGCTGGATGACGCCATTCTCGGCAAACCCGGTGACCGGGACAACGCCATCAATCAGTTGAGTAACGCCAGCGGCCGCAGCGTGGTGTTTCATACCGGTCTGTGCCTGTACAACAGCGCCACCGGCCGTCACCAGAGCGGCTGCGAAAACTTCACCGTGCATTTCCGCACTTTGAGCCAGGACCGCATCCGCCGCTACGTGGACAATGAGAAACCGTTCAATTGCGCCGGCAGCTTCAAGTCCGAAGGCCTGGGCATCGTCCTGTTCAAGGCGCTGGAAGGCCGGGACCCCAACGCCCTGGTGGGGCTGCCGCTGATTCTACTGACCGACTTCCTGGCGGCGGAAGGCGTCAGCCTGCCCTGAAGGCAATCGCGGTCCTTTCTTTATATGACTTTCTTTAATTAAGAAGGACCGCGATACCTGTACTAACGTAAATCCGGCACGTACTGCTCCAGCCCCAGGCTACTCCCCAGCCCCTTGCCGATGGAAACACCAAAGCGCTGCAGCAGCTGCTCCACCGGGGACGGGCTGTAAGTGTAGTTCACCAGCTTATCAAGCCCGATGACATCGCGGGCCACCTGGCCTGGGCTCTTGAGACCGTCGATCAGCCCCAAATCCAAAGCCCGCTCACCGGTCCAGAACAGACCGGAAAACAGTTCCGGGTGGCCATCCACCTGGAGGCGGTCACCGCGCCCCTGTTTCACCGCGGCAATAAACTGCTGGTGAATTTCATCCAGCATTTCCTGCACGTGCCGGCGATGGGCCGGATTGACCGGCGCGAACGGATCCATCAGATCCTTGTTCTTGCCGGCGGTGTAGACACGGCGCTCCACGCCCAGCTTCTCCGCCGCTTCCTGCAGGCCGAATCCGGCCATGATCACGCCGATGGAGCCGACGATGCTGGCCGGATCGGCGTAGATATCATCGGCGGCCGAAGCAATATAGTAGGCCCCGGAGGCACCGGTGTCGGTGATCGCCGCATAGACTTTCTTCTCCGGATGCTTCTCGCGCAACCGCCGGATCTCGTTGTAAACCTGATTGGATTGCACCGGTGACCCGCCGGGACTGTTGATGCGCAGCAACACCGCCTTGGCGTTGTCCGCCTCGAACGCTTCCCGCAGACCGGCACTGATCAGGTCCGCCGAGGCCTCGCTGTCGGCGCTGATGACGCCGTCCACGTCCACCACCGCCACGTGGGGCTCGGAAACGGCCAAAGCGCCGTCGCGGCCGGGGATCAACATGAACAGCACGACGAACAGGTAAATAAAGGTCAGCGTCTTGAAGAAAATGCCCCAGCGGCGACTTTTACGCTGCTCCGCCTGGGCCTGTCCCAGCAGCTTCTCGATCAGCTTCCACTCTTTATCACTGCCTTGCGGCTGGGACGGCGGTTGATTCGAATCCATCTACATCTGCTCCTCGCGTGGTTACCCCTACCCCAATCAGGGGCAGCAACTGTGGCAAAGCATCGATCATCGCCCGCGGACTCCGCTGGCGCAGGCGCTCCGGCGTGTGAGCGCCATAGCTGACCGCCACCCGGTCAACCCCGGCGGCCTCGGCCATATCCAGATCAAAGGTAGTGTCTCCCACCATCAGCGCCCGTTCCGGCGCCACTCTCAATTCCTCCAGCAGCTCCAGCACCATGGCTGGATGCGGTTTGGAGCGGCTTTCGTCGGCGCAGCGGGAGGCGTGAAACAAGGCGCCCAGGCCGGTGTTGGTCCAGACCCGGTCCAACCCCTTGCGCGACTTGCCGGTGGCGACGGCCAGTTGCATACCTTGCTCACGCAGCGCCAGCAAGGTATCGCGGGCACCCGGATAAGGCACACTGGGGGAGCGCTCCGCCAATACGAAATGATGAGCATACCGTTCGCGCATGGTGGTCACCATGACTTCGTCCAGAAAGGGGTACAAAGTAAGGATCGCCTCCGGCAAGCCGAGGCCGATGATGCCGCGCACCACCTCATCCTCCAGCGCCGGCAGGTCAAGATCGCGGGCGGCATCGTGCATGCAGGTGACAATGCGGGCGGTGGAGTCCATCACCGTGCCGTCCCAATCGAAAATCACCAGATCGTAGCTCATGTTGCCAGCGCCTCGGGTAGCATTAATCCACTTCAGGATCGGGACCGGCGCCGCAGTGCCGCCAGAATCGACTCGAAATCCTCGTCCAGGGGAGCCTCCACCCGTACCCGGCGCTCGCTGAGCGGATGCCGGAAGGTCAGGCTATGGGCATGCAGACACAAACGACGCACGCCGAGTTCCCCAAGCAGGCGATCCCCCTGATCGTTGCCGTACTTGTCATCGCCCAGCAGCGCGAATCCGCCGAACTGACTGTGCACGCGGATCTGGTGGGTGCGTCCGGTGCCCAGAGTGGCCTCCACCAGACTGACACCGCCGAGCCGTTCGAGCAGCCGGAAGTCAGTGACCGAGGGCTTGCCCTCCCGGGACACGCGCACCACCCGCTCGTTTCCCTGCATCAATTTGAGCAACGGCGCCTCGATACGGCGTTCCTTGCCCTTGAAGCCCTGGCACAACAGCCAGTAGCGCTTTTCCACGCCGCCCTGCTGCATCAATCGCTGCAATCGGCGCAAAAAACTGCGTCGGCGCGCCACCATGATGCAGCCGCTGGTATCCCGGTCGAGCCGGTGCACCAACTCCAGTTCCCGTTCCTCCGGATAAAGCACTCGCAACGCCTCGATCAAACCGAGACTGACGCCGCTGCCGCCATGCACCGCCAGGCCCGCCGGCTTGTTGAAGATGAACAGGTGCTCGTCTTCGTAAATAAGGGTGCGGGAAAGCCGCTCCGCCAGAGCGTCGCTGACTTTGGGCGGCGCCTCGGACTCGGCGGTGCGGATCGGCGGAATGCGCACGATGTCGCCATTCGCCAGACGGGTGGTCTGTTTGGCGCGCTTTTTGTTCACCCGCACCTCGCCGGACCGGATGATCCGGTAGATACGGGAACGGGGCACGCCCTTGAGGTGCGTGATGAGGAAATTATCCAGGCGTTGACCGTCACGCCCTTCATCAATAGTGACGAAGGATACGCGGTCGGCGGAGGGGGTCTCGGACATGCGGGGGATTCTGACCTCAGCCCCCGCGCAGGTCAATTGCCGCGCCAGCCCGACAGCGCCATCAGATTGATCTTATTGCGGTTTTGTTGCTATAGTGCCTTGTCTGGCAACAGCTTTACGATCGTTGTGTCCGCCCATTACTCATATTTACGGATAGCGGGGCGCGAACAGTGAAGCCGGTGGTCCCGTGAGCATGACGGGCGGCCCGGGCCGGCGCCCTGCTCCCCTATCGGGTCAAGTCAGGACGCCCCCGGAAACATTTATCCTTGCCGCTTCCCGTGCCCGCCCACCCAATCAGAGACGCTCGTTGCGCCCGGTTACCGTGAAAAGATGGCCTCCGATGCGCGATCGGAACGCTGATGACAGACTCATGTCGGCCGCGGCAGGCCAACGGCGACGCGCAGCGACCATTCGCCGTCAAGATCAGACCGCCCGCCCCGCCCGACCATGATGACGTCGCGAGAACTCCCACCGGAGCGCGACGCTGCAGCATGACCTCCCGGGCCGCATCAATGCCCGGCAGGTTGCCGACAACCTAAACAGGCGGACTGCAGCCAGGCTGAAGACAGAGAACCGGTATACAGACAAACCAAAGTTTACCCGGTCCGGCGCCAAGCAAATCCGAGCGCCGGGCACAGCGTGAAGCACAACCACGGGGCATGACATCCCCGGCGCAACACCAACGGAACGACTTCCTATATCCGGAGGAGAAAGAGTAGCGAACAGGCAGAATCATCACCGTCGTCTCCGCGCCTCAAGGCGCCGTAAACACGTGACGTCAATGCCTGCGCGGCTTTTCCTCGTTCAGGGTCAGGGTCTGATACCGGCACCAAGCCGGCCCGCTGCATGCCGCCACGAAACAACGTGGTAGCACAATGAAACGTATGTTGATCAACGCCGCCCATCCCGAAGAGGTTCGGGTGGCCCTGGTGGACGGCCAGCGTCTTTATGACCTGGATATCGAACACCGCTCCCGCGAGCAGAAAAAAGCCAATATCTACAAAGGCAAGATCACTCGCATTGAACCCTCTCTTGAAGCCGCTTTCGTGGACTTCGGCGCCGAACGCCATGGTTTTCTGCCGCTGAAGGAAATTTCCCGTCAGTACTTCACCAAGGATCCCAAGGACATCCAGGGTCGCATCAACATCAAGGATGTGATCAAGGAAGGCCAGGAAGTGATCATCCAGGTGGACAAGGAAGAGCGCGGCAACAAAGGCGCCGCCCTGACCACCTTCATCAGCCTGGCCGGCCGGTATCTGGTGCTGATGCCCAACAATCCGCGCGCCGGCGGCATTTCCCGCCGTATCGAGGGTGAGGAACGGCAGCAGCTCAAGGAAGCTCTGGCCAGCCTCAAACTGCCCGACGAAATGGGCGTGATCGTGCGTACCGCCGGCCTCGGCCGTGGCGCCGAGGAACTGCAATGGGACCTGGATTACCTGCTCAAATTGTGGGATTCCATTTCCGAAGCATCGCAGTCCCGCAAGGCCCCGTTCCTGATCTATCAGGAATCCAATGTCATCATCCGCGCCATCCGCGACTACCTGCGCAAGGACATCGGCGAGGTGCTGATCGACTCCGAGAAGGTGTTCGAGGAAGCCCAGGCCTTCGTCCAGCAGGTGATGGCTGACTACAAGCACAAGATCAAACTCTATAACGAGGAGATCCCGCTGTTCTCCCGTTTCCAGATCGAATCCCAGATCGAGACCGCGTTCGAACGGGAAGTGAAACTGCCTTCCGGCGGCTCCATCGTTATCGATCCCACCGAAGCACTGGTGTCCATCGACATCAACTCCTCCCGTGCCACCAAGGGCGCGGACATCGAGGAAACCGCCCTGCAGACCAACCTGGAAGCCGCCGACGAGATCGCCCGGCAACTGCGGCTGCGGGATATCGGCGGCCTGATCGTGGTGGACTTCATCGATATGGGGCCGGCCCGCAACCAGCGCGAAGTGGAAAACCGCATGCGCGACGCCCTGGAAGCGGACCGCGCCCGAATTCAGCTGGGCCGCATTTCGCGCTTCGGGCTGCTGGAACTGTCCCGTCAGCGGCTGCGTCCCAGCCTCGGCGAGACCTCCAGCATCGTCTGCCCGCGCTGTAATGGTCAGGGCCATATCCGCGACGTGAAATCCCTGGCGCTGAGCATTCTGCGCCTGATCGAAGAAGAGGTGATGAAGGAGCGCACCGGCGAAATCCAGGCCCAGGTGCCGGTGGCCGTGGGCACCTTCCTGCTCAACGAAAAACGCCCCGTGCTGCGCGATATCGAAACCGCGCACAACGCCCGAGTGCTGGTGATCCCCAATCCGAACCTGGAAACACCTCACTTCCTGGTCGAACGGATCCGCGACGATCAAGTCAAATCGCAGACCAGTCACGAGCTGGAACTGGTGGACAACAGCGCCGAGGAGCCCGTCACCAATACCCAGGAAGCACCGGCGAAACCCCAGGAGCCGGCGGTCAAGCTGATCACCCCGGACACCGCCCCGCCAACGCCCAAGGCGCAACCGGCGGCCGCGGCACCAGCGGCGGCCACGGCTGCGGCAACCGAAAGCACGCCCGGCCTGTTCGCCCGGCTGTTGGGCTGGTTCGCCGCCGTGTTCGGTGGCGGTGCCGGACAGGAACAGAAACAGCAATCCAAGGGCGGCCAGAAAGAAGGACGCCGCCAGCAGGAGCATTCCTCCCAGAACCGTGACCAGCGCGGCAACCGCGACAAAGAGCGCGGCCGTGGTCAACAGCAACGGGGTAACAACCGTAATACTCGTAACCGTCGGGATGACACGGAGCAGCAGGACGATAACCGTCGTGGTAACCGTGGCAACCAGAATCGCAACCGCAACAAGGCGGATGGCCGCGACGGTGACAACGCCGGCGGCAATAATCGCCGTGGTCGCAACCGTGGTGGCGACCGGTCCTCGGACAACAAGAGCACGGACAATAAATCCAGCGACGCCAAGTCCAGCGATGCCAAGGCCAACGAGAACCAGGGCCGTCAGGAACGCCGCGGCGAAGGCCCTAAAGCCAACCGCCGTCAGGACGCCAAGGATGATCGTCCGCTGCGCGAGCGTGAACGGCCGCGCAAGAGCCAGGACGATCGCAAAGCTCAGCAACAGGACGCTCCGCAGCAAAACGCTGAACAGCAAAAGAGTGGCGACACTCAGCAACGCAAGGACGAGTCCCGCAACGATGGCGGCAAGGCCGCCGCGCAACGGGACAATGACCAGCGCCGCAATGATCAGCGCCCGCAAAACGCCGGCCGGGGCGAGCCCCAGGCGGACAACAAGCAGGACACCGGCAAGGGCGGCGCTCCGGTTCAACCGCCGCTGATGACCAGCGAGGACAATACGCCGGGACGCGATCAGGAACGCGGCGACAGCCGTCCGCCCAAGGCCAAGCTGGTTCCGGCCCAGGAAAGCGGCGAAGGCAATGCACAAGCCGAGCAGGCACCGGTCCAGGCCAAACCGGCTCAGGCCAAATCTGCCCGGGATGGCGATGCCAAAGACGCTCCGGCGGAGCAACAATCAGCGAAGCAACAAAACGATCATTCCCGGCAGCAGCACGACAAGCCGGTGAGCAAGCCACAACAGCCGGAACAGGAAAGCAAGCGGGAAGCACCGAAGCCCGCCGCCGAAGCACCGGCCCGGGACGAGAAACCGGCGGCCTCCGCCGAAGCGGAAGAGCAACCGGTACGGCGTGCCGGCAACGATCCGCGCCAGCGTAACCGCCAGGCCGCGGCCCAGGCCGAGACCAAGCCTCAAGCGCCCGAGCCGGAAAAAACCAACGGCGGTCCGGCCACGCAGCCGGAACAGGTTGCCAAACCGGTAGAGGAAAAGCCGGCGACGGAAACACCGCAACCGGCGGTTGAGCGCGCCCCCGCTCCAGCGAAGACCGCGGAGAAAGCAGCGGAAAAAGCCGAGGCCAGCAAGCCGGCCCCGGCCGAGCAGCCGAAACCGGAGACTCCGGCGGCTGAACCGAAAGCAGAACCGAAAGAAAAACCGGTAGCCGAGCCGAAGGCGGAAGCGAAGGCCGAAACGTCCCCCAGCGGCGACGCCAAGCCGGAGGCAGACAGCAAACCGGTGGAAGCGGCGAAGCCGGCGGTCAACCCGGAACAGCCGGCACTGGCGAGCGATGCCAAAGGCAGCGGCCCCGAAGTCGCGCCCCAAGCGCCGGCCGCCGCTCCGCAAGGCCGGGCCAGCAATGACCCGCGCCTGCGCCGCCGCCAGCAACAACAGCAGGCGGCCGCCGCGGCGGACAGTACCAAGGACGCCGACACCGGCGCCTGATGCCCTGATCCTTCAGGCATGAAAAAGCCCTCGCCGGGTTACCGGCGAGGGCTTTTTTATGACCGCCATGGACGGCGGTGACCCTGGCTACGAAGCCACTGTGGGAGCTTGCCTGCAAGCGAATCTTGGAGCCCGGAAGCCCATTCGCTTGCAGGCAAGCTCCCACAGTGGCTTCGTGGCCCTTTCTGAATTAGTGTTCCCAGCACCTGCCGATATGGCATTGCAGAAATTCACAAGCCAGAGCGTCAGACTCTCCTGAAATTACGGGACACCAATGGCTCCCGGCATCAACACCGGCTCCTGCTCCAGTTCCACGCCGAAGCATTGCCGCACGTCTTCCCGCACCGCCGTCGCCAGCGCCAGGACGTCCACGGCGGTGGCGCCGCCATGATTCACCAGTACCAGTGCCTGCTGATCGTGCATGCCCACCGGGCCGAGACGCCGGCCCTTCCAGCCGCTGCGCTCGATCAGCCAACCCGCCGCCAGTTTCCGGCCTTCGGTCACGGGGAAAGAAACCAGATCCGGATAGCGCTCCAACAACCGCTGGTAGTGGGTCAGCGAGACCACCGGATTCTTGAAGAAACTGCCCGCATTGGGCAGCTTCGCCGGGTCCGGCAGCTTGCTTTGGCGCAACGCGATGACGGCTTCGCGCACCCGTGCCGGGGTCACTGGCCCGCCGCCTTCCAGTCGCTCCGCCAGCCCGCCATAGCCCAATCGAAAAGAGTCCAATCGGCAGTCGCTGCCACGACGCAGATTCAATGTCAGGTGGGTAATAATGAATTCACCCCGGCAGCGGCTCTTGAACAGGCTGTCCCGGTAGGCGAATTCGCACTGATCGGCATCGAAGCTGATGTTGCTGCCGTCGTCCACCGACACCGCTTCCACCGTCGATACCACGTCCGCCAGTTCCACGCCGTAGGCACCGATGTTCTGGAATGGCGCCGCGCCGACGTTGCCGGGAATCAGGGAGAGATTCTCCAGCCCCTGCCAGCCGGCGGCGACGGTGTCCGCCACCAACCGGTCCCAGACCACGCCCGCGCCAACCCGCACCTGGGCCAGGCCCTCATCCACCTGCCGGTAGCTTACCTCATCGAAAACCGGCATCACCGTCAGGCCGGGCAAGTCCCCGGTCAGCACCAGGTTGCTGCCACCGCCGAGTACGAACAGCGGGTCCGCCCCGCGCCCGGTCAATACCCGGGCCAGCTCATCCACATCGGCCGGGCGGGCCAGCCGCTCGGCGCGGGCCGGCAGGGCCAGGGTATTGGCCGTGCTCAGATCCACATCGGTGTCGATCACAGCGATGCCCGCAACTGTTCCAGCCACAGCTCGCTGGCCCGTTCCACCAGATCCAGCACCTGATCGAAGCCGTCTTCACCACCGTAATAAGGGTCCGGCACTTCTTCCGGTTCGCCCTCACCCAGCACTTCCAGGAAACGGGCCACCCGTGCGCGGCCGCGGGCCGGCGCCAGTTCGGAAACATCGTGGAAGTTGCTGTGGTCCATGCACAGGATGAGGTCGAAACGGTGAAAGTCATCCACCGTGATCTGGCGGGCGCGCAGTTCATCCATGACGTAACCGCGCCGGGCAGCGGCAGCGGCGGCACGGCGGTCCGGGGCACGGCCGATGTGCCAGTCTCCGGTGCCGGCGCTGTCGATCTCCAGCCGGCCGTTCAGTCCCGCCGCGGCCACCCGCTGCCGGAATACCGCCTCGGCGGTGGGCGAACGGCAAATGTTACCCAGGCAAACGAACAATACCGCCGGCTTGTTGGCGTCAGTCATGCATCCCTCCCCGCAGCAAAGCCCGCATACGCTCCAGATCCTCCGACGTGTCCACGCCACCGGGCACGTCCTTGCAGGCCGGCGCCACATGAATCGCCGCGCCATTGGCCAGGGCCCGCAATTGCTCCAGGGATTCCAGTTTCTCCAGCGGCGCCGGCGGCCAGTTGACGAACTGGTGCAGGAAGCCGACGCGATAGGCATAGATACCAATGTGCCGCCACCATTCCCCGTCACCAAGCTGTTCCCGATCCTGGGCGAACGCGGTGCGATCCCAGGGTATCGGCGCCCGTGAAAAATACAGCGCCCGCCCCCGGTTATCGAATACCACCTTGCAGATATCATGGCTGAACAGATCCGCTGCCGTGGTGATCGGCTCGCATAGCGTGGCCATCTGGCAATCCGGATTAGCGGCCAGATTCTCCGCCACCTGGTTGATTACCTCCGGCGGGATCAGAGGCTCGTCCCCCTGCACATTGACGATGATGTCGTCGTCGGCGAGACCCAGTTGCGTCACCACTTCCTGTAAACGGTCGGTACCGGAGGGATGGTCCGGCCGCGTCATCACCACCGGACAGCGTTCGCCCACGGCATCGGCGATGCGCTGATCATCGGTGGCCACCCACACCTGCCCGGCGGCGCTGAGCAGGCAACGTTCGGCCACCCGCAACACCATCGGCTTACCGGCCAGATCCGCCAACGCCTTGCCCGGCAGACGCGCTGACGCATAGCGGGCCGGCACCACCACGGAAAAACTCATTCTCTCTCCTTCTCGACGGATTCCAGCGCCGCTGCGGACGGCGCCGAATCCGGATTCAATGCGCGGTCGATCATGGCGTCCAGTATCGTTTCCGGCAAGGCGGCCCGCACCGGCAGCATCCATAGTCGGGTATTGTCGAAGCCCTGGCATTTCACCGCGTCTTTCTCGGTCATCACCACCGGGCGACCATCGGCGAACGCCAGATCCTCGGGTTTAAAAGCATGGTGATCGGCAAACGCATGCGGCGTCACCGCCAGCCCCAGTACCGCCAGGGAACGAAAAAAACGCTCCGGATGGCCAATACCGGCAACGCCGTGCACGGCGCCAAAGCGCTCCCGGAACGCTTCCCCGTCCAGGGTCAGGCCATCGCTCAGACGAGTCAGTTTACCGGGTTTGAGATGCATGGTGACGGCCCCTGGCCAGACGCCGCCGTTGGCCACCAGAAAGTCCACCTGTTCAAGACGGCTGGCCGGCTCGCGCAAGGGGCCGGCGGGCAGGCAGCGGCCATTGCCGAGCCCCCGGCGGGCGTCGATCACGACGATTTCGGCGGAACGGGGCAAGGCATAATGCTGCAGGCCATCGTCACTGATCACCAGGTCCGGTGCCAGCTCACGCACCACATAGTTCAAGGCACGGTCGCGGCGTGGATCCAGCACCACCGGCACTCCGGCCCGGCGCACGATCAACAGGGGTTCATCGCCGACCACCGCCGGGTCGCTGGCGGGCGTCACGGTCATCGGGTATCGGCCAGCCTTGCCGCCGTAGCCCCGGGAGATCACCACCACGCTGAGGCCACGCTCGCTGGCGCGCTGGGCCAGAGCCACCACCAGCGGGGTTTTTCCGGTACCGCCGACGGTGATATTGCCGACCACCAGCACCGGCATCGGCGGCGCGGTCCGCTGCCGCCGGAAAGCGGCCAAACGGCGCCCCGCCACCCGCCCCACCAGCCAGCCCAAAGGGCGCAGGGGCGTCAGCCAGGGGCTGCCTTGATACCAGCCCCGCTCCACACGGCGGGCGAAATCAGTCATTAACGTCGTCGGCGAAATCCATCTTGTAGAGTTGAGTGTAGAGTCCATTCTTTTCCAACAGCTCGGCGTGGGTGCCCTGTTCAATCAACTGGCCCTGATCCAGCACCAGAATACGGTCCGCTTTCTCGATAGTGGACAGACGGTGCGCGATCACCAGCGTGGTGCGGCCTTCCATCAGACGTTCCAGCGCCTTCTGGATATGGTGCTCCGACTCCGTGTCCAGCGCGCTGGTGGCCTCATCCAGAATCAGAATCGGAGCGTCCTTGAGCAACGCCCGGGCGATGGCCACGCGCTGGCGCTGGCCACCGGAAAGCTGAGCGCCGTCCTGGCCGACCATGGTGTCCAGGCCCTTGTCCAGGCCCTGAATGAAATCCCAGGCATAGGCGTTACGGGCCGCCTGCTCCACCGCCGCTGCGTCGGCATCGCGCATCTCGCCGTAGGCGATGTTGTTGCGCACGGTGTCGTTAAACAGCACCACTTTCTGGCTCACCATGGCGATCTGGTGGCGCAGATCCGCCAGCCGGTAATCCGGTAGCGGCACGCCATCCAGCAGCACCGAACCCTGGTCGGGATCGAAGAACCGGGGCAGCATGGCGGAAATGGTGCTCTTGCCGGCGCCGGAGCGGCCAATCAGCGCCACCGTTTCACCACTGCGAATGGAGAAACTGAGATTACGCAGCACCGGCTGATTCGGGTCATAGCCGAAGGTGACATCACGGAATTCCACGTTGCCTTCGGTGCGCGGCAGCGTCAATTGTCCCAGGTCCCGCTCCACCGGACGGTCCATCAATTCAAACAAGGAGGCGGCGCCGGTCACGCCGCGCTGAATCTTGACGTTGACGTCGGTAAGCTGCTTGAGCGGCTTCTGCACCATGCCGGCGGCGGCGATATAGGACAGGAAACCGCCCACGGTAAGCTGCTCGCCCATCATCGTGATATACAAATAAGTGATGGCGCCAATACCCACCGCCACGAACAGCTGCACGATCACCGTGGAAGCGATCTTACTGGCATTGAGCTTGGTGTTCTGGCGCGCGAACCGGCGGCTGACACTGTGGAAGCGGTCCCCTTCCAGCTTCTGCCCACCGAAGATCTTCACCGCCTGATTGCCCTCGATGGCTTCACCGAGGAACTGGGTGATGTTGCCCATGGACGACTGAATACGGCGGCTGATATGGCGGAACCGTTTGCTGGTGACATTCACCACCAGGCCGATCACTGGCGCCACCACCAGCAGAATCAGCGTCAGCTTCCAGTTTTGATAGAACAGGAACGCCATCAATCCGATCACCGTCAACCCTTCCCGGAAAATCACCATCACCGCGTCGGTGCCGGCGCTGGTCACTTGCTGGGCATCAAAGATGATCTTGGACATGATGCGGCCGGAAGCGTTGTTGTTGTACTCCGACTGAGGCAGCCGCAGCACATGACCAAACACTTCATTACGCATGAAATAGACGATTTCCTGGGCCACCCAGGCCAGCGTGTAGCTGCCCAGGAACTGCCCGACCCCTTGAGCCAGGGCGATGAGCAGCGGCGCCACGGAGACCACCAGTACCCGGTGAGGTTGCGGGTCGACCACGGTTTCACCCAGGTAGCCGGCCAGTTGCGCGGCGGCGGCCTGGGTGCCGGCATAGATGGCATAGCCGAGAAAACTGGCGAGTAACAGCAACCAGTGAGGTTTTACATAGCCCAGCAGCCGTTTATACGTTTGCCAGGCACTTTCCGATTGTTGGCTCATTGGCCCTCTTCAGCGGCTTCACGTGTAGTGAGCGACAGCTTATCAAAGCCTAGCTGGCCCGCCACGTCCATCACCGTCACCACCGCCTGATAGCTGGCGTAGGCGTCGGCGGTGATCAGCATGGGCCACTCGGTTTTGTCCTGGCCCAGCCGCAACAGTGCGGAGCGCAGGCCGGCGTCGCTGTTATCGATCAGTTTTTCGCCGTTGATCACATACTCACCCGCCGACGACACCAGAATCTCCACTGCCTGGGGCGCCTGTTCCGGCGGTGTGCCCTGCGCTTCCGGCAGAGTCAGCGATAACTGCGTTTCGCGGGTGAACGTGGTGGAGACCATGAAAAAGATCAACAGCAGGAACACCACATCGATCAACGGCGTCAGGTTGACGCTGATTTCTTCCTGCCGGGGCCGTGGGAATTTCACGACTTCGCTCCTTGCCCCTGCTCCGGCTCGCGGTCACCGTGGACCAGATCGACCAGATGCACCGCGTTTTGTTCCAGCCCGACGGTAATCTCCTCCACCCGGCGCACAAAGAAGCGGTGGAAGAAAATCGCCGGAATCGCCACCACCAGGCCGCCGGCAGTGGTGAGCAGGGCCTGGGAAATACCACCGGCGAGCTGGGCCGCGTCGCCGGTGCCGTGAATCATGATCGCGGCGAATACGTCGATCATACCCACCACCGTGCCAAGCAGGCCCAGCAAGGGCGTGATGGCGGCGACCGAGCCCAGCGTCGCCAGATACTTCTCCAGGTCGTGGACCACCCCGGTGGCCGCCTCCTGAATGCTCTCCTTCATGATCTCACGGCCATGGCGGGCGTTGGCCAGCCCGGCCGCCAGAATCACACCGAGGGCGGACTGCGATCTCAAGGTTTCCAGCCGCTCATCGGACAATTGCCCTTTCTTCAACCACCCCTGTACTTCCGCCAGGGTGCCCGCCGGCGCCAGCCGGGACGGACGCAAAGTCCAGAATCGTTCCGCCACGATGGCCAGCGCCACCACCGAACAGATCAGGATCGGGAGCATCATCCAGCCCCCGGACTGCACCAATTCCTGCACGTTATTATCCCCTTGCTCAGTTGCGGTGGCGCGCCGTGACATCAGGCCAATCCGGTAACCCCCTTACCAGAAACCGCCGGGCCCATGCCAGGGCCGGCCGTGATCGTCACGCCACCTTGTTATAGGCGCGGCATTATCGGTGGCCCCCAATTGAAACTCAATCATGCCGGCCCGGTCGGTGCGCAGAACCGTGACGCCTGCCGCTTCCAGGCGCTCCAGGACCGCTGGCGCCGGGTGGCCGAAGCGGTTAGCGTAACCGGCCGAGGCTACCGCCCAACGGGGTTGTAATCGCGACACCCAGGCCCGCGACGTGCCGGTGCCACTGCCATGATGGGACAGCACCAGAACGGTTACCGGCGCCACCTGATTCAATAGCCGGTACTCCACCTGATGGGTGATATCACCGGTCAGCAGCACGCGGTGAGGGCCGGCCTCCACCCACAGGACACAACTGGCGTCATTCCCTTGCCAGGCCCGATCGCGAGGCCACAAAAAACGAAAGGTCACACCATCCAGGATCCAGCTCTGCCCGGCCTGGCAAGGCGCCGCGCCGGCGCTACGGTCCGGCTCGCCGGACAGCAGCAAGCCCGGCTCACGCAGGTCCCTCAAGCCACCGGCGTGATCCAGATCGCCATGGCTGACAACGGTGATCGATGGCCGCAACCGCTGGCGGCGCAACCACGGCTCCAGCACACTGGAACCGGCGGAACCGCCGGGCCAGGCCGGGCCGGTGTCGTACAGGACCAGGTGCTCATGGGTGCGCAGGGCCACCGCCTGCCCCTGCCCCACATCGAATACCGTCATGCGCAATTGTCCGGGCGGGGGCGCGCTACTCTGCGGCCACAACCAGGGCACCATCAGCAACGGCAGCATGCGGCGCGGCCAGGGCCAGGCTCTCAGCGTCGCCAGCGCCACCGCCAGCAACAACGCCGCCGCGGCCATCCCCGTCAACAGCGGCGGCGTCCCCGGCATGAACCGCGCCAGCACCGTCATCAGCGCCACCGCCCCTTCCACCCCGGTGGCGGCCGCCAATGACAGCGCCGGCCAATCCAATAAAGCGCCAGCCAAGGCCAGCGGCACGATCAACAGGCTGAACAAAGGCACCAGCACGGCGTTGGCCACCGGCGACGTCCAGTGCCAGCTGTCAAACAACACCGCGCTGATCACCGCCATCATCAATGGCAGGCCGATCCACAACCAGGGCCCTCCCGTCCGCACTATCAGCAGGATCGCCAATACCGCGCCGAACGACAGCCACAGACTGGCCGACAACGCCGCCAGCGGATCCCGCAACAACACCACGCACAAAGCCAGGGCGAGGATCTCCAGCGGTGGCCGTGGGCGGCGGCGACATACCGCCAGGGCCAACACCGAGATCATCAAGGCCGCGCGCTGGGTGGGCAGGCTGAATCCGGCAAGCGCCGCATACCCCCAGGCCGCCGCCACCGCCGGAGGCCAGGCCAGCAGCGCCAGCGGGAGCCGCCGTAACGGGCCGCACAACCACTGGCAAAGGGGGCCGAACAAAACCCTGCCCAGCCACCAGACCATGCCGCTCACCAGGGTCAGATGCAGTCCGGAGATGGCCAGCAAGTGCGCCGTGCCGGTATCCCGGAACAAGTCCCACACCGGCGCCGGCAAGCCCCGGCGATCCGCCACCACCAAAGCCGGTATTACCGCCGCGCCATAAGGGCTGATCGCCAAATGACCGGCGATCCGGTCGCTGATTGCCTGCCGCCAGCCCGGCAGGCCGCCGCCTCCCCAGCGCGCCTCCACGGCCCTCACCGTGGCGCGGGCGTCGATGCCCTCGGCCAAGAAATAACGTTCCGCATCGAAGCCGGCTTCGTTATAGGTGCCGCGAGGCACATGCGGACGCAGCCGTGCCCGTATCCATTCGCCGGCGCGCAGCGGCGGGTCGGGATTCCAGTAACTCACCCGCAGCCGATGCCGTCCCGGCCAACGACCCGGCGGCGCGCTGACCCGGCCTTCCAGACGCGCGACCTGGTTGATGCCGGCCTCCCCGTAATGCACGCCGCCGCGGGTCTCCGGTAACGACGCCACCCGCCCGACGAACACCAGTTCCTCACCGTTGAGGTGTTCCGGCAAACGGCCCTCCAGCGCCAGTTGCAGCGTCGCGACGGCGTAAAGGTAAGCCAGCGCCGGCCACAACCAGTCCCCAGCGGACCCACCCCGGCGCCGGGCCAGCAGCGCCAGCACCAATCCCACCGCCACCGGCCATAGCAGGCCGTACCACACCGCCACGATCATCGCCGCGGCCATACGCCCCCAGGGCATCCTTGCCTCCCGCCGCCAACCCTCTGATGTTGACAGCTTCCATTCAGCTTACCTGTTCTACACTGCCGGAACGGCGGGACTCACGCGCACTAGGCGCGACCGTCCCACATCGGCATAATGCGCGCACCTGGAACCGGATTCTCGACTTTCCATGCCGAAACGGTTATTCCGAAAATATCTGCCCTCCCCCGAGAAACTTCGCGGACATCGTTCCCTGAAGTTCCTTGGTGAAATCCTGTCGGATCCGAACCTGTGGCACATAAATCGGCATTCCCTGGCCGGCGCCGCCTTCATCGGTGTGTTTACCGGACTGTTGCCCATTCCCATGCAGATGGGCCTGGCGGCCTTCCTGGCGGTACGTTTCCACTGCAACCTGCCGCTGTCGATGATGCTGGTCTGGCTGTCCAATCCGCTCACCTATGTTCCAGTGTTCTATTTCAACTATCGTATCGGTGCCTGGCTGATGGGTCTTCCTCCCCATCACGGCGAAGGCATCACCACCGCCTGGTTCCTGCAGCAGCTGGTTCCCCTGTGGATCGGCTCACTGATCGTGGCCCTGGTGGCGGGGCTGCTTTCCTATGGGGCGGTGAAAGTCTTCTGGCGTGTGGCGGTGGTGCGCAGTTGGAAGCTGCGCTCCAGAAAACGCCGGAAGCCGGTGAACGAACCCTAACCCGGCATCACGGCGGTGGCTGTAAGCTTTCGTGGCGATCAGTTGTAAGCCGTGGCGGATTTAGTCCGTCACACCGGCGGGAAAGATAAAGATCCGATCCAGACTTTCCGCGCCGCCATTCCAACCGGTATTGAAACAATCCGCCAAAGCCTGACACCAGGCCAGCGGACGCGCGGGCAGGCCCTCCTTGAGATAGCGCCGGGCCCGGCGGTACACCTGCTCCGCGAAAGCGGTCTCCAGCCGCCGGGCGGCTTCGTCACCATCGAGGTTGTCCATGGAGACACGGAAATCATGGCCGCAGGCGGCACAGAACAAGGCTTCAAGCGCCTGTGGCGATTCCTCCACCCGGGCAAACAGGCTTTGCTGAGTGGCATCGCGGCCATCCGGCGCGTACCAGTAGCCGTAATCCTCCAGGGTGCGGCGGTGGCGGCCGGCCACGCACCAATGCGCCACCTCGTGCAGGGCGCTGCGGAAATAGTCACGGGTATAAACAATACGGTGGGGTGTGCCCGTTCCATCTTCGCCCGGTAAATAAACAGGCTCCTCGGCGCCCCCCTCCAGCACGGTGTGATAGCGCCGGTAAAAGGTATCGCGAAACAGTTCTTCCAGGGTTCGGGAGCGGTACATCCCTGGGGCGCTTTGCGGTATGGTAGCCGCCCCGTGCCTCTGCTCCCGATCCGCATCATGTCCATTCGCCGTAAGGAATACGCTGCTCAACTCGCTCTCGCCCTGCCGATTCTGGGTGGCCAGTTGGCGCAAACCGCCAACGGCTTCGTCGATACCATGATGGCCGGTCGCGTGGGTGCCGAGCATCTGGCCGCGGTGGCGGTGGGTGCCAGCATCTGGGTGCCGCTGTTCCTTTTCATGACCGGGGTACTGACCAGCGCCACACCGATTTTATCCCGCCATCTGGGGGGCGAAGCTTACCATCGGGTCAACCCGCTGGCCCAGCAGGCGCTGTGGCTGGGGCTGGGATTGGGGCTGTTCGCCGCCGTGGCCTTGCGCAGCATGTCACCGGTGCTGCACGCCATGGACGTGGACCCGGCCATGCTGCCTCTGGTGCAGGGTTACCTGGAAGGTCTCAGTTGGGGCATGCCCGGCGCCGCCTTGATGCTGGCCATGCGCAGCTACACGGAAGCCATGCGCCACACCCGTCCGGTGTTGTGGATCAGCATCATCGGTCTGCTGATCAATATTCCCACCAACTACGTCCTGATCTACGGCAAACTGGGCTTCCCGGCCATGGGCGGCGTCGGCTGCGGCTGGGCCACCAGCGTGGTGATGTGGTCCATGGCGCTGATGATGGGGCTGTACATCCGCCGCCATCCGGTCTATCAGCCGGCACGTCTGAATCTGCGGCGGCGCCATCTGGAATTCGCCAGTCTCGCTTACATGCTGCGGCTGGGGCTGCCCGTGGGGTTATCGATCTTTTTCGAGGTCAGTATTTTCGCCGTGATCGCCCTGCTGATCAGCAGCCTGGGGCCGGAAATCGTCGCCGGTCATCAGATCGCGCTCAACTTCACCTCGCTGATTTTCATGGTGCCGCTCAGTTTTTCCCTGGCCGCCACGGTGCGGGTGGGCCACGCTCGCGGCCGCCACAACCGCGATGACTTGAATCTGGCGGTGGGCAGCGCGATACGCATGGTCAGCCTGGTCGGCGTTGCCGCCGCGGTCCTGCTGGTGCTGATCCGGCACTGGGTTCCCTGGATCTATACCCGCAACCCGGAAGTCATCGCCCTGGCCTCTCATCTGTTGCTGTTCGCCGCGCTTTACCAGATCTCCGACGCCATTCAGGTGGTGGCCAACGGCTGCCTGCGCGGTTTCGAGGACACCGCCTGGCCGATGGTAATGACCTTGCTCGCTTACTGGGGGATCGGCCTGCCGCTGGGCTATGCGCTCGCCCTCACCGACCTGCTGGTGCCGGCCATGGGCCCCAGCGGCTTCTGGATCGGTCTGGTGGCCGGGCTCACCTGCGCCGCCATTTTACTCGGTATCCGCCTGCGCTGGCGTCTGCGGCAACCGCTGGCCGCCCGTGCCGGTAACGGCGATCAGTCTCTGGACCACGCCGCCTGACTTGCGCCTCCGCCCGCAACCGTCTAGTGTGAAAATCGTAGAGTCTGGAATAGCCCGTGCGAGGACGATCCGCCACGGGATCGGTGCCGACGCAGGGGTATTCCATGGTTCTCTTGGGCGGAGGCGCTTATGGTTCGGGCTAACCGGCAGGATCCACGCGGCAGTAACGTCATCCCCTTCACCCCGAGACGGCGCTCCGGCAAGCCGTCCATTCTCAGACTCTCTCCGGAGTACGACGGCATGGAGCTGCTCTATGCCAACGATCAACATCCCGACACCCTGTTTTCTCTGAAAATTCTCGCCTGGGCCCGTCTCGAGGACGGCACCACTCAGGCGCTGGTGCCCTGGCTGCGCGATCTGGTCACCGCCAGTGCTTTGTCCGATCCACTCAATGGCCGCTGGGAAGGTTATCGCCTGCCCGACAGCGACTACCTGTTCCGTGACGCACCGGAACACAAGGTGCAGGAGTTGGATGCGGCGCTTCGTTTTTTCGGCAAACCAGGCGACCACAGCTGCCAGGAAATTCCCGACACCATCGGCACCCACGCGGTGTTCTCCCAGGACGAATTCGAGACACTGTCGTTGATGGAAGTGGTGAGCTGGCGCGTGCAGGGTGACGGTACCCCCCAGGCCATGGTGGCGGACGAGGCGGCGGTGACACAGACACCGGTATTGCCCGGCGACGCCAGTCTGGTCGCCGCCGAACAACAGGAAGGGTTCCGCTATTTCTTCCAGCATGGCATCGCCAACCGGCTCAAGGAACACGACCCCGAAGCCCTGGCCGCCATCGCCATGCTGGCGGCCCGTTACTGACGCCGACATCGCTCCCCGGTCCGCCGCGACAGGTGGACCGCCGATGCCCCCGTGGCCGGCTCCGCCGGCCACCGGTGGCCCTCGCCGGTTGAACGTGCTTTACGACCCCTGCGCCACCCTGTAGTTTTCCTACACCCGCTTACTCTCCCGGCTGTCAGACCGGTGACACCCAGCATGTGGCTTACTGGCGAGACGTCCGGGCCAGGCGGTCATATCCGCGCAAAACAGGAATGCTAGTCTGTCAGTTTTATTGAACGGACCCGTGCTTGAACACAATGCCAGGGCGCCGGTGTGGCAAGGGAATCATCAACGGATTGATACGCGTCTAATCGGACTTTTATGAAAAAAACCACTCTCGTATTGATCGCCGCCGCCATGGTGCTCGGCGCCGTGGCCGTGGTGGCCATACTGGCGGCCATGCGCCCGCAACCGGAGGTGGAGGAGCGGCCGGCGATGGCGGAAATCGTCGATGTGCTGCCGATCGAAACCGCCCACAGCCAGTTTCAGCTGCGCTCCCAGGGGACCGTGCAACCGCGCATCGAAACCCAACTGGTGGCGGAGGTGTCCGGCAAGGTCATCCGCATCGCCGATGAGTTCGTCGCCGGCGGTTTGTTTCAGGCCGATCAGGTGCTGATCGAAATCGACCCCAGCAATTATCGCAACACCCTTGCCCAGGCGCAGGCGGAATTAAAACGGCTGCGGGCGGCGCATCGCCTGGCCCGCCAACAGCTGGACCGGTTCGAGAATCTTTATCAGCGCAAGAACATATCGAAATCGGATCTGGAGCAGCGGCAATCGGAAGCGGAACAGACCCAGGCCGCGATCCAGTCACAGCAGGCCCTGGTTCAACAGGCGCAACGGGACCTGGAGCGGACTCGCATCCATCTCCCCTACGACGGCCTGGTCAAAGAGCGCAGTGTGGATCTGGGGCAGTTCGTGGCCGCCGGCAATCCACTCGGTACTGCCTTCAGCGTCAAGGAGGCGGAAATACGGCTGCCGTTATCCCAGCAGGACAGCGCCTTCGTTGATCTGCCTCGCCCGGGCTATCGGCCGCCCTCGCTGCCCCAAGTGACCCTGCAAGCGCGGATCGGCGGCGAAACGGTAACCTGGCGCGGCGAAATCGTCCGTACCGAAGGGGTGGTCGATGAGCGCACCCGGCTGATCTACGCGGTGGCCCGGGTACAGGATCCGTACGATCTCGAAGGCGGCGACGAGCAGCCGCCACTGCCCATTGGCACCTTTGTCAGCGCCCGTATCCAGGGCCGCTCAGCCGAGGGACTGGTGGTGTTGCCACGAGTCGCCTTGCGTAACGGCGACCAGGTCTATGTGGCGGACAGCGACGACAAGCTCGCCATACGCCGGGTCCAGGTGGTACGCAGTACGCCGGAGCAGGTCTACACCAACGACGTGTTTCGACCCGGCGACCGCGCGGTGATCACCGCGATTCAGACACCGATACAGGGCATGGCCTTGAAAATCCGGGATCTGGACGCGGACCAGGACGACAGCGAGCCATCCGCCCCGGCACCGATGACGGCACCGGGGGAACACGGTGGCGCCGAGTCCGCTGACGATCAGGGAGCCTCGCATGTCGTCACCCCCTGATGCGGATCACCAGCAATCCGGTGCGCCACGGCTGAACGCTTACACCGGTCTGATCGCCTGGTTCACCCACAACCCGGTGGCCGCCAACCTGTTGATGGCGATCCTGATCATTGGTGGCGCCATCACCGCGTTCACCATCACCAAGGAAATCCAGCCGCAGGTGGAGACCAACTACGTCACCATCACGGTGCCCTACCTGGGGGCCACGCCCACGGATGTGGAACAGGGTGTGCTGATCAAGATCGAGGAAGCGATCCAGGACCTCGAAGGGATCAGGGAAATCGTCTCCATCGCCAGTGAAGGCAACGGTTCGGTGCAAGTGGAGGTGGCTCCGGATTACGACATCCGCGAGGTGATGGACAACATCAAGATGCGGGTGGATTCGATCACCTCTTTCCCGGCGGAGACCGAGCGGCCGGTATACCAGCGCAACGTCTGGAGCACCGAGGTGATCTGGGTGGCGGTGTCCAGCGTCGACGTGGACGACCGCACCCTCAAGGAAGTGGCGCGGCGGGTGCGCGATGACATCACCGCCCTGCCCTCGGTGACCAAAACCGAACTGATCGGCGACCGCCCCTATGAGATCGGCATCGAGGTCAGCGAGGAAACCCTGCGCAATTACGGCCTGACGCTGACCGAAGTGGCGGACGCCGTGGGCCGCTCCTCCCTGGATTTGCCCGGCGGCCGCATCCAGGCCGCCGGCGGCGATATACTGGTGCGCACCGTGGGCCAGGCCTACGTGGGCCGGGATTTCGAGGATATCGTGGTGCGCACCAACCCGGACGGCAGCCGGCTACTGCTCCGCGACATCGCTGATATCCGCGACGGTTTCGTCGAGGATAACTACTACCTGACCCACAACGGCCGCCCCGCCGTGGGCATCCGTGTACTGGCCCTGGGCGAACAGGACGCGCTGGCGCTTTCCCGGGAAGTCCGCGACTACGTGGACCGGATGCAGGAAAGTCTGCCCGACGGTGTCCAGGTAAACTGGATGATCGACGTGTCCTACTACCTGGAAGGCCGGCTCAACATGATGTCGGAAAACCTGTTGATGGGCGCGGTGCTGGTGTTCCTGATCCTGTCGTTGTTCCTGCGTCTGAAACTGGCGTTCTGGGTCATGGCCGGGCTGCTCACCGCCTTCCTCGGCACCCTGTTCACGCTGCCGCTGTTCGGCATCACCATCAATCTGATCAGTTTGTTCGCCTTTCTGGTGGTGCTCGGTATCGTCGTCGACGACGCCATCATTATCGGCGAATCCGCCTATACCCGGATTCAACGGGATGGCCACTCCACCAACAACGTGGTGCTGGGTGTGCTCGATGTGGCCGGCCCCGCCACCTTCGGCGTGCTCACCACCATGGCCGCGTTCCTGCCGATTCTGCTGGTCTCCGGTATCTGGGGGCAGTTTTTCGCCTCCATTGGCGGTGTGGTGGTGATCTGTCTGTTCTATTCGCTGATCGAATCAAAACTGATTCTGCCCGCCCATTTGGCGCACATGCGCGACGCTCCCGCGGAAACCTCAAAACCGAATCGGATGATCCGCTTCCAGCGGCGCTTCTCCGACGGCCTGTTCCGTTTCGTCGACAACACCTACCTGCCCCTGCTGCGGCGCATCCTGCGTCATCGTTATCTGGCACTGGCCGGCGCCCTTTCCGTGCTGATTCTGGCCGTGGGCCTGATTGTCGGCGGACTGTTGCGGGTGGTGTTCATTCCCGACCTGAGCGGCGACTTCGTTCAGGTGGAACTGGAAATGAACAAAGGCACGCCGGCCTACGTGACCCAGACCAACCTGGACACCATCGGCAAAGCGCTCACCGAAGTGGACCAGGAACTCCAGCAGGAATTGGGACTGAATGAGCCACTGGTGCGCACCCAGCTGGCCTGGACCGAAAGCGACACCACCGGCGGCATCGTGGTGGAATTGGTAAAGAGCGAGAACAGTCTGGTGTCGGTGCCGGAGCTGTCACGGCGCTGGCGGGAGAAAGTCGGCCGCATTCCCGGGGCCCGGACTTTCCACATAGGTGGCGAGGGCGGCCCCGACGACAACGATATCTCACTGGAACTGGTTGGCCAGAATCAGGCCCATCTGGAGGCAGCCAGCGCCGAACTGGAACAACGATTGCGGGACTACAACGGCGTTTACGACCTGCGTAATTCCCATGACAGCGGCGTGCGTGAAATCCAGCTCAGGATCAAACCGGAAGCGGAGCTGCTCGGGCTGAGCCAGCGGGATCTGGCACGGCAGGTGCGCCAGGCGTTCTACGGCGAGGAAGTGCAACGCATCCAGCGAGGCCAGGACGAAGTGAAAGTCATGGTTCGCTATCCCAGAGCGGAGCGACGGTCCGAGGGTTATCTGGAAGACATGCGCATTCGCACCGGCGACGGTCAGGCCGTGCCCTTCTCCGCCGTGGCCGATCTGGACATGGGCAGCAGCCCGGCCACCATCCGCCGCTTCGATCGTCAGCGTTCGATCAGCATCACCGCCCGGGTGGACAAAGCCGTGGCCGAACCCGGCCGCATCACCAAGGATCTGATCGAGCACCAGTTGCCGGACATTCTCAGCCATCATCCCGGCGTCAGTTATCGTGTCACCGGCGCCACCCGGGATCAGGAAAAGATGATGGTCGATCTGCTCTATGGCACCGGCCTGGCCCTGTTCCTGATTTATGCGCTGATGGCGATCCCGTTGAAGTCCTATGTGCAGCCGCTGATGATCATGTCGGTGATTCCGTTCGGCACCATCGGCGCGGCGGTCGGCCACCTGGTGCTGGGCATGCCCTTCAGTCTGCTGTCCATGTTCGGCATCGTCGCCCTGGCCGGGGTGGTGGTGAACGACAGTCTGATTCTGGTGGATTTCGTCAATCGCTACCGCCGCGATGGCGAGCCTCTGGTGGAAGCCGCGATCAAGGCGGCGCGGGCCCGGTTCCGGCCGATCATCCTGACGTCGCTGACCACCTTTCTGGGGCTGGTGCCGATCGTGTTCCTGGAATACAGCCTGCAGGCACAGGTGGTGAAACCGATGGCGGTATCACTGTCCTTCGGCATCGTCTTCGCCACTTTGATCACGCTGGTACTGATCCCGACGCTCTATATGGTGATGGACGATGTGACGGGATGGTTCGCCGGGCGGCGCAAGAATGCAGCGCCGGCCGGTGATGAGAATGCAGGATAAGAGCCGGTATCAAGCGTCCTCTTCCAACAGAAAGTGGCGCCACAGATTCAGGCATTTTCGCGTGGCCAGGCGCCCCGCCATCAATGAGGCGTCCACCCGCAGCGACAGAGTCAACCGGCCGTTGACGATAATGGCGCCATTGGCGACCGGATGATTGGGGCTGCCCGGCCCGCATACCGCCAGACAAGCGGAATCGGAAAAGCCGGCGGCACCGAGATCGAGCCGCCAAACCCCCAGGTTGCTGAACGAGCCGAGATGACCGGGCCCCTCGAGCATACGCCGGCATAACCAATCCACCCCGCGCTCACCAACCCAGCGGCCCACATGCGCCAGGTGCCAGAAACGCCAGTGCTGCTGCTGGCGCAGCCCCTCGCGCAAAGCGGCGTACAACACCGCCACCGATTGCTCCGGCGCCACCGGCACATAAAAACCACTGGACAGGTTCATGTCATCCCGGGGGCGGCTCACCGCGCCGCGCATATTCACCGGATATAACCAACTGCCGGTGGACGGCGTCTCCAACAGCGTTTCGCCCACCGCCCGATGCAGACGATGCAGCAATAAACTGTTCAACGAACCGTGCTCCTGCTTCGCCCGCGCCATGATCGCCGCCGTGGCTTCGGGGTCGAAACACGTGGTTTCCACCTGGCCGTGGGGTTCGGGGCCACGCAGACGGCGCCAGGGAAGCGGCTGTCCGGGCGGCGCCCCCGGTGCCCGCAGCCATTGCCACCAGGGAGGAGGCGAACTCTGACGGCTGTGTGGCACCGGCGGCAACGGTACTCCCCATTGCCGCAGCAACACCAGCAATCCGCCGATGCCATCGTGATGTCGATGGGGAATCGAATAGCGCCGCTCACCAGCGCCCTCCGGATCGATCACCGCGAAGTGGATGGCATCGTCGATGCCGCAGCGGCGCCGTGCCCGATACCACATGCCGATATAATCCTTATCCGCCGCCGTCATAGCCGGGCCACTTCCACGTAAGGGATCCGGTCCGGCTGCAATCGCGGACGCGGGTCTTCACCATAACTGACCAGATAATGGTCGCTGAACAGAGTACGGCGGCGAAAGCCGCGCACCGCGTCGCGCAACGGGTCCTGCGTGAAGAAGCCGCACACCACCGCGCCGTGATCGCGATGATGGGCGTGCACGGCGTGCTCCAGTAGCGGCGCCAGCCATTGCGGGTCGTTGTTCTCGGTCACCAGGGTGTGCAGCGTGACAAACGACAAACACTCGCCCGGCGCCGGCAACCGCAAACCGCCATGCAACGGGCGGGTGGCATTAAGCAACGGCCGCAGCCATTCCAGAGCGCCGCGATAGCCATTTACCCGCGTCTGCTTGATATCGCTCTGGTTCCAGCTCCCCAGGACCCCCTTCAGTGTCGTCCCCTGCCAGACGCCGACCCAGTCGCCCAGGCTCAGGCCATGAAAATAAGGAGAGGAGTACAGCTCACTCAGGTCCAGCCGGGGGAAAAACTGCTTGCGCGGCCCTTCCCGTTCCAGCAACGCCAGCAGCGCGCCGCGATCCGCCCCGGTCATGGCGCGCACGGTGAGCCCCGCCGGCGCCCGAAAGCGGCCCGGGCGGGTATGGATCACGCTGGTCTCGATGGTGCCAAAGGGATAATAGCCAGGCAGCCCGGCGCGGCCGCTGGCCACGGTATTCCGTGATACTCCGTTATCGCGCAGGATCACCGTCTGCATCCACTCCGCTTCGTGCAGAGTGGTTTTCAAAGTGCGGAACAGGCGAAACAACAAGCGGCTGCCCTGATGCCGGGGCGCGATACGCAGATCATGCGCATAGCGGATTGGCACGCAATCGCCATTCACCCATACGCGGCGACGGCCCACGTTGTACACGGCGCCCAGCTCCGGCGAGGGCCCGTCAGTCTCCGCCACCCAGACTTCCGGTTCTTCACAGGTGATGGCGGCCCCGCGGAAATAATCCGGGCGCCGTTCAAACGTCAATGACATCGCCCCCGGCTGCGGCGTGTTTTCCAGCAACGCCAAGATCGCCGGGTTGTCCTGACTGGTGGCTCTTCGGATACGCATGGCCCCTCCTCAGACTGAAACCGGCGATGCCGATGGCGCGAGGAAAGCCGGCGCGGTTCCCGGCCAGGCACGCAGGGACTCGATCTTGATGTTGCCCTCGATCATGCCCTGGTCCCGGCAATGGCCCAGATAACGTTCGCGCATGTCCGCCAGCACCACACACCGCAGCGGCGCCAGCTGGTGCAGATTGCGCGCGAGACGATAATGGAAATGGCCGCCGAGGGCCTGCTCCAGATGCTCGGCCAGCGGTGCCACCGGCGTTTGCGGCGAGCCTTCCAGCAGCGCCAGATAACCGGGTTTCCCGTCACCGGCATCATCACAGGCCACCACGCCCACCGGCGTCACGCCGGGTGGCAATGGCGCCCGCGCGAACGCGTCGTTGACTGCCTCGCCGGTCATCTTCTCGCCAACCAGATCGACGGTGCCACGCCGCCCCAGGAAACGCAGGCAAGGCACCGTGCGCCAATGTTCGGTCACTTCCACCAGGTCATTGAGCCGGTAGCGCAGCAAGCCGCTGCCGGTACTCAGCAACGGCATCACCCGCTGCCCGGCTTCCAGCTCCCAGGGGGCATAGATGGCACCGTCATCCGGATCCTGGAACTCATACACGTGGCTGCGATACGCCAGCGGGTAACGGCCCTGACAGGGAAAGGTCACCACCCCTTCGGTGGCCCACAATCCCTTGCCCTGGAACTCCGCGTGCGGCAACAGCGATTGCAGGCGCCGTGCCCAAGGTTCGGACGCGGCGGTATCCCAGGCGCTGACCAACGCCAGCGCCGGCCACAGGACACGGAAAAAATCCGCCGCCAGCTCACCATCCCAAGCCCTGAGCAGGGCGGCCGCACGGGGACAACGCGGACACCCGGACTCCGCCATCGCCGCTCGCCGCAATCCCCAGTCCCCCTGGTTCAACACTTCCGCCAGTTCCTCGCGCCACTTGGCCAGACCTTCCAGCAGGCCGATACCGAAGGTGGGACTCCACACCGACAGCAGACTCAGGCGGCGGTCGGCGACCAGGTAAGCCAGGGTGGCGAACAGGGAATCGTCGGAGGTGCGGGCCAGAGCCACCGTGGACGGCACGCTCTGGGTGGCGCCGGCGATCAACCGCTTGCCCCAGGACATCAACGCCAGGTCGTCATTCAGTTCCTCGCCGAGGGACTCTCGCAGCGCGGTGGGCATCCAGGACAGCGACCAATAATGCCGGCCGTGCCGCAGCTTCGGATAACGCTGATAAAGGTCCGCCAGCCAGGGGCCGATGGCGCCGTCCAGTTCGCCGAGAAAGGCGCGGCTGTAAGGAATCCATTTGATCGCCGAGGTGGAACCACTGGTTGGCTGGTAACGGGCGGTGGGTGAGGCGATCAGTGGGTTGACACCGTCGCGCCGGCCCTGCTCCACCCGGGCGCGCCAGTCTTCGTAGCCGGTAACCGGCAACCGTTCGGCGAAACGCTCCCAGGACCAGTTCTCACCGATCCCTTGCTCCCGCCCCGCCGGCGACGCCGCCACTTGCCGCATCAACTGGCGATGACGAAAGCGCTGGGTGTGCTCCAGATGGGAGAGGCCGGTGCGGAAACGCCGTCCGGCGGGCAGCACCCCCAGATGCAATAGCCGTTGGCTGAGCATACCCTCTCCTTATTCGTACGCTGCCGGACGGACGGCCAGACGCAGGCGGCGCGGCCGCTTGCGCCACAGTTTGGCCAGATAGGCCTGCACCGTGCCGCGATCAAAGACACCCACACAGGGCAGTTCGGTGCCCCGTTCCCAGGTCGGGTTACGCTCCTCGAAGAAGCGGATCTTGACGTTGCCGTCGCGCATGTCCTGGGAAATCGGCGCCACCGCGCCCTTGAGCGCGGAGTAGTTTTCGCCGAAGTCCAGCAGCTTGCGCTCGGAGCAATAGCTGCCGGAATAGAGCCGCTCGCAATAGTGGTCGACGTATTCCGCCAGATCCTGATGCTCGCCATCGGGATGGGGATAATACCGTTTGAAGTTATTGGCCAGCAGCAAGTAAGTCTTGTAGCCCTTGGAGATCAGCAGCCACACCAACATCCTGGTCGGGCGTTTCATTTTTTCCCGCACCATCCAACGCAGGAAAGCGGTCTGCAGGGAGCGATCCCCCCAGTATTGTTTCTCGAGGATGGTGTCACCACTGAAGACCCCGGTGGCCGCCCGCCCCCTGACGTTCATCGGCACGGTTTTCAGTGTCGAGAAGCCCACCACCTGCTGATCCAGGGTCCGGCGCACCATGAAGACGCCGCTCTTCTCCGACATATCCTTGACGAAGACCTCCAGGGACACGTTCTGGTAGTACTTTTCGTAGAGTCCGTACATCTCCTTCATGTCGATGAAGGAGATCCGCTCGATGGGTACGTAGCGTGTTTTCAACGTATTGCCGGTATCACCCGCCATGTTCCTTCTCCATCCTTGATAGTGCACTTGGCCGCGCCGTGGCACGACGATTCCCGTCCGGCATCAAACCGGAACCATGGTCCCTTATCTGGCGTTACTTATTTGACGTTATGCTTGGCGTAATAAGCTGTTTGTATCCCGAGCTTCACCGTCTTCCCGGTGTCACGGTTATTGTTCTAACCGATTCGTCTGAACAATCGATGACAGCATCTAGCCAGGGCAAGAAAGAGAAAACAAGTGCAATGTCATGAAATCGGAACTGGACCCGCTGAATCGCGCAAAGCACTATTTTTTATGAGGTTATTCGTTGTCATGAGGGTCTCATTTTCAACAAAGGACAACAAAAAATTCATTGAAATGAAGGAAAAATTCGGAGAGGAATGGCGTTTGGAAATGGCAATACCCACATACTCAGAATGGAGTTTTTCTTGCCAGGCAGGATAATCAGAATCGGCACAAGGCCGCTGTAGGAGCTTGCCTTGCAAGCGAAGGGATTGCGGCAGGATATTCGCTTGCAAGGCAAGCCGCCCGGCGCCCTGCTGTTACAGCGACTTCGTAGTTCCTTCCGAGGGAAATCGCCGCCACTTCACGTGGCCGCGATTGGCATGTTGCGTACGAGCACTCTCAGCGCTTTTTCTCGATCCAATAAAGGAACAGCTCGCCGTCCTGCCGCCGGGCCAACAGAGTGTGGCCCAGGAACTGGCAGAACTTGGGGATATCCCGTTCGGTGGAGGGATCAGTGGCGCGGACTTCCAGCACCTCTCCCGGCGCCATGTCACGCACTTTGCTGTGCAGCAACATCACCGGCTCCGGGCATAGCAGACCGGTGGCGTCGAGGTGGTGCTGGGCGTCAATGGCGTCGGACATGGTATTTCCGCGGAGATTCAGGAGTGATCGGGCGCGCCAGTATAACGCCCCGTCACGCCGGGCCCAAGCGGTGGTCGCCAGGCCAGCGCCAGCAAGGCCACCGCGCAGCCCAGCAGCGCCGCCAGCAGGAAATGGCCGGCATAGCCGAAGTAACCGGCGCTGAACCCGCTGGCCAGCGTGAACAATCCCACCGCCATCAGTTGCAACGACGCTTGCAGCGTGTAATCCCCCCCTTCCGAGCCGGACCGGCAATAGGCCATCATCACCACGAACAAGGCCACCGTGGAGGCACCGTCCGCCGCCTGCTCGAACAGGGAAACCGCCCATATCGTCGGCACGCCGGCATCGCTCCGAGCCACCCACCACCAGCCCACGAACGCGAGCCCCTGCCACAGACCCAGCCCCACCAGGGCCCGTCGATAATGCCAGCGGCGCATCAGCACGCCGGCCAGCAAGGCACTGAGCAGTCCCACCAGCGAGGCCACCAGGTCGAGCCGTCCGACGGCGGCAAGCGTCCAGCCCTGATCCACCAGATAGGGCTTGATCATGCGGCTACCAAACCCGTCACCGACCTTGTAACCGAGCAGGATCACCGCCCAGAGCAGCAGCCCCGGCCGCCACCAGAAGTCACGTGACCGCTGCCACCACCACAGCACCCCACGCCGCCGTGGAAACGGCGCCGCGGCCTCCGCCGGTTCAGGGAAACGCAAGATTCCAATCAACAGCACGCCAATCATCACGGTCAGCAACCACAACGAGCCGCGCCAGCCGATCAGGTCGTTGGCGATCAGAAAAAGACCACCGCTGAGAATCAACCCGATCTTGTAGCCGGACACCTGGATGCCATTACCAAGGCCACGCAGGTCGCCCCTGAGCCAGCGTACCGCCAGGCCATCGGCGGCCACGTCCTGGGTGGCACTGGCCAGATTGATCAGGAACAGGATCAAAAGCAGAACCGGAAACGCCTCGCCAAACCAAAGCGGGCGCTCCAACAACGACAGCACCAGCAACAGTGCCATCACCAGCAGCTGTGCCCACGCCACCCAGCGCAGGCGGTGGCCGGCGCGGGCACCGGCCCCCGGATCCACCCAGGGCGCCCACAGAAACTTCAGCGCCCAGGGCAACGCCGCCAGAGCCAGCAGACCAATCCATTGCGTGGACAGTCCCGCTTCCCGGGCCAGCGCCGGCACCGCCTTGGCCAGCAACCCGGAGGGCAGACCTTGCAGAAAATAGAGCCCGGCCAGGGTCAGCAGCACGTATGCCGGGGCCGGACCGCGCTCAGGGGGCACGGGTATCCACCCAGACGGTGATTTCCTCGCGATCGTAGTACAGATGGGCGGCGTTGATGCGCGCGGCCAATCCTTGTTTTTCCAGGCCTTCCGCCAACCGTTCCAACAGCACCCGCGACTCACGATAACGGCGCGCCATCGGCAATTTCAGATTGAACAACGCCGTCCGGGCCCAGCCCTGGGTGAGCCATTTCAGCATCAGCGATTGCGTGCGCGCCGGCTTGTCCACCACATCGCAGACCACCAGGTCCACCGGCCGCTCCGGGCGCCAGGTGAAGGCGTCGGCGGAAACGTGCCGTACCGGGTATTCCTCCAGCAGGCGGGTATCAAGACGGCCATGATCGATGCCGGTGACCTTGATACCCAAACGCGCCAGCTGCCAGCTCCAACCGCCGGGAGCGGCGCCCAGGTCCACCGCCGTGTGCAGCCCCTCCGGCCGGCCGCGACCGAGGAAACGCAGCATCGCCTCCTCCAGTTTCAACGCCGACCGGCTCGGCGCCTCCGGCGCCAGTCGCAGCCGCTGAATTCCCCCTTCCGGCAATGGCAGCCGGGCCGGGCTGACACCGATATGGCCGTGGCGGGAATCGTCGAAATAAAGGTGTAAACGCTGACCGGCATGTGAGCGCAGCAACCCTTCCCTGCGCAGACGCGGCTCCAGGGCCTTGCGGAAGCCACGCAGGAAACCGGCCAGTTCACGGCGGTCATTAGTGTCCGCGTGTTCCAGATACAGCTCCGTGTAAGGGCCGTTGCGTTTCAATTCCGGCCACAAGGCGCCAATGCGGTCCCGCTCCGGCAGATCGTCGAACGCCGCCACCAGCGGATAGAAGGTCCGGGCGAAAATCAGCCCGCTCTCCAGAATCGGCGCCGGATCCCCTTGCAGGTTCTCCCAGAACACGCAGCCGCTATCCGGTTGCGCCTGCGGATAACCGGCGGCGCCCAGATCAGCGGCCCGATCCGACAGCTCCGCCGCCAGATCCGACTCAAACCCGGGCCGGCACAGGGCCAGGTAGCGGTGTGGTTGCTCAGCCATAAACCCTCGGGAAAGCAGTTAATAGTTAACAGTGAATAGTGAACAGCGAAAGTCAAAACAGATTGCGGTTTCGCAATAGCCGTTTGCGTATCAGCAGATGCCAAATTGAACCGCGGCGTTTTTCAGGACAAAGATGCCGCACCCAGGTTTTGAGCGCGGCCTCCTGAATTGCGGATCACTGGACTGGCCCCATTTAAGTAGACACGGACTGTAAAGTAGCCGCATAGGCGTTGGGGGTGAGCCCTCCCAGCGTCATGTGGCGTCGTACTTTGGG